>JBDXHU010000013.1:0-345741 GCA_039989475.1 Halieaceae bacterium | reverse complement strand
CGCTCTCCCAGCTGAGCTATGGCCCCGAAAATCTACTCTTTCCTAATCCCGCTGGCGGGATCGAAGGCTACGCGCCCCGCCCCGACCACAACACTGCCAGTGTTGCGCTCTCCCAGCTGAGCTATGGCCCCGAAAAGAGCTGCGCATTCTAGTGTCGCACCCCCACCCTGTCAACTGGCTTTAGCGCTCCAGCATGAGGATATCGGCGTAGGCGGCGTGGCGCTGCATCTGGGCGGCCTGCACTGCATCGACGATCGGTGCCAGGTTCTCCAGACCAGCCGAGGAAAAGCCACCGACGTTGTAGAGCATGATGGTCTTGCTGCCCTTGCCGTAAGCCTCGAATTGCACTGTGAGAGCACCATAAAGGCCCATCGGCTGCAGTGGCCCCAGTCCCCCCAATAGGCGAATTTCCTTGCCGGGCTGGGCGTAGACCACTTCCAGGTGTTTGACGAAGCCACCATTGCTGAGTTTCTCCAGGAAGGCACCACCCGGGGATACATCCAGCGACAGGTTGCTGGCGACGCCCGCATAGCTATGGGCCGGGTCCCACCAGCGCTCGATGGCGGTAAAGGCCTGGTAGGACACATCGGGCGTGGCCTGGCTCAGGGTTTCGATCCGCAGGCTGAAGCCCTCGCGCGAGGCCGAGAGTACGTCGGCGGCAGCCCAGTGCGGTGCCAGCAGGCCCAGCAGCAGAGTTGCTGTAAGCGTGCGCATATCAATCCTCCCCAGGCAGTTCCCGGTAGGCTTTCTCAAAACGTTTCATGGCCTTTTTCGACACCCCGCCCAGCACCTCAATGGCATGGCGGATGCGGGCGCGGGTCATGTCCGGACCCAACAGCACCATAGCATCAAATACAGAGAAGGAAGCGGTAGAACCGCACACGGCGATGAAGAACGGTGCCAGGAAATCCTTCATCTTTATCTCCATACTGTCGGCCACAGCCTTCACATCGGCAAAGACATTGTCACGCTGCCAATGACGCTGCGCTTCCAGCCGCCACAGGGTGAATTGCAGGGCCTGCAACAGTTTCTCGTCTTCCAGTTTGGCCTCGGCAAAACTGTCTGCTGTCAGCGGCAGTGTGCCCGACACCAGGAAGCCGGCCAGCGGTGCCAGGTCGCTGAAGGTTTCCATGCGCTGCTTGGCATGGGGAATGACCTCCAGTAGTTGCTTGCGGTTATAGCCCCACTCGTGCAGCCGGTCTGCCAGTTGCGCATCCGAAAGCTCTTCCCTGATCCAGGTGCCATTGAGCCAGCTAAGCTTCTCCACATCGAATACTGGTCCGCCCAGTGAGACCCGCTCGATATCGAAATTGGCCTGCATCTCTTCCAGGCTGAATTTTTCACTCTCATCCGGCATGGACCAGCCCATGCGGCCCAGGTAATTGAGCAGAGCCTCGGGCATGAAACCCATGCGCTCGTAGTAGAGAATGCTGGTGGGGTTCTTGCGCTTGCTCAGCTTGCTCTTGTCGGGGTTGCGCAACAGCGGCATATGGCACAGCACCGGCATATCCCAGCCAAAGTACTCATACAGGAGCTTGTGCTTGGGGGCCGAGTTAATCCACTCTTCGCCGCGAATAACGTGGGTGATACCCATCAGGTGATCGTCCACCACATTGGCCAGGTGATAGGTGGGCATGCCATCGGACTTGAGCAGGATCTGGGCATCCACCATGCTCCAGTCCAGCTCAATGCTGCCTCGCAACAGGTCATCTATCGCGCAACTGCCGGTCTCGTCCGGCACCATCATACGGATGACGAAAGGCTCTCCGGCGCTGGCGCGGCGCGCGGCCTCATCTTCATCCAGAATCAAGTCCGCCGGCTTTAAAGCCGTTGAATTGCCCGCTTCCCGGCGTGCTTCGCGCAAGCCGTTAAGCTCCTCCGGGCTGCGATAGCAGCGGAAGGCCTTGCCCTCGGCGACCAGGCGCTCGGCATATTCCGCATAAATATCCATGCGTTCGCTCTGCCGATAAGGGCCGAATTCGCCGCCCACATCGGGACCTTCATCCCAGTCCAGACCCAGCCAGCGCAGGGCATCCAGAATGGCCTGCTCGGATTCCGGGGTACTGCGGGTCTGGTCGGTATCCTCAATCCGCAGCAGAAACTGGCCACCGTGGGCCCTGGCGAAACACATATTAAACAGGGCGATATAGGCGGTGCCTACGTGGGGATCACCGGTGGGCGACGGTGCGATGCGGGTGCGAACAGTCATTGATTAGCTCGGGCCATAGTCTTGTGGAGGCGGCGATTATACGGGATTATTGCGCTCCGCTTCCATGGACAGGCCCGTGAACAGCAACCTTTCCCATCGCTTCTGCATCGCCCCGATGATGGACTGGAGTGATCGCCACTGCCGCTATTTCTGGCGCCTGCTGTCGCGCCAGGCCCTGCTGTACACGGAAATGGTCACAACTGGCGCCCTGCTACACGGTGATCAGGAACGCTTCCTGCACTTCAATAGTCAGGAACACCCGGTGGCGCTGCAGTTGGGTGGCAGCGATCCTGCAGAACTGGCCCAGTGCGCCCAACTGGCACAGGACTGGGGCTACGACGAGATAAACCTGAACTGCGGCTGTCCCTCAGACCGGGTCCAGTCCGGCATGTTCGGCGCCTGCCTCATGGCCCACGCCCCGCTGGTGGCTGAGTGCGTGGCCGCCATGCGCGAGAACTGCTCAATTCCGGTGACCGTGAAGCACCGCATCGGCATTGACGATATGGAATCCTACGAACAGATGCTGGCCTTTGTTGATACGGTCGCCGACGGTGGCTGCGAGACGTTTATCGTGCATGCGCGCAAAGCATGGCTGCAGGGCCTGAGCCCGAAGGAAAACCGGGAAATCCCACCCCTGCACTATGATTGGGTGTACCGTCTCAAGCAGGAGCGCCCCGCACTGGAAATCGTCATTAACGGTGGCATAGACTCTATTGCAGCCTGCCGTGATCATTTACAGCAGGTGGATGGCGTCATGATCGGGCGTGAAGCCTACCAAAACCCGTACATGCTGGCTGCTGTGGACCGCGAGCTGTTCGGGGAGACCGCAGCCGCAGCCACCCGTAGCGGAGCGATGCAGGCGCTACTGCCCTATATTCGCGAGGAGTTGGATAAAGGCAACCAGCTACACCATATGACCCGGCATGTGTTGGGCATTTACCAGGGCCTGCCAGGGGCCCGGCGTTTTCGCCGTCACCTGAGTGAAAACGCCTACAAGAAAGGCGCAACTATCACAGTACTGGAAGAGGCCCTGGCGTTGGTCCAGGATCCATCCGAGTTCGAGGAGAACCTGGCTGTATGAGCAACAAACTGGAGCAACTCAAAGACATGACCCTGGTCGTGGCGGACACCGGTGATATCGAGGCAATCAAGCGCTTCCACCCCGAGGACGCCACCACCAATCCCTCGCTGCTGCTCAAGGCCGCCGCCCTGCCCCACTACCAGGAATTGATCCGCAAAGCCCGGGATTGGGCCCACGCCAGGGGCGGCAGCAATGAAGAGCAGCTTGCCAATTGCAGTGACAGACTGGCCGTTGCTATTGGTCGCGAAATTCTCGATATCGTGCCTGGTCGCGTGTCCACAGAGGTCGATGCGCGACTCTCTTTTGACCGTGAAGCCACAGTAGAGCGGGCGCGCAAATTGATCGGACTGTATGAAGAAGCAGGCATCGGTCGCGATCGCATCCTCATCAAGACCGCGTCCACCTGGGAGGGTATTCGCGCCGCCGAGCAACTTGAGCAGGAGGGCATTAACTGCAACCTGACCCTGCTGTTCGGTTTTGGCCAGGCCGCTGCCTGTGCCGATGCCGGCGTGTTTTTGATCTCGCCGTTTGTCGGCCGCATCCTCGACTGGTACAAGGCCAACACCGAGCTGGAGATCAAGCAGCCCCAGGACGATCCCGGGGTGCAGTCGGTGAGTCGCATCTATAACTACTACAAGGAACACGACTACAGCACCATCGTCATGGGTGCGAGCTTCCGCAATGCCGGTGAAATCGAGGCCCTGGCCGGCTGTGACCGTCTTACCATAAGCCCGGCCCTGCTACAGGAACTGGCCGACGACGAGGGCGCACTGGATCGGCAACTGGATCCGCAAAACCGCTCAGCCTCGCAAGCGCGCTTTGAGCCTGACGAAAGCGCCTTCCGCTATGACCTCAACCACGACGCCATGGCGACGGAAAAGCTGGCAGAAGGCATCCGCAACTTTGTCGCGGACCAGCTTAAGCTCGAAAAACTATTGGTGGAATTTGATGATTGAATCCCTGAAGGCCCTGTTCGGCAAATCGGAGCCGGTCGACGAGAAGGCACTGGAGCATAAGCTGCAGCTGGCGGCAGCCGCCCTCTTGATCGAAATGTCACGTGCTGACTTTACCGTCGAACCTACCGAAAAGCAGACACTGGAAGCAGCACTGCATGCTGCACTGGACATCAGCATGGAGGAGATTGCTGAACTGGTGACACTGGGTGCCCAGGCGGCAGATCGAGCCACATCGCTGTATGAATTCACGCGCCTGATCAACGATCACTACAGCCCCGAGCAAAAACTATCGCTGATCCAGTCCATGTGGCGCGTTGCCTTTGCCGATGACGACCTGAACAAGTACGAGGAGCGACTGATTCGCCAGGTCTCCGACCTGATCCACGTGTCGCACAGGAACTTTATCAAAATGAAAGTCGCTGTCAGCCAGGAAGTCCGCGGCTGAACAGCTGTATCAGTCCTGTTCCAGGGCTGTCACCAGATCACGAAAGCGTTCCTGGTTTTCTTCGCTGATATCCATCAGCACCCGGTGCGCTTCAATCACTTTCTCGCGCACGGCTTCAGGCTCATCGTTAATCGTGGGAATGTCCCTGATGCTGTCGTCGTTGGCACACAGCTCCTCGCGAATATCGAACAGCTTGCTGAAGGCCATGCTCTTGAGCAGGCGGTTGATGCCGGGATTAGAGGAGTAGATCACCGGTTTCAAATTGAATCGGCGCCGGTAGCGCAAGGCCAGCTTGGCCAGTAAGCCCAGGGTAGTGCTGTCTACGCCCTCGGCTTCGCAGAGGTCAACCAGCACGCTATCGAGATGACTGTCGGCAAACATCTGGTCCAGATAGTCGTCGACCGAACTGCACAGGTTGACCCTGACATCGCCGATCAGCTTTAGCGCGTAGGCGCCGTCGTGATCCGCGGCAAGAATACGTCCGGCAGACATCTCAGACGCTCTTGCCTATAAACAAGGCGGCAATGTCATCCGGTGCGGAGCTGACTTTGTCCAGGCCCAATTGCGTCACTATCTGGTCCGGCGATTCGCAATTGGCAGAAAATACATCGAGAAAGTACTTCTCCTTGTCGACCAGGTTATCCGGCGGCAATATCTCGAGAATCCCGTCCGTGAACAAGGCCAGCATGAAGCGTTCGGGCAGCTGCAGGTAGTGCTCTTCGTAGTCGGCATCTTCCATAATACCCACTGCGGTACCTTCTCCGTGCAGGTAGGTGGCTCCCTCGTCAGTCACCAGCACCGGCAAAGGCAAGTGCCCGGCAATGCAGTAGCGCAGGCTGTTCTGCCGCAGATCCAGCAGCCCCATGACCACGGTAGAAAACTTGCCAATACCCAGGTCCAGCAAATCACGATTGGCGCGCTGCAGCATCTCCACCGGATTCATAATAGTGGAGTCGTCCAGGTGCATATAATCCGAGCGCTTGCGTGCAAACAGGTTCTTCAACAGCACCGTAACGAAAGCAGATGAAGAGCCGTGTCCGGACACATCGGCAATAACAAAGACCGCGTGGAACTCCCCCACCCTGAAATAATCCGTGTAGTCGCCACTGAGGTAGAGTGATGGAATGACCGAGTGGCTGAAGCGGTAGTTACCCATATCCATCGGTGACTGCGGCAACATGCGCATCTGCACATGGCGGCCAGCCTGCTGGTCTTGCTCCAGCACCTGCACGGTGCCACGCAGTTCCGCGTTAGTACCTTCCAGCTTCTTTCGGTAGGCCGCGTTTTCCCGCCGCAATCGACTCTGGTCGGCACAGCGCTCGACCGAGGCCAGCAGTGCTTCCCAATCATCGATAGGTTTGTGAAAGAAATCGCTAAAGCCCAGGCGCAGCGCGGTCATAATGTCGACCACCTCGTCATGGGTAGACAGCATAATTGCCGAGATCTCTTGCCGGCGCTCATTCAATACTTCGAATACGGCGTCCCAGGAGATACCGGGCATGTCGTAGTCACAGAGCACCACATCAACATCATCGTCGATGTCGCCGTCCAGACCGGGGTCTACCTCTGTCACAATCTCGACGTAGTAGCCCTGCGCCACGAGCCGGTCGGCTATAGCGTTCGCGGTATCAGCTTGCTTTTCGAGCAGCAGGACATGGCCGCTTCGCTCAGACATAGGCGCCTTGATTCCAGATCAGTCGCGGAACACTACTCCCCTACCCCATACCCTGCAAGCCGTGAGGCCGGTTTCTGCCAAGGATTTCACAGTTTGTCGGGCTTATTCCTCCCACTCGAACTCTTCTTCAAAGTCCGAGAAGGAATCTTCAACCACACCACCGTTGACGAAGTACTCGCGCTGCTGCAGGTAGGCGTCCCGAATAAAGATATAGCGATCTCCGGTAATGAGATCCTCAGCCTTGGTCAGCGCCGCGCGATTATCGATGATTTCCAGCGCGAACAACATGTTGCGAGAGGTGGTATCCAGCTGCCACTGCAATGAGGCCACCGTATCAAAGGCGGTACCGGTAGCGCTTCTCACGGTCCGCGGACCAAAGAAGGGCACCATCAGGTAGGGCCCGGAGCGCACCCCCCAAATCGACAGCGTGTGGCCAAAATCCGTGCGATAGGGCGCAATACCCATTTCCGTCGCCACATCCACAAAACCGAACATGCCGATGGTTGAATTGACCAGGAAACGACCCCCATTCTGGGCCATGTAACCAAAGCGCCCCTGCAGGGCTGCATTGAGCGCGCCGTTAATATCGTAGAGATTGGCGAAGAAATTACTGACCCCATGGCGGGCGAATACCGGCAGCATCATATTGTAACCACGCGCCACCGGGGCCAGAATAAATCTGTCCATATTGTCGTTGAACGCGAACATTACCCGGTTCACCGGCTCCAGGGGGTCGAGGTTGGGTTCATCGCCTGGTGTCGTTGCACAGCCAGTGCTCAACAACAGCCCGAGTGCGAGGAACAAGCAACGAATATGGTGTGTCATCAAATAGCGTCCGTAGCTGCGCGCAAAAATAGTACGCCACAGAGGCTTGGAGTGGCAACCTGCAGTTTTTCTAGCGGCCGCCGAGAACGATATCCAATCCCTGGAATTCCGCCAGCATGCGCGCGCCGAAATCCACTACCGAGGTGACCGAATCCGCGTTCATCTCAGCGGCCAGCTGCTCCAGTAGCTGCCTGCCCGAGTCCCCGGTCTCATTGGCCGCCAGCAGCTCCAACAAGCGCGCTGTGGCCGCATTCGACTCCATAAACTTCACCTGGTCCTGGCGGTTGCGGTAAACAATCAGGTAGCTTGGCTCCGCTGGCGCTGTATCCGGCTGGTTGCCAGGCCCCAGCAAGTGCACGGGGAACTGGTACTGCAGCGACATAACCAGGGGCGATAGTACGGGCACCAATTGCAGCAAGTCTGTGTCGGCGACAGCTTCCACCTCCGGAATACTCTCCTCCGCCACATCCAGCGCCAGTTCCACCCACTCATAATGCGCCAGTTCCAGCATAAAAGGCGGATCCACTGGCGAAGCCTGCCGCACATGCATCAGGTAGTTGAGGAACTCCTGGCTGATCTCGAGAAAATAGGGCGAATTGCAGCGGTAATTGGCGATGAAGTCGCGCACCAGCAAGTGCCAGTCCTCATCCCGGTGCAGACTGCGCAAGACCGGGAAGCCACCACTGAGAAAGCTCTCGATATTGTTGTAGACCAGATCGTTATAAACCTTCATGCGCCGGCTTTCGATGCCCGCCGGCGCCGCCACTGCGGCGGGGTTGCGCACATGGGCGGTGAAGGCCTGTTGCAGTTCCCGCAGCGAGTTTGATTCAGGCATAGTTTTGCCGCTCCAACCGGGCGGCTTGCTGCAGCTGTCGAATCTGCTCCACCTCCTGCAGCAGCTCGGACAGCGGCGGCAGGTTGAAATCCCGCTCCAGCAGGGTCGGCAGCACGCCACAGAGCTGATAAGCCTCGGCCAGCAGCTCCCAGACCGGGTCTATAACATCAGCGCCATGGGTATCCACCTTCAGGTCCTCGGCCTCGTCAAAATGCCCGGCCACGTGGATGTAACGGGCTCGCTCCAATGGCAGTGAGCGCAGAAACTGGTGTCGGTCATAGCGGTGATTGATGCTGTTGACGTATATATTATTGACGTCCAGCAGCAAGTCGCAGTCCGCTTCCTCCAACACCGCACGGATAAATTCGCTCTCGCTCATATCCTGCTGTGAGACCGCGTAGTAGGAGGCATTTTCCAGGCCGATGCGGCGACCGAGAATATCCTGCACCTCGCGCACCCGCGCAGCCACATGGTGTACGGCCTCCTCGGTAAAGGGAATCGGCATCAGATCGTAAAGGTGGCCATCATCGGCACAGTAGGTCAGGTGCTCGGTGTAAATCGGACAGCTGTGCTGGTCCATAAACTCACCGATAGCTGCCACCAGCTCGCGGTCAATAGGCTCTGTACCGCCAATATTGAGCGACAAGCCATGCAGGCTGATAGTGTAACGCTCGGCCAATTCGCGGAACTGCCGACCAAAGCGGCCGCCGACACTGATCCAGTTCTCCGGCGCCACTTCCATGAAATCAACGCTTCCCTGCGCCATATCCGAAAGCGGGCCCATAAGGGCCCGCCGCAGACCGAGTCCAGCTCCCTGGAAACCCGGTGTTGTGTCAGTAATCCCTGTCACAGAGATTTAGCCGCCACACTTGCCTTCGCCGCACTTACCTTCGGCTTTGGCTTTGGCTTTTCCTTCACCACACTTGCCTTCACCGCACTTGCCTTCGCCGCATTTACCTTCGGCTTTACCTTTAGCTTTACCTTCACCACATTTGCCTTCGCCGCATTTGCCTTCCTTGTGCTTGCCATAGCTGACGAGGTCGTAACCACCGCTGAGTTGGTCAGCCGCAAAGGGGTTGGTTCCAGCAGAGACCACGGGACTTACCGCGCTTGCCAGGAAAGCTGCGCCAAGGGCGGCAGCGAGAGGTTTCTTTGAGTAGGCCATTAATGACTCCTGAGTTTCAGTTCTGATGACTGGTTAGTTAGTAGTAGCATTTCTTTTACCGAAGAGTGACATGGGAACAACTCATCGTGACTACTATGACCGAGTATTGTCCAACAAGTTTCAAGGCGCCTTTTTCTTCGCCGGTAATATTGCACACAGTTTGAACAGGACAAACAGCTCTCAGTGCGGGTGGGATTTGCGCCAGGTCTCCACCAGGCCCCATTGTTCCTGCAAGCGCTTGGCCGAAACCGGCAGCGAGGTACCCAGAGCCTGGGCGAACAAAGACACCCGCAGTTCTTCCAGCATCCAGCGATAGCGCGCCAGTTCCGGGTTATGGGCCAACGCCTCCGGCACTTCCGCCAGGTAGGCAGTCAGCGGCGCAGCCAGTTCGAACAGCAAGTCAGTATGCGCCTGGTCCTTGCCCAGCTGGCCGCTCAAGCGCTGCAGGCGGCTGACAATCGCCTTCAGATAGCGCGGGTAGTGGCTCACCCACTCAAAGGGCGTCTGCAATAGGAATCCCGGTTCAAACAGCCCCGCCAACTGGGCATTCACATCGGCACGGGCAGCTTGCCACTGCTTGCCCTCCAGCCCCGTCAGTAACTGGCGCACTGTGGCCAGTTGCTCCAGGGTATTCAGCAGCAATCGCTCATAGTCATTTCCCCAGTTGACCAGTTCACCGCGGCCAGCCTGCAGGGCCTGATTAAAGGCCTGCTCGGAGCGCGGCAGCTCTGGGCCCAGCATGGACTGGGCAAAAACCGCATCGACCAGGTCATCCAGCAAGCGCTCGCGCTCCATACCGGCCGCGGCCAACAGCAAATTGGCAGCATTTCCACGCAACAGTTGCTTGCGCAGGTAACGAACCTGTTGTGCACAACCCAGGCGCAGCAGTCGCACCAGGCCATGGCGATGAGCCAGCTCCGCATCCCGGGCGTAATCAAACAACTGCACATCGACGCTATCACCGCGATCTTGCAGGGCCGGATAGGATTCAATATCCACCCCCGCCTGCTGGGTGCGCCAGACCGCAGGCAAATCGCCGGCGGTCCAGCGGGTCAAGCACTGCTGCAATGGACCGGTTTCCACATCACCCTGCAGGCTCTCACGTGTCTCATCGCGGCTGTCCGCAATCAACTGGTTCAGCTCGCGGCCCTGGCGCAGTATCGCCCCGTCAGCATCCACGATTCGAAAATTCATGCGGTAGTAATCGTCGAGGCTCTGCGCAGACCAGTCCTCGGGAGCTATGCGAACCCCTGCGCACTCGCGCAGTCGTTCCGCCAGTACCTCCAAAAGCGGCCGGTCCGCGGGCTCCAGCCCCGCCAACGCACGGTCCACGTAATCTGGCACCGGCACCAGTTGCTTGCGCAGGACCTTGGGCAACGCCTTGACCAGGGCAATACATTTTTCCCGCAGGAGGCCCGGCACCAGCCACTCGAAGCGATAGCGCGGTACCCGGTTCAACAGACCCACCGGTATGGTCACACTGACACCGTCCTCAGCATGACCGGGTGCGAAGTGATAAGACAGCTCCAATTCCAGGTCGCCCCAGGCCAGTTGATCCGGGAACTGCTCGCCCAATTGCTCGTCCAGGCTGCGCAGCAGCAAGTGCTCGCGACTCAGCCGCAGACTGGCATCGGCGGCGGCAGTTTTCTTCAACCAGCTTTTGAGGCGGCTGGCCGTGGTTATCGTGGCGGGCAGGCGCTCGTCGTAGAAATCAAAAATTGCCTGTTCATCGACCACCAGGTCGCGACGCCGATACTTGGACTCCAGCTGTTCCAGCTCGCTGATCAGCTTCTGGTTATGGCGCAAAAACGCTGGCGCTTGTCGCAGGCGCCCCTCTACCAATGCACCCCGGATCATCAACTCCCGCGCCAACGCCGGCTCGATCGGACCGTAGTGCACCCGCTGCTTGTCCGCCAGAACAAGGCCATACAGGCTGACCCGTTCAAAGGCCATGACCCGGCCACTGCGCATCTGCCAATGCGGTTCATAGTAGTGATGCTTGAGCAGATCCGGGTTGACGGTCATCGCCCAGGCGGGTTCCACCGCTGCGATACAGCGGGCATAGACCTTTGACGTCTCAACAATCTCCGCCGCCAGCAGCCACTTCGGACGCTTTTTAAACTGGGAAGACCCCGGAAAAATCTGCAGTTTACGATTGCGACTGCCCAGGTATTCCGTGCCTTCCCGCGCCTGGGCCAGGTTGGACAGTAGACCACTGAGCAGCGCCCTGTGCACCGATTCATAGCTTGCAGTCTCGGTATTTGCGCGTAATCCAGCGTGGCGACAGGCCAGGGTCAGCTGGAAATGCACATCTCGCCACTCACGCATGCGCATGAAGGCCAGATACTCGCGCTGGCAAAGTTTACGCAACTGCCCCTGGCTGAGGGCCTGGCGCTGCTCTTCGTAATAGTCCCAGAGCTTGATCCATGCCAGGAAATCCGAGCGCTCATCCCAGAACCGACGGTGTTTTTCATCGGATGCCTGCTGTTTGTCGACAGGCCTTTCGCGCGGATCCTGCACACTCAGGGCGCTGGCGATAATCAGCAATTCACGCAGGGCGCCGGCATCCGCGGCCGCCAGGAGCATACGGGCGAATCGGGGATCGACCGGCAACGCCGCCATGCGCCGACCCAGCGCGGTGAGTTTCCCCGCGCCGTCAACCGCCGACAACTCTTCCAACAACTTGAAACCGTCCCGTACCAGGCGCGCATCCGGCGGATTGATAAAGGGAAAATCCTTCACAGCACCCAGCCGCAATCGCAACATGCTGAGAATCACTGCCGCCAGATTGGTGCGCTGTATTTCCGGTTCGGTAAATTCCGGGCGCGCGAGGAAATCCTGCTCGCTGTAAAGCCGCAGGCAGACACCCTCGGCAATGCGCCCGCAGCGGCCCTGGCGCTGGTTGGCACTGGCCTGGGAAATTGCCTCAATGGGCAGCCGCTGCAACTTGGTGCGAAAACTGTAACGGCTGATACGAGCGTAACCCGCATCAATCACAAAACGAATGCCTGGTACGGTGAGCGAAGTTTCCGCGACGTTGGTCGCCAGCACCAGGCGTATACCGCGACGCTTGCGGGTATCAAATACCCGGTTCTGCTCAGCCTGGGACAGGCGCGCATACAAGGGTAGAATCTCTACACCGCTGAGCTGGCGGCGTCTTAGCAGCAGGGCCAATTCGCGAATTTCCCGTTCACCACTTAGAAATACCAGGGTATCACCCGGCGCGCCATAGTCCCTGGCCAGGATGGATTCAACGGCGGCGGCAATTCGCTCGCTGACCCCCAATTCCTCACCTTCCGGCTCGAGGTAGTGGGTGTCGATCGGATAGCCGCGGCCGGAGACCTCAATAATGGGCGCATTATCAAACTGCCGCGAGAAACTCTCCACATCGATGGTCGCCGAGGTGATGATGATTCTCAGCTCAGGTCGCCGCGGCAGCAATTGCTTCAGGTAACCCAGGAGGAAATCAATATTGAGGCTGCGCTCATGGGCCTCATCGATAATCAGTGTGTCGTATTGGCGCAGCTCACGGTCCTGCTGGATTTCGGCCAGCAGGATACCGTCGGTCATCAGCTTGACCCGGGTATCTGCGCCGACTCGATCACTGAAGCGCACCTGGTAGCCCACCGTTTGTCCCGGCTCTTCGCCCAACTCCTCGGCTATGCGATTGGCCACAGTGCGTGCCGCCAGGCGCCGGGGTTGGGTATGACCGATGCGGGCATCTACACCGCGTCCAATCTGCAGACACAGCTTGGGCAACTGGGTGGTCTTGCCGGAGCCGGTTTCTCCAGCGACAATTACCACCTGGTGCTGTGCCAGGGCGGCCGCGATTTCCCCACAGCGCTCGCTGATCGGCAGATCCGGGGGAAATTGAATGGACTCTGGGGGCGGGTTCATAGTTACAATGCGCGCTTATTCAATTCCGATGGAGGCACGGTGTGAGCGCGCTTACCAATTATACCTACGACGAGATCACTATTGGCCAGACCGCCGAGTACTCCAAGACCATCGAGGAGCGGGACATTCAGCTGTTTGCCGCCGTATCCGGTGACGTAAACCCGGTCCACCTGGATGCGGATTTTGCCGCCGGCACTCCCTTCAAGGAACGGATCGCTCACGGCATGCTGACCGGGGCCATTATTTCGGCTGCCCTGGCCCTGGAATTGCCCGGCCCCGGCACTATTTACCTTGGCCAATCCCTGCGTTTTCGCCTGCCGGTGAAAATCGGCGATACTGTCACGGTAAAGCTGGAGGTCACCGAAAAACGCGATGCTAAAGGTATTGTGACCCTGAATTGCAAGGCCTTGAACCAGGCTGGAAAAACCGTCGCCAGTGGCAGCGCCGAGGTGATGGCTCCAGGGGAAAAACTCACTTTGCCGCGACCGGCCCTGCCGCAGTTCAGCGTCGCTTAAACGATTTGCTGCTCGACGTTGAACTGGTCCGGGTCGACATATTGCAACTTCAATAACACACTGCCCGGTCCGCGCGCATTGACGCCCAGCATCAGCACGTTGAGCTGGCCCTGCTGCTGTGTCAGCCCGGGTATACCAAACAGCATGCTGCCGTCCGTTTTTTCAGTAAAAACCGGCACATCGGATTCCTGTCGCAAGCTCTCACTGAGAGAACCCACCAGTCCGGTGACACTATCGCGGAAAGACTTGAAATTTAAACGTTCGCCGCGGTACTCGCTCTGGTCCAGGGCCAGGTCGAAGCGGACTTCCGAATCATCATCAATGAGCACATTGAGCAAGGCGATGCGTTTGCCCTCTGTGATAGCGTTGAAAATCTTCTTCGCTTCGGTGCGCTGCGACTCCACCAGGGTCTTGAAAATGACGTTGGTGGCCATGGTCAGGAACTGGTGCGGCTTGATCTTGTAGCTGGTTAAATCACTCATGGCGGCAAGTCTAAACGCTGGTCCGGGCAAAGACCAGCCCGGCACTTACAACCGGGGGAAAAGCTCTGTTATGATCCGCTCATGAAGACAATCTTTTACAGCACCTGGCTACTGCTGCTGATTCTGTCCGGCGGGGCTGGCACCGTCTGGGCCCAGGGCAGCGGAGACCAGCTGGCAGCTGAACTCATCAACCTGCGTCAGCAGCAGCGACAGCTGCAGCGCAACGCAGCGCAATACCAACAGTCGATCGAGCTGCTGCGCGCTAATGGCGCAGCGGAGGGGAGCCCGGTACTGGCCTCCCTGGCAAGCCAGATGGAACAAACCCTGGTGGAATTGAAGGCACTGAACAGCCGGGAAGCGGAGCTCAGCAGCCAGCTTTCGGGCAATGGCGAGACAACTGCGCCGGTCGCCGCCCCGGTAGCGCTGGACCCCGAAGCCGAAGAAGTTGCGCAACTCACCAGGCTGCTTAAGGATTATTATGCCAGCGAGGCTGCAGCTGAGGCACTACAGAGCAGCGGCGTTGGCGGCGATAATGGGGCCGAGGCGCAAGCTGCAGCCGAGATCGCCGCCAGCAAAGTAAGGCTGGACGGCGACGAGAGTATCGTGGCGATCAAGAAAATCAGCGAGCGACTGGCGGATAACAGCATACCGACGCAGCGGCGCGATGTGGACATCATTTATCACATCCAGGTACGCCGCGATGGCGCGCTGGTGAGCAGCAGTTCCCATAGCCTCAAGGCCCTTGGCAAGTCACAGTATGTCGGCAAAGTCAGCCTGCGTGGCGGTGACGCCAGGGTCACAGTGAGAAAGAACAGCTGGAAACTGGAACTGGGCCAGGAAGCCGCAGCCGACTACCTGATTACCTTGCACCTGCCAAATTATGGCGAGCCGGAGTTGCACGTAATTGCGGTGGATGAACTGAAAGCAACTGGCTGGGCCGAGTTGCCGCCCTGGTTGCCCTATTTTGGAAGCCTGCCACCCGCACAGTCATGAGCCCCGCAGAGCCGCGGTGGCGCGGTGCACCTGCAGCTGAAATCGACTGGGATGAGCAGGATCAACCGCACTCCTCTCGCTTCGACGATTATTACTATTCCTCTGAAGACGGCATCGCCGAGAGCGCCCACGTGTTTGTGGACGGCAATCGACTGGTGCAGCGCTGGCAGGAACAGCAGTCGCCGCGTTTTACCATGGTTGAGACCGGCTTTGGCACTGGCCTCAACTTCCTCAACAGCTGGCACAACTGGCGTCTTTATGCACCCGAACAGGCGCGACTCCACTACCTGTCGATCGAGGCATACCCCCTGCGCTTCGATGAGCTGCGCAGGGCCCTGAATGGCTGGCAGCAACTGGCGCCACTCAGGGACTGCCTGCTGCAAGACTATCCCCCGCCCCTGCCGGGCCGGCACCGATTGTTATTCGACCAGGGCCGGGTTTGCCTGGACCTGGTCTTTGACGACATCAATACGGCTATTGAGGATCTACTGGAATTGCCCGACCTGGAGGTCAATGCCTGGCTGCTGGATGGTTTCACACCGGCACGAAATCCCGATATGTGGCAGGACACGCTATTCCAGGCCATGTCCCGACTGGGTGCAGACAACTGCAGTTTTGCCACGTTTACTGCCGCCAGCGCGGTACGCACAGGCTTGCAGGCGGCTGGTTTCGATGTCGAAAAACGGCCGGGATTCGGCCCCAAGCGGGAAATGCTCTGCGGTACCCTGCGAACCAGGACTGCCAAAGACGACCCCACAGCCACGCCCTGGCATTTATCGCGCGCGTCTTATCAAGAGTTCAATACGGGCAAGGGGCAAGGCACACAGACCGATAACAGCCAACACGCCATCGTCATCGGCGCCGGACTGGCCGGCGCCAGTATTGCCTGGTTCCTGGCGCAGAGGGGCTGGAGAGTCACCGTACTGGAACAGGGGCAACTGGCCGGAGCGGCATCCGGCAACCCCCAGGGCGTGCTCTATACCCGCCTGTCCCATCGCCCATCTGAATTAAATGATTTCTCACTGCACAGCTTTTGTTTCGCCAGTCGTTTTTACCAGGGCCTGTTTAGCCAGGGGAGTTTGCAGGCTGGACGCGACGGTGCCCTGTGCGGAGCGCTGCACCTCCGACCTGACTGGAGCGAGGAGGATCCGCTGTTTGCAACGGTCGCATCACTGCCCGAACTGGTTCGCCCACTCAGCGCGGATGAGGCGGCGGCGCGCAGTGGCCTGGCGGAATGTCCCGCCGGCTTGTACTTTCCAAATTCCGGCTGGATGCATCCGGCGGCCCTGTGCCGGACCTTGCTGGCCGCACCGGGAATCGACGTGCTGGAACACTGCGGTCCACTGACACTGGTGCAGGACGAAGAACAAGATGGCGCCGGCAACTGGCAAGCCGTTGCCAGCGACGGCAGCACGCTGGCCAGTGCCAATAGCGCGATCATCGCCGCGGGCACGGAGAGTGGCCGCTTCCCGCAACTGGACTGGCTTAAATTGCAGTCCATTCGCGGACAAACCAGCCAGCTTCCCAGCCGGGGCCCGCTGCGGGATCTGCAAACTGTTATCTGCCATGAGGGCTATATTTCCCCGGCCAGTGACGGGGAACACTGCATCGGCGCCACCTTCGACATCGCTGACGAGGCCAGCCAGACACGCGTTGAAGACCATCAGCACAACATTGAGCAGTTGGGCCGCCACCTGCCGCAATTGCAAACACAACTGGAGACAGTCGTGCCGGCGCAGCTGGAAGGTCGAGTTGGATTTCGCTGTGCCAGTCCCGATTACCTGCCAATCGTCGGGCCGGTCCCGGATTTTGACCACTTCTGCCAGGACTACGCCGCCCTGCGGCGTAACGCCCGCCGGCTGATCCCCAAAACCGGCAGCTACCTGCCGGGCCTGTATGTGAGCACCGGTCACGGCTCACGGGGTCTGACCTCGACACCGCTGGCAGCGGAGTTGTTGGCCTGCCAGATCACTGGCGAGACACCACCGGTGGATGTGTCGCTGCTACGAGCCCTGTCGCCAGCGCGCTTTATCGTGCGCGACCTGGTGCGCAACAAGCTATGAAGAGCCGCTTACTCGCCCTGTTACTGCTTCCGGCCCTGTCGCTGTCACTGCCACTGTCACCGTCGACTATGGCAGCGGACCCCGTGGAACAATTCACCTACCGGCTTATCGGCAAGATCCCGCAAAGCCGACAGGACTTTGTGCAGGGCCTGGAGATCCGCGATGGCAAACTCTACAAGAGTACCGGGCAGTACGGTAAATCCCGATTGCAGGTATTCGACCTGGCCAGTGGCAAGCTGATGCAGGTACGGCGTTTGCCGCGCAAGCTGTTCGGTGAGGGCATAACGGTACTGGGTGAGCAGGTCATACAGTTGAGCTGGCGTTCGGGCAGGGCCATGGTTTATCAGCGCGAGGATCTCTCCCTGCAAACGGAATTCAGCATTCCCGGTGAGGGCTGGGGCCTGACCAACGATGGCAAGCGGCTGATCTATAGCGATGGAAGTGCCCTGCTACACTTTGTGTCTCCCGGCGACTGGCGTCAAATAGACTCCTTACAGGTGCAGTATGAGGGCAGTCCAGTACCCTACCTGAACGAGCTGGAATGGACCGAGGACTTCCTGCTGGCTAACGTCTGGGGCAAGGATCTCATCTACATGATTGACCTCGGCAGCGGCGCCGTTATTGGTGAGCTGGACCTTGCCGGGCTGCTGCCACGCTCCGAGCGTCGCGCCGACACCGGTGTACTGAACGGCATCGCCCGCGACCCTGACACGGGCAAGCTCTGGGTCACTGGCAAAAACTGGCCATGGATTTATCAGATCGAACTGGGTCACCCGCAACAAAAGCAGTAGAATAGCCGGCCACCTAACTTGATGCGGATTGTGTACCCATGCCTGAGGCCGTTCAGACTCACGAAGCCTTTAACCTTATACGCTGCGAGCATATCGAATCACTGAATCTCGATGTGCAGCAATTTGAGCACCGCAATACCGGCGCCCAACACTATCACCTGGCCGCGAACAACAATGAGAATGTGTTCCTGGTGGCCTTGCGAACGGTTCCCAAGGATTCCACTGGCGTTGCCCATATTCTCGAACATACGGCCCTGTGCGGCAGTGAGAACTACCCAGTGCGCGATCCCTTTTTCCTGATGCTGCGGCGCTCAATCAACACCTTCATGAATGCCTTCACCAGCAGTGACTGGACCGCCTATCCCTTCGCCAGCCAGAATACCAAGGACTTCAACAACCTGCTCAATGTCTACCTGGACGCGGTGTTCTTCTCCCGACTCGACCCACTGGACTTTGCCCAGGAAGGTCACCGTCTGGAATTCGCCGAGCCCGACAACCCGGACAGTGACCTGGTGTTCAAAGGCGTGGTATTTAATGAAATGAAGGGTGCCATGAGTTCGGTCACCAGCACCCTCTGGCAAACCCTCTGCCATCACCTGTTCCCGAGTAATACCTATCACTACAACAGCGGTGGTGAGCCCAGCTGCATCCCCGATCTAAGCTACCAGCAGCTGCAGGATTTTTACCGGACCCATTACCACCCCAGCAATGCCATCTTCATGACCTTTGGTGATGTCCCCGCGCACCAGCACCAGGCGGTTTTCGAAGATCGTGCCCTGTCACGCTTTCAACGCCTGGACAGCAAGATTGAGGTGCCCCTGGAAAGCCGCCTGTCGGCTCCCCTGCGAGTGGAGGAATCCTATGCCCTTGATGACAGTGATGGCACGGCGGCCAAGACCCATATCGTGATGTCCTGGCTACTGGGTCAGAGCGCCGACCTGGAACAAATGCTGGAGGCCCAATTACTGGCCAGCGTATTGCTCGACAACAGTGCCTCGCCCCTGCAGCAGGCATTGGAGACTACCGAGTTGGGGCATGCGCCATCGCCCATGTGTGGCCTGGAAGAATCGATGCGCGAGATGGTCTTTGCCTGCGGCATAGAAGGTAGCGAGCCGGAGCATGTCGATGCACTGGAGGAACTGGTGCTCGGCGTACTCGAGGAGGTCAACCAAAACGGTGTCGCCACAGAAAAACTGGAAGCCGTGTTACACCAGTTGGAGTTGCACCAGCGAGAAATCAGTGGCGACAGTTACCCCTTCGGCCTGCAGCTCATTCTCACCGCTTTGGGCTGCGCGACACACCACGCCGACCCGATCGCGGTATTGAACCTGGATGCCGCACTGGACAAACTGCGCGAGCGCATCCAGGACCCGCACTATATCCGCAATCTCGCCCGCGAACTGCTGCTGGATAACAGCCACCGGATAACCCTGGTACTGAAACCCGACACCGGCCTATCCGCCAGCAAGCAGCAGCAGGAGGCGGAGCGACTGGCCACTATCAAGGCCGCGCTCAACGCCGAGGAAAAACAACAGCTCGTCGAGCAGGCCCAGGCCCTGATAGAGCGCCAGGCCCAGATTGATGACGACAGCATTCTGCCCAAGGTAGGCCTGGAGGACGTACCCACCAGCATCCCCGAGCTGTCGCCCCTGACCGGCAAGCAGCGAGACTATGCCTGCACTGCCTACGCCCAGGGCACCAATGGCCTGGTCTACCAACAGGCGATCTCAGCCCTGCCAGCGCTTGACGGGAAAACCCTGGAACTGCTGCCCTTCTACACCAATATGCTGACCGAATTGGGCCTCGGCGATTCAGATTACCTGCAGGTACAGGATCGTCAGTCCGCTGTATGCGGCAGCATCAACGCCTTTACCAGCATGCGCGGCGATATCGATGATGAGCAGTCCAGCCGCGGTTTCCTGGTCTTGTCTTCCAAGGCCCTGGTGCGTAACCAGGCGGCCCAGTCTGAGCTGATGCGCGATACCCTGGCAACGGTGCGCTTTGATGAAACCGAGCGCATCCGCGAACTGGTTTCCCAGCAACGGGCCAGACGCGAACAGTCGGTTACCGGCAATGGACACGGACTGGCGATGGCCGCCGCCTCGGCGGGCATGAGCCCTATCGCCAATATTAATCATCAACTCTCTGGGCTGGCGGGAATTCGTGCCAGCAAAGTGCTGGATGAGAGCCTGAAAGATGCCGCCAGCCTGGAGCAGTTTGCCCAGCAGTTGCAGCAACTGCACCAGGCTGCGCTGGCCATGCCACGCCAGTACCTGGCGATTGCAGAGGCCGAGCAACTGGATTCGATCATCGCCACCGGCGCCGCTAGCTGGGCCGGTTTCGCTAGCGACAGTGACGCCGAGCAGTGGCGACCAGTGCCAGTACGCGAGCAGCGTCGCCAGCTATGGCTGGCCAATACCCAGGTAAACTTCTGCGCCCAGGCTTTCCCCACGGTACCCGTGGAGCATGAGGACGCGGCGGCCCTGACCGTACTGGGCGGATTCCTGCGCAATGGCTATCTGCACCGGACCATTCGGGAACAAGGTGGCGCCTATGGTGGCGGCGCCTCACAGGATTCCGGTATCGGCGCCTTCCGCTTTTTCTCCTACCGCGATCCGCGGCTGGAAGAGACACTGGAGGATTTCAACAGTTCGATAGCCTGGATGCTGGAAGACCAACACAAGGCCGAGGATCTGGAGCAGGCAATACTGGGAGTGATTGGCAGCCTCGACAAACCCAGTTCACCTGCCGGTGAAGCCAAGCAGCACTTCCATAACGCCCTGTTTGGACGCAGCCACGCGCAGCGCGAGCGTTTCCGCTCCCAGGTGTTGGCACTACAGCTTGAAGACCTGCACCGTGTCACCGAAACCTACCTGCGGCCAGAGCAGGCCAGCATTGCCGTCATTACCAGCCACAGCGGCCTGGAGGCGGCACAGGATTGTGTCTCGCGCCTGGAGCTGGACCTAGAAGAACTCTAATAAAAAAGTGGGGCAGCAACGCTGCCCCAAAGCGCCTACAGAGGGAATTCGTTTAGCCGCTTATTCCATTCCGGGCTGGCCCGGACCGAATCGCGAGCGCATACCGGCACGCTCCGCTTTCATGGCTTCGATCTGCTCCTGTTGTTCCGCAGTAAATACCTGGCGCACCTGCCAGCGCACCTCGGCACCGGCGACAGCCGTACGCGCTACAATTTGGGCGAGTTCATCCGCCAGGGACTCCGCAGCTGCCTGGTCGAAGACCTCGCCAGTCTCTGACAGTGCGCGCATAGCCTCACGAATCTGGCCCATACGCTCACGGTCAACAGCACTAGCCAGCTCTGCACTATTGATAAGCTGGTTGATGCTGTCCTCCTGATCCTCGCTCAAGCCAATCTGGTCGGCAATGTGTTCGAGAAAGCCAAAGCCGTGGTCAGCTCCCATACCGCCCATTCCGGGCCGTGCCACGCTGGGGACAGACAAGCTCGCGGCGAGCAGGGCCGCCAGGGAAAATGCTAGTGTTTTATGCATGTTGATCTCCTTGTGTATCGCTTCAAAGTTTCCGCTGCCAGAGCAGGGCTGTGGCAAGTTCAGGAGGATTCTAGGCAGTGGCGATGTAAGTTTGGGTAGCCAGCCTGTAAAGTTGTGTTAAGAAGGGCTAAGCCCCGTAAATCAAGATGACAAGTCAGGCCGGATTGAGCAGACTTTGTAAGCATGAACCAGGATATATTGATCATCGATGACGATCGTGAACTGTGCCAGCTGCTGCAGGACTTTCTGCAGCTCGAAGGTTTCAGCACCAGCGCCATCCACGACGGTGCCGAAGCGATAGAGCTGTGCAAGGGACGCGAATTTGACGCCATTGTGCTGGATGTGATGTTGCCCCGGGTACAGGGCTTTGATGTGCTGCGCCGGTTGCGTGAGTTTTGCACCACACCGGTGATCATGCTAACTGCCCGCGGAGAGGAGACAGACCGCATCGTCGGCCTGGAAATGGGTGCGGATGATTACCTGCCCAAGCCCTGCAATCCACGGGAGCTAACGGCCCGCTTGCGCGCCATACTGCGACGCACTGAAAAACCCGCTGAGCGCGAGGCGACCGAACTGCAGGTCGATGACCTGGCGGCCAGCACTACAGAGCGCCAGGTTCGCTACCAGGGCGTCGAACTCAAACTGACCACGGCGGAATTCAACATCCTGCTCGTGTTGATGCGCCACGCAGGCGAAGTGGTAAACAAGGAATTACTGTCGCAGCAGGCACTGGGTCGCAGTCTCACAGCCTATGACCGTAGCATCGACGTGCATGTGAGCAATCTACGCAAAAAACTGCACAGCCCGGATCGCGAACTTATCAAAAACGTTCGCGGCGTCGGTTATCAACTCACCCGGGCCAGCACCGAGAACGCCGGGTAGTGAACCTGTTCGCGAAGATATTCCTCGGCTTCTGGTTGTCCACCGCAGCCATTATTGGCAGCTGGTTGCTGGCCAACGAATACGTCGACCCGCTAGGTGACATGCTGACCCAGGATGCTGGTCAACAATCCCGTATGCAGCCCATGCCGCCCCGACCCGTTCGGCCCGGTGGCAGACCCCCGGGCGGCCCAGGGGGAGGCGCGGACTTCGGGCTCGCACCACGCAGCATGTTCCGAATTTACTACGGCCTGCAAAATGTGGCCGAGAACGACCTGCGCAGCTGGATCAGTCGCCAGGAGGAAGCGGAAAAGCTACAGATTCGCCTGGTGGACAGCGACGGCAGGGAAATATTCGGCCGTAAGCTGGTGCCGGGCTCCACGCAGATATTGAAGCGGCTACAGGGTTTTCGCCGCCGCGCCGCGCACCAGGAACGGGGCATGCTGCTGTTCGGACAGGAGTTGTACAGACCCGAGTGGGGCTCGGTAAGCATGATCATCTCTACCCGCGCACCGGCCTCCCCCATCGTCAAGTTTCTCACCGATCACCTGTGGTTGCGGCTGTTGCTGGCCCTGCTCATAAGTGGTGCTATCAGCTATGCCGTATCACGCTACCTGACTCGTCCGCTCAAACACCTGCAGCAGGCCTCACGTGATCTGGCTGAGGGCAACCTGGCTGCACGCATCGCCGTCTCCGCAAAAGGCGGCGATGAAACCAACGAACTCGCCCGGGACTTTAACTCCATGGCTGAGCAGCTTCAGGAGAAAATACAGGCGCAGAAACGGCTGCTGAATGATGTATCCCATGAATTGCGCTCGCCGCTGGCGCGCATGCGCGTGGCCCTGGCGCTGGCCGAGAAGGAGCCGGCACGCAGCGTGGAGCAGTTACAGCGTATAGAACTTGAAACAGAGCGCCTTGATGGCCTCATCGGACAGTTACTGTCGCTACCCGATGCGCAGGCGGACATGGAAGACAGCATTGACCTGGTTAGCCTGCTGCAGCAACTCTGCGAAGATGCCAATTTTGAGGCGCAGGCGCAGAACAAGCAGGTAGGCTTCCACAGCGAGCTGGACGAGGCGGTGGTACGCAGTCACGGCGACCTGCTCAAGAAAGCCCTGGAGAACGTCATTCGCAACGCGATTCATTACACTGGCATTGCGACCCGTGTATCGGTAACGCTGGAGCAACAGAATTCAGCCTTGCAAATCATGGTTGAGGACCATGGGCCGGGAGTACCTGAGGATGACCTGGAAAAAATCTTTACGCCGTTCTATCGCATTGACGAGGCGCGCCAACGAGAGACTGGTGGTTTCGGGCTGGGCTTATCCATAACGCGACGGGCAATTGAGCAACATGGCGGCAGTGCCCACGCAGAAAACTTCGATCAGGGTCTGCGGGTAATCATTACTCTTCCAGCGTGATAGCCGCAAACTCCCCACCAAAACCCCGGTAATTCAGGAAGCGCAGCTGCCGGGCCTTTTCCTTGAAGTCTACTGGCAACGCCGCGCCAAACTTTTTTTCACGAACCCGGCAGGCGCATTCCGCCCAATCCACCTCGCAGTCTTGCAGGGCGATACCAATCATTTCTGTGTCCGCGCCCTTTTGTCGTAGCTCCTGCTCAATTCTGTCAGGGCCGTAGCCCTTGTTGCTGCGCTGGCGTATATAAGACTCGACATAGCGCTCATCACTGAGCAGGTTTTCTGCGACCAGTTGGTCCAGCACAGTGTCCAGTTCGATTTCGCTACCAAAGCGCTTGCACAACTTGCGTTGCAACTCTGCACGCAGGTGTTCACGACGAGCCAGCAGATTCAACGCTGCCAGGCGAATGTCCTGGGGTTTTACAAGCTCAGCACTTAACTGCTCAAGGTCAAAGCCGCTCTTGTCATCGCTGCTATTGTTGTTAACGCCGTGGCCATTAAGAGCGTGGCCATTAAGAGCGTGGCCATCAACAGCGTGGCCATCAACAGCGTGGCCATTAACAGCGTGGTCAAAATCATTACTTGAGTCGTCAGCCTGCATGATTCTTCGCTCCGTCTAACACGCGGATACCAAAAAGCGCGCACCAATGGAGGGGTACCATGGCGCGCGAAAATGGGAAGGTGGGGAGACCCCAGACCCATAAACAGCCGCTGGCCCGTGGGAGACCAGCGGCTTTATACCCTAGCGCGAGGCTTCAGGCTCCAGCTTGCCCTTGGCAGCAGGCTCGGCGGCTGCAGGCTCGGCCTCAACTGGCTCGGCACCGTCTTCGGCCTCAGTCGTTTTATTGGGCTCCGGCAGGCTCAGCAACTGGGCCCGGATCTGACCTTCAATTTCATTAGCCAGGGCCGGGTTATCCTCCAGGAACCTGGCGGCATTCGCCTTGCCTTGCCCAATCTTGTCGCCCTTGTAGGCATACCAGGCACCGGACTTATCGACCAGGTTGAGCTTAACCCCGAGGTCTATAACCTCGCTCATACGATAGATACCCTTGCCGTACATAATCTGGAATTCGGCTTGCTTGAATGGCGGCGAGACCTTGTTTTTCACCACCTTTACACGCGTCTCATTGCCGACCACCTCGTCGCCATCCTTGACCGCGCCAATACGGCGAATATCGAGCCGCACGGATGAGTAGAACTTCAATGCATTACCACCAGTGGTGGTCTCCGGGGAACCAAACATCACGCCGATCTTCATACGAATCTGGTTGATGAAAATCACCATGCAGTTGGTCTGCTTGATGGTTGCGGTCAGCTTGCGCATGGCCTGGCTCAGCAATCGCGCCTGCAGGCCGACATGGGAATCACCCATCTCGCCTTCAATTTCCGCTTTGGGGGTCAGGGCGGCCACCGAGTCAATCACCAGCACATCAACCGCGCCGGAGCGCACCAGCATTTCCGTCACCTCCAGTGCCTGCTCGCCGGTATCCGGCTGCGACACAATCAGGTCGTCTATCTGCACACCCAGTTTTTCCGCGTAGAGCGGGTCCAGCGCGTGCTCGGCGTCAATAAAGGCCGCGGTGCCGCCCAGTTTCTGGGCCTCGGCTATAACCTGCAGGGTCAGCGTGGTCTTACCCGATGATTCCGGGCCATAGATCTCGACAATCCTGCCCCGTGGCAGACCGCCAATACCCAGCGCTATGTCCAGGCCCAGGGAGCCCGTAGAAATAGAGGGAATAGCGACATGTTCCGTATCGCCCATACGCATGACGGTACCCTTGCCAAACTGGCGTTCAATTTGGCCGAGGGCGGCTTCGAGTGCTTTTTCTTTATTGGCATCCATGGTTTTTTCACCTTTGGTCTAGATCCGTTCTCACAGGTGGTTGGCCGGTAGGCCCCAGGAAATCACCTGTATGAAGTACTGTATATGTAACCAGTATTGGGAGCCGGGTGCAAGCCCGCCAGTAAATTTTTTTTATACTTATCCGCGCGGTGAAAACTTGGCTAAGCTAGGCCTACCTGTTTCTATCGCGGATGAATACATGCCACAGTTTATGTTGCGCTACGACCTGCGCCGCCCTGAGTTCAGCAGCGCCAGCAGCGCCGAGCTATACCAGGCCGCCATAGACCAATGCGCCTGGGGCGAGCAAAATGGCTTCAGCGCCGTGCACCTGTCGGAACATCACGGTGTCAGTGACGGCTATTGCCCGGCCCCACTATTGCTCGCCAGCGCAATCGCAGCGCGCACCGAATCACTCATGCTGTATATCGCCGCCCTCATCGCGCCACTGCACGAACCAGTACGCCTGGCGGAGCAACTGGCGGTACTGGATATCATCAGCCGGGGCCGGGTACTGCCGATTATCAGCGCCGGCTACCGGGAGGAGGAGTTCGAGGCCATTGGCAAGACCCTGGCCGGCCGCAAGGATTACATGGACAAGATCGGGCCCTTCCTGCAGCAGGCCTGGCAGGGACAAGAATTTGCTTTCCAGGGGCACAGCCTGACGGTGACCCCGCGACCACACAGCCAGCCGCGGCCACCGATCCTGATGGGCGGCAGCAGCCGTGCGGCGGCGCGGCGGGCTGCTCGCGATGGCGATTTTTTTGTCCCCTCGGGACCCGAGATTTTCGAGATGTACCGGGAGGAACTGGCGCTGCTGGGCAAACCGGATCCCGGGCCAATGCCGGCCTCGGCAACCGCGGTGATGTTTGTCGCCGAGGATCCCGATGCCTACTGGGAACAGATCGCCGCCCACCTCATGCATGAAACCAACAGCTATGCGGACTGGGCTGAGCAAGCGGCTGTGTATAGCCCCTATCGTCGCTGTGACAATCTTGCAGAACTGCGCGCCAGTCCCAGCTACCAGGTTTGTACCCCCGCCGAGCTCATTGACCAGCTCAGCGATGCCACAGCTGATGACGCGGTACTATTCCACCCCCTGTGCGGGGGTATTCACCCGGACCTGGCCTGGAGCAGCCTGCGTTTGTTTGCGGACCAGGTACTGCCTGAGTTGACTTAAGGAACAAGAAGCGCACAAAGGCATCATCATATTCCACTCAGGTGACCCTGGGTCGCTGCTGCCAGCGCGGATCCAGCTGCTCCTGCGCGGCAAACACAGCGCGCAGTGATTCGACCGCTACCCAGACATCCGCAAAACCAGTGTAAAGCGGTGCAAAACCGACCCGTAAAATATCAGGTTCGCGGAAGTCGGCAATCACCCCGCGTTCAATCCAGGCCTGGCACAGGCCATAGGCCTGGGGATGACTCCAGGCCAGCTGGCTGCCGCGCTCGCTGGCCTCCGCTGGAGAATACAAGACCAGCATTGCAGCCAGCTCAGACTGAGCGACCAGGTCCACAAACAACTCTCCCAGCGCCAGCGACTTGCTGCGCAGCTGGGCCACCGTGAGACCAGAAAACTCATTCAGCGCCGCATCCAGGGCAATCATCGACAGAATCGGCGGCGTACCACAGAGAAATTGTTGCATGCCCTCACCCGGCTCATAATGAGGGTCAAATGCGAAGGGATTGCGATGCCCCATCCAGCCGCTGAGTGGTTGCTGCAGGGGCGCTTGATGATGCTTCGCCGCATAGACATAGGCCGGCGCGCCGGGACCGCCGTTGAGGTATTTGTAGCCGCAGCCGACCGCAAAATCGACGTCGCATTCATCAAGTTGCACCGGCAGTGCGCCGGCGCTGTGGGCGAGATCCCAGATAACCAGGGCGCCGGCCGCATGCGCAGCCGCGGTAATGCGCTGCATATCGAGGATGCGACCACTGCGGAAATTCACGTGGCTAAGCAGCAACACGGCCACCTGCTCATCCAGGCTGTCTTCCAGCGAGGACTCGGCGACCTGCTGCAAGCGACAGCCGGACTCCCCCAGCAGCGCGGACAGGCCCTGGGCCATGTACAGGTCGGTCGGGAAGTTATCCGACGCCGACAAGATCAGCTGCCTGCCCGGTCGCATCTGCAGGGCCGCCGCCAGTAGCTTGAACAAATTGACTGAAATTGAATCGCAGCAGATGACCTGGCCGGGGCCGGCACCGATCAGGGGTGCAATCTTCTCGCCCACGCGCTGCGGCAACTCAATCCAGGCGTGACGATTCCAGCTGCTGATAAGGTCTTCACCCCACTCCTCCTGCAATACCTCAAGCAGCCGCTGCGGGGTTGCTCGCGGCAAGGCCCCCAGGGAATTGCCATCCAGGTAGACCTTGTCAGAGGGCAGCGCAAAGCCCGCCCGCCGTGACGCCAGCGGATCTGCCTGGTCCATTGCCAATACGTCGAGTTCGCTAATCATCTGCTTGCAGCCGCCAACTGCTCAAGGAATACATTCCAGGCCGGGGAACCCGGGGTAATCCAGTCGAAATGGCCCGCCTCCATATCGACCTGGGTATGCACCGGGAGTGCTACCGGGCGCAGGGGAACAATACGGTCGCGGCTACCGCGCAACAGGTAGACTGGGCCCGGAATGGTCTTGGCCTCCGGGTTGGCCGCCCGGTAATGTTCGGGCCGCTGGGCCGGCATCCCACCCATGAAGCGCGGGGTGGCCGCGTTGCAACTACCGGTGCCGCCTGCGTATTCAACAATATCAACAATAGCTGCAAGGCCGAAGACGGCCCGATAAGCTGTGTCCGACCGTGGATCAGCGTTGGCGGCGGCCAGCAAGGCCAGGTGCCCGCCTGCCGAATGCCCGGCCAGCAGCAGTCGCTGCAAGTCCAATCTGGGGTCGCGCTGTTGCAGCAGCAGCGCCAGCGCCGCCTGCACATCCTCAAAACTGCCGGGCCAGCCTCCCCCCGCGTCACCCACCCGCCGATACTCTATATTCCAGACAGCGTAGCCGGCCTGAGCCAGGCCGGTGGCGAGCGCATGACTGTGATCAATGCTGTAGGCATTGAGCCAACAGCCGCCGTGAATAAATGCCACCACCGGGACCGGCTCAGCGGTCGACGCCGGCAACCACAACTCGGCAAACTGGCCGGGGGCTGTTCCATAGCTCTGCAAGGAGTCAGGCTTAGCCACCGGCAAGCTCAGCACAGTTTCGAAATCAACTTCCGCAGCCACTGGCGGGTAATCGATACCCGCATCGGCGAAACATGGCCTGTGCAGCAATAACAGCAGCCCCAGTAGTGGCGTGTATTTGGCTAGCAGTGATCTCTGTACAGGCACCGCTCTATTCGGGACCGCCCACTATTTCTACCTTGATATACAAACCCTGGCTATAAGAGGCACCGGCTTTGCTGCTGCCGGTGCCATAGACCTTACTTCCATGACGGGACTGCTGCTCCGGCCCCAACAGCTGCAGCCACTCTCCGATTGGTCCGGATATCACCGTGTTATAGGTGCTGCGGCGATCTTCATCCTGACGAAATACCTGTACCTCAAGATCGACGTTATCCCCCTCCAGGTGCGGCGTGATGGATACCGCGTTCACCTGCGCGGCCACCTCCTGCACCTGGGTCCAGCGCCACCCGCCCGCCCTGGCCTCGTAGTGGCGGCCCCTTTCGGTCTGCAGGTTGACTGTGTTGCCATCGAGTACGCGTAATTCGCGAATCGGCGCAGCGCTGTTGCTGCTGTAAACCTTGCCCTGCGCAGGCTTTGCCTCGGAAAAGCTGATCTTCAGGTTTTCTGCGGCCTGCAGCGCGGAAAGCGGGAGAATTAGCAGCAGCAAAACGCCTGTTCGCGGTAACTGCGCCGCCACCATCGAGCGGAAATTCGAAAGTATGTCCATGGCTGCCATGTTAGCTGATAAATCGGCAAAAAAAACACTGCAGATTTAGCCGGGGCTGCCGATATAGAAACTATAGCAAAACCGACCTGACAGAGAAGGGGATAGCAGTGGATTTGGCAACACTCCTGGGCTTCGTAGGAGCCTTCGCAATTGTCGCAGCAGCAATACTATTCGGCGGTTCCGCCATAGTGTTCTTTAACGTGCCCTCTATCCTCATTGTTTTGGGTGGCACCTTCCTGGTGGTGCTGATGAAGTTCAGCATGAGCCAGTTCCTGGGGGCCTTCAAAGTGGCGACCCGGGCTTTCTTTTACAAGCTGGAAGCGCCGGAAGCGGTTATCCCGCAGATCATCGAGCTGTCCAACGTGGCGCGCAAGGAAGGCATGCTGGCGCTGGAGCAAGCCGAGGTCAAAAACGATTTCCTCAAGCAGGGCATCGACATGCTAATCGACGGCAGCAAGCCCGAAGTTATCAAGAGCATGATGATCAAGGATATGCAGCAGACCATCGACCGCCACAAGTGGGGCGCCAAGGTGTTCACAGCCTCGGGCGACGTGGCCCCGGCCATGGGCATGATCGGCACCTTGATCGGCCTGGTGCAAATGCTCTCTTCCATGGACGACCCCAAGTCAATCGGCCCCGCCATGGCTGTGGCCCTGCTAACCACACTCTATGGCGCCGTGTTCGCCAATATGATTGCGCTGCCCATTGCTGACAAATTGGCATTGCGCAAAACCGAGGAAGGCCGGCTCAAGGCCATCTGCATCGACGGCATCATCGGTATCGCCGAAGGACAGAACCCTCGTGTGCTGGAGCCCATGCTCAAGACCTACCTGGCACCATCACGCCGCAACACTGGGGCTGACAAGGACGCCGAAGATGCGCCACAGGAACAGGCGGCCTGATTTATGTCTGAGTTTGTCCTGGATGACGATGAAGAAGCGGGCGGCGGTGCTGGCTGGTTAGCCACCTTCGCCGACTTGATGTCGCTGTTGATGTGCTTCTTCGTACTGCTGCTGTCATTTTCCGAGATGGATGTGCTCAAGTACAAGCAGATCGCCGGCTCGATGAAAGACGCCTTCGGCGTGCAAAACGAGGTCAAGGTCAAGGATATCCCCAAGGGTACCAGCGTGATCGCCCAGGAGTTCAGCTCCGGCAGACCCGATCCTACGCCGGTGAACAAGGTGCAGCAGCAAACAGCCGACACCACCAAAATGACACTGGATACACGCAGCAAACCGCCGGGGGAAAGCGAGGAAAAAGCTGACAAGACCTCGGAAACCAAAACCGAGGACCCCGCTGCTGCCGAGGCCCTGATGCGTGAAATATTGCGACGCGAGTCGGCCGCCACGGCTAAAAAGATCACTGACGAGCTGCGCGACGAAATCGCCGCCGGCAAGATCGATATCGAATCAGGGCTTAGCACGGTCACCATACGTATCCGAGAGCGCGGCTCTTTCCCGTCCGGCTCAGCCGACCTCAATAGCGAGTTCCTGCCTGTCATGGTGACCCTGCGCGGGGTACTGAAGGATGTGAAGGGCGCCATCGCTGTGGAAGGTCATACCGACGACATCCCTATCTCCACTACCCGCTTCCGTTCCAACTGGGACCTGTCCGCTGATCGAGCCCTGTCGGTGGCCCACGAGCTGTTCAAGGACCAGGATATCGGCCAGGATCGTTTCATGGTCATCGGCTACGCCGACACGCGACCGCTGGTGGATAACAGCAACTGGGAGACCCGCGCCAAGAACCGCCGCGTCTCCATTGTCATCCGTCGCGGCCTCGAAGACGCCACCACGGCAGACCTGCGGGAACTGGAAAACAGTGAGCCAGGTCTCCTGGAAGAGCTGGACATCAGCGAGAAACAGAGCTTCAAGGACGACACGCCGACCGAAGACGATTTGTTCGAGGTACAGACGCAATGACCACCATGGCCCAGAATCGCCGCCGCTATTTCAGGATTGATGACCGAATGAGGCTGTCCTGCAAACCGGCGCAAGACCTGAAAAACATTGTCACCTACAATTCTGACGCCGTTGATTTACCCGCGCGCGAGCTATTACAGGCACTGGATGGCGAGCTCAACACCCTGCTCAATAGCCTCTGGCAGCAGCAACCGGTGGCCGCCGAGGCAATCGGCCTGCTCAATCGCAAGCTGGCGATAATCAGCGCGGCCATTGACCTAAACCCGTCCACGGCGGACGAACTCAACAGCCGCGAAATTGACGTCAATATCAGCGGCTGTGGTATGGCTTTCAACAGCGCCGAGAGTTTCGCTGATGGCCAGCTGCTGGAATTGCAGCTGACCCTGCTGCCCTCAGAAACAGTACTGCGCATGCTGGCGCGGGTTATTGAATCTGAACCGGTAGCTGACGACCCTCATCACAGCTGTCGCCTGCGGGTGGAATTTGCCGGTCGCGAGTCTGAAGCCCAGGAGCAGCTGATACGCCATCTGGTGCAAAGGCAATCGGCGCAATTGGCGGCCGATAAAGCAGACTCGGACGCCGCCGGCTGAAATACAGTAAACAGTTCACACTAAACTTTAGTTTAGTTGCGCAGTGACGCCCCTTCACTTACCGTAAGCCCTTGAGCTACGTAGTTATGACGGCATGTTTTATAACTAGAAGCGCACCGGACTGTGAGCAGTTTCGGCTAAGCGCGTGAGCAACAGGTTTTAATCAGCAAGGGCGACACCAAGTTATGACGGCAGTCGACATTGCCGCCTTCCTGGACACACCGGGCCGCAGTACCAATGACATTGGCCTGCTGATGGACATCATCAGCAGCAGCACAGACGGGGTGCTCTACTGGGAAGTGGAGCCACCTGTCGACGTCCGGGCACCTGCCAAAGATCAAATCGCTGCGCTTCTAAAAAACCTGCGCATAAGCTACTGCAATAGTGATTACGCCATATTGATGGGATTCGCCAGCGTCGAAGACCTGGTCGGACGGCGCCTCGAAGAGTTCCTGACCAGGGTTAAATTTGAAGAAAAAATCTGCGAGCTGGTCGATTCTGACTACCAGCTGACAGAATCCTTCATCGCCCACGAGGACCAGCACGGCAAGCGCTCGGTGCACGCCGTACTCACGCACTGCCTGATGAGGGGGCAACAGCTGGTCGGAATCTGGAACACGATCTCTGACGATACCGAGCGCGTAAATCGCGAACAGGACCTTGCCATCAGTCGACAGCTGCTGTCTGACAGCCAGGCTATGGCAAGCATCGGCAGTTGGTCCAGCAACCTCAGGGGCGTGTTTGACTTCCAGTCGGAACAGGTTGCAATTCTGTGCGGCTTGCCGCCTGGCAAACTGTACACCTTCGAAGAGATCGTCGACTGTATCCATCCGGCTGACCGGGACAAAATGTTAGCGGCACGCACCTTCGCCCTCACCTCGGATGAAACCCAGTCTGTTGATTTTCGCGTAATTCACCCGGATGGTTCCATCCATCATTTGCGCGCCGTCGCTCGCACCACCTTTAGCCGCAACGGGGAGCCTGCGCGCTGGCTAGGCAGCATGCAGGACGTCACCCAGGACAAGCTGCTGCAGGAATCGCGCCGCGCCCAGTACATGGACCTGCCCGATCCCATGTTTACCATTGAGCTGGACCGGCCGATTGATACTGGCCTGGAAATAGAACAGCAGGTCAGGCAACTGGTCAGGGAAGGTCGCCTGGTGGATTGTAATACCGCCCTGGCCGTGTCGATGGATTGTGAGCGCAACGACCTCATGGGCCAGCCCGCCCACTTTCTCGAAGACATCTGGACAATCCATGGCCAGCGTTTTTGCGAGGACGGCTACCGACTGGACAAGCGCCTGATCAAGTTCGAAATCGGGCCCGGTAATGATCGGGGCCGCTGGATTCAACTCGACGCCAGCGGCACGCTGGAGGGCAAGTTACTCACCCGCATATGGGGCAGCTTCCGCGATGTAACAGAGCAGGTCCAGGTGCGTGCACAGTTGCAGGAAATGGTTAAAACCCGCACCGAGGCGCTGTCTGAAGAGGTTGAACTGCGGCGCCGTGACGCCGCCACACTGCGTCGACAGGCCGTGGTCGTTTCGCAAATATCTGAGGCAGTCATTGTTCGCGACCTGGATCTCATGGTCACCGACTGGAATGAAGGTGCCGAGCAACTGTTTGGCTACACGCGCTCAGATATGGTGGGTCAGCGAACCACCAACTTTCGCAAAGGCCACGACAAACCTCCGCCAGAAGAACGGGGCTCCCTGGTCAAATGGATTGAAGACAATGATGGCTGGAGCGGCGAGCTCGTGTTCCAGCATAAAGATGGCCGCGAGCTGGTCTGCGAAACCAGCATAACCGCCCTGCGCAATGACAGCGGAGAAATAGTCTCGCTGATCGAGGTGAACCGGGATATCACCGAGCGCAAAGCCGCCGATGCTGAGCTGGCAACTGCCAGGGAAACGTCGGAACAAGCCAACCACATGAAATCGCTGTTCATTCGTGGCCTGTCGCATGAATTACGCACCCCGCTGAATGCAATTCTCGGTTTCGGCCAGCTGCTTGAGCGCATTCCAGGGCAGCCCCTGGTAGACCAGCAGAAGGCCTATGTTGAGCACATTCGCGCCGGTGGAGAGCATCTGCTGGAGCTGGTCAATGAGGTGTTGGACCTGGCCAAGATTGAAGCTGGCGAAATTTGCCTGTGTATCGATCGCGTACAGCCCGCCGCAGTTGCAGAGGAGTGCCTGCAAATGGTGAGTCCCCAGGCACAGGAACTGGACATAGAGGTCCACCGGGAGTTCCTCAGCGAGTTAACAGTGTTTGCCGATGAGACCCGTTTGCGACAGGTGTTGTTCAACCTGTTATCCAATGCCGTGAAATACAATCGCGAGGGCGGCAGCCTGACAGTACATATTGCGGAACGCGACGCCGAGCGTTTGCGCATTGCCGTGAGCGATACCGGCGAGGGTATTGCCGAGGAACAGATGCCTGCACTGTTCGAACCCTTCAACCGGCTTGGCGTGAGCGACGTCAGTGTGCAGGGCACGGGGCTTGGCCTGGCGATCACCGAGCAGTTGGTGACGGCCATGAACGGCAATCTCGGGGTTGAGAGCGCGGTCGGAACAGGCAGCACCTTCTGGGTTGACCTGCCCATTGCCCGCTGAGCTGCCGACGAGCGCTGAATCTTCGAATGGTGTAATGTTAAACCCATGAGTGAATCTGAAAAAAATAAACACCTCAGCCCAATACTGTCTGATATCCAGGACTACGGTCCCGGTGCGCCTGCGGAGGAAGACAGGGTCGAACTAAACGAGGACGCTTTCGAACCAGAGCCGGAGCCAGAGCCGGAGCCGGAAAGCATCGAGCCAGGGCCGGATGACATTGAGTCAGGGCCCGACACGAGCCAACTGGCCGAAGATACCGTGGCGGTGGAAATTCCACATCTGGACACGGTCGCGAGCAAGAACTCCGGCGCTCGCTGGCCAATTTACCTGACCAGCCTGTTGTTGGTACTGGCCATCAGCGGCGGTGCAACCGCCGCCTACTGGCAACAGGGACGTATCGAGGTACTTGAGCGACAACTGCAGCAGCTGAAGCGCGCCAAAGCAGCGCAGGCCAAGGTGCCGGACCCCGCCCCTGAAATCGCGAAACTCGCGCTGGCCAGCGAAGAACTGGGCGCCGAAAACGCGCAATTGGGTGAACAACTAGTCCAATCCCGGGCCGAGGCCGAACAACTGTCCATCGCCCTGGCGGCAGCGCAGGCACAGGCGGCAGAAGCCGTGCTTGCAGCTGAAGCCGCTGCAGCAGAACTGGTCGCAGTGGAGACTGCCGCAATGGAGACTGCCGCAGTGGCGACTGCCGCAGTGGCGACTGCAGCAGTGAAACCGGCACCAGTGTCCGTCGATGGTTGGTTTGTAAACCTGCGCAGCTACCGCCTCGAAGCGGATGCTCGGCAATGGGCCGCCCAGTTACAGGACTCTCCCGGCACCGCCCAAATCGTAGCAGTGGAAAGCAATGGCGGCACCATGTTCCGGGTGCGCTTGCCTGGTTTTGCCAACAAGGCTGAGGCCCAGCGCTGGGCAGACAAGCTGCGCCTGCAATGGGGTCTCAGCGGCCCCTGGATTAGTCGCGACTAATACAGCGCTTCGACAACGCTTCGACAACGCTTCCGCTGGCCACAGCCCTCAGTTTTCGGCCGCCCGCTCCATGGCCACTTCCCGTCGGTGAAAACTGAAGATCAACTTTTCCAGAAGGTCCACCAGGTTTGCGCCCAGGGTGTCGAAACTGCATTGCCATTCGCGTGAGGAACTGCCTTCATCATCGTATACCGTGACACAGGAAAGCGTTCCATACAGTGACAGGGGCAGGGACACCAGCGGGCTGATAAAAATATCCACTTGCACTGGCAGCGGTTCTTTATCGCCCGCACCCGGTGCCGATTCAATCGGCATTTGCGCACCGTATTGTTCCGGCCAGCTGAGCCCGGCGGCGGTCAGGACAATGGGTACAGTCGCCGGCAATGGCGCCTGGGCTGACACCAGTTGCTGCACCACACTGATGAGCAGGTTCATTTTAAGTTCGAGCCGCGCCATCTCCTGCATCACCTCGTCGCGTTCTTCCGGTTCCCGCAGGTCGTGGATGGCGAGACAGGCGCGCAACAGCATTTCGTTGCTGGCATTGTTACGCATTAACTCGCTGGTACCGACAACAGCTTTTGAGCGACGCAAGCGCAGCGGCAGTTTTTCACGATATGTAAGACCTGTACCCTGGTCGTGTAGAGATTCCATAATTACCTCTTATGCGTTCTCAATTGCTGGTCTGCACCTGGCTGTAGGCGGCACTGGCCGCCCTCCCCTGTTGCAGCTCCTGGACTTCCCCAAGTATGCGGCCGCGCGCTGCGGCCACCCGGGTAACCAGCTTGTCATTCAGCACCAGCAGGGCCGCGATGGAATCACTCATCAAACTGGAGTCATCATTTTCCATACGACTATTGAAGCAGGTAGCCATTTCCTGGTTGCGCTCTTTCTCCAGCAGTTCGATGGCAAGCCAGTCACCGGCTTCAGCGCACTCCAACATGCGTTCTGTACAGCGCAGCAGTCGCGCCATCGCAGTGTTTGGAGTTTCAGCCGGCACGATTAATGCTCGCGGGGGCAATACCATCCCAGCCCAATTTGAGCTCGCGCACCAGTTGCATCACCTCGCTGATCGCCGCCGCGTTGGATTCGCTGTTGGCCTGCAACAAGCGCAACTCCATGTGGTCATAAAGATCCCCCAGTCGTGCGCCCAGCTCACCACCCTGCGATCGATTAAGACTGGCACGCAGGCTGTCGACGATGGCAATACTCTTGCTCAGCATCTCACCTTTCTCCTGTACCTGGCCGCGCTCGGTATAACCCTGGGCCCGGGCCAGACGCTCCAGCAAACCATCAAAGAGCATGGCTACCAGTGTGTGCGGATTGGCGCTATCGACCTGGCTGGTTACGCCAACCTGGTTGAACTGTTCCAGTGCTGCTGTGTAATTCATACTGCGCTCTCCTCAAGCGATCAGGAATTGGACGGGGAATAGGCACCCGGTAAGTTGTCTAGCTGTTGTGCGAGATAATCACTGGTGGACTGCAGCTGCGTCAGCAGCACATCGAGGGTTCCAAACTGGCTGCGATAACGTGCCTCCAGAGCCTCGATACGACGATCCAGGGCAAGGCGTTCTTCACCAATATCTTCAATCCGACCTTGCAGTCCGTCGCTGCGACTGTCCAATACGCCTTCACCGGCCAGGTACTGATCCAATAGCCCATCAAGCTTGTTGAACAGCCCGCGGCTGAACGTGACATTGCCCAGGCTGCCGCTGGCGCCGGCCCCAATTAGCAGGCTTAAGCCCTCGACCGCCGTGCCGGCGGCTCCGACCAGGGTTTGACCGCTGGCGGTGGCCGTCAGGCCACCAATGGTTCCGGCCAGATCAAGCCCCTGGGTGCCGGCACCGACAGACAGGCCCAGGTCCGCCGTAACATTAGGATCCAGTGAGGTAATTTCTATACCCGACTGCGCACCGAGGCTCTGAGAATTGAGGGTAAGGCTGTCATCGGCGGCGGAATACACCACCGAGACACTGACGCCCTGGGATTGCGAGCTCGCCGCACTGTTGATCCTGGTCTGGATCTCGGCTGCCAGGCTGTCGCCATCATCGTAGCGGCCCTGGGTCAGGGTTATCAGGCCCAGGTCCACACCATCAAGCTTGATACCGAAGCTGTCATTGTCGGCATCGATATAGACGTCATTAGCGCCATTGAAATTGGGCAGCACACCCGCAGCTACCAGGCTACCACTGGTCGCCGCCTGGCTGACCACCACGGCATACTCGCCGATCACGGTGGAATCTGAGCTACCCAGATAGCTTACCTGGCTGTTATTGGACTGGCCCAGTGCGGAAAACAATGCCATCACACCGTCAAGATCCTCTTCCAACGCTGTTTGCAGTGCGTCTCCCTCCAGCAACAGCGTGCCATCGGACTGCGTGCTAATACCCAATTGGGACAGCCGCTGCAAATCGCCCGACACACCGTCGGGAACACCGCGCAGCAGATTCTTAATCCGATTCTCTATAGCACCGACGGTGAAATCGCCCTGTAGCAAGCCGCCCTGCCCGGAGTCCGGATTGTAGCCAGCCAGCGAGGTCAAGGTAGCCTGAAACTCGTTAAAGCCGGCGATAAATCCATTCACCGCTGCTTCGACCGCCGCCAGGTCGCGGCTGACAGTTATCTGCACCGGGTCGGTGGTGAGCTTGTTCAAATCCAGGCTGACACCGGTGAGCGCGTCGCTGACATTATTGTCGGCACTGGCTACCAGCAAACCATTAATCGTTAATGCCGCATCGCTGGCGGCCGAGCTTTGCTCAAGCTGGGTGGCGCTGGCATTAAAAGCCAACTGCGACAGACCCGCAGCATTAGTGTCATTGCCATCATCATCATCAACGACAACTTCCAGGCTGTTTTCCAGTCCGGTGAATTCTGAACTCAACAGCAAGCGATAGCCGCTACCGTCATTAACAACGGCGGCACGGACGCCGGCGTCAGCGGCGTTAATCGCGTCGCTGATACCCGCAAGCGTGTTATTGCTGGAATCGATATCAAGACTGAGCACATCCCGCTCGGGATTCAGGGTGAAACTGTTATAGGTGTCAGTTCCACTGTTGTAGTCAGTGGTGCCCAGGCGAATTGTCAGGGTACCGGTGCCTACCGCGGTCTGGTTGAGATCGGCAAAACTGCCACTGGCCAGTGAATGCTTGGCCGCCAACTGGGTCACCTGGATATCGTAGCTACCCTCAGCGGCGCTGGAACCGGCTGACACTGAAATAGCGTCCGGATCACTGCTACTGCTGTCACGCTTGTTATACAGCGAGGTGCCATTGAGCGCCGTGATCGAGGATTGAAAACTTGAGAGCGCGGATTTTACCTGGCCGAAGGCGGACAGCCTGGCCTGGGCTATGGCTTCCTCCTGGTTGAGGCGCAACTCCGGCGCCTGCCGTTCTGCGGCAACCAGTTGCGTAACCAGCCCTTCTATGTCGAGACCCGAACCGAGCCCGGAAACTGTAATCATGACCTCACCGCTAATAGCTAATCCCGTAGTTCCTACCACGGGAACCCGCGCAGGCGGGTATATGCATGGTCAATGCAGGTTCCGTTCCAACTTTCTGCCCAGCGGGCAGAAAATTCAGGCCTCGCTGTTGATGAGGATTCCGCGGGGTGCCGGTGTCGGTGATTCTTCCAGTACCTTCGCCAGTGCCAGCACTTCATCGCCGGGAATCTGCCGTATTACCTGGTCTGTATTCTGGTCCATCACCGTAATCACGGTGCGACCGGTGTTGTCATCGACGGCGAATCGCAATTCGCGTGACACCTTCTGCACGAAGCTGGAGATTGCATTGGCAGCTTCTATGACCGCCATGCGTTGCTCGGCGGCCTCTGCAGGCGGCGCGGCATTGCCGTTGGGGGAAACGCTTTGCCGCCCCTGGGTGGCACTCGCAGTAGACGTTTCTGCCGCAGCGCGCACCGGACGTATCTGTTCTGGCTGTTTGACTCCATCCATCTTGGTCATAACCATCCCTCCCAGTAAAAAAGGTGTGGCCTTACGGCCACACCAGTCACTCTATGCCAATGTTACTGCAGCAGCGCCAGAACGTTCTGGGGCAAGCTGTTGGCCTGGGCCAACATCGCCGTACCAGCCTGTTGCAGTATCTGGGCCCGGGTGAGGGCCGCAGTTTCAGCTGCGAAGTCAGCATCCATGATCCGCGAACGGGCAGCAGACAGGTTCTCAGAAGTCGTCTGCAGGTTCGTGACCACCGACTCGAAGCGGTTTTGCACAGCACCCAGGGTGGCCCGACTGCCGTTAATGCTGGTCAGGGCCGCATCCACCGCCGTGATGGCCGCGTTGGCACCTGACACGTCGGTTACGGTGACAGCTGAAAGTGCAGTACCAGTAGAACCAATGGTCTGTGCGGCAATACCGCCAGTGAAGGTCACGTTACCGGTCGTTCCCGAAGGCGCGACATAGGTAACATCAATGGTTGCGCCAGTGGTCGCAGCGGCAGCCAGACCAAAGCTGTCAATTGTTGCAGTAGCAGCGCCGGTATTGTCAAAGCCGCCGACCGTGATATTTCTACCGTCCGCAGCAGCCAGACTAACGCCAGCACCGGTGTCGGTTGCCACAACCCCGGTCACAGAAGACTGGGCGTTAATGGCATCAACGGTGTTGGTCCTGTTGGTGGCCAGGTTGGTTGTACTGGTAATGGTGATCGTCAGGCCGTTGATATCAACATCAACTGTACCTGCTGCTGCTGTACCGCCACTCACGCCAGCGGCCACGGCGGTCGCATCAGCTGATGCCGTCATACCAGCAATGCCCGAGGCATTGATAGCATCTGAGATGGCCTTGGCATCTGCAGCAATGGTACCAAGCTGTGTGACATTACCATCAATTGTGACTGTTTGAGCAGCAAGGGTGTCATTAGCAGTGATTGCCAGGTTAGTTGCCTGGAAACCCTGGAACTGACCCAGTGATGAGCTACGCGCGCTGGCGATGCTGTCTACAGAAATCGTTTCACCGGCATTCGCACCCACCTGGAAAACCTGGGATGAGAAAGAACCGTCCAGCAGCTTAACGCCGTTGAAGTTGGTCTGGGTAGATACCCGATCAATTTCAGAGACCAGCTGGCTGACTTCCTGCTGCAAGGCAGCGCGGTCAGATGCGCTGTTAGTGGCGTTGGCAGACTGTACTGCCAGCTCACGAATACGCTGCAGGTTGTTGGTCACTTCACCCAACGCGCCTTCAGCGGTCTGGGCCAGTGAGATACCGTCGCTGGCGTTACGTGCTGCCTGGTTGAGGCCGCGGATCTGTGCAGAGAAGCGCTCGCTAATTGCGAGGCCCGCCGCATCATCCTTGGCGCTGTTGATTCGCAAACCGGAAGACAAGCGTTCCAGGGAAGTCGCCAGTGACGACTGTGAACCGTTCAGGTTGCGCTGTGCGTTCAGAGACGCGATGTTGGTATTGATTACCTGTGCCATAACACTTTCCTCTCGTTTCAATCCGCTGCGTTCGCCTGAACGTCTGAGCGGTGAACTGACTAATAAGTCGTTTAATCAGGCAGCTTATGCAGCCTTCAAACTCTTTTTCGGTCAGTGAGGAAAAACCTTTAGTAATGCGAGGAAAAAAAAGTGCTAATGATTACAAGAACTTAAAGAGAGAAAGTTCCTGCACCTTCACATAAGCCTGCTGCGCGGCCTGTAGTGAAGTGAGTTGGGAATTAAAACGGGAGATGGCCTCGGCGTAATCGAGGTCGCGATTTTCTGACAAGGCTGTTTGCAGCTGCAGGTCGAAGTCCTGGTTAATGCTGCGTTGGCTGTCGACAATATTCAATCGCGAGCCGACCGCGGCGCGCACTTCATTGACATGGGTAAGCGCCTGGTCAAGCTCGTTGAGTGCGCGGTTCATGGCATTGTGTTGCTGGGCCGAACTGACGCCACTCGGAGTCGACATTTCCAGCGCGCTAGCCAGTGCATCGAGACTGTCGAATACACTGCGCTTGCCGGCATCAGTTACCGTAACGCTGTCACCATCGGCCGGCACACCGCTGAAGCTCAGCTGCGCGCCATTAAACTGGATATCATCACCGACCTGCCAGGTGCCGCTGGCTACCACCACGGGTGGACCGCCGCCGTCGGTCACCGAGTAGGTGATCGGATCAGTGGGCAAAGCCTGGGTAAAGCTAATGGTGTAGTTGTCGGGAACGTAGTTGCCACCCGCACTGTAAGCGCCGACTACCAGCGTGCCGGTATTGGCGCCGTCGGGCAGGGCTTCGATGCGCCCATTACCGCTTGGAATAAGTTCAAATACCTCGGCACCGCTATCGCGCACAGCAACCTGGGTACCCTCCCCTACCTGCAACAGGCGCTGCCCCTGGTCGCCGCCGTAGCTGGCACTGCCGCCACTGGCTACAAAGGGCTGGGCACCGACGCTGTAACCACCAAAGATATACTCACCTGCGGCATCGCGGGTATTGGCCAGTGATAACAGTTCATCGAGGCGTTCGCGCAACTCGGTGGCGATAGCGGCCCGCGACTGTGGCGAGTTGGTGTCATTGACAGCCTGCACGTTCAACTCGCGGGCGCGTTGCAGGATATTGCCCACATTGCCGAGCACGCTTTCCTCCAGTGACAACTGCGATTCCGCAGCCGCGGCATTGCTGGAGTACTGTTTGATAACAGCAATATTGCCTTCCAGGTTAACACTTCGTACCGCAGCGCTGGGGTCATCGGAGGGTTTCAGCACGCGCAAGCCGCTGGCAATCTGCTGTTCAGACTGCTGCAACCTGGCCTGCTGGTCCAGCATGCTGCGCAGTGAAGTATTGAATGTTTGCTGGGTAGAAATTCTCATTAGCGACGGGTAGCTCCCAGCAAGGTGTTAAAGATCAGGTCAGCGGTTGCGATGATCTGTGCCGCCGCCTGGTACTGCTGTTGGAAGCGCAGCAAGTTGGCCGCCTCCTCGTCAAGGTTGACGCCACTGAGGCTGGCACTGTAATTCTCGGCCTGGGCCAGCAAGGCGCCCTCCACCTCCATATTGGATTCCGCCTGGGCGGTGCTGACCGCCACCTTGGACAATAGACCGCTGTAGACATCCAGGTAAGTACTGCTGCCAGCTTCCAGTAATTTATCACTGCGCAAGCCGGCCATGGCCAGCGCGTTGCGATTGTCGCCAGAACCGGCAGGGGTATTGTTCAGGGTCAGCGTGTCGCCGACCACCGGAACACCGGAAACTGTGAAACTCAGTCCCGCCACGCCCAATGAAAAACTGGCACCGGCGGAATCTGTTGCCGGGTCATAAGCCACCGTGGTGGTTACCGCCCCGGTCACATCAAAGCCCGGCACACCTGGTCCCAGGGCGTCGGGGTTAAAGGTCATGGTGACGGCGCCTGCCAGCGGCATATCCGCCGGATCACTGACCTGCAGTTGTGCCACGGCCATGGAGCCGCTATTGCCCACACTCGCCTCCGCATAGAGCGGCGCTGCGGCAGCAATCGCCCGCGGGTCATTCACCGCCAGGCCAAACTGGGCGGCACCGGCCCGGGCCGGCTCAATCACGAAGCTGTCCCCGTTTACCGGCACGCCGGCACTGACATCAACACTGATGCCATCCATGCTCAGGGGGCCAGCACCACTGACCGACGCGCCGTCGGAGGCGCGGGTCAGTTGCCAGGTGCCGGCATTAAAATCAAGACTGTAGCGATCCGCCGCTAACTGCCCTGCATCGACAACGGACACAGCAGGCACAGCGCTGCCGCCATTATTGGTATTAGCCGCGGGCAGGATCGTCGGCGTGTTAAACAGGGCCATACCGAGGTTGCCATCGAGATCAACGCCCAGCTGGTTCTGGCTGTTAAGCGTTTCCGAAAGCCCCAGCGATAACAGGCCCAGTTGTTCCAGGGCGGGGTCAAACACCTGCTTGCGGAAGTCGAGCAAACCCTGCAGCTCACCGCCACTGACCTGGTTGTTGATATTGCTGACACCGGCAATTCCCGACACCCCAATATCGAGACGGGAGGCGTCGTAGGGATTGGTGACCGTGGTCAGATTCTGTACCTGGTTGCCAATCACCAGCGCATGGCCATTGCCGACAAAGACATTGACGCTACCGTCGGATTGCTCGCTGAGCGAGATGCCAATCTTGTCCGACAGCTCTCGCAGCAAGGCGTCGCGCTTGTCCAACAAGTCATTGGGCGAGCCACCACTGGCAGACGCCGAGACAATGCTTTCATTGAGCTGGGCCACAGAGCCAGCCAGGGTATTGATATCCGTGACTGTACCCTGCAGGCGCCCATTCATTTCCAGATTGAGACTGGAGATAGACTCGTAAATACTTTGCTGGCGCGCCTCCAGGGATTGCGCCTGCCCCAGCAGGGCCTGTCGCTCGGGCAGTCCGCTTGGATTGTTGGCCACATCCTGCATGGAGGCAAAGAGCTGATCTATAGCACCGGTCAGGCCGCTGCCCGTGTCGGCCAGCAAATTGTCCATGCGCGCGCTGAGCTCGTAGAAAGATTGATATTGGCTGGCGCCGCTACCAAAACGCAGAACTTCGTTCTCCACAAACTGGCTGTGGGTGCGTGTTATGGAAGCCACAGTCACACCGGTACCGACATAGCGCCTACCGGCGCCCTGCGGCTGCAGGGACTCCATGTTCACCCGCTGGCGACTGTAGCCCTCGGTGTTCACATTGGAAATGTTGTGGCCGGTCGTGGTCAGCGCCTGCTGCACGGAGCGCAGCGCCGAGGAACCGATTCCAAACAAGTCAGCCATTATCTAGTTCTCCAGGTGATTATTGCGCGCACAACGGACAGAAAATGTCCGGGCTACGCATCACCCTTTCCCTGTTTATCGACCGTTGTGCCCTGAAGTTGAGCCTCAATCATATTGGCGAGGCCCAAACCACCCTGGCGAGAGATATCCAGGGCAATCTGTTTGTCGTGCATTTCCTGGTACATTTCCATGTTATTGCCGCCGAACAAACCGCCCTCCGGCGTCGCCTGACGCATGGATTTCAGCATCATCTGCACAAACAGCGACTCGAACTGCTGGGCCGCCTCCGTCAGGGTGGCATCACTCGGATCCAGCTTGGCCTGTGAGCGCAGGCTCGCCATGCCGGAAAAATCCATGGGTGTGATAGCTGTCTTGGTATCGATAGCCATAAGAGAATCTCCTATATCACGATCAGTTGCGCCCGCAGCGCACCGACCTGTTGCAGGGCTTCCAGGATATGCACCAGGTCACCCGGGGCAGCACCTACCTTGTTAACCGCACGCACCAGGTCATCCAGTGATGCGCCGGGGGCAAACAGGAACATACCGCTGTCTTCCTGCTCGATCTGCACGCTGGAGTCGGCGACCACCTCGGTGCGGCCGGCGCGGGCAAAGGGCCCGGGCTGGCTCACCTGGTAGTCCTCTGACACTGTTACTGTCAGGTTGCCGTGGGTGATGGCGGCGGGCGACACCAGCACATTGGAACCAATCACTACCGTACCGGTACGGGAATTAACGATCACCCGGGCCGGCCCCATGCCGGGGGTAACTTCCATACTTTGCAGGGCCGCCACGAAGGGCACCCGCGAGCCGGCGTCCCGGGGGGCGACCACTCGCACATTGCTGCTGTCCAGCGCCACCGCGGTATCGGCACCAAAGGTGGTGTTAATCGTGTCCATCAGGTTGCGGGCGGTGCCAAAATCCGGCGTATTGAGTTGCAGGGTGAGCGCCTCCATCTGGGCGAAGGGGCTGGGTACCGAGCGCTCTACCGTGGCGCCGTTTGGAATGCGCCCTGCGGTAGGGATATTCACCGTGACCTTGGAGCCATCGGCCCCCTGGCCTCCGAACCCGCCGACGATCAGGTTACCCTGGGCCATGGCGTAGACTTCACCATCCGTACCACGCAGTGGGGTCATAAGCAGGGAGCCACCGCGCAAGCCCTTGGCATTACCAATGGACGACACCGTGATATCGATGGTCTGGCCCGGCGCGGCAAAAGGCGGCAAATTGGCATGCACCATGACTGCTGCAACATTCTTCAGCTGCGGGTTTACGTTGGGCGGGATAGTCACCCCCAACTGGTTCAACATGTTCTTCAAACTCTGCACGGTGAACTGGGTCTGGGTAGTTTGATCGCCACTGCCATCAAGACCTACGACCAGGCCGTAGCCGATCAGCTGGTTCTCACGCACACCGGCAATACTGGCCAGATCCTTGACCCGGTCGGCCTGGGCACTGGCGGAGGCGACTAACAGCAATATCAGAAACAGGTATCTCATTACATCGTCCTCAGAAGGGCCAGATAGGGCTCATGAAAAAGCGGGATAACCAGCCCACCGAATTGGCCTCGGCAACGGCGCCGTTGGCACCGTAAGATATGCGGGCGTCGGCGATCTTGGTTGAGGGCACTGTGTTCTGGGTAGAGACATCTTCCGGCCGCACAATTCCGCTGAGCCGCACATACTCGTCACCCTGGTTGATGGCTATCCACTTCTCTCCCTGTACCACCAGGTTGCCGCCGGGCAGGATATCGGTGACTACCACCGAGATGCTGCCATCCAGTTTGTTGCTCTGGCGACTGGCACCTTCACCACTGAACTCGCTTTCAGATTCCAGCTCGGCGCCCCAGTTGCCCCAGGTTTCGCCGCCGACATTAGGCACGCTCATATTATTGCTGGTGCTCTTGTCGATACTGGTATCGGCCTGCTTCTGGCCACTGGTGCTTTCACTAAGTACCACGGTCAGGATGTCGCCGATCTGGCGCGCCTTCACATCCTGGAACAGGCTAAATTCACGGCCTCGCTGGTAGATGCGCCCATCCAAAGCCTTGGCCGGCTGCTGCTGCAAGTGGTAAGGCGCTACATAGGCCTGCGGCGGCCCCATCTGTGGCGCGGCGCAGCCGGTCATTAACAGTAGCAGCGAACTAAGGGGAACTATCAGCTTGCGAATTATCACATCACACCTCAGGTATTGTTGCTGATGTACTGCAGCATCTGGTCACTGGTGGAAATGGCGCGGCTATTCATCTCGTAGGCGCGCTGGGTTTCGATCATGTTGACCAACTCCTCCACCACATTGACGTTGGAGCTTTCAACGAAACCCTGTAACAGGGTACCGACACCGTTAAGACCGGGATTGCTGATCTGCGGCGCGCCGCTGGCATTGGACTCCACGTAGAGATTCTGGCCCATGGGTTGCAGGCCGGCAGCATTGACAAAGTTGGCCAACTGCATGGAGCCCAACTGGGTAACGCCTGAGCTGCCTGGAATACTGGCGCTGACCGTACCATCCTTGGCGATGGTGAGACTCAGCACATCAGCAGGGATGGTGATAGAAGGTTGCACCGTATAGCCGCTGGAGGTTACCAGCTGGCCCTGGTCATCGATTTGCAGGGAACCGTCACGGGTATAGGCAAGATTGCCGTCGGGAAGGAGTACCTGCAGGAAGCCCTTGCCTTCAATCGCCACATCGAGCTGATTGTCGGTCTGGGCGACATTACCCTGGTTGAATACTTTCTCGGTGGCAACGGTGCGCACACCGGTACCGATCATCATGCCGGAGGGGATTACCGTGTCCTGGGAGGACTGGGCGCCGGCCTGGCGGAAGTTCTGGTAGAGCAGATCTTCGAACACGGCCCGGCCACGCTTGTAGCCGACGGTGCTGGCATTGGCGAGATTGTTTGAAATCACCGCCATCTTGGTCTGCTGGGCGTCTAGCCCTGTCTTGGATATCCAAAGTGCCTGGTTCATGGTTCTGGTCCTTCGATTACCTGAGTTTAATTACCTGGGCGAGGTGTTCCTGTTTTTCCTTGGCGACCTTCATCATCTTCACCTGGGACTCAAAGGCCCGGGAAAGGTCGATCATTTGCACCAGGGATTCGATAGCGTTGACGTTGCTGCTTTCCAGCGAGCCGGACACCAATCTGACGTCGGCGGCCTCTTCAGCCACCGCGCCATTGGCCAGGCGGAACAAACCGTCCTGGCCACGCTCCAGTCCGGCTGGGCCGGGGTTGACGAGCTTAATGCGATCTATCACCGCTAGTGTATTTGCGCTTTCACCGAGTGGCAGCACAGAGACCGTGCCATCCGACCCTATTTCGATATTACCGTGCGGCGGTATCGAAATAGGGCCGCGGTTGCCGAGCAACTGCTGACCCGCGCCGTTAACCAACTGGCCCAGTTCATCAACTCGCAAGTCACCGCGACGGCTATAGGTCTCGCCGCCACCGGGGGCGGCAACGGCAATCCAGCCGCGGCCGGCAATTGCCACATCCAGGCTGTTACCGGTGGTACGAATATCACCCGGGCTGAAATCCGGCGTGGTGTTGCGCACTCCATGACCATTGGCATCGCGCTGAATGTGGGCGATTTCCTTGCGGAAGCCGTCGGTACTGACGTTGGCCAGGTTGTTCATGTTGACTTCCTGGCGGCGCACAACATCGCGTGCACCGCGCATGGCCATCAGTAACATTTCACGCATTATCCCGCTCCTCTAGTGACCTGCTTAGCGCAGGTTGATCACTGTCTGGGTGATTGCATCTTCGGTCTGGATCACCTGGGCATTGGCCTGGAAATCCCGCTGGGCAACAATCATATTGACCAGTTGCTCGGTGACCTCAACATTGGAGTCTTCGAGGGCGCCGGACTGGACAATACCCAGGCCGGAGGAACCCGGTGCACCGAGAGTCGGCTGGCCAGAGGCGAAGGTTTCCGCCCAGGCGGTGTTACCCAATGGCTGCAGACCGCCGGCATTGGGGAAGCTGGTCAGGGCTACCTGGCCCAGGGCCCGCGATTGACCATTGGTGAAGCGGGCAAATACCACGCCGGAGTCACCGACCTCAACACTGCGCAATTGGCCAGTGGAATAGCCATCCTGAACCGCGCTGTTGACGGCAAAGTCACTGCCGAACTGGGTGGTGCCGGACAGGTCCAGGGTGACATTTTGCACGGCAGCCCCATTGGGGTTGCCCAGCGCGTCCAGTGGCGTCCAGCCGGCGATATTGTACTGGGCTGGCAGCGCCGCTGTGGGGATCTGGCCAGAGGTATCGAAGTTCAGCAGATCCGGGCCCGAGGTGGTGACACCGTCGATCATGGTGTGCACCTGCCACTGGTTGGCGACCGCGGTTTTGACAAGGAACTGGCTCTGCACGTGGGGATTGCCGAGGCTGTCGTAAATGGTCAGGGCCGAGGACGCGTTGTACATATCCGGGCTCGGTGCCGTGGGTATAGCCGCAAAGGCGTCGTAGGGTCCGCCCCAGGCGGTGGCGGGCGGTACTGCCCGGGAATCCAGGTTAAACAGCATATCGGCCTGGCTGGTACCGCTGGGCTGAATCAGGGATGCATCAATGCGCAGATCAGTGGTCTGGCCACTGGCAACACCTGCGTTATCCGTGACAAAAGACACCAGCCGGTGGCCGGCGGCGTTGACCACATAACCATCGCGATCCACCTCGAAAGCGCCGGAGCGGGTGAACAGGCGCGAGCCGTTATCGTTCAGGGTAAAGAATCCGTCGCCGTTAATCGCCATATCCATGGCGTTTTCGGTAAAGGAGATATTGCCCTGGGCGAAGGACTGGTTGACGCTGGACAGCGCCACGCCCTGGCCGATGCCATTGGCATTGGAGCCCACCAGGCTGGTGGCAAAGACATCGCCAAACTCGGCGCTTGATGACTTGAAACCAGAGGTACCCGAGTTGGCCACGTTGTTGCCAATAATACCCAGGTTAGTGCTTGCGGCCTTGAGGCCTGAGACTGCTGTATCAAATGCCATGGTAATTCTCCCTTGGGATTGTTTGATGGCTGTTGCTTGTTATTACTGTGCTCTTACTTGAATTCGTGTACCTGGGATAGCGACAGGATGGCGCCGTCCTCAAGCTGTAATGCCAGTTCCCGGCTTACCGGGTCGACGGCAACGCTCTCGACGCGACCGTACATGCGCAGGGGCAGGCTTTGCTCCACGCCGTTAACCTCGCCAGTAGCAATAAAGCGGTACTCGCCGGCGGGGGCGGGCTCACCCGCCCAGGTCATGCCGTCCCAGCTGAACGCGTCATTGCCTGGCCGGCGGCTACCGAGATTTTCGCTGGCCACGGTAGCACCGTTGGCGTCGAGGACACGCAGCTGCACATTACTGGCCAGGGTATCCAGCGCAATTTCACCATCGATGCTGCCACCAGCCTGCATTTGCATGGAACTGCCATCGAACAGGACCTGGCGATCCAGTAGTGCTGCCGCGTCAGCCACCTGGTTGCGCTGCAGCGTATTGGCGAGACTGTTAAAGCCCTGCTCCAGGCCGCCAATGCCTTCGACCATGGAAAACTGTGCAATCTGGGCCAGGAACTCGCCATTTTCCACCGGTTTGGACGGATCCTGGTTTTCCAACTGGGCGACGAGTAACTTCATGAAGTCCTCCTGCCCCAACTGGTTCTTGCTCTTGCCGCCATTGGCTTGCGCCGACTGCGGGAAGATTTGCTCAAGTGCGCTCAACTGTTCCATAAGACGTTCCTTAATTACCGATGGCCAGGGTCCGCTGCAACAACTCGCGCGACGTGATCATCACTTCAACATTGGAGGTGTAGGACTTGGAGGCCGACATCATATTGGCCATTTCTTCCACCAGGTTGACATTGGCCTCGAACACGAAGCCCCCCTCGTTCGCCATCGGATGGTCCGGCTCATAACGTTTTTCAACGGCGACCCGGCTCTGGGCCAGACGACGAACTTCAACCCCGGAAATTTCCGACCCGTCCATGCCCTCCCGAAACAGGGTGGCAAAAACCGGCATGCGCGCCTTGTAGGCGGCATCCGCAGAGGAGGTCACTACCTGGGCGTTGGCCATGTTGCCGGATATGGCGTCCAGGCGGATGCTCTGGGCGGTCAGCGCCGTGGCAGATACCTCAAATACGTTCATCAAACTCACGATTACTCTCCTCGCAGTGCCTTGCGCAGGGTGCGCAGGGATCCGTCAAAAAACTGGGCATTCGCCTGAAAATTGACGGCATTCTCAACATAAGCGGCTTTTTCGACTTCCATTTGTACCGTGTTGCCATCAGAACCCATGCGGCTATCGTCGCGCAGGTAGATGGCGGCATCAGAGGCCGCGTCGCGACTGGCTATATGATCGGTGTGGGTACGGCGCATGCCGCCGGCAGCCGACGCGCCGGTCGCGCTCTTCATGGCGCTGGCAAAATCGAGCTCACGTGCCTTGTAGCGTGGGGTGTCAGCGTTGGCGATATTGCCGGCGATGATTTCTGCACGCTCGGTCCGCACTACCAGGGCGCGGGAGTAAAGGCCAAGCGTGTTATCAATCCAGTTCATGCAGCGATCTCATCGAATGCGTTTGACAGGAATACAGCAAAGCCCGTGCCAACATTTATTTACCTTTATATTCAATAACTTAGATATTTAACTGGGGAAGAATACGGCGTCTCCGGCAAGCCAGTGCCCGCCCGGCGGCAAGGCCTTGCCGCTTGCAGACCCGGGACTGGCGAAACCTGAACCAATCGCTGAACCAATCGCGGCAGCTCACGGCTGGCATGAAACTTGCTGCTTACAAACAGAGAGCGGCTAAAGTACGCGCCGGTAATTGGAGACTCCCCCGAGCGGGGCGCCGGCGCCAAGGAGACGAATAGTGAATCACACAGTGCCAAAGGCTTTTTACCTGTCAGCCCTGCTATTTGCAGCAACGCTGGCGGGCGGCGCGCAGGCAGCCTCACAAAACCTGGCAGAAATAGCCCAGGCGGCCCAGGCTCATGCTGCGAAACAGGCCCGGGAGCTGCGCTTTAAGAACGTGCAAGCACAGGCACACCAGTTGGACACCCGGCTCAGCCTGGCTGAATGCGGCCACAAGCTGCAGACCTTTTCCGCGCCGGGCAAGGGCGCCGGCCGCAGCACCGTTGGTGTGCGCTGCACCAGCCCCACCCCCTGGACGATCTACGTACCCGTGACTGTGAATGCCTCGGTCCAGACCGTGAGCCTGCGCCAGGCCATGCCCAGGGGCAGCGTCCTCAGCGACAGCGATTTACAGCTGGTAATGGAGCCCGCCCGCAGCATCCGCGGCGAATATATTGGCAGTATTGCAGCTGCTAGTGGCAAGCAATTGCGCCGGGACACCCGCGCCGCGAAGCCGCTGTACCTGAACATGTTGACCGACCCCAATGCGATAGAGCGCGGTCAGTCCACCCTGTTGCTGAGTTCGAGCAACAATATCGTAGTTAAGATGAACGGCACTGCCCTGTCCAACGGGGTCGCCGGCGAGACAATCAAGGTACGCAACACAACCTCCGGCAAGACCGTGGAGGGCGTTGTCATGGCAGACGGCAGCGTGCGTATACCCTGAAAATTGATTAAAGTTTTCACAAACCAAGCCGATAAACTGAGCAACGGGTGCTATATCCGTTACAGCGATTAGGAGTAAGAGCCATGAACGGCGAGATCAAACCTACATCGGATGCCACCCAGGCACTGTTAGGTGCCCGGGACAAAGGCGTCCAGACGAAATCGGAAGGCCCTGCGGCAACCCGCGAGCCAACTGGCGCAGGAGCGGATTCAGTCATGCTAACCGACAAGGCGCAGCAGTTGCTGCAGCTTGAGGAGCAACTGGCCCAGTTTCCGGCAGTGGACAGCAAGCGGGTGGAATCTATCCGTCAGGCGATTGCCGACGGCAGCTACCAGGTAGATGCGGAGCGCATCGCCGACCGCATGCTGCAGCTGGAAGCTGAGCAAAAGAAATCCGAGCTCTGATAGATCGTGTCGAACGCTGACAGCGAAGCCGGCGCGCAACTGCGAGCATTGATTGCCGCAGAGCAAGACCTGCTGCTGCAGGTGCTGGACGTCATGGATGGCGAGCAGGAGGCCATGCTGGGCCGCGACAGTGCTGCCGCCGAGCAACTGGCCACGGTGCTGTCAAACAAGCAGCAGCTATTGGCAACGCTGGAGACAGCCACCCGCGAACGCCTGCAGTGGCTGGCCCTGCGCGAAGTAAGCGCCGACAGTGATAACGTACTGCGATTCACGGACGGCCTCGATAGCAGCGGTACGCTCAGCCGGGAATACCGTGGCTTTGCCGACACGGCTGAAGCCTGCCGCCAGCGCAACCAGGCACTGGGACATTTGAATCGTCGCCGCCAGCAAACACTGCTGCGTGCGGCTGATGCCCTGGGCCTTTCTGAAGCCGGTAGCAGCGCCAGCTACAGCAATGCCGGCACCGCCTCCACGGCGCCGGATACCCGGCTGCTGGGCAGCGCATGAAATAGCAGCGACAGCGCCCCATGTCACTGAATCCTTTTCCCGAACACGCCGAAACTGTCACCAGCCCAGCCCGTATTCGTCAATTGCTGGAGCGGGTTCGCGACGGCGGTGATGAATTGCAGGTTGGATTGGTAGATACCGAGGAAACCTGGCGCACCACTATCAGCCAGATAGACACCGAGGCCGGCACTATGCTGTTCGGCCAGCTGACGCCCTCTACCTGGCAAAAAGTGCCCGGCCTGCGGCAACCGGCGGAAATCCACTGCATGGTCAAAGGTAACCGAATTGCCTTTCATGCCCTGCTAATGCCGGCAGCGGGCGATGATAGCCTGCTCTACCTGGAATCAGACATTCCCGAGCAGCTCTTGCACCACCAGTTGCGCGACCAGTACCGCATTGGTCTTGCCGGGCGCGAGAGCCGGGCCCGGCTGGAGACCGAGGACGGCCAGGTATTGCGTGGCGAAGTGGTCAACATATCGGCTGGTGGTTGCCGCTACCGACTCGATGCCAGCCCGGAGAGCCTGGGCGACCCACGCCAATTGCCGCTCTGCCAGGCACACATCAGCGGGCTGCTGGAACTGGAGTTCCAGGCGCGAATTTGCCATGTACAAACACGAGACAACGGCCTCCAGGTAAGTCTCGCCTTCCTCGAATTGCCGCCGGGGCAGCAGCGGCAACTACAGAAATGCCTGGTGGCACTGGAGCGCAGTACCATGCGCAACCGGGCCGCCGTCGAGAGTTGAGCGCTGATTACACTCGATTTATCGAATACTGGCACGCACCTTGCATTATTCCTGGTAGAGGAAGTCTCCAGGGAGGAGTCTTCCAAAGACAGCGCGGAATAACCGCCAGGGAGGACCTCATGTCCGCCGCAAGAAAGACAACAATAGACACACTGGGCCAGCCGTCACCACTGCGTGTGACCATGGAGATGGTTACTCGTTTTGAGAACCGCCTGCGCGGTGTTGTGGACTATGGCAGCTTTGCTTTTGATTGCCAGCAGCGATTAAGGCAATACCAGGTCGGTGTAGCCAGCTCCCACAGCGCCCGCTACCAGCTAAAGCTGGAAGATGGTCGCGGCCTGGGCCAGGTGCTTCTCACCCGCGACAGGCCGTTCCGGGAAAGTGAGCTACAGCTCCTGGAAACCTGCCTGAGCGACCTCTGCATCCAGTTACAGCGCCTTATTCCCCAGGTGGCAAAACCTGGCATGGCTCGTCTTCTGACCTAGGCGTACGCCCGGAAACACCAAACACATAGGCCAGCACTGTCGCTACCGCGACATACAGTTGCGGCGGCACCTCCTGCCCCAGGGGCACCGCCGACAGCAAAGCGCTGAGACGCGGGTCCTGGATAACCGGAATATCATGGCGTCGGGCCAGGGCTTCAATTTCCGCCGCCAGCTCACCACTACCCTTGGCCACCAGCCGGGGCGCCAACTCGCCATCGTAGGCCAGCGCCGCTGCCCTGCGCAGCTCCTCAGTCTCAATACTCATCAGGCCTTGACCGCCAGCAGGGTACTGTAGTCGGCAGCACCCGGACCCGGATTGCCCTCGGCACGTGGCCGACTCAGCAGCGTATCCACGGTAAAGCCCTGCAACTCCAGCGCTTCCTCCAACTGGGACAGGCCCGTTGCCAACTGCTCAACTGCTGCTTGCCGCTCCGCTTCCAGGGACACGGACACGCGCTGGGCGCTGAGATACATGGACACATGCATTGCCCCAAGGGGTTCAATTTCGAGGGCAAACTCCACTTGCCAGCTGTCGCTGGCCGCCTGCGGCGTCCGCGCCAGGCCATTTTCACGCCGTATGGTCAGTGCCACCGGCACCATTTGCCCGTTCCAGGACAATGGCAAATCCACGGCCCAGTGGAAATGACCGGATTCAGCCTGCTTGATCGAGTGTAATTGGCGCAGGCTGATCTCAGCGGCCACCCCTTGTAACAATTGCAGTAGAGCCGGGTCTACCTGCCCACCAGCGGACGCCAACAGTCGCCACAGGATTAATTTCAGGTCTCCGCTCAGCTGCTGCGGAAAGTTGGCCGGATTGCTCAGTGCCGCCAGCATTCGCGGTTCCAGCAGCAGGCCGTTGTCCTCGATCGTGGACTGCAGCACTTGCGGTTGCACCAGGTCCCGCGGGCGCGACAATAGCTGGAGCAGGGCATGCCACTGAGACAACTGGGCCGCAGTGAGACCCGCCGGTTCAGCCGCTGAGGTTAGCCAGCGCAGCAGCTGTGACAAAGGTTGTTGTTGACTCACCAGCGACTGTACCGCCGCCCCCAGGTAGTTATTAGCGGCTGCCCCGGGTCTGGCCTGGCGCTGGTCAGGCCCCGGCAACACCCGCAGTACGCTGAACCCGGGATGGGCGCCACCGGCGGTCATTCGCAACAAGAGCTCCTGACCGCGACCCAGCGCCAGTTCACTCACCACCCGCAGGGTCTGACCGCCCACCCGCAACAAAGCCGCACCGTCTGCGTCGATTTGCTCAACACGACCACGGTAGACCTGACCCGGGCGCAGCAGGCCATTGCCACCGGGTAACTGATTACCCAGGGAAGACCAGGCCACACCGGTCAATTTCAATTCGCCGGCGGCAAAGGGCGGCATAAGGGTGCCTCGTTAGCTATACATGGACTTTATCGTCTGCTGCCTCGCTTTTCTTTAGCTGGCGCCAGTGTTTACAGGCCCTGGCTCACAAAATTCCCGTCCTGACAGGATTTTGGCAAGCAAATTGCAGATACCAGTTACAAGGGCCGGCAAAAGCCCCGGATAGCGTGACCTGAGAAGGTTTTTTGACGCGAAAGTGTCAACAAAATTGATAAGTCCTCAGCAGTGTCAAAAAACCGCCGGCCACCGAAAAATGACATTAAAGAAGAAGAATAGAGCGAAACCAGTATGTCGACAGCAGCCCAGACAGATAACGCCAACAATCCGGCCAGTGGTATCCAGCGCGCCGCCCAACTGCTGTTAGTGCTGGGCGAGGACAATGCCGCCCAGATCCTGCGCCAGCTCGATCAGCGTGCAATCCAGAAACTGGGCGCGGCCATGACCGAGATAAACGAGGTCAAGAATGATGACGTCAGCCTGGTACTGGACCATTTTGTGAACCAGTACGAGAGCGACAACTCAATCCGGGTAGCGACGGACGACTACACCCGCAAGGTCATGATCCAGGCCCTGGGCGAAGATGAAGCCGTCGGCGTGCTCAGCAAGATATCCATGGGGGCAGATACCCGCGCCCTGGAAGCCCTGCGCTGGATGGAGCCTGAGCTGATCGCCGGCATGATAAAGGAAGAGCATCCCCAGATTCAGGCCATCGTCACCTCCTACCTACCGCCCGAGCTGGCGGCATTGGTGCTGGCTGAGATGCCGGAAGAAGCCTTTCTCGAGATCGTGGTACGCATGGCGTCCCTGGACTCGGTCGACCCCATGGCACTGAGTGAACTGAATCAATCCCTGCAGCAACAGGTAGACGGTGTCGTCTCCAAGCAAAGCGCAGCCATAGAAGGCGTCAAGACGGTCGCCAACATACTCAATGCCATGGATCGTGACCTGGAAGAGAAGGTCATCGAAGGCATACGCACAATCGACGAAGAACTGGCGGATAAGGTACAGGAGCAGATGTACGTGTTTGAAGACCTGCTCAAGATTCCCGATCGTGATTTCCAGGTGGTATTGCGGGAACTCGCCACTGATCGACTGGCGCTGGCCATGAAAGGTGCCGAAGAGGAGCTCAAGGACAAGGTATTCCGCAATATGTCCAGCCGCGCGGCCGACATCTTCAAGGACGACATGGAAACACTGGGCCCGGTGAAGCTCAGCGATGTAGAAGAGGCGCAGAAAGAAATACTCGAAATTATCCAACGCCTGTCCGAGGGTGGCGAAATCACCCTGGGCGCGGGCTCCGGCGACATGGTGGAGTAACACAAGGCTATGAGCGAATTACTTTCCCAGGATGAAGTAGACGCCCTACTGGACGGCGTCGAGGACGGTGCCGTGGCCAGCGGTGCAGGTGGTGAGGCCATAGCGGGTAGCAATGGCCCCTATGACCTCAGTTGTAACAACCGTCGCCTCAATGGCTGGCAAAAGCAGCTGGGGCTGGTAGATGACAATCTCGGCAAATGCCTGGGCCACTCAATGCTCGGGCTATTGCACAAAACCACTGAGGTGAACATGGAAGGCGTACGGATGTTGCGCTTCTCCGATTTCGTCGATGGACTGGAGACCCCCACCGGACTCAACAGTTTTCAGCTGGAGCCCGCTGGCGGCATCATCATGGTGGCCATGGACGCACACCTGGTTTACAGCCTGGTAGAAAGTTTTTTTGGCGGCGCAGGCCGTCGCGTGGCCATACAGAGCAAGGGGTTTACCGCCACCGAGCGGCGCGTAATGCAGCTCGGGCTGAAGACCATTCTGGCGAGCGTTAAGCGCGCCTGGAAGCAACTGGAGAGCCAGCAACTGAGCCTCTGCGAGTGCGAGCACAACCCACAAGCAAGCGCCGCCTTTGCGCCTGCCGACGTGGTCATGGTCAGACGGTACAGCATCAAGTTTGAAGGCGGTGGTGGCGAGCTGGGCCTGGTCATGTCAGGCGAGCTGGTGGAAACCCTGTTCGAGGCAGGCGGTGTACAACGCCCGCCCACCAGTGACAACAGCGAAGATGTTATGCGCCGCCGCGCTTCCGATTTCCGCGCCACCGTGGCCGGCGAGGTCAGTGGCGCCAGTGTCTCCCTGAAGCAGCTCTTGAACATGAGCTGTGGCGACATTATTCCCATCGATTCACCGGAACTGGTAGACGTGACGGTAAACGGCGTGAAGAAATTCAGCGCCCGGGTCGGTGAAATCGACGGCCGCGTTGGCCTGAGTATTGTTGATCCCCACGAGGTATCCAAATCATGAGTGAAGCCCTGCTGAATAACGCCCAGTTCGAGCAAGCGCCGCAAGCTGTGGCAGCTGACATTCCCACAGCCACGGCCGGCGCCAGCAACGTCGTCTCGGTTGCCGCGCGCCAGTTGGCGCAGATGGCCGATGTGCCGGTGACCCTGGTGTTTGAAGTCGCGCGCCTGAATATCAGCGTCGGTCAGCTACTGGAGCTCAAGCAAAGCTCGGTCCTTGAAGTGCCGGTAGCCAGCCTGGACAGCGTGGAAATCCGGGTCGACGACCAGCCCATCGCCCTCGGCGACGTAACCCTGCAGCAACAGTTCTACGGGATTCGTATCGAGGAGTTCCTCAAGCCTGATCGCGAAGATGGATCAGAGCCAGCATGAGGCAACTACTGTTCACATTTTTCAGTCTGCTACTGAGCGCCGACCTGGCAGCACAGGAAGCGGCGCCTTTCGCCGCCGTCAGTGGCGGCAAGGTGCTTGAAACCTTGCTCGGCCTGGCGCTGGTGCTACTGCTCATATTCGGGCTGGCGCGGATTCTGCAGCGCATCCAGGGTGCCCCCACCGGCGGCAGCCAGCTGATGCAGGTGGTTGGCAGCATGAGTCTGGGGGCACGCGAGAAAATCGTCCTGTTGCAGGTGGCCGACAAGCACATCCTGGTGGCTGCCACAGCCCAATCTATCTCGGCGCTGCATGTGTTTGATGAAGCTCTCGATGACCTGCCGGAAGCCGCCAGCCAGAGCTCCGGTTTCAGCACCCTGTTACAGAGTATTGGCGCGGGGTCCGGCAAATGACGCGCACCACGCTGGCCCTTGGCGGCCTCTTGCTATGCCTGCTGAGCCCAATGGCTCTGGCGCAGGAACAGGGCATAACCCTGCTCACCCTGCAAGACGACGCGAACGGCGGCCAGACCTACAGCACCAGCCTCAGCATTTTGTTAATGATGACGGTACTCAGCCTGTTGCCGGCGGCGCTGATCTCCATGACCTCTTTCACCCGCATCGTGGTTGTGCTGGCCATCCTGCGACAGGCCCTGGGCACCATGCAAACACCTTCCAACCAGGTGCTGATTGGCCTGGCCCTGTTCACCAGCCTGTTCATCATGGCGCCGGTGCTGGAAACGGCCTACAGCGAGGGACTGCGTCCCTACATGGACGGCCAGCTGGGTTTTGAGCAAGCGGCGCTTAAAGCTGGCACGCCTTTTCACGGCTTCATGACCAACCAGGCGCGAGAGTCAGATGTGGCGCTATTCAGTGAGCTGGCAGGCATCGAAGCCGTCGCCACACCCGAGGAGTTGCCCTTTCGCGTATTACTGCCCGCTTTTTTGACCAGCGAGCTGAAAACAGCATTCCAGATCGGCTTCCTGATCTTCATCCCCTTCCTGATCATCGACCTGGTCGTGGCCAGCGTGCTCATGTCCATGGGCATGATGATGCTGTCACCCATGCTGGTATCACTGCCCTTCAAGCTAATGCTGTTTGTACTGGTAGACGGCTGGGCCCTGGTCATGGGCACCCTGGCGTCGAGTTTCTAGGCCATGGACGCGGATACAATTTTGCAAATCGGCCGCGAGTCACTTTACCTGACTGTCATGTTGGCCGCGCCACTGCTGCTGTCGGCGCTTGCCGTCGGACTGCTGATTGGTGTTTTCCAGGCTGCCACCCAAATCCAGGAACAAACCCTCAGCTTTATCCCGAAGTTGATTGCACTGGTATTTGCGCTGGTGCTGGGAGGGCCGTGGATGGTCAATTCCTGGGTCTTCTTCTGCCGCCACCTGTTCGAACAAATCCCGACGCTGATCGGTTGATACGATGACACTAACGACCGCTGAAATCGTGACCTGGATCGGCAGCTTTGCCTGGCCTTTCCTGCGCTTCAGCGCAATGATGCTGGTGGCCCCGTTCTTTGGTGCACGCACCATACCGGTAAGAATTCGCGTGCTACTGGCGGTGTTCCTGGCACTGATGATTGCACCCATGGTGCCCAGGCCCGATATCGAACTGCTGTCAGCCGCCGGCTTCCTGTTGCTGTTGCAGCAACTACTGGCCGGTATTTTGCTGGGCGTGATCCTGCAGGCGGTTTTTGCGACCCTGGCCATCGCCGGACAAAACGTGGCCACCTCCATGGGCCTGGGCTTCGCCTCAATGGTCGATCCACAAAATGGCGTTCAGGTAACCCTCATCGGCCAGTTCTACATGATTCTCGCCACGCTCATCTTCCTCGGCATGAACGGCCACCTGGTGATGATCGAGCTGCTGGCGCGCAGCTTCCTGGTACTGCCCTTGAGCACCCAGGTCATTGAGGTCAGCGCCCTGTGGGAAGTGGTTATATGGTCCGGTGAAATGTTCAGCAGCGGTGTACTGGTTTCCCTGCCGGTGGTTACCGGGGTGCTGATGGTCAACCTCGCCCTGGGCGTGGTAACCCGGGCAGCACCACAACTGAATATCTTCGCTGTTGGCTTCCCTATCACAATGCTGGCGGGGTTCATTCTACTGCTGCTGGTAATCCCTACCCTGCAACCGATTCTGCTCGAACTGTTCGAACGCAGCTTTCAGTTCATGGGCGGCCTGGTGAGTAACTGAGGACGCCATGGCTGAAGAAACTGCACAGGAACGCACAGAAGAGCCGACAGCCAAGCGTCGTGAGGACGCGAAGAAAAAAGGCGAGGTTCCCAGGTCACGCGACTTCAATACCCTGGTGTCACTGCTGGCCGGTGGCCTGGGTACATTGGTGTTGGGGCCGACACTTATCGGCGACACCCGCCAGCTGCTGAGCGGCGGCTTGAGGCTGGAGCGCAACCTGGCCTTCGATGACGGTGCACCCCTGCAGTTATTTCACGCGGCGATGATAGACGCCGCCCTGCTACTGGCGCCACTACTGAGCCTGTTGCTGGTCTGCACCCTGCTCGGCCCCCTGCTACTGGGTGGCTGGTCCTTCAGCCCCGCGGCAATTGCGCCAAAACTGGAACGGGTCAGCCCAATCAAGGGCATGGGCCGCATTTTTTCCGCGCGCAGCCTGGTGGAGTTGGTCAAAGCCCTGCTCAAGTTCCTGCTGGTAGGTGGCGTAGCGGTGGCGACCCTGTGGCAGACCTCTGGCTGGCTACTGGCCCTGGCTACCACCCCACTCAGCCGGGGAATGACTGAAGTTGGCGAACAGTTCGTCTGGTGTTTCCTGCTGCTGAGCTCGGCGATGATTGTGATTGCCTTAATTGATGTGCCCTTTCAACTCTGGGACCACACCCGCAAGCTGCGCATGAGCCGGCAGGAAATCAAGGATGAGATGAAGGAATCCGAGGGGCGGCCCGAGGTTAAGGGTCATATCCGCAACCTGCAGCAACAGGCCGCCCAGCAGCGCATGATGGAGGACGTCCCCAGCGCCGATGTGATCATTACCAACCCTACCCATTTCGCGGTGGCACTGCGTTACAAGGACGGTCAAATGAGTGCCCCCATCGTCGTTGCCAAGGGTCGCGACCTGGTGGCCTTGCGCATTCGCGAAATCGCCGCCGAGCACAACATCACTATTTTCTCAGCGCCGCCGCTGGCGCGCGCCCTGCATGCGGGCACCGATATCGGCGATGAAATTCCCGCCAATCTATTTGTCGCGGTGGCGCGCGTGCTGGCCTATGTATTCCAGTTGCGCAGTGCCGGTGACTACGCCCGCCAGGTGCCCATGCCCGACCCCGACACCCTGCAACCGCCCGCTGAAGAGGATGACCAGTAACCATGTCTGAAGTAATTGCCAGCGGTTCCAGTACCACCACGCTGCTCGCCCTGGTTCGCAAACAGGCCCTGGTAGGGCTGGGCGCGCCGCTCCTGATCGTGCTGGTGCTGTCGATGATGGTGCTGCCGCTACCACCCCTGGCGCTGGATTTTCTCTTCACTTTCAATATCGCACTGTCACTGATCGTGTTGTTCGCCACCGTGTATACCCAGCGGCCCCTGGACTTCGTCCTGTTCCCCTCGTTGCTGCTGGTAGCCACCCTGCTGCGACTGGCGCTCAACATTGCCTCTACCCGGGTAGTATTGCTGCAGGGCCACACCGGTACCGGTGCCGCCGGCAAGGTTATTGAAGCCTTCGGCGAATTTGTTATCGGCGGCAGTTATGCGGTAGGCCTGGTGGTCTTTGCCATCCTGGTAATTATCAACTTCGTCGTCGTAACCAAGGGTGCCGGTCGCATCTCCGAGGTCACCGCGCGTTTCACCCTGGACGCAATGCCCGGTAAGCAGTTGGCCATTGACGCCGATATGAATGCGGGCCTTATCAACCAGGACGAGGCCCGGACCCGGCGCGCCTCCGTCGCACGCGAAGCCAGTTTCTATGGTGCCATGGATGGTGCCTCCAAATTCGTCCGCGGTGATGCCATCGCCGGCATTCTCATTCTGCTGATCAATGTCATCGGCGGCTTTGTGATTGGGGTGTTCCAACACAATCTGTCGGCTGGCGACGCCGCCCACAACTATATCCTGCTCACCATCGGTGACGGCCTGGTCGCACAGATACCTTCACTGATGCTATCCACGGCAGCAGCACTGCTGGTAACCCGGGTATCCGACAGCGAAGACATGGGCCAACAGGTCATGGACCAGCTCCTGGCCAGCCCGCGGGCATTGGTCGTATCAGGCCTGGTGATCGGCTGTCTCGGCCTGGTGCCAGGCATGCCCAATTTCGTGTTCCTGACCCTGGCCGGCGCGCTTATCGGTAGTGGCTACCTGATAGCAAACCGACCCGCGGCGAACCTGGTCGAGCCTGAGGATGTTGAACTGGAAGACGAGGTGCCAGCTGAAGAGCGCGAGCTAAGCTGGAACGACGTGCGCGGCATCGACATTATCGGAATTGAAGTCGGTTACCGCCTGATCCCCATGGTCGATAAGAACCAGGGTGGCGAGTTGCTGGCGCGGATTCGCGGTGTGCGCAAAAAGCTGTCGCAGGAGCTGGGCATGCTGATACAACCGGTCCACATCCGCGACAACTTCGACCTGCCACCGAATGGCTATCGCATCACCCTGCTGGACACACCGGTCGGCGAAGGCGAGGTACAACCTGGCTCCGAGTTGGCCATCAACCCCGGTCAGGTGTTTGGGGAACTGCAGGGAATCGCAACCCGCGACCCCGCCTTCGGCCTGGATGCGCTGTGGATAGAACCAGCCAGCCGTGACGAGGCCCAGACCAAGGGCTACACCGTGGTCGACTGCAGCACCGTAGTGGCCACTCACCTGAATAACCTGCTGCGGCAACATGCAGCAGAACTGCTGGGCCACGACGAGGTGCAGGAACTGCTCAATCGACTGGCCGAATCCGCACCCAAGCTGGTTGAGAACCTGGTACCGGACATCATCACCCTGGGTGTATTCCTGAAAGTCATGCAGAACCTGCTGCAGGAAGGGGTGCCGCTGCGGGATATGCGCAGTATCGCCGAGGCCCTGGCCGAGTACGGGGTTGAGGAAAAGAATGCCGATCTGCTCACCGGTCACGTGCGCGCAGCACTGGCCCGGGCCATCTGCAAGAACATCAATGGCGTCGAGCCGGAAATCAGGGTTGTGACCCTGGATCCGGAGTTGGAACGGATATTGCTGGGTTATTTGAAAGGAGAAGGTAGTGGCGGCCTGGAGCCCCACCTCGTGGAGAACATGATGCAGCAAGTCAGGGAACAGGGTCAGCTACAGGAAGGCCGCGGCGATAGCGCCGTGCTGCTGGTGGCACAGGATATAAGGCTGTGGCTGGCACGGTTGCTGCGCCCAGGCAACCAGGGCCTGCAAGTACTGGCCTACAGCGAGATTCCGGCAAATAAACAAATCAAGGTAGTTGGCACAGTGGGGCAGGCGGCAATTTCTGCCGCATGACCACCGGGGAGGCAACAAAAGAATGAAAATCAAGCAATTCGAGGCACCGGACATGCGCCGGGCCATGCGCAAGGTCAGGGATGAGTTGGGTGACGACGCCGTCATTATTTCGACGCGCAAGGCCGCCGATAACGTCGAGGTTTTGGCGGCCCTGGATTATGACCCGGAATTGGCCAGCCAACTACAGGCCAACCTGGCTGGCAGCAACCGCAAAGAAGCCGCTACTCCCCGGCCGCAAAAAGCCCGGCTACAGGCGATCAGCAACGACACTATCGCCAAACCACAGCGGCCAGCCGCAGATGCCAGCACCAGCGCCAGCATTGATCCACAGATCAGCTCCATGCAGATGGAACTGAGTCGCCTGCGTGGGCTCTTTGAAGGCGAACTGTCAGAGCTGACCTGGCAGGAAAAAGGCCGCCGCCAGCCGGGCCGCCTGGCTCTACAGGGGCAACTGAAAAAGCTCGGCCTGAGCCGCCGCGTCTGCAAGGACCTGCTCGACCGGGCTCCTGGGGCAAATGCAGCTGCAGAGAACCTGACCAGCGTACTCAAGCGCCTGGCGGGCCAGATCAAGGTTTCTGATGATGACCTGCTCGAACAGGGCGGCATAGTGGCCGTGGTTGGACCCACCGGCGTCGGTAAAACCACGACTGTGGCCAAGCTGGCCGCGCGCTTCGCCCTGCGCCACGGGCGCAACGAGGTCGCACTGATTACCACTGACCGTTTCCGGGTGGGTGCCCAGGAACAGTTGTACAACTTTGGCAGTATTCTCGGTGTGCCAGTCCAGGCGGCGACCTCACCCACTGATCTGCGCAAGGCGCTGGCCAGCCTGAGTGATCGCAAGCTGGTACTGATCGACACTGCCGGTATGAGCCAGCGCGACATGGGCCTGACCGATCAATTTGTCACCCTGGCCAGTGCCGACGCCCAGATCAAGACCTTCCTGGTACTGTCGGCCATCGCTCAGCAGCAGGTCTTGCAGGAGGCGATACAGGCCTTTTCCCATATTGGCCTGGCCGGCTCTATCGTGACCAAGATTGATGAAGCGGCCAGCCTGGGTCCCATAATTTCCGCACTGTGTCGCCACCAGTTGCCGCTGGCATTTATCGGCAACGGGCAGCGCGTGCCCGAGGACATGCTGCCAGCACGCCGGGAATCACTGGTTGAGGAAGCGGTGCGCCTGGCTAGAGGTGACAAGCTGGCCGCCAGCAGCGGTTCTGTCGGAGGTAAGCACAATGCCTAAAGTGACCCAGTTAGCGGAACAGGCACGCGGCCTGTCCCGGCTCAGCCAACCAGATAGCGTCCGCGTTGTCGCTGTGACCAGCGGTAAGGGCGGCGTCGGCAAGAGCAACCTGTCGGTCAACCTGAGCAGTGTATTCGCCCAACGCAAGCAATCGGTCGTGCTGATGGATGCGGACCTGGGGCTGGCCAATGTGGACCTGTTCCTGGGCGTGCGCCCCCAGTATGACTTGCAGCATGTCATCAGCGGCGAGCGCAGCCTCGAAGAAATCATGGTCGAGACCGCCCAGGGCATCAGGGTGATACCGGCCGCCTCAGGCGTGCAGAGCATGGCCGAACTGAGCCCCGCCGAGCACGCGGGCCTAATCCGCGCCTTCAGTGAACTGAGTATCCCGGTTGATGTGTTGATTATCGACACCGCCGCCGGCATCAGCGACAGCGTCGTCAGCTTCAGTCATGCAGCACAGGAAGTTATTGTCGTGGTCTGCGACGAACCCGCCTCCATTACCGATGCTTATGCATTGATGAAAGTGCTGAACCGGGACAACGGCGTCAACCGCTTCCAGATTGTCACCAACATGGTGAAAAGCGCCAGCCAGGGGCTGGGCTTGTACGAGAAGCTGGCGGCGGTCGCCGGTCAGTACCTCAACTGTTCCGTGGGTTACCTGGGCCACGTGCCCTTTGACGACAACCTGAGGCTGGCGGTGCGCCGCCAGCAGCCGGTGGTCGATGGTTTCCCCGAGAGCAAATCTGCGCTGGCGCTGAAACAGATCGCCGATCGCATAGAAAGCCTTCCGGTACCACCGAGTTCAGGATACATCGAGTTCTTCCTGGAGCGCATGGTAGCGGCCAATTCCAGTACCGTGGGAGCGGGAAGATGAGTGGAACTGCAGATTATCTGCTGGATGATTCTCCAGCCAGAACCGAGCTGTTTGAAGGACACGTAGAACTGGTGAGTCGCATTGCCCACCATTTGGTGATGCGACTGCCACCAGGCCAACAAATGGAAGACTATATACAGGTTGGCCTGATCGGCTTATGGGAGGCCTCCAAGCGCTACCAACCGGCTGAGGCTGCCAGTTTCAAGACCTTTGCCGGCATCTATATACGCGGCGCCATCCTTGATGAGCTGCGGCGCCAGAGCTGGACCCCACGCAGCACCCAGTCAAAGTCAAAGCGTATTGCCGCCGCTATTCGCGGCGCCGAGGCAAAATTTGGTCGCACTGCCAGCTCCGCCGAGATCGCCGAGGAGATGGGAGAGTCACTGGACAACTACAACGATATGCTGGCGGAAACCGCCGGTGCCTGGCTGGTACCGCTGGACAACCTCGAGCCTGAGGGCGGCAACATGGCGGCGCCGACCTCCAGTCCGGCGGTTGAGGCCGAGGAGGACGCGCTGCGCGATAACGTTGCCGAGATAATCAAGGGGCTGCCGCAGCGCGAACAACTGGTGGTTTCACTGTATTACCAGGATGAACTGAACCTGCGCGAGATTGGTGAGGTACTGGGTGTTGGCGAGTCCCGCGTCTGCCAGATCCACAGCCAGGCAGTGGGACGCATCAAGTCGCGCATGTCCGAGGGTTGGCTCGAGGATGACGGCGCCGACGAAAGCATCTAAGCCGACTGACGCGCGAGAAACATAGGTAATGGACTTCCTTACACTGCTTGGCATCACGGTCGGGCTGGCGGCAATTATCGGTGGCAACATCCTGGAAGGGGGGCACACCGATTCCCTGCTGCAGCTGACCGCCTTCGTCATCGTCTTCGGCGGTACCTGCGGCGCGGTGCTGGTGCAAACGCCACAGCTGGTATTCATGCACGCCTTGCGTCGCGCCGGCTGGGTATTCAGGCCGCCCGATGAGGACGGCGCGGCGGCCATCAAGAAAATCGTCAGCTGGAGCCAGATGGCCCGCAAGGAAGGCTTGCTCAGCCTGCAGAGCGCCTGTGAGGAAGAACGCGACAGCTTTCTCAAGGGCGGCCTGCAATTACTCGCGGATGGCAGTGAGCCAGAGGCAATTCGAGCGGCGATGGAGGTTGAAATGAGCACCATGGAATCGATGGATTTGGGCGCCGCCAAGGTCTGGGAGGGCTTTGGTGGCTATGCGCCGACACTCGGGATTATCGGCGCTGTCATGGGCCTGATACATGTCATGAATAACCTCGCTGATCCCAGCTCGCTGGGCCCCGGTATCGCGGTGGCCTTCGTTGCCACCATTTACGGTGTGGGCCTGGCCAACCTGCTGTTTTTGCCAATAGCGAACAAGCTGAAAACCATCGTCGGGCAGCGCATGCAATACCGGGACATGCTGGTCGACGGCCTGGTGGCAATCGCCGAGGGAGATAACCCCCGCAATATTGAGAGTAAGCTGCAGGGCTACCTGCATTGATATGGCCCGCCGCAAACAACATGTTGAGGAGGAGAACCACGAGCGCTGGCTAGTGTCTTATGCGGACTTCATCACCCTGCTGTTCGCCTTCTTCGTGGTGATGTACTCGATCTCCTCGGTCAATGAGGGCAAATACCGGGTGCTGTCTGACAGTCTCAATTCGGCCTTCAGTGCCGGTCCCAGCGCCCTCAATCCCATCATGATTGGCAACTTGTCCAGCAGCGGCACCGGTATGGTCGCCGCGCACACTCGCCCGCCGCCCGGCGTCCCGGCTCCTATTTCCATCAAGCCCATGATATTCCCGATAACTCCGGAGGAGACTGACCCCACCCAGGACGAATGGGCACTGGACAAGGCCCAGGAGGAAGTCGAGCACCTGGGTGGCGAGATGACCAAAATGATGAGCAGCTATATTGAGGACGACCTGGTCTCAATCAAGCAAAATCGCCTGTGGCTGGAAATCGAAATCAAGTCCAAACTGCTGTTCCGCAGTGCCAGCGCACTGCCCGAGCTCACGGCGAGACCCATCCTGCGCCAACTGGCCAATTACCTGGTACTGCTGCCCAATCGCGTACAGGTGGAGGGCTATACCGACAACCAGGCCATCAGCACCATTCTCTACCCCTCGAACTGGGAGTTGTCCTCGGCCAGGGCGGCAGCCGTGGTGCGCCTGTTGGCTGAATACGGTGTACCCCCGGAGCGGCTGGTATCCGTAGGCTACGGGCAGTTCCGGCCGATCGCCGATAATGCCGAGCCCGAGGGCCGGGCCAAGAATCGCAGGGTGGTGATCATCCTGATGGCCGACATAAAGGGTAATCAAAATCGCGATGTGAAGACCTTCCAGGCACTGAAGCAACGCCTGCCCGACGGGGCCGCAGGATGACAAATTCCAGCTCAGAAAGCCCCTATCCCCGGCAAATTATGGTAGTCTGTTTCCCTTCTGATTCAGCTAGCTTATACGTGTTTCCTGCTACCCCAAATTACGAATCGCACACCAGCGTGGTCGCTTCATGATCTCAGCCCTGCTCAAGCGCTACGCGCCTGGTTGCACCGCGCCTGGTTGCACCGCGCCTGGTTGCACCGCGCCTGCTTGCACCGCGCTACTTGCCGCGCTATTGCCGATACCGGCCAGGGCCCAGGTGGAGTCGACCGCAGCAGCACCCTGGCTATCTGCCCTGTTGATTGGCGCACTGGTGGCGCTGAGCGTCTATCTGGTAATCGCCCTGCGACGTCAGCAAAGCCGTTTTACCGCCCAGGCCGTACGCCTGCAGGAACTGGAAGAACGAGGTCAGGCGGCGATCAAGGCCAACGATGCCAAGAACCAGTTCCTGGGCCGTATGAGCCATGCCCTGCGCACTCCGCTCAACGTAATACTGGGCTTTGCCCAGATTCAGAAAAGCAAAATGCCCACCGACGCACCCGCCTACATGGTGCGAAATACTGAAGAGACCCTGACTGCAGGCTGGCAGTTGCTCAACCTGATTGACGACATCCTGGACATCACGCGGCTGGAACAGCAAGCCCTCAGCGTTTCACTGGAAGACTGCAAGCTCAGCGAAGTAGTAGCCCATGCCGCCAGCCTGGTCGCGGCGGAGGCCGAAGAGGCTGATATCACGCTGGACATCGAGGATTCACCACTGGTGGTTCGGGCCGACTATACCCGCCTCAAGCAGGTGCTGGTAAATCTTCTCAGTAATGCCATCAAGTACAACACGGCGGGCGGCAAAGTCAGGTTCCAGGCCCGGGCAGAAGATGACGGTACCGTGGTCTGCTCAGTTATCGACACGGGCGTCGGTATCGAGGAAGCGGACCGCGAACGCGTATTCGAGGCCTTCACGCGGCTCGGCTATGCCGAGCAGGAACAAATTGCCGGCACCGGTATGGGGCTGGCCCTGGCGCGCTTCCTCAGCGAGTTAATGGAAGGCCGGATCGACTTCAGCAGTGAACCGGGGCGGGGTTCCACCTTCAATTTGTACCTGCAAGCCTCATCAGCGCAGGCAGCGGATGTCACCTCCGCCATAACCGCGGCCGAGACAGCCGCGCCAGCGGCACCACCGTCCAGCCCATTGACTGTAATTTACGTGGAAGATCACCGCGCCAGCCTGGAATTGATGAAAGCCATCATGGACCCCCTCGAGCACGTCACACTGCTGACCGCAACTGCGGCCGAAGAGGGTATTGAACTGGCGCTACAGCATCAGCCCGACCTGATTCTGCTCGATATCAACCTGATTGGTATGGACGGCGTCACCGCTGCCCGGGCCATCAAGGGTATGCCGGAACTAAGCCAGATTCCTCTGGTGGCGCTGAGCGCCGACGCCATCGAATCGAATATCCAGGAAGCCATGAGTGCCGGTTTCACCGAATACCTCACCAAACCGCTGGATATCGATGTGCTGTGGCGCCTGATTGAATCCCTGCAAAGCGAGGGCACGCCATGATGCATGCCCCATCAACGCACAGCCCTGCAGTGCATGGTCGCAAGGTTCTCTATGTGGAGGATGACCGCACCAGCACCATTCTCTTCGAAGCAATGATGGAAGGCATGGATGACGTCTCCCTGTTCCTGACCGAAACTGCCGAGGAAGGCATCATGGTGGCCAGGCGTGAGCAGCCGGATTTCATCTTCCTTGATATCGACTTGCCGCGCATGGACGGGATTACCGCCCTGCGTGTACTCAAGGCAGACCCCAACCTGGACGGCTGCAAAATTATCGGCTTGAGCGCCAACGCCATGCCGGAACAGGTCAGCCAGGCTGAAGGGGCCGGCTTTGACGGCTACATCACCAAGCCCTATCTGCTGGAACAAATCACCGATATCGTAGACGGCGACTAGGCCCTGGTCACCCGACCATCCCGGGTCTCGCATAGGCGTCAATTTTTTGTCGAGACGCTAATTCCAGGCCATATTTGACGTGGCCATATTTTTGACGCATAGTCCTGAAAACGTCGGCGGGCTAGCTGCCGTCAATAATAACGGTTACCGTCTCAATGACTGACAAGATTCTGCTGGTATCAACTGACCTAACGGTAGTCCGTGAACTGGAAGCCATCGTCAAATTCCTCGAGTACCAGTTGCTCGTGGTAAACGGTACCCAGGAGCTGTTTCACCAGGAACTTAACGACGACTACATCCTCGCCCTGCTGCACCTGCCCAGCAGTCGTGATATGCGCGAAGCAATAGAACACCTCGGTGCCAACAGCAAGCGCACGGCCCTGTTCGCCCTGCCGGACTCTGCCGAGGATGGCGCGGCGGTATTGGCCCCAGGCCTCACCGGCCAGATCAATTACCCGATCAAGTACCGCAACCTGCTGGGCACCATCCGCGACACCGAAGCCAAACTAAAGAACGTCGGCCGCGAGGAGGGATCCTCACGCAGCCTGATCGGGGTCAGTCCTGCCATACAGGAAATCCAGGCGCTCTCGGCCCAGGTGGCAAGGACCGACGCTATCGTGTTATTGCTGGGCGAGTCCGGTACTGGCAAGGAAATCGTGGCCCGGACCATACATCAGCAGTCACTGCGCGCCGAGAAGCCCTTCGTGGCCGTCAACTGTGGCGCTATACCCGCTGACTTGCTGGAATCCGAGCTGTTTGGACACGAAAAAGGCGCCTTCACCGGGGCCATAAGCTCGCGCCGTGGTCGCTTTGAGTTGGCGGAGGGTGGCACCCTGTTTCTGGATGAAATCGGCGATATGCCCATGCAAATGCAGGTAAAACTGCTGCGTGTGTTGCAGGAAAGCACCTTCGAGCGCGTCGGAGGCGGCAAAAGCATACGCAATAACGCCCGTATTATCGCCGCCACTCACCAGAACCTGGAGGCCCAGGTAGAAAGCGGCCAGTTTCGCCTGGACCTGTTTTACCGCCTCAACGTATTTCCGATCGAACTGCCACCACTGCGCGAACGCCCCGAGGACGTGCCCTACCTGGTGGAAGAGTTCACAACCCGACTGGAACTGGAAAAGCAGCTGCCGGTGAAGCTTGATCCGGAGGCAGTTGCCGCCATCTGCCGCCATCCCTTGCCAGGCAACGTACGTGAGCTTGAAAACCTGGTCGAGCGGCTGGCGATTCTACACCCGGCCAGCACTGTGGGCGTCAACGAGCTGCCGCCTCGCTATCACGGCCCGGGCAGCAGTGCTCGCAGCCAGCACGTGCGCAGCGCCAGCCAGGCGCCCAGCCCAGCGGAGCCAGACACGTCTCCAGACCCGCGTCACCTGCTGCACCCGCAGGAAACAGGCTTGCCGGAAGCCGGTGTTAACCTGAAGGAACACCTGGTCAGCATAGAGCGCAACCTGGTGATGGACGCCCTCGACCAGAGTAACTGGGTGGTTGCCAAAGCCGCCAAATTGCTAGGCCTGCAGCGCACCACCCTGGTGGAGAAAATGCGCAAACTGGGTATCAGCAAGTCCGCCTGAGCCCAGGCGGCGTCAAATATCCTGTCGCACCGCCATTCCAGGCTCCCAACACAGTGCCAAATAATTGACATGGATGGCTACAGGCCACGAAATTCGGGGGCCTCATTGTTGGCACGATAAATGCTACTTCTGAATAAAAGAATCAGAAGAAGTGTGTTATGGGACAAGTCGAATCTAGCGTTAGCACAGCAGAGCTGCCGGAGACACTCTCCAGCCAACAGTTGGAACAGGCCTTTGCCGCATTCAACCGGGTCTCAGATGAGCTCGGCAGCGCCTGGGGCGAGCTGGAACAACGGGTTGCACATTTATCTTCAGAACTGGCTGCGGCCCGCTCTGCCCGCCTGGCCGAACTGGCCGCCAAGGAAGCACTGGCTGAACAGCTTTCCACCCTGATGGATGCCCTGCCCGGTGGCGTTGTGGTCATCGATAGCGAAAACAGCATCGATGATTGTAATCCGGCGGCGGAGATCATCCTCGGCGTGCCCCTCAAGGGCCGTCACTGGGACGAGCTGGTAACCGCCACTGGCAGCACCCTGCCCGCTCATGACGGCGAATTCGACAGTCACGACGGGCGTCGCCTGGCCCTGGCTTACAGCGAACTCGGCAGTGCCGACGCGCGTATCGCCCTGATCACCGATATCAGCGAAAACCATCGCCTGCGGCAGCTGCTGCACCGCGAGCAACGCCTGCGCGAGCTGGGTGATATGGCGGCCCGCCTGGCACATCAACTGCGCACCCCGCTCAGCTCCGCCATGCTCTACCTGTCACAACTGGATCGTGTCGACAATGACAACGATGAGTCCGCCCGGGTAGGTGGCAAGGTGCGCGAGCGCCTGCACCAAATCGAGCGCCTTATCGAGGGCATGCTGCGCTTCATACGCGGGGCTGATGACCCGGTGCAAGAGCTCTGCCTGGGGCAACTGCTGCGCGCTAACTGTGAGGCTATGTCGCCGCAACTGGAGCTGGCCGACGCCGAGCTCGAGTTAACACTGCCAGTACAGGGCCTGCAGTTTTCCGGACAACGCGAACTGCTGGAAAACGCGATATCCAACCTGCTGGATAACGCCCTGCAGTCCTGTCCGGAACATGCCCGTATCGAGGTCAGGCTTGAGCAAAGTGATACTGCAATTCTGATCAGCGTCGGCGACAACGGTCCCGGCGTGGATACCGCTTTAGAGCAACGCATTTTTGAACCCTGGTTCTCCACCCGCGCACACGGCACTGGCCTCGGGCTGGCGGTAGTCGCCAGCGCCGCCAGCGCCCATGGTGGCAGCGTCGCGGTAGAGACATCGGCCCTGGGCGGCAGCGAATTTACGCTGCGCCTGCCGCTAGCGGCAGACAAGGAGTAATCATGACCCAATCCATTCAAGTACTGGTTATCGAAGACGACAATGCCCTGCGCGAGGTCATTGGCGAAACGCTGCAGTATGGTGGGCATGACTGCATCAGCGCGGCCTGTGCCGATGAAGCCCTGCAGATACTCAAGACCCAGCGGGTCAACCTGATTCTTTCCGATATCCAAATGCCCGGCATGAGCGGCGCCGAGTTTCTGCAGGAGAGCAAGCGCCTGTGGCCAGAGATACCGGTAGTCCTCATGACCGCCTTTGGCGAGGTGGAACAAGCTGTCACCGCAATGCGGCAGGGCGCTGCAGACTATATCAATAAGCCCTTCGAAGCGGAGGTGCTGCTGGAGACCGTGGCGCGCCTGGCCAGCTCCAGCGCCGACCTGACATTACCGGTATTTGAGGACGCCAGCAGCCACTCCACCGCGGAGCTCGCGCTGCGGGTGGCGCAAACCGACGCATCAATTGTCATCAGTGGTGAGTCCGGGGTCGGCAAGGAAGTCTTTGCCCGCCTCATTCACGACCACTCCCTGCGCAGTGAGCAGGCCTTCGTCGCCATTAACTGTGCCGCGATTCCGGAAAACATGCTGGAGTCCATCCTCTTCGGCTTCGAAAAGGGTGCCTTCACAGGCGCCTATGCCGCACGTGCCGGCAAGTTCGAGCAGGCCAACGGCGGCACCCTGCTGCTGGATGAAATTTCGGAGATGGAGTTGCCGCTACAGGCGAAGCTGCTGCGGGTACTGCAGGAGCGTGAGGTGGAAAGACTGGGCGGCAAGAGCCCCATCCCCCTGGACGTGCGTATACTGGCTACCACCAACCGTGACCTGGCCGCCCAGGTGGCCGCCGGGAATTTCCGCGAAGACCTGTTTTACCGCCTCAATGTATTCCCCTTGCAAGTGCCGCCCTTGCGCGAGCGCCGCGCGGACATCCTCCCCATGTGCCACCGCTTCATCCAGGAGATGGCACCGGGTGAAGGCGTGGTGCTGGACAGCTTCGCCGAGCAATTGCTATTGAACTACGACTGGCCCGGCAATGTACGGGAGCTACACAATGTCGTGCAAAGAGCACTGATCCTGAAGAACGGCCTCACTGTCAGCGAGAGCTCCATCTTGTTTGAGTCGGTGATGCCGAACACAGCAGCTGCATCAAGCAGCGCCGTCGAGGCCGATGTGCAGTTAGACGAACTGGATGAGGCCCACCTCGCTGACGATCTCAAATCACGCGAGATGGAACTGATAATTCAAACCCTTAGCGCCGAAAAAGGCAGCCGCAAGGATACCGCAGCGAAGCTGGGCATTAGTCCCCGTACCCTGCGCTACAAGCTGGCCCGCTTTCGCGAACAGGGGATCGCAATTCCAGGCATGGCCGGAATCTGATCGGCATCGAGGAGAACCACTATGAGCGACGTGAGTATTGACACAGTCCTGGCGCAGATGCGCGCCCTGTCGGAGACCGCCAAGGGCGGCAGCGCCACCGAGACCAGCCCCGCCGCAGGGCCTGAGTTTTCCAGGTTACTGCAGGAATCCCTGAGCCAGGTGAACGAATTGCAATCCACCGCCACCGAAATGAAATCCGCCTTCACCAATGGCGCTGAAAACATCAGCCTGCCCGAGGTGATGGTGGCGGCGCAGAAGGCATCTGTTTCCTTTGAGGCTGTGACCCAGGTACGCAACAAGCTGCTGTCCGCCTACAAGGAAATCATGAGCATGCAAGTCTGATCCATAAACAACTGAAAACTACACGGACCTTTTGACACGACATGGAAACTACAGCGAACCCTAATGCCCTGCAGCAAATCGGCAACCTGAGCCAAATGCACTTTGTCCGTCAACTGGTGTTGATGGGTGGCCTGGCGGGGAGTATCGCCCTGGGTGTGGCGATCGTGCTCTGGTCGCAAACACCAGACTACAAACTGCTCTATGCCGGCCTGTCGGCACAGGACGGCGCCCGGGTCAGCACCAGCCTCGACCAGGCCGGGCTGGACTATCGCATTGACCAGCGCAGTGGTGACATCCTGGTACCGGCAAGCGAGGTGCACAGCACCCGACTGCTACTGGCGCGCAACGGCCTTCCCAACAAGGCCACCAAGGGTTTCTCCATACTCGACCAAAAGCCGACCATGGGCACCAGTAACTTCATTGAACAAGCACGCTTCAATCGCGCCCTGCAGGAAGAACTGGTGCAGACTATTGAAGCCATGGACAGTGTCCGCGAGGCCCGGGTACACCTGAGTATTCCACGGCAGACCTCATTCCTGCGCTCGCGGGTACAATCCAGTGCATCGGTCATGCTCAACCTGCACCCAGGCACGACCATGACCGAGGCGCAGATTGCCGGCATCAAACACCTGGTGTCTGCCAGTACCGCCGGACTGTCGACCAATCAGGTATCAGTGCTGGACCAGACTGGTAGCCTCCTGTCCATGGATGAAGACTCCGATTTTTCTATCAGCAACGCCAACCTGCGCCTCAAACGCCAGCTGGAAGAGGACTACGCCCAGCGCGTTGTACAGATACTAACCCCCATTGTCGGCGCTGATCGCGTCCACGCCCAGGTCAGCGCTGACCTGGACTTCACCCGGATGGAGACCACTGAGGAGAAATACGATCCCGCTACGGTACTGCGCAGCGAACAGTCCGATGAAGAGGAAACCAATCAGGAGACTGAGCCTGTAGGTATTCCCGGCTTACTGCCCAATGACCCCAACGCCGATATCGGTAACGACCCAGCAACGCCGGAAACCACCACCGTGCGCAGCAAGACCCGCACCACCCGTAATTTCGAGATGGACCGCAGCATCAGTCATATCAGCCGCACACCGGGTACCGTCAGCCGCATCTCCGTAGCGGTGTTGATTGACCATCCTGACAGCGGCAGCACGGCCGCTGCCACTGACGCCAATGCGACCGCGGGCGACCCTGCAACAGCTGGCGGCACTGCGGCGACGGATACGGTGAAAACACTGGATCCAGCCCAGTACGAGCGTATCGTCGACCTGGTCAAGCAAACCATAGGTTTCAGTGAAGCGCGCGGTGACAGTGTCAGTGTAATTGACTCTGATTTCTTTCAGCAGGAAGCCATCGCGGAATTCATCAGCGAAGAAAGCTTACTGGACAACCCGCTGCTGTGGACTGCACTGAAAAACTCCGCCGCCGGCCTGGTGGTGCTATTCCTGATATTTGGCGTGTTGCGCCCGGTATTGAAAAGCAGCGTTGCCAATGAGAGCACGCTGCCAATGCGCCAGCCCGGAGGCCAGTTGGCCTATGCTGGAGCCGACGCACAGCAAGCCGCCCTGGGCGATGACCGGGTCAGCCTCAGCGCGCCCATGGCGCCGGGCTTGCCACAGGCCAGCGCCATTGCGAATTACGAACAAAACCTGGCCCAGGCACGCAGCATTGTCGAGAGCGAACCGGCCCGCGCCGCCAAACTTATCCAGGGCTGGGTAGCCGATGACTAAAGCCGACGATAAGGTTCTGCCCTGGCGCACACCGCCGCTGTCAGGCGCAGCGGCCGCAACGACCCTGTCCGCAGCCCACAGCAAGGAACTGGAGCAGCTGCGAGCCCAGGCCCGGCAAGAGGGCTTACAGGCTGGCCGCGATGAGGCTCTGGAGCAGCAACGAGCCTGGATCGAAGAGCGCCTCGATCAATTCAGCCAAATACTACAAGCCATCAGCAAGCCTTATGAAGAACTCAACGAACAGGTGGCTGAAGAACTGGCGCTGCTGGCCGGAAAAATTTCCCAGCAGTTAATTCGACGAGAGCTGCAGACCGCACCGGAAGCGATTGTAGGCGTGGTGCGCGAGGCCATCGCCTGCCTGCCGGAAGATCGTGAGGGGGCCAGGGTCTACCTGAATCACCAGGATGTGGAATTGGTCAAGGAGTTATCCCGGTTAAGTAGCCAGGATCGCAACTGGGAGCTGCTGAGTGACCCGGCACTGCCGCGAGGCGACTGTCTCGTCAGTCGCGGTGCCACTCGCATAGACGCCTCCCTGGACGCAAGGATCAGGGCCATTTGCACCCAGTTGATCGGCGGCGAGCGCGCCCAGGACGCAGACGCGTGAACGCTGCAGAAAGAATTAACAGTGAGCGCTGCCGTGAGATAAGTTCGCGCCTGCAGCTCTACACCGACCAGGTCACCGACCCCGAGCTGGTGGTGGAAGGTCGCGTGTGCCAACTCATAGGCCTGACCATGGTCGCCGAGGGATGCCAGGCACCCGTCGGTAGCCGCTGTCGCATATTGCCTGCCGACGGTGGCGAATTCGAGGCGGAAGTCGTGGGCTTCGCCCAGAGCAAGCTATACCTGATGCCCATCGGTGAATTGCGCGGCCTCTGTCCGAACGCGCGTGTTATACCCGCCGATACCAGTACCCAGGTCAAGGTGGGGCAGCAACTACTGGGGCGGGTCATAGACGCCACTGGTGCACCCCTGGATGACCTCGGCGAGATTCGCTGCGACGATGCCATCTCCCTGCAGGGCCAGGCCATCAACCCCTTTCACCGTGAACCCATCCGCGAGCCTCTGGACGTGGGTGTGCGCGCGGTAAATTCCCTGTTCACGGTCGGCCGCGGCCAGCGCATGGGCTTGTTCGCCGGCAGCGGAGTCGGCAAGAGCACCCTGCTGGGCCTGATGACACGCTATACCGAGGCAGATGTAGTCGTGGTCGGCCTGATCGGCGAACGTGGTCGTGAGGTGCGTGAATTCGTCGAGGAAATTCTCGGTAGCCGCGACCGGGACAAGGCCGTGGTGATTGCGTCGCCGGCTGATGACCCACCGCTGATGCGCATTCACGGTGCCTGGCTGGCAACCGCGGTGGCGGAACACTTTCGCAACCAGGGCCTGAAGGTTTTACTGCTGATGGACTCGCTGACCCGCTTTGCCCAGGCTCAGCGCGAAATCGCACTGGCTATCGGTGAACCGCCGGTGACCAAGGGTTACCCGCCCTCGGTGTTCGTACAAATACCTCGACTGGTAGAGCGATCAGGCAACGGTGACGCCGCCAGCGGTGGCTCTATCACGGCAATTTACACGGTACTGGTTGAGGGTGACGACCAACAAGACCCCATTGCTGATGCTGCCAGGGCCATATTGGACGGTCATATTGTGCTGTCGCGACAATTGGCCGAAGCGGGTGTATACCCGGCCATCGACATTGAGGCCTCCATCAGCCGTATCATGCCCGGCATCACCAGTGATGAACACCAGGGAGCAGCGCGCCATTTTCGCCAGCTCTACTCGACCTACCAGCAAAGTCGCGACCTGATCAGCGTTGGGGCCTATCAGCATGGCTCAGATCCCGCCATCGATCTCGCTATCGCCGCCCAGCCCCAGCTAATGAACTTCCTGCAGCAGGGTATCCAGGAACAAGCCAATTTTTCCGGCAGCCTCGAACAACTGGCCGCCTGCACCACACAGTGGAGTGACTAAGCCATGATCCGCAGCAAACGCCTGGAACGTGTCACCGATATTCGCCGAGAACAGGAACGCAAGGCCGGCTCACAGTTGGCAGATGCCCAACAGGCCCATGCCAGCAAGGAGCAGATGTTGCAGCAACTGCTGCAGTACCGACAGGAATACCAGGCACTGTTTGCGGAACAGAGCACGCAGGGACTGGATGCTCAACAATACCGCAATTTCCAGCAGTTCTTCGCCCAGCTGGACCGGGCGGTAGAGGAACAGAGACATACCCTGGAGCTGGGGGAGACCGAGGTAGAGCAAACCCGCGATCAGTGGATCGAAAAGCGCCAGGCCAGCGAAACCTTGTCGCGACTGACTGCCATGGCCCTGGAAACCGAGCAGCAAGAGCTGCAGAAACAGGAACAGAAGCAAGCCGACGAACTTCATGGTCGGCGCAGCCGCCAGTAAAGGGCTAGATTGGCATGCACTTTGCTTTGTATAACAGGAAGACACAGCAATCAGGGCCTATTGAGAATGCCACTAATGCTAATTAGCAGGAACCACGCGTGAATATCGCCAACTTGTCAGCCTCGCCGGATGTTGCAGTGGCGGAGACGGCTTACGGATTATCCACCGAACCGGGTGCCGTGGCAGCTGGCGAGGCAGATATTCCCGGCCAGGCATCGAAGCAGGCTTTTGCCGCGATACTGGGGCCCATTGCTGATGAGAACAGCTTAAGCGAGCTGAGCACTGCTGCTCCCGAGCTTGCACTGGCGGATAGCATAGAACCGCAGCTTACTGGTCCGGAGCCAGTGCCACAGCCAGTGCCACAGCCAGTGCCACAGCAAGCGCCACAGCAAGCGCCGCTGGCAGCAGACGCAAGCCTGCCCCCTACAGCACCGGAATTGACGGAAGTCGTCACAAAGCCTGATTCCAGTGAATCGATCAGTACCGGCCTGCCAATCCTGGACCAGGCGCTGGACCCAGGCCCGGCTACAGCGGCAGCAGTATCCCTGGGCAATTCCAGCGAGCAGCAACCAAACCCGGCCCAGGCGCTGGCAGTGACCGCTCCCGTCGCGCCAGCTAACAGTATCAGCAGTACGGGTGAAGCCCTGCGCAGGCCCGGCAATGTAATGAATAGACCCACAATTAGCCCTGGCGGCAAGGCCTTGCCGGCTGGCGGCAACACCCTGCCACAGACAGAGCCGCTGGCTGCGTCTGGCGAGCTGCTTCGGGGCAGCAACAACGTCGAGACTCCATCCGGGACAGTCCCTGCAGGAGCCAACTTCAGTAATGGCGACAAGCTCGGCAGGGAGCAACTGCTCGACGCCGCCTTCAATAATATTGCTGGCAAGGACAGCGCCAGCAAGGTGCCTGGCATTGACAGTGCAGGCAAGGCTACCAGCCCACTGATAGAGCCCCTGACGACGCCGCGGGACACCAGCGTACTGGCTCCGATACTGGATAATAAACTGAGCAGCCAGAGTCCGGAGGCGACCGCGCTGGACCGCATGCCGCGTATGAATATGCAATCCGGGCCGGGCCAGAGCGGCTGGGGCGAAGAACTGCAGGGCCGCATCCAGTGGCTGGGACGCAATGGCATCCAGCGTGCTGAACTGCAGCTGCATCCGGCGGAACTAGGCAGCCTGGAAGTACGCATTACCAGCGACAGCGACCAGACCAGCATCGTCTTCTACAGCGCTAATCGCGCCGCCCGCGAGCTATTGGAAGCGGAGATGCCGCGCCTGCGCGAACTATTCGGCCAGGCGGGCATGGAATTAAGCCAGGCTGACGTCTCCGATCGCTCGCTGGCCCAGCACAACGCCAGTGACGAAGCGAGCCGCGATAGCACCCAGCAACATGACGCCGACGCGGACCAGACCACCGCTAACGAGGCGCCAGCTCGCGCTGAACAGATGCTGCCTGACGACGGCAGCCTGATCGACTACTACATCTGACATTTTTAAACTGACAGGAATGGCACTATGAAAAAGATCATACTTATCCTTGGCTTATTATTGCTGGTAGGCGCCGGCGGCGCCGGCGCATTTTTCTACATGGGTGAAAAAGCTGCGCCAGCGGAAGGGGAGCCCGTTGCGGAGGTAGTGGAAGAGGAAACGGCACCTATCTTCGTCAAGCTGGATCCACCACTGGTGGTCAATTTCACCCATCGCGGCAACCTGCGCTACCTGCAAACCACGCTGGAAGTGATGCACCGCGACCAGGAAGTTGTCGATGACATCAGCCTCAATATGCCGGTAATCCGCAACAACCTGATCCTGGTACTGAGCGACCAGTCCTTCGAAGATCTCAACACCAAGTCAGCGAAGGAAGATCTGCGCGTGAAGATCAGCGAAACCATTGCCCAGACGGTACCCGCGCAACCGCCGGTAGAGGTCTTTATCACCAGTTTCGTAATGCAGTAGGTCGATACCATGACAACAGAAACCGAATCCGAACTGGCGGCTGACGAAGCCGCGGAGGGCTCTTTACAAAGTAACGCTGAGGGCTCTTCAGACAATAGCGCTGAGGGTCATGCCGAGGCGGAAGCCCCGGCCCAGGCCCAGGCCAGCAAGCGTGAATCAGACGTCAACCTGGACGTTTTACTGGACGTGCCGGTCACCCTGTCAGTCGAGGTTGGGCGCACCAGCATGACCATTGGAGAGTTGTTGGAGACGGGCGCCGGTACGGTGCTCAAGCTATCGCGCCTGATCAATGAACCGCTGGACATCCTGGTCAACAATGCTCCGATTGCACAGGGCATTGTAGTGATGCAGGACGACAAATTCGGCATCCAGATCACCGACATCATCAGCCCGCAAGACCGGGCCCGCAACCTGCAGGATAGTGACCCCGAAGCTGAGCCTGATTAGTCCACGACCAGTTTGAGGTGTTCGCCCTTTTCGCGCTGCTCAGTGAGCAGCGCCTGCTCTTCGAGCACCAGCTGCTGCAAGGCGTTCCAGCTCAAGGGCATGGACAGGAAATAGCCCTGTAACTGCTGACAACCGCTGTGCTGCAAATAGGCCAACTCAGCAGCAGTTTCAACGCCCTCTGCAATGACATGCAAGTCATACAGTTCCGCCAGGGTCAGGATGATATCCACCATCGGCCGTTTTTGCTGAGAGCTGTCGCTGATTGCATTAACAAAGGAGCGGTCAATCTTGAGTGTGTCCACCGGGTAGCTGGCCAACTGGTTGAAGGCGGTATATCCGGTACCAAAATCATCCAGCGCCAGGCGCAACCCCAGCGCTTTCAAAGCCTGCAGGGTCTCGATACTGTCCGCGTCATCACTGACCAGGCTGGTTTCTGTTATTTCCAGCTCCAGCAGCGCCGGGTCGATGCCATACCTGGCGATAAGCTCGCTCACCTGCTGCGGAAAGGCCTCATTGTGTAGCTCCACAGCCGAGATATTAATGGCGAAGAAGCCCTGGTAACCATGTTCATCGCGCAGGCAGCGCAGGTGTAATAAGGCCTCCTCCAGCACCCACAGGTCGATGCGCTTGATCTGGCCCGTGCTCTCCGCTACAGGAATAAACTCATCCGGACCAATGCCCTGCTCGGCGAGGGCCGGGCAGCGTAGCAGCACCTCGACCCCCGTCGGCCGCAAGCTCGCTGTCTCAAATATCGGCATATAAACCAGGTGCAAGTGCTCGCTGTCCAGGGCCCGGTCCAGTACCTTCTCAATCTTCTGGCGACGCGACATTACCGAAGCAATATCGCGGTTGAAGAACTGGTAGCGATTTTTGCCGTTGGCTTTGGCCTCGTACATGGCCGCATCGGCGTTGCGCAACAGGGTTTGCGCATGATTGCCATCTTCTGGCGCAAGGGCTATGCCAATACTGGCGTTAATATTGTGGCAGACTCCATCGACTTCAAAGCCCTGGTCAAACATGCCCAGAATTCGCTCAGCCACGATGCGGGCACCGGAAGCGCCGTCGGTGTCATTCAGCAGCAGGGCAAATTCATCGCCGGCCAGGCGCGCCAGGACATTTTCGCCCATGCTCGCGACCACATCCTCGGGACGAATCGATTCCTGCAACTGGTCGCTGAATTTCTGCAACAGGCGATCACCGGTGGCATGTCCGTACTGATCATTGACCCGCTTGAAGTTATCGAGATCAATAAATAGCAATGCCGATTGCGCCGACTGATTCCTGGCACTGTGCAACTGTCTAGCCAGGATTAGCTGGAAGCTGCGCCGATTGGCAAGCCCGGTCAGGTGATCAAAGGAGGCCAGGTGATGAATGTCCTGCAGCAGGTTAACGTAGGCATTGTTCAGCTCAGACACTTCGTCATTACTATCGATGCGCTGTAGCTGAATATTCTCGTGGTGCGATTCACGCACCCGCTGCACCAGTTCATTCACGGGCCGCAGTATCTGGCGTTGTATGAGCAGGCGCAGGGCAAGAAATGAAAACACTGTCAGTGCCGACACCATCAGCAACAAATTCAGGCGCGCTCCTTGCAGCCGCGACCACAGCAGGGCCTCCGGGACCTTCAATTCCAGGCTGTACAGCCGATGAACCTGCTTGAATACCAGGTCTCCAGCAGTAACCGTGGCCTGGAACTGGTCGGCACTGGCGCTACCCGCGCTATCCAGCGCAAGACTAAAGCCGAGCTCATGTTCACCACCTAATTGCTGCTGCAGTCGCTCCCGCAAGCCATCAAAGGCGCCGAGTCGCGCTACCAGCACGGCGACATGGATATCACTGCCGGACTGCTGCGAATCCTTGACCAGAAGGCGCGGCGACACAGGCTGTAACACGGCGAAACGGGTAACCCCGGCCAGGTCCTGGTAGACGATCTCGCGTACCACCAGCTCCTGTTCAGCAGCCACTTGCCGGAGGTAGTCTTCCAGTACCGTCGCCGGCAACCCCGGCCGTGACGGCGCCCCAAACGGGTCCCCGCTGCTGCTGGCAAGCACTGCTTCCCCGGTCGGAGCCAGGATTTGCAGCTCCTCAATACCGGGATTATTGAGCCGCGACGTAGCCAACAGTGCATAGGTGCTTGGCTCAAATGCATACACCTGGAACAGTGTGCTACCCGCATTGATGAAATTGATAAAGTCGGCGCTATTGAGTATATGCGAGAGCTCCGCACGTAAGCTGCGCAGCTCCAGGTCGACTTCCTGCTGGACTACGTTCATTTCCCGCTGTATTTGCCCCTGTAGTTGCTGGCGGGAATCCTGGGCGATTTCCCGGTATATCAAGATAGCCGCCAGCGTGAATACCAGCAGGATAACCGGTAACAGGATGTAATTGACGCGTTGGGTCAGCCTCATGGGGCTACTACCCCAGCCTGGGCATCCACTACCACGGCGTGAACCATGCGATTGCGCAGGCGCACGGCCGGCACGGTCAAACGCGGCACCACTGGTACTTCTCTCAGTATGGACTCGGAAAGGAAGACCTGTTCGTCGCCGCGAGTGCTCTCATCGATCAGTGGCAAGGCCGACCGGTTGGCCGTGGCATAACCAATCGCTTCGGCGTTGCGTGCCGCCACCGCCGGGCGACTGATGAAGGCCAGAAAGTCACGAGTCGCCGCGCTTGCTGGGCTGCCTGAGGGGACTGCCAGGCAGTCCGCCCACAACAGGGTACCTTCCTCGGGTATCAGGAAGGTCCAGTCCTCCTGGCCAGTCAGCTCACGCAGCTCAAGTTCATCGCTGCTATAGCCAAAGGTCAGGCTCATCTGACTGGCGAGCCCATGTTCGCTGGCATAGCTCAGACCATAATTTCGCGCCAACAGATGCCGCTGCTGCTGACGCATCAATCCGTAGGCCTGTCGCAACTCCGCCACATCTTCGCTATAGGGCGGCGCGCCACCTGCCAGCAGCGCCGCCGCCGATGTATCAATGTTATCCATAAACATCACCACACGACCACGGTGCTCCGGCGGAGGTACAAAGAGCTGACGCCAGCTGCGCAGGGGCTCGGCGGCTACCGACTTGCGGTAGAGCATGCCCAGGGCCCCATAGGTGTAGGGCACGCCGTGCACTCCACAGGCCTGTCGCCAGCGCGGATCAAAATTATCGGCACCAATATCGTCATTGAGTGAGGAAAGATCGGCAAAAAGTCCGTGCTCGGACACAATCTGCAGGGTGAGTGCATCCATGACCACAATATCAAAGCCCTGGTAGCGGCCGCTGGTTATAACAGCATCCCGCACGCTCTCATCATCGAAATAACTCCGCCGCAGCTGGTGACCGCTCTCGACTTCAAACTGGCCCAGCACCTCTTCGCCCCAGTACGAGTGCCATGTGTACAGTTCCACGGTTTCAGCGCGCAGCTGCGTTGCAACCAGCAACAACAAGCACGCACAGGCCGACAACAGGCGCGGTGTCAGCGCGCTGCGGGGGAATCGTCTAGGCGACATCAGCCGCGATTGCTGTTGTAGATACTGGCACCAGGGCTGCCAGCCATGCTGGCGCTTGCACCTGCTGGAAATGAAAGCCGACCTGGAAAGAATGCTCATCAATGCGGCGCAGGTAGGCGCCGATACCCGCCACCCGTTGCGGCCCGGCTGCATCTGCCAGGTCAAGCTCGAGCTCGGCACCGACCGGCCTGTGGGTATAGCCGCCTTTGCGCCGGTAGAGACTGGACTTGAGCGCGCAGTCACCCGCCAACAGGGCACCGCCGCGGGACAGGTTGAGGATTGTAACCGGGATATGCAGGCCCTCCGGGCCCAGCACATAAGCCGCCAAGTCCACCGATAAGCGTTGGAAACGCCTGCGATTACCCGCCATAGATTCTACACCCCGTCACTGGTTTGACGCGCCCACCCATCCGCGTCTTATGCTTACTATCGACAGCAATCGCAGATTCTTTAGGGCTTGTAGCCGTCTTCTGCAGGCTCACCGGCAGTCCCTGTGACGGTTTTGCGCGCGGAACAGCGGACTCGGCATTGCCGATCTATCAGGCGGTCTGCTAACCTGCGCATTCCGCCCAGCGCAGCCCGCAAAATAGCCAATTCTCTTGAGCGCCAGCACCACAAAATCCGGTCACACCCCGATGATGCAGCAGTACCTGGGCATCAAGGCCCAGCATCCGCAGGAGCTGGTGTTTTACCGCATGGGTGACTTCTATGAGCTGTTCTTCGACGACGCCCGCCGGGCCGCCGAATTGCTGGATATCACCCTGACCGCCAGGGGCAAGTCGGGTGGAGAGCCCATTCCCATGGCCGGTGTGCCCTATCACGCCGCCGAAGGCTACCTGGCCCGACTGGTTCGAGCCGGGGTTTCGGTGGCGATCTGCGAGCAGATTGGGGACCCCGCCACCAGCAAGGGACCGGTGGAGAGGCAGGTGGTTCGTGTTGTCACCCCGGGCACCCTGAGTGATGAAGCACTGCTGGAAGCGAGCCGGGACAACCTGCTGTTGGCACTCTCGCAACGCGACGACAGCTTCGGCATAGCTTACCTGGAGCTCAGTGCCGGCCGCTTCAGGGTATTGCAGGTGCAGGGTGCGGACGCGCTGCTCAGCGAAATAGAGCGACTCAACCCGGCCGAACTGCTGTACCAGGAAAACCTCTTGCTACCGGCCATCACCGCGCGCACCGGTGCGCGCAGCCAGCCGCTGTGGGAATTCGATACCGAGGCCAGTGAACGAGCACTGAACCAACAGTTCCAGACCCACGACCTGTCTGGCTTTGGGGTAGACGGGCTGGACCTGGCGATCGCCGCCGCCGGTTGCCTGCTGCAATACGTCAAGGACACCCAGCGCAGCAATCTGCCACATATTGCCGGACTGGCCCTGGAGCGCAGGGATGAGAGCGTCATTCTCGATGCCGCCACCCGCCGCAACCTTGAAATTGATACCAACTTGATGGGCGGCGACAGCAATACCCTCTACGAGGTGATGAACAGCAGCGTAACGGCGATGGGGGCACGCATGCTGCGGCGCTGGCTGCATCGACCACTAACCGACACCACTGTCCTGGCGGCACGCCACGAAGCCGTGCGTGGACTGCGCGCCAACTACCACTTCGAGCCCCTGCGCGAGTTGCTCAAGCCGATCGGTGACATGGAGCGTATCCTGACCCGGGTTGCATTGCGCTCGGCCCGCCCCCGCGACCTGTCGCGACTTTGCCAATCACTGACGGCGCTGCCGGCGCTGCGCAATGAGCTCAATCGCTGCCAGACCAGCCTGCTGGCGCAGTTGCAACAACAGTGCAATGAATACCCCGATACCCAGGCCCTGCTGCAAAGCGCCATTATCGAAAATCCGCCGGTGGTGCTGCGCGATGGCGGCGTGATCGCCGATGCTTATGACAGCGAATTGGACGAACTGCGAACCATTGCTAGCGGCGCGAGTGATTACCTGCTGGAAATTGAACGCCGCGAGCGTGAGCGAACCGGCATCAGCACACTCAAGGTCGGCTACAACCGGGTCCACGGTTACTATATTGAGATCAGCAAGGGGCAGGCGGCAGGCGCACCGGAAGAGTACACCCGCCGGCAAACTCTGAAGAATGCCGAGCGCTATATCACCCCTGAGTTGAAGGAGTTTGAAGACAAGGCACTGAGTAGTAAAAGCCGGGCCCTGGCCCGGGAAAAGTTGCTCTATGAACAGCTGTTGGAACGCCTCAATGAACTGCTGCTGGAGCTGCAACTAACAGCGGCGGCGGTAGCGGAGCTGGACGTGCTGGCAACGCTGGCAGAGCGGGCCGAAAGTCTGGGCCTGTGCGAACCGACCTTTACTGATGCCGACAGCGATGAGCAGGGCATTGATATCACGGCGGGCCGCCACCTGGTGGTGGAACAGGTGCTCGATGAGCCTTTTATCGCCAATGATTGCCTGCTCAATGAACAGCGGCGTATGCTGCTGATCACCGGCCCAAATATGGGCGGCAAGTCGACCTATATGCGCCAAACCGCGGTCATCGTATTGCTGGCCCATGTCGGCAGCTTTGTGCCAGCCCAGGCAGCACGAATGGCAACCGTGGACCAGATTTTCACACGCATAGGCTCTTCAGATGACCTCGCCGGCGGCCGCTCCACTTTCATGGTGGAAATGACCGAGACGGCCAATATTCTGCATAATGCCAGCCCCCGCTCCCTGGTCTTGATGGACGAGGTAGGCCGCGGCACCAGCACTTTTGACGGCCTGTCATTGGCCTGGGCGGCAGCCGTTGAGCTGGCGCAGAACGTGCGCGCTTTCACCCTCTTCTCAACCCACTACTTTGAACTGACCAGCCTGCCCGAGCAGTGCCCGGGCATGGCCAACGTGCACCTGGATGCCACCGAGTACCAGGATCACGTGGTGTTTCTGCACAACATCCAGGAGGGGCCAGCCAATCGCAGTTACGGCCTGCAGGTGGCCAGGTTGGCGGGGATCCCGCCGGTCGTGCTGACGGCTGCACGCAGCAAGCTGGAAGAACTGGAGAACGGCGCTAGCGCAGCACCTGCCCCGGTCCAGCCCGCCCAGAGCGAGCTGTTCAGCAGTACCAATGCACATCCGCTGCTCAGTGAACTCGAACAACTGGATGTGGACAGTCTCAGCCCCCGCGAGGCGCTGGAATTGCTGTACAGCATTCGTCAGCGACTCAAGTGAGAGGCAGTTCAAATATGCCAGTCGACGGGTTAAACTGGCCCCCTCAAATTCCCAGCCCCCCAGAGGTTTTAGCGAAATGACATTTGTAGTTGGCGAGCAGTGCATCAAGTGCAAGCACACAGACTGTGTCGAGGTGTGTCCGGTTGACTGCTTCTATGAGGGTCCAAACTTCCTGGTCATTCACCCGGATGAGTGCATTGACTGCGCCCTCTGCGAGCCGGAATGCCCGGTCGACGCTATCTACTCTGAGGATGAATTACCGGATGACCAGCAGGTTTTCCTGGAACTGAATGCTGAACTGGCCGAAATCTGGCCCAATATCACCGAAATCAAAGACTCGCCGCCGGATGCGGCGGACTGGGAAGGCAAGCCCAATAAGCTGCAATACCTGGAGCGTTAGCCGAAAATTGACTCGCTGGAGAGTCCCTGGGTTTCCATAATAACGCGCAGACGTTTCAGGGCTTCTACCTGTATTTGCCTGACCCGCTCCCGGGTCAGGCCGATTTCCCTACCAACTTCTTCCAGTGTGCTGGTTTCGTAGCCGCGCAAGCCGAAGCGTCGCGATACCACTTCGCATTGTTTCTCACTCAGCTCACCCAGCCAGATACCAATACTGTCCTTGATATCGCTTTCCTGTAACAACTGTGAGGGGTCGCTCACATGGGTGTCGGCAATGGTATCCAGCAGCGACTTGTCGGATTCGGGGCCCAGCGGGGTATCCACACTGGCCACGCGCTCATTCAGGCCCAGCATACGCTTGACCTCGTTGACCGGCTTGTCGAGCATGCGGCCTATTTCATCTGCCGTGGGTTCGTGGTCCAGCTTCTGTGTCAACTCGCGCGCGGCGCGCAGGTAAACATTGAGCTCCTTAACCACGTGAATTGGCAGGCGGATAGTGCGGGTCTGATTCATTATGGCCCGCTCAATGGTCTGGCGAATCCACCAGGTGGCGTAGGTAGAGAAGCGGAAGCCGCGCTCGGGATCGAATTTTTCCACCGCCCTGATCAGGCCGAGATTACCCTCTTCAATCAGGTCCAATAAGGTCAGGCCGCGATTGATGTAGCGTCGCGCAATTTTTACGACCAGGCGCAGGTTGCTCTCAATCATCCGCTTGCGCCCGGACTCCACGCCCTTGCGCGCCAGCCTGGCGAAGTAAACTTCTTCCTCCGGCGTCAGCAGCGGTGAGTAACCAATTTCGTTGAGATACAGCTGTGTGGCATCAAGGGACTTGTGGAACTGCTTTTCGCCCTCTTCGTCCGTTGCGCGCTTGGCACGCACGCCCTCAGACTTCGCCCCGGAGTTATCCTTTTCGACCTTCACCCTGGTCTCCTTCGCAGCAGCGCCGGCTTTTTTCTTGCCTTTTCGCGCTGTTGTCTTCCCTTTTTGCCCTGTCGAATCTGTTTGGACTTCCATGCCTCAACCTCATTATTGTTGTTTTATTCTCGAGCACATTCACAATCGGGCCGATTAGGTTATCGCTATCAATTGTCAAGTTCAAGAAACTATGTTTTATAGTTCCCCGGCGGCCTCTACAGTACTAAATCCTCTGCTATCTGGCCGGCAATAACTTCTTTGGGTCAATCGGCTTGCCCTCTCGACGAATCTCAAAGTGCAGCTTCACCGAATTGGTAGCGCTATTGCCCTTCTCCGCTATTTTTTGTCCCGCCTTGACCGAATCTCCCTCGGCAACCAGCAATTTGCGATTGTGCCCATAGGCGCTGAGGTAAATCTCATTATGCTTGACGATGAGCAACTCCCCATAGCCGACAATACCGTTGCCCGCATAGACCACGTTGCCGGCAGCCGTCGCCGTTACCGCATCCCCCGCTTTGCCGTCGATATCGATGCCCTTGTGTAGCGTGCCGGAAAACCCCCGCACAACCTTACCCCTGGTAGGCCAACGCCAGGCGCTCACTTTCGCTGAAGGCGTCGCCGGCATCGCTCGTACTGCTGTTTTAGCAGCTGTCTGTGACGATTTCGTGACAGGGGCCGGTGCGGGAATCTTGTGTTTTGGTGCTGCCGCCGCCGGCGTGGTACTGGAAGCTACCGGCACCTTGGAGATTTTCAGCGTCAGCTGCTGCCCCGGGTAGATGGTATAGGGCCGGCCGATATTATTGGCCCGCGCAAGGGCGCGAAAATCCATGCCATAGCGCCAGGCAATCGCGTACAGGGTGTCACCGCGGGCCACCTTGTAGCTGGAGGGTGTATAGCTACCGGCGCGTGTCTGCGTCTTGCTGACGCCGTGGCGGTCCTCTACCGGAGCACGGGGCGTCTCGGCGCAGGCCAGCAACAGCAGGCTCATCAGGGCAAGGCACAGCGCACGCATCTCAATTCACCCGGCATCAACCTGCAACCGGGTCCCATGCCGGTCCAACAGCCAGACCACCAGAAAACCCAGCAGAGCCAGCGACAGGCAGGGCCACAGCATGGGGTCTTCCCCGGTGCGGGCAAGGTATTCCTGGGGCAGCACCGGCAGTTGCTGGAGCGGCCGCAACTCGCCGTGCCGACCCATAGTCCAGGACAGGACCCGCTTCCAGGGCCAGACGACGGTGAGGGAGCCAAACAGGAAACCGGTTAGCAGGGCCACAGTCATGGCACGATAGCGCGTTAACAGCCAGTCCAGCAAGCGGCTGAAGCAGAGCAGGCCACAGGCTGCACCTGTTGCAAACAGCGCCAGGAACGCCAATTCGAAATTGCGCACCGCCGCTAACACGGGCCCGTACATGCCCAGTAGCAGCAGGATAAAGCTGCCGGAGATGCCCGGCAGAATCATGGCACAAATCGCAATAAAGCCGGCCAGAAACACCCCGGCCTGGCCTTCGATAAACTCACCCCGGGGCGCCAGCCCTATCGCTATCGCAACGACCACCCCCAGCACCAGCATCAGCAGCTCGGCAGGGCGCCACTGCGGCACCTGCCGCAGCAACATGAGCGCGGACGCGAGGATCAGACCAAAAAACAGTGCCCAGAGGGGCTCCGGATAGTGCACCAGAACCCAGCCCAGTAACCGCGCCAGGCTGATGACACTGAGCAGGATTCCGGCCATCAGCAGCGACAGGAAGCCACCATTGACGTGCTGCCAGAACAGGGCAACTTCACCGCGCAGCAACAGGCGCAGGGCCGGCAGGTCGAAGCTGCGCAAACTGTGCAGCAAGCGCGGGTAAATGCCGGTAATAAACGCCACGGTGCCACCGGATACGCCGGGCACAATGTCGGCTGCGCCCATGGCCAGCCCACGCAGGAAAACTCCCGCGGCTCTCATCGCGCCGTCACCTAACGCACGAGCCCGGAACGCAGGGGCACGAAACGCACCTGGTCATAAGTGACTGTCTCCAGGCCCTCGGCGGTGCGGGTGACCACCTGCAAATACTGGGTAGCCACACCCACCGGGATAATCAGGCGACCACCCAGGCCCAGTTGGGACAGCAGGTCGGGCGGAATTTCCTCGGGTGCGGCGGTAGCTATAATGCCATCAAAGGGTGCCTCCGTTGGCCAACCTACGCCTCCATCGGCATGCCGCAGTTGCACATTCTTGAGGCGCAACTCGCGCAGTCGCTTACGCGCCTTTTCTTGCAGCGGCTTGATTCGTTCAACGCTGTAAACCTGGTCCACCAACTGCGCCAACACCGCCGTCTGGTAGCCGGAGCCAGTGCCAATCTCCAATACTCTATTGACGGGCCCCTGCTCCAGCAGTAACTCCGTCATACGCGCCACCACCCAGGGCTGCGAGAGCGTTTGCGAGTAGCCGATAGGCAGGGAGCTGTCCTCATAGGCACGCTGGGCCAGCGCCTCATCGACAAACATATGACGAGGTGTATTGCGCATCACTTCCAACACCGGTGTACTGCTAATACCCTGCTCACGCAGTCGCTGTACCAGGCGCTCACGGGTGCGCTGGGAGGTCATCCCTATTCCCCTGACATCAAGGCCGTTCAATGAAAGTCTTCCCCTTGCCTGTTCCATCCCGGTAATCGACGAGCTCACGTAGCACGGCCGTGGCAAAACTGCCCGGGGCGAGCGCGAACTCAAGCACCAGCGTCTCATCATCACAAAACTGCCAGCAAAAGTCATCCAGACCGCTGCGCGCAGGGCGCCAGGCCATGTGCAGCTGCTTGCCTTCAAGAAACTCCAGCCAGTCACTGTGAATAGCCAGCACTTGCTGTTGAGATTGCTGCTGCTCCCCGCTTACCAGGTTCTCGCCCAGTCCCCATAGCGGTAATCCCGGGTGCAGGTCGCCCGCGGCAGCGCGCTGCAGCAGCTCGGCATCTATTTCCGCAGCGGAGAATACGCTATTGCTGCCGTTGAGCATGCAGGCATCGCCCGGCTGGGGTATCGCCCAGTTGCCGGCGCTTACCCGCTCGGCCAGCAGCTCATTGAAAAGCCAGGCGCGCAGCGCTGACAACCACATACCACGCTCAAACCTGGCCGGCCGACGTCGCTCTCCCCGCACCCACTGCGCAGCCGCGAGCAGGTTATTGCCATCAATACCAAAGCGTTGCTCACCGAAGTAATTGGGCACCCCGCCTTGCTTGAGCTGTGCCAACACCGCTTCCAGGGACTGTCTGTCGCCCTGCCATTGCCTCAGGGTGAGCCGGAAATGGTTGCGCCGATGACTACCCCGGCGCAGCTTGCGGCGATGCCGACTGGCCTCAAGCAGCGCCAGCTGCTCACTTACCAGCTGCGCCACGTCAGGATCCGGGCGACCGGCCAGGCCAATACTAAACCACTGCCGGGTTAGCGCATGCTTGTCCTTGAGGCCACAGTAGCCAATATCACGGGGGGCCACCTCGGCCCAGCGCGCCAGCCGCTTGATCACGTCGCTGGTGTTGAGGCCCCGCTTTTCCAGCTGCAGGAACAGGTGCTCGCCTTCTCCCTCGGGTATGAAGCCAAGCTCTTCTTCAACCTGAAAATCTTCGGCGCAGCTGCGAATAACGCAAGACCCGCGGGATGCCTGCCAGGCTCTTGGCATGGCAGACAGTTGCTGCAGCGGATCTTTCAAGACTCGCTGATCAGAAGGACCACGGCGTGGGCCGCTATACCCTCGGCGCGACCGGCATAGCCCAGGCCCTCGGTGGTAGTCGCTTTGACATTGATATCTTCTGGACTCGCTTCCAGATCATTTGCCAGGTTCTCACGCATGTCCGCTATATGGGGCGCCAGCCGCGGTGCCTGGGCAACCGCAGTAAGGTCGGCGTTGCCGAGTCTGAGACCCCGCTCGCGCACCAGTGCATACACTCGTCGCAGCAGCAGCCGGCTGTCGATGTCCGCATTGGCGGGGTCGGTATCGGGAAAATGGCGACCAATATCCCCCAGCCCCACCGCGCCCAGCAGGGCATCGCAGAGGGCGTGAATCAGTACGTCACCGTCGGAGTGCGCCTCAAGACCGGCACTGTGCGCTATCCGCACTCCCCCCAGCACAATATGATCGCCGCCCGCAGCGAAACGATGCACATCGAAACCATGACCAATTCGCATTCAGTCCTCCGCCTGCCAGTAACGTTCCGCCAGCGCCAGGTCAGCCGGCCGGGTGATCTTGATATTGGCCGGGTCACCGCTTACCAGGCGCGGGCGATGGCCAGCCCACTCTATGGCAGCAGCCTCATCCGTAATAGCCACGCCAGACCTGGCCGCCATGCGCAGGGCCTGGTGCAACAAACCAAACCTGAACATCTGCGGGGTCTGGGCCAACCAAAGCCCGCCACGATCCAGTGTCTCAAGCACCCTGAATCCTCCATCATCGCGTTTCAGTGTTTCTGCCACCGGCAGGGCCAATAGTCCACCGACCGGGTCATCGCGCAATTCGGTATAAAGCTGCTGCACTGCCGCGGTGCTGACGCAGGGACGCGCAGCGTCGTGCACTAATACCCAGTCATCCGGCTGTGCCAGTGCCTCGAGCAAATCCAGTCCGGCCAATACGGAATCGATGCGCTCCAGCCCCCCTACTGCCGTCATCAGCTGTGGATGATCTGACAGCGGCAGTTGCTCCCAATTTTCGTCCGGCCGACGCAGGGCGATGACAATCTTTTCCAGCAGGCCCCAGTCGAGCATAGCCTGCAGTGTGCGCTGCAACACTGGCTGCCCGGCCAGCGGCAAGTACTGTTTGGGAATAGCGGCGTCCATGCGCGACCCACTGCCCGCCGCGGGCACCACACCCCAATACTTGCACTCAGCGGTCATGAGAGCCTTCAGCGGTTCTGGATGAAGAGCCTTCAGCGGTTCTGGATGAAGAGCCCTCAGCGCTTCTGGACGAAGAATCACCCCTGGATTCCTCCTCTTCCACCACCTGGTAATAGGTTTCACCCTCGCGAATCATACCCAGGTCCTTGCGCGCACGCTCCTCAACCGTTGCCAGGCCTTGCTGCAACTCCAACACCTCCTGCTCCAGCTGTTCATTGCGCGCCCGCAGTGATTCATTGAGCAGCTGCTGACGGGCAATCTCCTGCTCCAGCCGGTGGTGCTCCGCCAGGCTGCCCTCGTCGGCGAACCAGAGTCGATACTGTGCCAGGAGTAGCAACAGCAACAGGCCCAGCGCCAGCCATTTCATGAAAGACCGACACTCACCGCATCAGGAAGCGGTGATGAATTCCGCACGGCCCCGGTAGGCGGCGGTACCCTGCAATTCCGCCTCTATGCGCAGCAGCCGGTTGTACTTGGCAACCCGATCTGAGCGACACAGGGAACCGGTTTTTATCTGGCCGGCTGCAGTGGCGACGGCGAGGTCGGCAATCGTGGTATCTTCGGTTTCGCCGGAACGATGCGATATCACCGCGCTAAAGCCGGCTTCACGGGCCATGGCAATCGCATCCAGGGTTTCGGTGAGTGTGCCAATCTGGTTGAACTTGATGAGGATGGAATTGGCAACATTCTCTTCAATACCCCGCGCCAGGATTTTGGTGTTGGTGACAAACAGGTCATCACCTACCAACTGCACTTTTTTCCCCAGCTTTTCGGTAAGAATGCTCCAGCTGTCCCAGTCACTCTCGTCCATGCCATCTTCGATGCTGATGATGGGATAGCGATCGGCCAGGTCGGCCAGGTAATCCGCGAACTCAGCGCCGGAATATTGCTTGCCCTCACCGGCCAGGTCATAGACCCCGTCCCGGTAGAACTCGGAAGCGGCACAATCCAGGGCCAGGGTCACATCACTGCCCAACTTGTAGCCCGCGGCCGCGACCGCCTCGGCGATCACTTCCAGGGCCGCCTCATTTGACGGCAGGTTGGGCGCGAAACCACCTTCATCGCCGACCGCAGTGCTGAGGCCGCGTTCAGACAGGACTTTTTTCAGGTGATGAAATATCTCCGCGCCAACGCGCAGCGCTTCGGCAAAGCTGCCGGCCGCTACCGGCTGGATCATGAACTCCTGGATATCGACATTGTTGTCCGCATGCTCACCACCGTTGATGATATTCATCATCGGCACCGGCATGGTCAGCGTGTCGCTGCCGTTGATCTCGGCAATGTGCCGGTATAGCGGCAAGCCCTTGTACACCGCGGCGGCGCGGGCAGCAGCCAGGGACACGGCGAGGATCGCATTGGCGCCGAGATTACCCTTGTTGTCGGTGCCATCGGCGGCAATCATGGCCTCGTCCAGACCGCGCTGGTCAGCGGCGTCGTGGCCCAGCAACACGTCGCGAATAGTGCCATTGATATTGGCCACTGCCTGTAACACACCCTTGCCCAGGTAGCGGCTGTTGTCACCATCACGCAGTTCCAGGGCTTCCCGTGAGCCGGTAGAAGCACCCGAGGGCGCGCAGGCGCTGCCTATAGCACCAGACTCCAATACCACATCGGCCTGTACCGTGGGGTTACCACGGGAATCGAGGACTTCATAGCCTCGCACATCTGCTATCGCGATCATCAAAGGTCTCCGTAAAAAACAGTGTAACTAGTCGATATTCAGTGGCGGCAGCGATTTCACCAGCTCATCCACGGCCTTCATTTGCTGCAGGAAGGGCTCCAGTTGCTCCAGCGGCAGGGCACTGGGGCCGTCGCAGAGCGCCTGGGAGGGATCTGGATGCGCTTCCAGGAACAAACCGGCAATGCCCACCGCGAGGCCGGCACGACCCAGTTCAGCCACCTGCTGCCGGCGCCCGCCCGAGGCAGCCCCAAGCGGATCGCGGCATTGCAGGGCGTGGGTGACGTCAAAAATCAGCGGTGCTCCACCGCTGGCCTGCATCATGACCCCAAAGCCAAGCATATCAACCACCAGGTTGTCGTAGCCCATCTGGGTGCCGCGCTCGCACAAAATAACATTGCGATTGCCACACTCATTGATCTTCTCAACGATATTACCCATCTGTCCCGGGCTCAGGAACTGGGGCTTCTTGACGTTGATAACAGCCCCGGTAGCCGCCATTGCCGCCACCAGGTCAGTCTGGCGCGCCAGGAAGGCCGGCAGCTGAATCACATCGCAGACTTCCGCCACCGGTGCTGCCTGGGCGGGCTCATGCAGGTCGGTAATCAGAGGTACCGAAAACTGCTGCTTCACCTCGGCCATGATCTTTAGTCCCTCCTCCAGGCCAGGGCCGCGGAAGGAGTGGATGGAGGAACGGTTGGCCTTGTCCCAGGAGGCCTTGAACACGTAGGGGATATCCAGCCGTGCGCAAACTTCGACATAGTGCTCGGCCGCTTGCATGGCAAGGTCGCGGGATTCCAGCACATTGATGCCACCAAACAGCACGAAGGGGCGCTGGTTGGCGACATGGATTGCACCAATGGCAATGTCCTGTTCGGTGTTTATCATGCGGAGCTACCCTGGCGGCGCTTGATCGCCGCCTCGATGAAACCGGTAAACAAGGGGTGGCCACCGCGAGGGCGCGAGGTGAATTCCGGGTGGAACTGGCAGGCTACAAACCAGGGATGATCGGCAATTTCAATCATCTCTACCAGGGATCGATCCTCAGACCAACCGACAATACTGAGCCCTGCGTTTTGCAGCTGCTCGTTATAGTTATTATTGACTTCGTAGCGGTGCCGATGGCGCTCGACAATGGAGTCCTCACCATAGAGTTCACGGGAGCGGGAGCCGGCTTCCAGGTGGCAGAGTTGGCCACCCAGGCGCATAGTGCCGCCCAGGTCAGATTCTTCGCTGCGCTGCTCGGTGGAACCGTCGATATTCTGCCATTCCGTGATCAGGGCAATAATCGGGTGCTCGGCATCGCGCTGCATCTCGGTACTGTGGGCGCCGGCCAGGCCCGCGACATTGCGCGCATACTCCACCATGGCGACGTGCATTCCCAGGCAAATACCCAGATAGGGAACACCGTTTTCGCGAGCGTAGCGCGCGGCGATGACCTTGCCTTCAAATCCACGCTCACCGAAGCCGCCGGGAACCAGGATCGCATCGGCTTGCTCAAGAACCGCAGTACCATCCGCCTCGATCTCCTCAGAGTCGATGTGCTGGATATTGACCCGCGACAGGGTCTGGATACCCGCGTGCTTGAGCGCCTCGTTGAGAGATTTGTAGGCGTCGAGCAATTCCATGTACTTGCCGACCATGGCCACTGTGACTTCCTTGTCGGCCTCAATTTCACCGCGCAAGACTTCATCCCACTCGCCCAGGTCCGCCTGCGGGCATTCCAGCCCAAAGCGGTCGACCACGATGGCGTCGAGACCATTGCTGTGCAGCATGGACGGAATCTCATAGATCGAGTCCGCATCCAGTACCGGGATCACGGCGCGTTCTTCGACATTGGTAAAGAGGGCAATTTTCTTACGCGCACTCTCCTCGACTTCAACCTCGCAACGACACAGCAGTACGTCGGGTTGCAAGCCAATAGAACGCAGCTCTTTAACCGAGTGCTGGGTCGGCTTGGTTTTGATTTCGCCGGCGGCGGCGATATAGGGGACCAGCGTCAGGTGCATGAGCAAGGCGCGACTGGTGCCCATTTCCACTTTTAGCTGCCGCGCCGCTTCCAGGAACGGCAAACTTTCGATGTCACCGACAGTACCGCCAATCTCTATCACCGCAATATCCGCATCACCGGCACCGGCAATCACTCGTCGCTTGATTTCGTCGGTAATATGCGGAATGACCTGCACGGTGGCGCCCAGGTAATCGCCGCGCCGCTCCTTGCTCAATACCGAGTTGTAGACCCGCCCGGTGGTGAAATTATTGGTTTTGCGCATGGTGGTATGGGTGAAGCGCTCGTAATGGCCCAGGTCCAGGTCGGTTTCGGCACCATCCTCGGTCACGAACACCTCTCCGTGCTGAAACGGGCTCATGGTGCCAGGATCAACGTTGATGTAGGGATCCAGCTTGAGCAGGGTAACCTTGAGCCCACGGGCCTCCAGGATTGCTGCCAGTGAGGCGGCGGCGATACCCTTCCCCAATGAGGAAACCACACCGCCGGTGACGAAGACATAGCGCGTCATGTAAAGCCTTTATGTGAGCCTTGCGGCCGAGTTTTTGTGATGCCAAATCAGTGGACTCACACCGCGTAGACGAGCGCTACGGGAGCTTTGCACTGACCTGTAAAAGATGGGACGCCAGCTTAACAGAAAGGCTATGCCCGCTCAATCCAGAGAGGCTTGAGAATTCACGGACCAGTGCAATTGATAGCCCTCACCGTCTACCTCGGCCGCCTGTCCGGCGCAGACCCACAGGTCAGCCACTGCCGCCAACTCACCATCGGCGTACAACAAGGGCAAGCGATCACGCCACCAGGGCGGCACGGCATATTCCTGTAACAGTTTCTTGAGCTGTTGGCTGTGTCTGCGACCCACAGGCTGGCAACGCTCGCCGCCCAGCCGGAAGCCGAGTTGCCATGCGGCTGAGCGCGGCAGACGCAGGCCGCCGCGCTCGCAGCGTCGCATCTCCAGCCGACCCAGGCCGGCGACCTCAAGCCCCTCACTGGAGGTCAGTTGCAGTGACTCCAGGCTTGCTGGCTCTGTTAGCGAGCACAGGTACAGCAGCTGGCGATAACGGCGCAGTTGGTAGCGGCCAGCTGACAATTGCGGCTGGCTATCGGCCGCGGCACTACCCAGCTGGCGGGCAAATTCTTCCAGTTTACGCCGGCCCGGCGGCTCCAGCCCATAGAGCATAAGCCAGCGGCGCAACAGCCGGCACAGTCGCACCGGGTCGTCCACCTGTAGCGCAACCAGGTCCAGGGTGGGCTCACCAAATGAACTCCCCAGCGCCGGCTGCAGCGCTGCCAGCTCATAGCGATGCAGCTCTACTTCTGCTTCGGCCACCGCCGCCATGGCCCCCTCAACACTGTGTCGATACGCCGGCCAGCGCTGCTCCAGAACCGGCAGCACAGAATGCCTTAGGAAATTGCGATCCAGGGACTGGTCCTGGTTACTGGGATCGTCCACCCAGCTCAATGACCGCTGGTTCGCATAGTCCTCCAGCTCGCTGCGATGCCAGTCCAATAGCGGACGCATCAGTTCAGCATGACCCAGGCGGCGATGCAGCGGCATACCCCCCAGTCCGAGCGAGCCCGCGCCGCGCAGCATGCGCAGGAAAAAGGTTTCCACCTGGTCATCCCGGTGATGGGCCAGCAGCAACAGTTCATCCGCGCCCAGCAGGTCCTCGAACACCCGGTAACGTGCCGTCCGCGCTGCGGCTTCCAGCCCCCGCCCCTCGGTCGTGACAGACACCTGGCGACAGACCAGCTCAATACCCTGCTCCTCGCAGATCGCCTGGCAGTGCTGCGCCCACTGCGCAGATTCGGAACCGAGCTGGTGATCGACGTGTACAGCGCGAATCTCAGGCAGCCTGGCCAGCGCCCTCATCTCCCCCAGCAGGTGCAGGAGCACACAGGAATCGAGGCCGCCACTAAGCCCCAGCCACCAGCGTGGCGCCTGCAACCAGGGCTGCAGGGATGCGAGTACTTGTCTTGGCTCAAGGGACACGGCAAGTCCCCGGACGCTTAATTGCCGTAGGAGAGCAGGCGCTGGTAGCGGGCCTCAAGCATCTGCTCTACCGGCATTGCCTGCAAAAGCTCCAATTGGCCGGACAGGTGCTCCTCGATGCGCGAGGCCATCAGGTCCAGGTCGCGATGTGCACCGCCCAGCGGTTCCTCGATGGTCGCATCAACAATACCCAGGTCCTGCAGGATGCTGGATGTAACGCCCATCGCTTCGGCGGCGTCCGGCGCTTTCTCGGAGGTCTTCCAGATGATATTGGCACAACCCTCAGGTGATATGACGAAGTAGGTGGAATACTGGAGCATGGCAAGGTGATCGCCGACGCCAATCCCCAGCGCGCCGCCGGAACTACCTTCACCAATAACTGTGCAGATAATTGGCGTACGCAGTCGCGACATGACCGCCAGGTTGCGAGCGATGGCTTCGGAAATACCCCGCTCTTCGGAATCGATTCCAGGATAGGCTCCCGGGGTATCGATGAGCGTGATAACCGGTAATTGAAAACGCTCTGCCATCTCCATCAGACGCAGTGCCTTGCGGTAGCCCTCAGGCTTGGGCATACCAAAATTGCGCTTCACCTTGTCCGCAACATTGCGACCCTTTTCCTGGCCAATAACCATGACCGGCTTATCGCGCAGACGCGCAATACCGCCCACGATGGCGTGGTCGTCGGCAAAGTGACGGTCGCCATGCAGTTCATCAAACTCGGTGAAGATGCGCGGAATGTAATCCAGCGTGTAGGGTCGCTGCGGATGCCGGGCCACTTTGACGATATCCCAGGAATTAAGACCGGAATAGATCTTCTCAGTGAGGCGTGTGCTCTTTTCACGCAACTTGGCGATCTCATCGCCAATATTGATGTCGTTATCTGAACCCACCAATTGTAACTCCTCGATTTTTACCTCGAGTTCGGCAATAGGCTGCTCAAAATCCAGAAAATTAGGGTTCATGACAATCCAGCAAAAGCTACACAATAGTGGCGCAACAGTTTACACGCTGCGCCGCGACTCAGGAAGGGTAGCAGAGACTGACGCTGTCGGCGCCACAACATTCCTGTAGTTGCTGAATCAGTTCATCACTGGGAGCGACTCGCCATTGCTCTCCCAGCGGCAGGCGCGCCCGATTATGCTTCTGCGTGTACATGAAGGCCACCGGGCAGCTACCCTCTCCCGCCCGTTGCAGCAATTGCTGCAGGCGGTCGGCAAAACTCTCATCAACCATGTCTTCACCCAGCTCGATGGTCAGCTCGGCGTTCGCTGTCTGGCGGGCCTGCAGCAAGCTGCGCACCCCATTGACCCGCATGCCCAGCGCGCCGGTGTAATCGTCGTTGGCCACGGGGCCTTCCAGGATGAGAATGCTGTCCTTGACCAGTAAATCGCGATACTCGCTGTAAACATCACCAAACACGGTCACCTCGATGCGCGCACTGCGGTCATCCAGGTTCAGCACGGCCATGGTGTCGCCACGCTTGGTTTTCATGGTGCGCATGGATACCACCAGGCCGGTGATAAGCTGATTGCGGGATCCATCCGCGCGCAGGTCGGCAATGCGAGTCGGTGCAATCTTGCGCAGCTCCTTCTCATATTCGTCAAAGGGATGTCCGGTAATCCACAGCCCCAGGGTGTCCTTCTCACCGGCTAATGTCTCCTTGGCCGACCAGGGCCGGGCGCGGCGATAAGCCGCATGGCTGTCCCCGGAACTGGCGGTATCCACCACGTCGCCAAACATGTCGTTGATACCGGCATCTTCGTTGGCCGCGTTTTGCTGGGCCGCCTGCAGGGCGTCATCCAGACTCGCCATCAGCACCGCGCGGTCCTCGCCAAGGGAGTCAAAGGCACCACTGCGAATCAAGGCTTCCACGGCGCGCCGGTTGACCTTCCTGGCATCGGTTCGCTTGCAAAAATCGAACAGGTTTTCGAAGAGGCCTTGCTTGCGCACTTGTAGCATGTTTTCAATAGGGCCCTCACCCAGCCCCTTGATTGCACCCAGGCCGTAAATGATTTCACCCTGGCTATTGACCGTGAACATGTAACGGCCCTCATTCACGTCAGGGTGCTTTAGTGGCAACTTCATCGCGTGGCACTCGTCGACAAAGGTGACGATCTTGTCTGTGTTTTGCAATTCCGAACTCATCACCGCTGCCATAAACGGTGCCGGGTAGTGGGCCTTCAACCAGGCAGTCTGGTAGGACACCATGGCATAGGCGGCCGAGTGCGACTTGTTAAAACCATAACCGGCGAATTTTTCCACCAGGTCAAAGATGCGAATGGCGAGATTCGGGTCCACGCCCTTGTCGGCAGCACCTGACTGGAACACCTCACGCTGCTTGGCCATTTCCTCGGGCTTCTTCTTGCCCATCGCCCGCCGCAGCAGGTCAGCACCGCCCAGGGTGTAGCCGGCCAGTTCCTGGGCAATCTGCATCACCTGCTCCTGGTACAGGATGATGCCGTAGGTGGGTTCGAGGATTGGCTGCAACCACTCATGCTGGTACTGGGCATCCGGATAGGAAATAGCCTCGCGCCCATGCTTGCGATTAATGAAGTTATCAACCATGCCGGACTGCAGGGGTCCCGGTCGAAACAATGCCACCAGAGCCACGATATCTTCGAAACAATCAGGCTGCAGTCGTTTAATAAGGTCCTTCATGCCGCTGGATTCCAGCTGGAATACCGCGGTGGTTTCGGCACCTTGCAATAGCGTGAAGGTATCCCCATCGTCCAGCGGGATTGCAGAAATTTCCAGCGGCGACTCAGCCTGTTGCTGACGCTGCTCATTGATGATCTTAACCGCCCAGTCGATGATGGTCAGGGTGCGCAGGCCGAGGAAGTCAAACTTGACCAGGCCCACGTCCTCTACATCATTCTTGTCGTACTGGGTAACCAGGCCGCCGCCGCTTTCGTCACAATACAGCGGCGCAAAGTCCGTCAGCTGGGAGGGCGCTATCACCACACCACCGGCATGCTTGCCGACGTTGCGGGTCAAACCCTCCAGTTGCAGTGCCATATCCCAGATCTCCTGGGCGTCGCCGTCATCGCGCAGGAACTCCTGCAGCGGCTCCTCCTGCTCCAGGGCCTTGTCCAGGGTCATACCGACCTCGAATGGAATCAGCTTGGACAATTTATCGGCCAGGCCGTAAGACTTACCCTGCACCCGCGCCACGTCGCGCACCACCGCCTTGGCCGCCATGGTACCGAAGGTAATAATCTGGGAGACCGCTTCGCGGCCGTAGGTATCCGCCACGTAACTGATTACCTGGTCGCGGTTTTCCATGCAGAAATCCACATCGAAGTCAGGCATGGAGACCCGTTCCGGGTTAAGGAAGCGCTCAAACAGCAGGTCGTAGCCGATCGGATCGAGGTCGGTAATCTCCAGCACATAGGCCACCAGGGAACCGGCACCGGAACCACGACCTGGGCCCACCGGAATACCCTGCTGCTTGGACCAGCGTATGAAATCCATCACAATCAGGAAATAGCCGGGAAAACCCATCTGGTTGATGACATTGAGCTCAAAATCGAGCCTCTCCCGATATTCGCGCTGACGCTGCCCAAAATCCTCGGCTGCGGGGTCGAATAACTGCTGCAGGCGCATATCCAGGCCTTGATGGGAGAGCTGGCTGAAATACTCCTCCATGCTCAGGCCATCCGGCACCGGATAATCCGGCAGGCAGGGGTTACCCAGCTCCAATTGCACACTGCAGCGACGGGCGATTTCCAGCGTATTCTCAAGCGCCTCGGGAATATCGCTGAACAGCTCCTGCATCTCCTCGGGACTACGTAAATACTGCTGCTCCGAGTACTGGCGCGCCCGCCGCGGATCGTCCAGGGTGCGCCCCTCTTGCACGCAAACCCTGGTTTCATGTGCTTCAAATTCCGCCGCCGCCAGGAAGCGCACGTCGTTGGTGGCCACCACCGGGCACTGGTGCTGTTCGGCCAGCGCCACTGCAGCGTGCAGATAGGCCTCTTCATTGTCGCGACCGGTGCGTTGCAATTCGAGGTAGAAACGACCCGGGTAGAGTGACATCCAGAACTGCAATTGCTCCGCCGCCTGCTCTGGCCGGCCGGAGACCAGCGACTGGCCAACGTCGCCGAAACGGCCGCCCGACAGGGCAATGACACCCTCGCTGCGCTCGGCCAGCCACTCGCGCTCAACCTGGGGAACACCCAGGTGCTGACCTTCCATATAGGCCCGGGAAATCAGTTTGGTCAGTGCCAGGTATCCGTGTTCGTCAGTCGCCAGCAGGGTCAGCAGCGTCGGTGCTTCGCGTTCCTCGCCCTCCCTGACCAGCAGATCCACGCCGAATAGGGGTTTGACGCCGCTGGCGATAGCGGCCTTGTAGAACTTCACCAGACCGTAGAAATTACTGTGATCGGTAACCGCCACCGCGGGCATGCCCAGCTCGGCCACGCGCTGCACCAGCGGCTTGATGCGAACCAGGCTGTCCAGCAATGAGTATTCTGTGTGTAGGCGAAGGTGGACGAAGTTTGGCATGAAGCTATCTTACTCCGCCGCGCCCGGCTCTAACAATTCCCGCACCGGGGCAAAACTGCGCCTATGTATCGGCGTCACACCGAGGCGCTGCAGGGCTTCCATATGGAGACGGGTAGGATAGCCCTTGTGCTGGGCCAGCCCGTACCCGGGGTAGCGTTCATCCAGGGCGATCATCTCGTCGTCCCGCTGCACCTTGGCCAGGATGGAGGCAGCCGCGATTGCCGGGACGAGTCCATCACCGCCCACCACAGGCTCGGAGCGATAGCTCCACTGGGGCAGCCGATTGCCGTCTACCAGCACATAGTCCGGCTGGACCGCCAGTCCTTCTACCGCCCGCCGCATCGCCAGCAGGCTGGCCTGGAGGATATTGATGCGGTCAATCTCGGCGACACTGGCCCGCCCCAAACACCAGGCCACCGCTCGCTCGCGAATTTCAGCAGCCAGTGCCTCGCGTCGCGCTGGCGACAGCTTCTTGGAATCATCCAGGCCGGCAACAGGATCGTCGGGATTGAGAATCACCGCGGCGGCAACCACGTCTCCGGCCAGAGGCCCACGGCCTACCTCATCGACGCCGGCCAGACCCCGGGCGGGGTAATCACCAGCAAACAGGTCTAAATCCAATTCAGGCCTCACCCAGGTTCAACCAGGCAGCAGCGGATTCTCGGTGAGTGAGATCGCTCCTCCTGCTCAGCTAGTGGCTACTACCACCAGCGGTCTTCTAAAAAGCGCCTTAGCGATCCGCACACAGGATTGTGGCCGACGCACACAGTTGCTCATCAACATCGGCGCTGACCGCAAACTTCCATATCCCGCGCTTGCTCGAAATGATACGGGCCCGCAGCATCAAGCGGTCCCCGGGAACAACCGGGCGCTTGAAGCGGAGCTTGTCGGCGCCGGCGAACAGGTAAATAGAGCCGTCGGCCGGTGTCTTGTCCATGGTCTTGAAACCGAGGATGCCGGCCGCCTGGGCCATGGCTTCCACGGTCAAAACGCCGGGAAACACAGCCTTGTCCGGGAAGTGACCCTGGAACAGCTGCTCGTTAAAAGTGATGTTCTTGTAGGCGACAATAGACTCGCCCAGCTCAAGCTCCAGCACCCGATCCACTAACAGGAACGGGTAGCGATGCGGGAGGAAACGCTGTATCTCTTCGATGTCCATCATGATCCTGCCCGCTCCGCGACTGCCGATTACTCGGCGGCGGCCTGCTGATTAAGCTTGTCGGTAACCTTGGCCGTAATGCTGAAGCCATTGTCCGCGTGTATGACTGCGCTGCGCTGGATCAGAAGACCGATGCCCTCACTCTGGATCAGGTCCCGCAATACTGCCTGCACCTTGGGAGTCATTTCCGCCAACAACTGCTGACCTAACTCCTGCTCCGACTGTTGCAGCTTGCGCAGAACATGCTCGAGATCAGCGTTTTTACTGGCCAGCCGCTTGCGGGCCGCCTGCTGCTGCTCGGCGCTCATCACCGCCAGGTCATTCTGCACTTCCTTGATCAGCTCCTCGCGCTCGGTTTGCAGGCGATCCAGCTCGGTCTTGTCAGCTTTGTAATCATCGGCTTCACGGAGGCCGTTCAATCGCGCCTGCGCTTCGTCGGTTTGCAAAATAGCCTCTTCCAGGTTGACTACAGCTATACGTCCCTGGGCTGCCGCCAGCGATGGCAGCGCGGCCAACATTAATCCTGCCATCAATACTTTCAAGGTCTTGGACACTGTCTTCTCCATTGTCATAAAAAAATCGTTTCGCTTTAGAAGCCGCGTCCCAGCGTGAACTGGAATACTTCTTCCTGATCAAAGTCACCCGAGTTCAGCGGCTTGGCCAGGCTGAAGGTAATCGGGCCAAAGCCGGTTATCCAGGTTGCACCCACACCGACTGAATAGCGCATTTCGTTCAAATCCACATCGTAACACTGGCGCTGGCTGGAGCGGCAGTTGGTGCTGAACACGTTACCCGCGTCAATAAAAAATGCCGATCGTATCTGGCGCTGGTCCTTGATAAAGGGAAGTGGGAATATTAACTCAACTCCACCCTCTAACAGAACATCTCCACCAAAGGGATCCGGGTTTTCATTAGCCCTTGACACGATAAGCCGGTCATTGCGGGCAACATAACCAAATTCGTCGCCATTCGGGCCACCAACCTGGGTGGGCTCCCCATTGGCGTCGATGGCTGTCACCGGCTGGGACACGTCATAGAGCAGGGCCGGCGTGCTCTGTGGGCCCAGGGTGTTGCTCTCGTAACCACGTACCGAGCCAAAACCACCGGCGAAGAAGTTCTCGTAGAAAGGCAACTCGCTGGTATCACCATAGCCGTCGCCCCAGCCAAGCTCGGTACGGAATTTCACCGTCCAGGACTGGGCTATTGGCCAGTAGTATTCACCGCGATAGACCAACTTGTAGAATTCCAGGTCGCTGGCAGGCATGGAGACTTCCAGCGACACCGAATTAGAGGCCCCGCGGGTGGCAAAGCGACCCCGGTTCAGGGTCGACTGGCTCCAGCTACTGGTTATCGTCCAGTTCAGGTAAGAGTCGCCATTAATATCAATAAAACCGGGCTCCGAGGTAGGGGTCAGGTAGGTCGGCGGCAAATCTGACAGTGGCTCCAGCACCTCGGCTGCGCTGTAGGTGCCGGTAAACGGATCCAGGGTGCTCTCGTAATAATCTTCGACGCCCCCTTGCAGGCGCGGGCTGGCCTTGATTTCCTGCACCGCGAAGCGGCCTACGGTGATATCGGTATTAGACAAGCCAATGCTAAAGCCGAGCCGCTCTGTTTCGCGGATCGGGTAGCCAAAGTTAACCGCGCCACCAAAGGTGTTGGTGGAATAACGCGCCACGTTAATCTCGTCCAGGTCGGTGGCCCGGTAGAAGATATTGAAGCCGCGACTGACACCATCCTCCGTGAAATAAGGGTTGGTGTAACTGAAATTGTAGAAGTCCTGGTACTGGCTGGAATTGGCACCAATACCGACCCGCTTGCCAGTACCGAGGAAGTTATCCTGCTGCAGGTTCAGGCCCAGGATAAGACCGGTGCCCTGGGCGTAGCCAAAACTGGCGCCAATAGAACCAGAAGATTGCTCCTCGACCGTATATTCCACATCGATCAGATCATCGTGGCCTGCCACCTCCGGCGTTTCCACAGAAGCCTGGCTGAAGAAACCGAGGCGCTCCAGGCGAATACGGGAAGACTCGATCGCCGCGGCAGACGCCGGGGCGCCTTCCATTTGCCGCATCTCACGCCGTAATACCTCATCGACCGTCTTGGTATTGCCACGAAAGCTGATCCGGCGCACATAGGTGCGCTTGCCCGGGTCGACGAAGAATTTCATGGCGACTTGCTTTTCTTCTTCATCAATTTCGGGGATGCCGGTGACCTTGGCAAAGTTATAGCCCTCATTACCCAGGCGCTGGGTCAAATACTCTTCGGTACTGGTAACCAGTTGCTGCGAGTAAGTCTGGCCCTCGCGCACAATCAGGAAGCGGCGCAGGTCTTCCGCAGGCAGCACCAGGTCCCCCGAGAGGTCAACGTCGCTAATGGTGTAGACATCCCCCTCGACGACGTTGGCGGTGATGTATACCGCGTCCTTTGCCGGACTGACCGCAACCTGTGTGGAGTCGATTCGGAACTGCAAATAGCCCCTGTCCATATAGTAGGAGGTCAGGGTTTCCAGGTCGCCGCTGAGGCGCTCCCGGGAATACTTGTCATCACCCCTGATGAAGGAAAGCCAGTTGGTGCTGTGCAACTCAAACAGATCGGTCAGATCTTCATCCTTGTAGACCGTATTACCAACGATATTGATGTGCTTGATGGTGGAAACATTGCCTTCATCCACGTCGATGTTAATCGACACCCGGTTACGCGGTTCCGGTATCACCTCGGCATCAATATTGGCGTCGTAGCGACCCTGTTGCACATACTGGCGCTGCAGTTCCAGCTGCATGCCTTCCAGGGTCGAACGCTTGAAAACCCTGCCCTCTGACAGACCGGCACCCTTGAGGCCATCAAGCAGCGCTTCAGTTTCAATCGCTTCGTTACCCTGGATGACTATCTCCGAGATACTGGGGCGTTCCGCCACAATAATAACCAGCACGTTGCCATCGCGGCCGATCTGGATATCGTCGAAATTACCGGTGCCAAACAGCGCTCTCGCCGAGGACCTGATAAGTGTCGTGTCTGCCGTATCTCCAACCCCGATAGGCATGGCGGAAAAGACCGATCCCGCCGAGATGCGCTGCAGGCCCTCGACCCGGATATCGGAAATAACAAAACGCTCCTCCTGGGCCTGCACCGGCGCCTGGGAGGGAGCCTGGGCCAGCCCGAGTGGCGTTAGCAGCAGGCACAGCAGCAGTACGCCTGCTGGATAGACTTGATGTAAATGGACGGAGCGGATCATCAGCGTTTTTATATTTTCTTCTGGAATGCCGCTCAGAGGCGGGAAAAATCGTTATAAAGAGCCAGCATCATCACCCCGAGAATGATGAATAAACCGACCTGGTAGCCCAGCATCTGCACCTTTACAGGTACCGGCTTACCAAACAGTAGCTCAATCGTGTAATACATCAGGTGGCCCCCATCCAGCACCGGTATGGGTAGCAGGTTAAGCACCCCGAGACTCACACTCAGCAAGGCCAGAAAGGCGACAAAGGCCTCCAGGCCTGACTGTGCCGAGGCGGTCGCAACTTTAGCAATGGTAATGGGTCCACTCAAGTTTTTCGGGGAAATTAATCCCATGATCATCTTCTTGATGGAATTGAGGGTGAATACAACCAGTTCACCAGTACGCTGGGTTGCCGCGCCCAGGGCCGCCACCGGGCCATACTGGAAGTCCCGTCGCATACCCTCGGGCCATTGTGGAATCGTGACACTGACACCAACCTGGCCGTAGGCGGTCCCGGCATCATCGAGGCGCCGCGCCGGCACGATAGCAAGCTCTATCAGTTGTTCCTCACGCAGGACCTCAAGTTCTATGAGCTGGCCTGGCCGCGCCCGCACGTAGTCTACCCAATCAGACCATTGCTCCATGGCGGCGCCATCGGCACTGATTATTCGATCCCCAGAACGCAGGTCGGCGGCGGCGGCGGGGCTGTCGGCTACGATTTCGTCCAATATGGGTGGCACCGGCGGGCGAAACATTTCTATGCCCAGGCCGCGGATCAGATTGGGTTCTTCAACCTCGCTAAGCCACTCATCCAGCATTCCCTCAGACTGGTAGATAAAATCAGAATCGGGATAGCGCACCGAAAAAGCCAGTGGACCGCTGTCGCCTATGCGGTCCAGCAGCCGAAAATTTACCGCTTGCCAGGTCGGGGTTGCCCTGCCGTCGATGGCAACAATTTCCTGGCCCGCCTCCAGTCCCGCCACATCGGCCACGGAACCCTCTGTAACGCCGCCGATAACCGGGGCAATGCCGCTCTCCCCGGCCAGGAATACAAACCAGTAAGCCACCACGGCTAGCAAGAGGTTGGCGATCGGCCCGGCGGCGACCACCGCGATCCGCTGCAGCACCGGCTTGCGGTTAAAGGCCAGATGCTCCATGCCGGGGGTAATCTCGCCCTCGCGCTCGTCGAGCATCTTCACGTAGCCACCCAGGGGTACCGCAGCGATGATGTACTCGGTATCGAGCTTATCGCGCCAGCGCAGCAGGGGCGTACCAAAACCAATGGAAAAGCGAATCACCTTTACGCCGCATTTGCGCGCGACCCAAAAGTGACCAAACTCGTGAATGGCGACCAACAGGGCCAGAGTAAAGGCTGTAACCAGCAGTGTGTAAATCAATTCCACCTGAACCTACCTGTCGCTCATGCTAAAAATCGACTCCCGCGCGAGCTGCCGCGCCTGAAGATCTGCTTCTTTGACCACAGCCAGCGATTCAGGTTCAGCCCGATCTGCCCTGGCCAGCACCGTTTCAATCACCTGGGGAATCCCGGTAAAGCCGAGCTCGCCGTCGAGAAATGCGGCTACTGCTTCTTCATTGGCCGCATTCAGCTGTGCCATGGCCATACCGCCTTGCTCCACTGCAGCCCGCGCCAACTCAAGGCAGGGGAAGCGTTCCAGGTCTGGCGGTTCAAAATCCAAACGCGCGGTTGCTACTATATCAAGGTCGGCCACACCGGAGCCAATGCGCTCCGGCCAGCCAAGGGCATGAGCAATGGGTGTGCGCATGTCCGGGTTACCCAACTGCGCCAATACGGAACCGTCCGTATACTGCACCATGGAATGAATAATGCTCTGCGGATGCACCACGACCTGGACGAAATCCGGCGCCACATCAAACAGCCAACAGGCTTCTATCAGTTCCAGGCCTTTATTCATCAAGGTCGCTGAGTCCACCGATATCTTGCGGCCCATCGACCAATTGGGATGGGCACAGGCTTGTTCCGGCGTCACCCCACGCATCTGCTGCAAATCCCACTCGCGAAACGGGCCGCCGGATGCGGTCAACAGAATTCGAGACACACCGCGACGATGCACTGCGCCACCCGAATCGGTGGGCAGGCATTGAAAAATGGCATTGTGTTCACTGTCTATAGGCAGCAAGGTAGCCTGGCTGTCGGCGACCGCCGCCATAAACAGGCCTCCCGCCATAACCAGCGATTCCTTGTTTGCCAGCAGCACGGTCTTGCCGGCATGCACAGCGGCCAGGGTCGACTCGAGCCCGGCAGCACCGACAATGGCCGCCATCACCACATCGACAGCGCTATCCGACGCCACCTCGGCCAGCCCCTCAGCCCCGGCCAGTACCCGACAGGGCGAGGCGGCCTCGCGAAGACGGACCTGTAACTGGGCCGCGGCGTCAGCACAGGCCATGACTGCAAGCTCAGGTGTATAGGCCAGGCATTGTTCATAGAGGGCATCAACCGAGCGATTCGCGGTCAGGGCGTGAATGGCAAAGCGCTCGGGATGGCGCGCCACCACATCCAGCGTGCTCTGGCCAATCGAGCCGGTACTGCCCAATACGGTAATTCTGCGCTGCATGATGCTCAAGGCTGCCAGCCGGCCAGGATCAAGCCCAATGCCATCACCGGCGCCGCTGCGGTAATACCGTCGATCCGGTCCAGAAAACCGCCGTGTCCCGGTAACAGCTTGCCACTGTCTTTAACGCCACGGTGTCGCTTAACCATACTCTCCAGCAAGTCACCGACCACGGAGGCAAGGGAGCCGGAAACCGCTATAGCAGCCACACCGGGCAGGCTTAAACGGGCAAGATCCAGCCACCAGGCGGCTAGCAGCGCCACCCCGACGCAGGCTACCAGGCCACCCCAGAATCCCTCCCAGGACTTACCGGGACTGACCTCGATCGCCAGCTTGCGCCGACCCCATTGGCGGCCGGTAAAGTAGGCACCAATATCAGCACAGGCAACCAGTACTATCATTGCCAGGAACATCAGTGTGCCCTGCTCATAACTGAGCAGGAAAATGACTGCGAGCCAGGCCGGCACCAGCACCAGCACCCCCATTAACCCCAGCATCGGGCCGGTACCCCAGAGCACCGCACTTTGCGGGTAGCCCTTGATCCATAGCAGGGCGATCGCCCACCACAGGCAAGCCACGCCCAGCACAGGCTGTATTTTGGCCAGTTCCGGACGCCCGTCGAAACCAGAATAAATGAACAGTGCCAACATGCTGACGCCAAAAGCTGCAACATAAAGCACCCGGGCCAGGCGGGAAGCGCAGCCCGCCAGGTCGCTCCACTCCCAGGCAGCGATCAGCACCACGGCACCGATCAGCAAGGCCAGCATGGGCAAAGACAGGTAAATAACGGCACTGATCAGGATAGCGACCAACACCAGCGCCGTAATTATTCTCTGCTTAAGCACGCGAATTGTCCTCTTCAGTTCCACGCAGACCAAAACGTCGCTCGCGGCCGCTAAAATCATTGATTGCCAGGGCTAAATCCTCGACACCAAAGTCCGGCCACAGGGTTTCGGTGAAATAAAGTTCGCTATAGGCAAACTGCCAGAGCATAAAATTACTGACCCGGTGATCTCCGCCGGTGCGAATACACAAGTCTGGCCGCGGCAAGTCGGTCAGGGCTATCTCAGAATCAATCAGCTCAGGGTTGATGCTGTCGGCAGTGATCTCGCCCGCGGCCAGCCGCTCGGCAATGCGTCTGCTGGCGCGCGCAATATCCCACTGACCACCATAATCTGCCGCGATAACCAGCGTGGTTTGTACATTTGCCTCGGTCATCGCTTCCGCTTCCTGCATCAAACGCTGCAGTCCTGCGCTAAAGCGATGGCGCTCACCGATAAACCGCATACGGATACCGTCGGCATGCAGCTTGCGAGTTTCATTGCGTAAATAACGGGTAAAAAGTGCCAGCAGGTAGCGCACTTCCGGACGCGGGCGCCCCCAGTTTTCACTGCTGAACGCAAACAGGGTAAGCACCCTGACGCCGTGCTCATCACAGGCCTTGAGCACATTGCGGATAGCTTCGACACCAGCCCGGTGCCCCGCCGAGCCCGTCAGCTTGCGCTGTCGAGCCCAGCGATTATTGCCGTCCATGATGATCGCAATATGCTGCGGAACCATCGAATCAGCTGCACTCAGATCTCAAGGAGGTCAGCTTCCTTGTCTGCGAGCATTTTTTCCACATCGGCAACATACTTGTCAGTCAGCTTCTGGACATCATCCTCGGCACGATGTTCTTCGTCTTCCGAGATATCTTTCTCCTTGAGCAGGTCCTTCAGCATACTAATGGCGTCGCGACGAGCGTTGCGCACGGACACCCTGGCGGACTCGGCCTCTGCCTTGGCCTGGCGGATAAATCCCTTGCGGGTCTCCTCGGTCAGCGCCGGCATGGGGATACGAATAACTTCACCTGCTGTCGAGGGATTCAGACCCAGGTCAGACTTGAGAATAGCCTTCTCAATATCCGGGACCACAGACTTGTCCCAGGCAGTCAAAGTCAGGGTGCGCGCATCTTCAACCGAGATATTAGCCATCTGGTTGAGTGGCGTGGAAGCGCCGTAGTAATCCAGCTTGATACCATCGAGCAAGCTGGGGTGGGCGCGCCCGGTGCGAATCTTGTTGAAGTTATGGCTCAGGGCTTCCAGGCTCTTGCCCATACGCTCCTGCGCTTCACTTTTTATGTCATCAATCACTCTGTTTCCTCCTGGAGTTATGCCGTCCGCATCAAGAGTGGATCAGGGTTCCGCAATCACCGCCGCGCACAATGCTGAGCAAGGCGCCCTGCTCCTCCATCGCGAATACGCGCACCGGCAGACCGTGGTCCCGACACAGCACGATGGCGGTAAGGTCCATAACGCCGAGCTCCTGCCGCAACACCTGGTCGAAGCTCAACTCGTCATACTTCTCGGCAGTATCTACCTTCATCGGATCAGCAGAATAGACACCATCCACCTTGGTGGCTTTCAGCATCAGGTCGGCTTCGACCTCAATCGCCCGCAAACAGGCCGATGAATCGGTAGTAAAGAAAGGGTTACCAGTGCCGGCTGCAAAAATCACCACGTCGCCATTACCCAGTGCGCGCATGGCCTTGCGCCGATCATAGTGGTCTACCACGCCGCTCATGGGTATTGCCGACATGACCTGGGTCGCGATATTGGAGCGCTCCAGGGCATCGCGCATGGCCAGCGCATTCATCAATGTGGCCAACATACCCATATGATCGCCGGTCACCCGATCGAGGCCGGCAGCACTCAGCGAGGCACCGCGAAACAGGTTGCCACCGCCGATAACCAGTCCAACCTGGACACCAATACCAACCAGCTGGCCAATTTCCAGGGCCATCCGGTCGAGAATCCTGGGGTCAATCCCGAAGCCTACTTCACCCGTCAGCGCTTCACCGCTGAGCTTGAGCAATATTCGCTGGTACTTCCTGTCGCTAGCCTGTTTCGGCATCTGTCTATATCCCTCGAACGCTGCAGCAATACTAATACAAAAAAAACGAGGCCGGGGCCTCGTTTCTGTTGCGGTATCAGCCGTTTAGCTGGGCTGCCACCTCAGTGGCAAAATCCACCTCTTCCTTCTCGATACCCTCGCCCACCTCGAAACGCTGGAAGGCCACGACCTCGGCGCCTGCGGCTGCAACCAGTTTACCGACGGTGACATCGGGATCCTTTACGAAGGGCTGCTCCAGCAGGCTGTTTTCCGCCAGGAACTTCTTGATACGACCGCCAATCATTTTTTCGATGATCTCAGCCGGCTTGCCAGAATCCTGTGCCTGCGCGGTAAAGATTTCCTTCTCCTTTTCCACCAGCTCTGCCGGCATATCTTCCGGCGCGACAACCTGGGGGCTGACAGCGGCAATATGCATGGCCACGTCCTTGGCCAGGTCAGCATCGCCACCCTTGAGCTGGATCAACACTGCAATACGGTTGTTGCCATGCACATAGCTACCGATCACACCATCATCGCTGCTGGCGAGCTCCACCCGGCGCACACCGACATTCTCACCGATTTTCTGCACCAGGGCCTCGCGGTCCTGCTCCAGTCCATCAGCCATCAAAGCCGCAACATCACCCTGGCGGCTGGCATGGGCGGCATCGACGATTTTATCGACAAATGCCAGGAAACCGGCGTCTCGCGCGACGAAATCAGTTTCGCTGTTAACTTCTACCATGGTGCCAAAGCTGGCGTCATCGGCAACGCGAACAGTAACTACGCCTTCAGCCGCAGTACGTCCCGCCTTCTTGGCGGCTTTCATACCACTGGACTTGCGTAATTCTTCAATCGCTTTTTCAATATCGTTTTCAGCTGCGACGAGTGCCTTCTTGCACTCCATCATGCCCAGTCCGGTGCGCTCACGCAGTTCCTTAACCAGTGCTACAGACATTGGAATTCCTCCGTAATACCCCTTCGCGGGGCAAGAACAAATATTCGTTGAATCAGACGGGGGGACATACCCCCCGCGATACGTGGTGTTTACTTGGCCGGCTTCTCTTCGGCTTCAGCAACGACTTCAGCTTCAACAACGGCTTCGGCCTCAGCAACGACTTCAGCTTCAACAACGGCTTCGGCCTCCACAACTGCTTCGGCTTCAGCCACAACTTCTGCTTCAGCAGCGACTTCGGTCTCTGCAGCAGCATTGGCTTCCACTTCAACAAATTCGTCGCGGGCAACAGCCGCCTCACCAGCTTCTTCCCGACCGGCAACACAGGCATCAGCCACGCTGCTAACGTACAGCTTGATGGCGCGAATTGCGTCGTCATTACCGGGAATGATGTAGTCGATACCATCGGGGTTACTGTTGGTATCGACAATGCCGATCACCGGGATACCCAGCTTGTTGGCTTCAGTAACAGCAATACGTTCATGATCAACATCAACCACAAACAGCGCATCGGGCAGACCGCCCATGTCCTTGATACCGCCGATGCTGCGCTCAAGCTTTTCCAGCTCACGCGTGCGCATCAGTGCTTCCTTCTTGGTCAGCTTGTCGAAGGTGCCATCGCTCATCTGTGCTTCCAGCTCACGAAAACGCTTGATAGAAGCGCGAATGGTCTTGTAGTTGGTCAACATACCACCCAGCCAGCGATGACTGACGTAAGGCATGCCAGAACGCTCAGCCTGCTCCTTGATAACCTTACCCGCCGCGCGCTTGGTGCCAACGAACAATACCTTGTTCTTGTTGGATGCCAGGTGCTTGACCATGGTCAGGGCTTCATTGAAAGCCGGCACAGTGTGCTCAAGGTTGATGATGTGAATCTTGTTGCGAGCACCGAAAATGTACTCGCCCATTTTGGGGTTCCAGTAACGTGTCTGGTGCCCAAAGTGTGCGCCTGCTTGCAGCAGGTCGCGCATACTTACCTGCGTCATAATATTACCTGTTTAGTAGGGTTAGTCCTCCACATGCCCCATGATCCAACCCTGGCTTTTAAGGCAAAACCGGGCACCCTGAATCACGTGACGGCACGTGTGTGTCGTTTACTCCCCCTCGGGAGCGCGCGCTTTATAACACAATTGGCAGCCTAAGGCACTGTTTTCTGGCAATAATTTGCAAGACCTGCGACTCCCTGGGTTACAATACGCGGCCTCCGCGGGAGCGCGGCAAGCGACCAACAGCAAGGACAACGATTAACACCATGCCAGCCACCATAAAGACAGCAGAAGAACTCGAGAAAATGCGCATTGCCGGCAAGCTGGCGGCTCAGGTACTGGAGATGATAGGGCCCCATGTTGGTGTCGGTGTGAACACCGGCGAACTGGACCAGATCTGTCACGACTATATAGTCAACGAGCTCGACGCGGTGCCGGCCCCGCTCAACTACAACGGTTTTCCCAAATCTATCTGCACCTCGGTTAACGAGGTGGTTTGTCACGGCATACCCAGCGACAAGAAAGTGCTGCGCAGCGGCGACATCGTCAATATTGACATAACAGTGATCAAGGACGGCTACCACGGTGACACCAGCAAGATGTTCATGGTCGGTGATGCGGCGCCCCACGCGGAACGCCTGATCAAGGTCACCCAGGAATGCCTGTACCGGGGTATAGCGGTAGTGAAACCCGGCGCTACCCTTGGCGATATTGGCCACGTCATTCAAAAACATGCAGAGAAGAACTATTACTCGGTGGTGCGCGAGTACTGCGGCCACGGTATCGGGGCCACTTTTCACGAGGACCCGCAGGTACTGCATTATGGCCGCAAGGGCGCGGGTATGGTGCTGCAGGAAGGCATGACATTTACCATCGAGCCGATGCTCAATGCCGGTCGCCGCCACGTCAAACTGAACAAGAAAGATGGCTGGACGGTAACGACCCGGGACGGCCGCCTGTCGGCCCAGTGGGAACACACACTGGCCGTCACCCGGGACGGCTGCGATGTACTTACCGCCCGCAGCGATGAATCATTCTGATGTTGCCCTGCCCGCAGGAACTGCTCAATGTGACAGCCCTGCGTCAGGCATGCGCCGACAGCAATGCGCCTATCGCCGAACTCAAGCAGGCATGCCAGCACGCCCAGGACTGGCTGCACCAGCAGTTTCGGGAAGGCCGGGAGATTGGCGAGCTGCTGCGCCTGCGCGCTGCATTTGTCGACCAATTGCTTTCCATCATATGGGAACGCTTCGAATGGCAGCCCGAACAACTGGCCCTGGTCGCCGTTGGCGGTTATGGCCGCGGCGAGCTTCACCCTCACTCGGACATCGACCTGCTGATCCTGGTGGCCGAGGACGCCACCGGATACGAGGCCCAGATCGAGCAGTTTCTGACCCTGCTGTGGGATATCAAGCTCGATATCGGCCACAGTGTGCGCACCCCGGCTGAGTGCCTGGAGAACGCCGCCGCCGACATCACCGTGACCACCACCCTGATGGAATCGAGGCTGATCCGCGGCTCCAGTGAGTTGTTGCAACAAGCCCAGGGACTTATTGGCGCGGACAAGATCTGGCCCAGTGACGAGTTCTTCCGCGCCAAGCTGGCGGAACAGTCTCGCCGCCACGCCAAGTACGCCGACACCGAGTACAACCTTGAGCCCAATGTGAAGAGCTCACCGGGAGGGTTGCGCGACATCCAGACCATCGGCTGGATCGCCCTGCGCCATTACTCGGTTAGCGACCCACAAGCCCTGAAATCACTGGAGTTTTTGACCGACGACGAGCTGGATATCCTGATCAACGGCCGCGACTTCCTGTGGCGAGTGCGCTACGCGCTACACATGATCACCAACCGCGAGGAAGATCGCCTGCTGTTCGACCATCAACGCGAGCTGGCGGGCCTGTTCGGCTACGAGGACAGTGATATCCGACTGGCTGTCGAGCAGTTCATGCAGCAGTACTATCGTTGCGCGCTGGCGCTGGGCCAGCTTAACGAATTGCTGATGCAGCACTTCGACCAGGTATTGCTGCACGCCGACGCCCCCCGCGAAGTGATTGAGCTGAACGAGCGCTTCCAGATTCGCAATGGCTATATTGAGGCGCGGGATGACGCCCTGTTTCGCAATGAGCCCTCGGCCCTGCTGGAAATATTCCTCCTCTGCGCCCAGGACGAACGTATAGAAGGCGTGCACGCGGCCACTATTCGCCTGATCCGGGAACATCGCGAGCTGATCGACGATGATTTCCGCGAGGATTCCCGCAATCGCCAGCTGTTCATGGAGATACTGCGCTCACCGCACAAGCTGGCACGACAACTCCGGCGCATGAACCGCTACGGCATACTGGGTAAATACCTGCCCGAATTCGGCAGCATCGTCGGCCAAATGCAACACGACCTGTTCCATATTTACACGGTCGACGCGCATACGCTGGAAGTGGTCAAGAATATGCGCCGCTTCCTGTTCCCGAAGTACCAGGAGCGATTTCCGGTAACCAGTCGCGTCGCCAGCCGCCTGCCCAAAATAGAGCTGCTGTATATCGCCGGGCTGTACCACGACATTGGCAAGGGCCGCGGCGGCGACCACTCCACCCTGGGGGCGGTCGATGCCCGCCGCTTCTGCGAGAATCACGGTATCAATGAGAGCGACACGGACCTGGTGGTGTGGCTGGTGGAAAGCCACCTGGTTATGTCCGGGGTGGCCCAGCGCAAGGATATTGCTGATCCCGAGGTGATCCGCGAATTCGCCCTGCAAGTCGGCGACCAGACTCGCCTGGATTACCTGCTGGCCCTGACAGTGGCCGATATCAACGCGACCAACCCCACCCTGTGGAATGCCTGGCGCGGCTCCCTGCTGAGACAGCTGTACACGGAAACCCGACGCGCCCTGCAGCGTGGCCTGGAGCACAAGGTCGACAAGCAGGAGGCGATTGCACAAACCCAGCGCCAGGCCCTGGAACAACTGGAAGATCGCGGCTTTATCGCCGAGGAAGTAGAGCAACTGTGGGCGGAGAGCGGCGAGGACTACTTCCTGCGTGAGCAGGTTGAGGACATTGTCTGGCACATGGAAGCCATCGCCCAGCATTATGACAAGCAAAAGCCGCTGGTGCTGATCAAGCCGGAGACGAAGCTGCAAGGTGCTGCAGCCACCCAGATATTCATCCATGCCAAGAGCCAGGGTTATTTGTTCGCGGTAATAGCCGCCGCGCTGGAACAGCTGGATCTCAGTGTTCACGACGCCCGGGTCTACAACTCTGTGGATGGTATGGCCATGGATACCTTTTACGTCCTCGATGCCCAGGGCAGCTCCATTGCCGAAGATTCCGAGCGGCTGCGGCATATCGTCGCGGAGCTGAGTCGGCTATTGCAGGATAAGGATCGCTATCCGGAGATAGTCACCCGCCGCACCCCCCGCCAAATACGGTTCTTCTCGGTGCCGACCGAGACCAAAATGAGTGTCGATTCTGTCAATCAGCTGAGCGTACTCGAAGTTGTAACACCGGACCGGCCGGGTCTGCTGGCACGCATTGGAAGAATCTTCTTTGATTTCAATATCCAGTTGCAGGCAGCCAAAATCGCCACGTTGGGTGAACGGGTGGAAGACGTCTTCTTTATCACTGACGAACAGCAACAGCCGCTGCAGGATCCTGATCTCTGCGCCAAAATCCAGGCCGCCATCTGCAAAGAGCTGGATGAACAGGCTGCCGCCTGAGGCTGAGATCAAACAGGGCACCATCGACCATGAACCCGGATCTGGAACTGCTACAAGCCTACCCCTTTGAGAAGCTACGCCTGCTGTTTGAGGACCTGGCACCCAGGCCTCAACTGCCAGCCCTCAATTTCGGTATCGGTGAGCCGCAACACCCGGCACCCGACTTTGTGCTGCAAGCACTACAGGAAAAACTACCCCAGTTGGCCCGCTATCCGGCCACCCGCGGGATTCCTGAGTTACGCCGGGCTATTGCCGACTGGCTGCAGCTGCGTTTTTCATTGCCCGCAGTCGACCCAGACGGCCAGGTCCTGCCGGTTGCCGGCACCCGCGAGGCCCTGTTCGCCATTGCCCAGGCTGTTGTCGACCGCAGCCGGGACCCGCTGGTGCTATGTCCCAACCCCTTCTACCAGATCTACGAGGGCGCCGCGCTGCTGGCAGGCGCGAACATCGGGTTCCTGGATTGCCGCGCCGAAAACGGCTTTATTCCCGACTTTGAGAGCGTGAGTGAAGAGCAATGGCAGCGCTGCCAACTACTTTATATCTGTAATCCGGGCAATCCTTCCGGCGCTGTGATGTCACTGGGCCAACTCAGCCGCCTGGTCGAACTGGCCCAGCAACATGATTTTGTAATCGCCAGCGACGAGTGCTACTCCGAAATCTACGCCGACGAGTCGCAAGCCCCACCCGGCTTGCTTGAGGCCTGCATCGTGGCGGGCCAGGACGATTACCACAACTGCCTGGTATTCCACAGCCTGTCCAAGCGTTCCAACCTGCCGGGGCTGCGCTCGGGCTTTGTCGCCGGCGATGCCGACATCCAGCGAGCGTTTCTGCAGTATCGAACTTACCAGGGCTGCGCCCTGCCCCTGCATCACCAATGGGCCAGCCTGGCAGCCTGGTCTGACGAGACCCATGTTCGGGCCAACCGCCAGCTCTATCGGGACAAGTTCGAGCTGGTGACGGAGATCTTGCAGGACACGCTGCAATTTTCGCAGCCATCAGCCGGTTTCTACCTGTGGCCACAGACCCCCATAGTCGATACCGAGCTGGCCCGTGGCCTCTATGAGCGTTATCACATTACTGTACTGCCAGGTCAGTACCTGGGTCGCGACGCCGGCGCCGGCAATCCGGGTCGCGGACATATACGCATGGCCCTGGTACCGCCACTGGCAGATTGCCAACGCGGCGCCGAATGCCTGCGCGAATATTGCCAGCAGCTGTGATCACGGAGTATTCACCATGCTGAAGCCGGAACGGGTAGCGTTTATTCAAAATCGCCTGCAACAGCTGTATCCGCAGCCACCCATCCCCCTGCATCACAATGATCCCTACACCCTGCTGGTAGCGGTGTTGCTCAGCGCGCAGTGCACAGATGAGCGCGTCAACCAGGTCACCCCGGCCCTCTTTCAACTGGCGGACAACGCGGCCGACATGGCGCCGCAATCGGTAGATCGTATCCGCGAGATCATCCGGCCCTGCGGCCTGTCACCACAAAAATCCAAAGCCATCAAAACCCTTAGCCAAATCCTGGTCGATGAATACCAGGGAGAAGTTCCAGCTGACATGGATGCACTGGAGCAATTGCCCGGGGTTGGTCACAAGACAGCCAGCGTGGTTATGGCGCAAGCTTTCGGTGTGCCCGCCTTCCCGGTCGACACACATATACACCGCCTGGCGCAACGCTGGGGACTCAGCAGCGGCAAGAACGTGACGCAAACTGAAAAGGACTTAAAGCGCCTGTTTCCGAGGGAAAGCTGGAATGACCTGCATCTGCAGATCATTTACTACGGCAGGGAATTCTGTTCTGCGCGGGGCTGCGATGGCAGGGTGTGTGATATCTGCCGCAGTTGCTACCCCGACCGCAAGCATCCCAGGAAGACCCGCAAAGCCTGAATCAGGGGGCCCTGGCAGGCAGGGCCATTACCTCCGCCCGACCCCGACCACGGGGATCGGAGGCAGCTTCCAGGCTGCCGTCCTGGCCCACTACAATCAGTTGTACATCGCCAATATTGCCCCACCAGTTAGGCTCAAGCGTATAGCCCATGCGCTCCAGCACCTTCACCGTGGCAGGCTCCAATTGCCTGCTGGCGTCATAGCGAATAACCCTGCCTGCCGGCAGCTGGTGATGGAAGCGTGTTGCCGCCACGGCCTCGCCGGCGTCCATGTCGAAATCGAAGCTATTGAGGATGACCTGGAACACCGAGGTGAATATGGTGCTGCCCCCCGGCGTACCCACCACCATAACCGGCTGTCCATTGCGCAGGATTATGGTCGGGGACATTGATGACAACATGCGCTTGCCTGGCTGAATCGAGTTCATGTCCTTGCCAATAACCCCAAAGGCATTGGGCACACCGATCTTGGCACTGAAGTCATCCATCTGGTTATTGAGCAGGAATCCAGCACCCTCAACCACCACGCCACTGCCAAACTCCCAGTTTTGTGTGTAGGTGAGGGAGACCGCATTACCGTCACCGTCCATTAGCGAGAAATGCGTGGTATCCGGGCTTTCTTCAAGTCCGGGCCGCACCGAGGCATCGGCACTGATACCTTCCGGGTTGATCTCTGTAGCCCGGCGCCGCAAGTACTCAGGATCAGTCAACTGCGCTACCGGCACATCCCCAAAATCCGGGTCGCCCAGGTAGTCGCCGCGATCAGCAAACACCCGCTTTTCGATCTCTGCCAGCAGGTGCAGGTACTGTGGCGAATTGTGCGCCACGCCACGAAATTGGGCGGTGGCCGCATCGTGCATCGTCAACAATTGCGTCAGCGCTATGCCCCCGGAGCTTGGCGGCGGCGTTGACACCAGAGTATGACCGCGCCAGGGTCCCCGCAGCGGAGCTCGCCAGACCGCCGTATATTCCGCCAGGTCACGCGCAGTAATGATTCCACCGCTGCGCTTCATTTGCGCGACAATCTGGCTGGCGATCTTCCCGCTGTAGAAGTCATCGGCATCGGCAGCAATACGCTCCAGGGTCGCCGCCAACTCCGGCTGGCGGAATACGCTACCGTTATTCATGGCGGCAAAGTAGCGCTCGAAGTTGGTATCACTGGCAAATTTTCCCAGCGCGCCATCACGCAGCTTCGCCAGTTTCTTGTGCACCAGGAAGCCATCCCGCGCCAGCCTGATTGCGGGTTGCAGCAATTGCGCCCAGGGCAGTGAGCCAAAGCGCTCATGGGCCACCTGCATGCCGCGCACCGTGCCCGGCACGCCGACTGCCAGCCCGCCTACCAGCGAGAGCCGCTGCTCAAAGTCTCCGGCCTCATCCAGGTACATATCGCGGTGCCCTGCCAGGGGCGCTTTTTCCCGAAAATCCAGGAACACCGATTCACCCTGCATATAGGCAACGAGGAAGCCACCACCGCCGATATTGCCCGCCTCGGGAAATGTCACCGCCAGGGCGAACACCGCCGCGACGGCCGCGTCAATCGCATTGCCACCAGCGGCGAGAATCTCCAGGCTGGCTGCAGCGCCAAACTCATCCGGCATCGCCACCGCGGCGCTGCGCCCGGGCGCCTGAGCCACTGCCGACACTGTAGAAAAGACCAGCAACAGGCACAGGAATACTTGTGTAAGCTTTGAATTTTTCATGGGCTCTAGTATGCACAGAATTAGCAGATTTGCTATGCTGCTGCCCCTATTCGCTGGGCCTGGAGGCCGACTTGATTACCCTGTACGGCATCAAAAACTGCGACAGCGTAAAGAAGGCGCGTCGCTGGCTGGAACAACACGAGGTGGAATACCAATTCCACGATTTTCGCGAACAGGGACTGGATGCCGGGGCACTGGATAGCTGGCTGGACGAACTGGGCTGGGAGACGCTGGTCAACCGCCGCAGCACCAGCTGGAAGCAATTGGACCCGACACTGCGTGAGGCCATGGACAGGGAGAGTGCCAAAGCTGCCGTTCTGGCCCAGCCCACCCTCATCAAACGACCGCTACTGGATACTGGCAAGGAGCGGCATGTGGGCTTTTCAGCACAGAGTTACCAGGAAATATTTCATCAACACACGCTTTAGTCGCAACTGCGAGGTTGCCCCCGGCATCAGGTTACTATCATGAGCAATTCAATCTACGCCCTGGGCATCGGCGTCGGCACCCAGAATGCATCCGGCCAGTGGCTGGAAGTCTATTTCCCGACGCCTCTGCTGGAACCCAGCGCCGGTCTTGCTGGCGCGCTGGCCGAGCTGGGGTATGCACACCACGGCAGTCACGCCGTCTCGACCGATGCGCTAAAGGCGATCGGTACCACCCTGGGTAAATTTGGCCTCGCCGAAGCATGGGCCAGCTGCGAGACCATGCAGAAAAGCAGCCGCCCCCTGGTACTGGTACTGCTGGAGGAAAACCAGCCCCCCGCAGACGTGCCGGAGGCCTATCTGAAACTGCAGCTGATTTCACACCGGCTGGTCATGCCCCACGAGACCGATTTGAACGGCGCCTTCGCCGTACTGCCCAATGTGGCCTGGACCAGCGAAGGCGCTATTGATCTGGCGGAACTTCCGGCGCGGCAGCTACAGGCGCGACTGGAAGGACGCGAGCTCGAAGTCAGCTGCGTGGACAAGTTCCCCAAGATGACCAACTACGTGGTGCCAGCCGGTGTGCGCATCGCCCACACCGCCCGGGTCAGGCTCGGCGCCTATCTCGGTGAAGGCACCACCATCATGCACGAGGGTTTCGTCAACTTTAATGCGGGCACCATCGGTCCGGGCATGATTGAAGGTCGTATCGCCGCCGGCGTCGTGGTTGGTGCTGGTTCTGACATCGGCGGCGGCGCCTCCACCATGGGCACCCTCTCCGGCGGCGGTGACATCGTTAACTCACTGGGCAAGGACTGCCTGCTGGGCGCCAATGCCGGCATCGGCATCCCCCTGGGCGATCGCTGCACGGTGGAAGCTGGTTTGTATATTACAGCCGGCACCAAGGTGACCTTGCTGGATGAGTCCGGCGAGACGGTCAGCGAGATCAAGGCCCGCGAATTGGCTGGCAAGGCCGACCTGCTGTTTCGTCGCAACTCAGTCAGTGGTCGTGTCGAGTGCCTGGCCAACCGCTCCGCCGTTGAGTTGAACGAAGAATTACACGCCCACAATTGAAGCCGAAGCCATGAGCAGCTTGTTATGAATGAAGCAGTAGAACTCTGCTGTGAACTGATCAGCCGCCCGTCGGTAACGCCGGCAGATGCCGGCTGCCAGGAACTGCTGGCGCAACGCTTACAGGCCATCGGCTTCCATTGCGAGCATCTGCGCTGCGGCGAGGTTGACAATCTCTGGGCCGAACGCGGCGGTGAAGGCCCGCTGTTCGTATTCGCCGGCCACACCGACGTGGTACCTACCGGCCCGGAACAGGACTGGCAGAGTCCACCGTTTCAGCCCACCATCACCGACGACGTCCTGGTTGGCCGCGGCGCTGCCGATATGAAAGCGAGCCTGGCCGCCATGGTGGTGGCCTGTGAGCGCTTCGTCAGCGCCCACCCGGAGCACGGCGGCCGCATCGGCTTCTTGCTGACCAGCGACGAGGAAGGCCCCGCTGTGGACGGCACGGTCAAGGTCATGCAGTGGCTGGAGCAACAGGGCAAAGCCATTGATTGGTGCCTGGTGGGCGAACCGTCCAGCGAGAATGTGCTGGGTGACACTATCAAGAATGGCCGTCGCGGCAGCCTCGGAGGCTACCTGACCGTGCGCGGCATACAGGGCCATATCGCCTACCCACAGCTGGCCAGCAACCCAATCCACCTGGCGCTACCGGCGCTGGCCGAGCTGACCGAACAGCACTGGGATTCCGGCAACGAGTTCTTCCAGCCTACCTCACTACAAATATCCAACATCAATGGCGGTACTGGCGCCAGCAACGTGATTCCCGGTGAGCTCCAGGTCATGTTCAACTTCCGCTTCAGCACCGAACTCAGTGCCGGCCAACTGCGTGAGCGCACCGAGGCGATACTGGACAAACATGAGCTGGACTACAGTCTGGACTGGAACCTTAGCGGGGAACCTTTCGTGACCGGGGCCGGCGCCCTGGTCGAAGCCGCGCTCGGTAGTATCCAGGAATGCCTGGGCCGGGATTCGAAACTGTCGACTTCAGGTGGCACCTCGGACGCCCGCTTCATCGCACCCAGCGGCGCCGAAGTGTTGGAGCTGGGGCCGGTGAATGCCAGCATCCACAAGCTCAATGAAGAAGTAAGTTGCGCGGCGGTCGAAGACTTGACCCGGGTTTACCAGCGTATCACCGAGAAGCTATTGCTGGACGGCGCCTAGAGACGGTCCAGCTGCCCATTGAGGCCGTGACGCGCTATGCCGGTATTGGACTCACCGGCCACCACGACGACAGGACCACCCTCAAGTGCCGCCAGGCTGATGGCCACCACATCCGCAGCCTCCATCCACATGCTATCCGGCACCTTGCCGGGATCAAAACCGGTCATGGCATCGCGCCCGTGAAAGTCACTGCGGGTATAACCCGGGCACAGGCTCTGCACCCTGATAGCGCTGTCGGCAAGCTCCAGCTGCAAGGCCTCGGAGAAGTGGTTGAGAAAGGCCTTGGTCGCGCCATAGACCGCGACTGATGGAAAGGGGCTGAAGGCCACCAGCGAGGATACGTTAATAATATTGCCGCCACCGCGTTCTTGCATGAACGGAATCGCCGCCCTACACAGGGCCATGCTGGCATCAATGTGCACACTGACCATCTCGCGCTGGGCGTCCAGATCCAATTCTGCAAACGGTCCCAGGGTACTGAAGCCAGCATTGTTCACCAGGTAATCAACCGGGCCTTTCTGGCGCAATGCCTCGATTACCCGGGTCAGGCCTTCCAGACTAGCGAGATCGGCGACCAGGGGGATCAATTCCGTGGTGTCAGCCAGGCTTTCAGCGAGGGCCTCGAGGCGATCCAGGCGACGGCCACAGGCAATAAGCACGTCGCAGCGCGGCGCCAGCTGCCGGCAGAACTCGCTGCCAATACCGGCAGAGGCCCCGGTTACCAGGGCGATTGTCTTGTCTGTTGCCATGCTCATTCCTGTCGCAAATACCTAAAGTTGACGCGGGCGCTGACCCTGTTGCTGCAGCAGCGCGATGATACCTCGATTTCCCACCAGGTGACCCGCACCCACCACCACGAAATAGCGGCCGCCTGCTTGCTGCAATGCCAGGATCTTGTCGGTCATGGCGCGATTGCGGTCATCAAACATGCGCCGCTGCAATTCACGGTATTCCGGGTGTTCGGCCAGCTCATCCTCTATAACCAGTTTATTGAGCGCGGCAGCATCTCCACGTTTCCAGCTATCCAGCAGTTGCGCCATTATCGACTCAAGTTGATCCAGTTGCCCCAGAGTTTGCCTTACCAACAAGTCCGGCTGCGGAAAATCGAGCAAGACATTGAGCTGCTCATCAACGGTCTCCAGTTCAAGTATGGGCTTTTGCCCCCGGGCCAGGCGGAGAAAATAGCGATCTATGCCCTGCTCAGGATCCAGGCCCAGCTTCATCATCTCGAAGGTGGACAAGGTTGTGATCACCAGGCCCGGCTTCATGGATTCCATTAAAAACGGCGGCAGGCCACTGGCCTGCAATTGCTGCGACAGGGCTTGCCAGGTGGCTGGTGACAAATCATCGCGAATACTGCGGCCGGCCGGGTAGGCGCCACGCTCCAGCATGCGTTGCTGTATCGCAAGCTGCCCAGCGCCGCTGATATCAAGTTCCACCACCAGCTTGTCAGCGCCTTCAAAGGCCTGCATGATCTCCCTGCGCAAGGGGTAAATATCAGCGCGGGCAAGATGCATTGAGCCCAACAGGTAGACCTGGGACCCGGCGGTGCTGGTTTCCCAGATTAGCAGGCGCTCTCCCGCTGCCTGCGATTGCAGCGAGATTGCCAGCAGGGTGAAACACAGCAACTTCTTCAGCATGGATCCGGCACCGTCTGATAAGGTTTCGCCACTATAGCATTGCCAATCAAGGGGAACGTGGATGCAAGCAAACCAGAGAACCGCACTGATTACCGGGGCTTCTGCAGGCCTGGGCAAGGAGTTCGCCCGTCAGTTAGCCGCCCAGGGCTACCAACTCGTGCTGGTCGCACGTAATGCTGACAAGCTGGAGGAAACTGCTGCCAGCCTGCGGCAGGAGTACAAGGTAAACACCCATTGTATTTGCGCCGATCTCTGTGACGAATCCGCGCCACAGGCCCTGTTCGATGAACTGCAGCAGCGCGGCCTGGAAATCGACTACCTGGTGAATAACGCCGGTGTGGCCGGACCCAACTTACTGGAAGAGACAGACTGGCAACAGCAACGTGATTTCTACCAGCTGATGATGCTTTCCATGGCCCAGCTCTGCCACCTGCTGGTACCGCCCATGCAGTCTCGCGGCTTTGGGCGGGTTATCAACATCGCCTCGGTTGCAGGCCGACTGGCACGCGCCGGTGGTTGCAACTATGGACCCAGCAAGGCCTGGGTCATTGCCATGTCGGAGGAACTGGCGCTGACTGTGGCTGGCGATGGAGTCCTGGTATGCGCCCTCTGCCCGGGCTATACCCATACCGAGTTCCACCAGCGCGCGCAGTTAATGGACATGAAGAACAGTATGCCGAAATGGATGTGGTATGACGCCGAGGTCGTGGTGAGGGAGGGCTTGCGCGCCTGCGAACGCGGCAAGCGCGTGTACTCATCGGGCCGGCTCTACCGCTGGCTGGACCCTCTATTCCAATCGGTGTTTACACGGCGCCTTTTTACCATGAATGACGGCCGCTGAAGCGCTCCGTCAAGCCGCGTTGTAAACATCAAAACGCACCGCCTTGCCGGCCAGTTCGAAATCCGGCTGCCGACCCTCCAGCGGCTCGGCCCTGGCCGGGCGCTTGACGACCACCCGCCGCCGGGCGCTGTGCAGGGCCTGCTCCAGGAGCCCTGGCTGCGGTGTATCGGCTTCCAGTAGCTGCTGAAACAACCACATCTCCTTTTTAACCCGCGCGCTCTTCTTACGTTGCGGAAACATGGGGTCCAGCAACACGACATCGCAGCAAGCATCACCCTGCTGAGCAAGCCACTGGCTGGAATCGGCGCAGTGCGCACTCATCCGCTGAACGACTGCGAGCAGCCAGGCATCACCGCAGCGTCGCGCTCTATCGAGACCATCGCGCAGCAGGGCGAAAACCACCGCTGAGCGTTCCAGCATAGTGACCTGACAACCTAGATCGGCGAGCACGAAACTATCGCGGCCCAGCCCGGCGGTGGCATCCACAACACTGAGCCCATCCCACTTGCCGACACCCACGGCACGACCCAGCGGCTCATTGTGACCACCACGGCGCCGATGACGCATTTTCCCGGCGCCAAAATCAACCCGCACAGCACCGGGCATTTTTTCGCCCAGAGCTTGCAGTTCCAGCCCATCCGCGCCCAAACGCAGCAGTCCGGAGTATTCGCCAGGATCACTTTCCCGATAGACGGGCAGTTGCAGTTCTGCGGCCAGTTGTGTGGCTGCTTGCAGCCATTCGGCGTCGGTCGCGGCTACGGCCAGCCCGCGCGGGGGTGTACTCAGGGTGGTGCCAGTGCGTCGCCCAGCAACAAGTCGGGATCATTGCGCGACAGCAATGCCTCGAGCCGGTTGCAGTTCTCCTGTATGGCATCCATGTACAGGTTGGGACCGCCAAAATGGTGGGCCGCATAGCGGTAGTAGGAATGGAAATAGCCATCCAGGCGCACCTGTATGGCGCTGCGGATGAAATTGGGTGTGGATTGCATAAGGTGCGCCGGTGACTTGTAGATGATGCCGGTTTTGGTGAATTTACCCTTGGCTCCGGCCATACCGCCCTCGACGAATTCCGGGTACAACTTGTCGCGACATTTCTCCAGGTAGGCAACATCGGCCATCTGCGCGATCAGGTCGGCTGTGCCGAGCAACCAGCCCATGGTGCGTTCGGCATCAGTGGGCACGTCAATGTCCGCCGGGTTCACCTCGTAGCCAGTAAAATGCACGATCCTCTGGCAAATGGGAACGGCATAGTCCAGCCCCTGGGTGGGCAGGTAGGTCGCCATGAATTCGGCGCTACGACTGACATGTATACGCGTGTACTCGGCCCCATTGCGGTGACGGGTGTCGTGGCGCCGGCGAATATAGCCGGCATCGTGGAACAGGGCACAGGCGATGCCGGCCACCGTAAGCTCGGCGCTGAAGGGCGCCTCCTCGCTGTGGCACTGCTCGTGCCCATCAATCAACCGGGCCATGGCCAGGGTGACATCCAGCACATGCTGCATATTGTGATAGCCGACATCGCAGGCCTGGTAGCCCGGGTATTCTCCCCGGTACAGTCGGGCGAAATCAGCCACCAGCGCAGGAATAGACTGCAGGGCTTCCGCCGGATAATGCTTGCCGAGGATATCCATTAGCGCAGGCGCCACCGCATCCGGATCGCTTACATCGATCGAATTACTGACGTCCTTTTCTCGTGCTCTCACGGTCTGCAGCATGGGTCCGGTCAATCCTCGCTGACCATCTTCTTGCTGCGCCGCTTGAGCTGCTCGAAGCTATCATCTGCAGATTCCCCGGCTCCATCTGAACCGGCATCAGCAGCGGTCCTGGCAGGCAGCTTGTCTCCGCTCAAGCCAAATGCCCAGCGCTCGCCGGCCCTGGTTTCAATATCCAGCTGCAGATTAAAGGCATGGCGAGAAATACCGTGCTTGTCGGTCAATTTGAAGCGGCGCACGCTGTTATTGCCGTCGGCGGCCTCGGTCTGCGTGACCTTGCAGCCCAGCCCGGCAATCGCCTGCCCGGCAAGCTGCACGCCCAGCAGCCGCTCACTATCGGTGTTGCAACGATCGAGAAACGCCATGGTATCCAGCGTCACCGTGTCTTGATCATCCCCTTTGTCAGGTGTGGGTAGTTCGACCTCGAAGTCGCCGATAAAGATCTGCCCGGGCATGGCCAGGTCGACCATGCGCGCCAGTTCAATGGTCACGTCGCCGACGATATAGCTGAATACCGTGGGATTGACACCCTCGGCCTGGTACAGCTCGTAGTGGCTGCCAATATGAAACGCACTGCGAATCACCGGCACGGTATTTCCCTTGGACGCCTCGCGGGCCAGCGCATTGTCGGCAATCACCAGCAGCAGGAAGTGCAGGAGGTCCTCGTTCGCCGCCGCACTCAAATCACGGTTCCAGACGTAGTAGCCATCGCCGGTCGTCGTGCGAGCGAAATTAATCTCGATGCCGCGGGTCAGCAATTTGTTGTAGGCCGAGTTCATCGAATAAGACAGGCTGTTGAGCTGGCTGGCTTGTTCAAACGGGGTATAGAGCGAGAACTCGGCGATATCGAACAACAGCACAGCACGGCTGGACACATAGCTGATGCCGTAACGGCGGATAATTTCCTCGACCGCCTCGGTGACCAGTTTTTCCTCGCCCAGCGGGGCTGAAAGCTTGATGAAGGTTGCCGAGACCCCGAGACGATTGGCGACCTCAAAGAATTCGTCGCGCTTTTTGCGCCGCTGCCCCGAAATCAAGCGGCGAATGAAGCTCTCATTGCTATTGTGGTCTTTATCTTTATCTTCAGCTGCAGCCGAGTAGTTGCCGAGAAAGTAATGCGGCACCAGCAGCACCAGGATACCGTTTTCTGTCGCACTCCAGCACAGAACGATATTCTGGCCCAGCCGCCACTGCTTGCGAAGCGTCGCTTCCAGGGACTTGAGGTTGCCCCGCTGCACAATACTGATAGCATCGTCAGCCTCTGCCCCGGCCTGGGGTTTTGCTGGCTTCGCATCTGACATCCGGGTACTCATTTTTTGTTATCCGGGGTAGCAGCAATTATAGTGTCAAACAATGCTCGAGGGCTATGCCTTGAGTCCCCACGAGGCCATTCATGCGCAACTATTTTTCCCTTTTCCTGATGGTACTGGCTCTGGCAGCCTGCGCCGACTATCAATTTAAGGTCAATGACCGTGTGGTCTACAAGCCGGCACCCATGTTTAGCGACTATGAAATCGCCGATCCTGCCCTGCATGAGTGTGTGGCACAACACATCCAGGACGGTAGCATCAGCGCCGCCGACCAGCTTGTTTTTCTCAATTGCAGTCACGCCGGGGTGAGCGATTTGAGCGGTCTGGAGAGTTTCACTGCCATAGCACAATTGAAGTTGTCCAATAACCTCATCGAAAACGTGAATGCGCTGGCTGGCATGGCACAGTTGTCCGAGGTCTATCTCGACGGCAACCGCCTGCGCAGTATTATGCCGCTGCGCGGCCTCAATGAACTCCGGCTGCTGAACCTGCAGGAAAATGAGGCACTGCTGTGCCAGCAGCTCGAGTACTTCGCCGCATTGTCTACACTCACACTGGAACCACCGGAGCACTGCACCCAGTAACCCCGGCCTGGCCTCCGCAACGTGGCTTCCAGACCGCGTCATTGTTGGATCCCCTGGCATTGAAGACCCAAGCTTACCGAAAAGCCGGGACAACAGTTTCGACCGGCGGTTTTTGTCACCTGAAACCGAGAACCAGTTCACAGTTTTGGGGATCTCAACCGAGCTCAAGCCACTCAAAACCCAGAACCTGGTCAGCCCAGGTAATGCTGTCAGTGCGTGAGAAAACCGGCCCAAGAGCGTCCAGCACGCGATCGCGGTGGTTATTTTGCTCACTGATATGGGCCACTACCAGGTGGCGCAGTTCATCCCCCTGCAGCCGGGCCAGCAGCTCAGCCGCCTGCTGGTTGTTGAGGTGCCCCCAGTCGCCGCCCACCCGCTGCTTCAGCGGGTAAGGATAGGGACCCTGTTGCAGCATCTCCCGATCGTGATTGCATTCCAGCAACAGCGCGTCGCACTGACGATAATGATCCGTCACTGCACTGGTGATACTCCCCAGGTCCGTGAGAATGCCCAGCCGCAGGTCGCCCACCTGCAACACGAACTGACAGGGTTCGCGGGCATCGTGTGGCACAGCAATGGGCGCGACCGTAATATCGCCGATCTGAAAGCGGGCATCGCTGTGGAAATACTCCACCTGGAAGGCTCCCTCGCAACGTCCGCTGGCCCAGGTACCGCGACTCATATAGACAGGTAGCTGGTATTTGCGTGACAGCCGGGCCACGCCGGAGCAATGATCAGTGTGTTCATGGGTGACCAGGAGCGCGTCTATGTCCTCTCCTGCAAGCCCCCGCCGTTGCAGGCGGGCCTCGGTTTCCCGCAAGGAGAATCCACAGTCCACCAACAGCAGGGTTGTGCCAGATTGAACCAGGGTAGCGTTGCCCTTGCTGCCGCTACCCAGTGAGGCGAAGCGCACTAGTGTCCTGTCCGGCTAATTGATATTGCCCTTTATCAGCGTTAGTAACTGCTGGGTCTGCGCCACCTCCAGTGGCTTGCGATCCTCGCGTGCAATCCTGATATGCACGAGATCCGCGTCTTCCTTGACCATGGTCAGGATAAAGTCCTGGTCGCCGATTTCGTCACCGCTGGACTCATCTCCACCCAGCAACCAGTCAAACCAGCCACTGTCATCCTCTTCCGGCGGCACGAAGCGGACGAAATACTCTCCGCCGCTACGATCGAGGTCGCGAATCGTGAAGCTGGATTCACGCAATGCACGCTCGGTCGATGCCCAGGCGCGGTGATAGGGTAGCTCGAGGCTGATATAGGGCTGCCCCTCAGCATCCTCTTGCAGTGCCACCTTGCCGCTGGCGGATATGCCCTGCTGCGCCATCATCGACACCGGCGCCGTCTCGGAGGCACTGGCCACGTACTGGGCCAGGGCCATCAGCATGTCGTGACCGCGCCCAGTATCGGCCGAACGCTCCGGCCAGCTTTCAATATCGCCGGTCTGGAACATCTGCAACACATGCATTTCAGAAGTATTGCGCTGCACACCTTGCTCTATGCGAAATTGGAAGCGCTCGCTCATGGTTTCCTCGCTACCTTGCATCCAGACGGTCTCAATCAAGCCCTCCCGCGCATCGACCCGGGCCACCTGGATCGAGGTGCTATTGAGAAAAGCGCGTACCTGGGGCCATAACTGCCCGGGCGCGACTGCCGCCAACATCCACTCTTCCTCGCCAAGGCGCTGTATGCGGACCATCTCTTCACTTTCCCGCGCCACCAACGGGGTCGGCCGCGGTACGGAAAACTCACCGGCCACCTGCACATCCTCGGTAATCGGCGGTATCACGTAGATACTCTGCAGGGCATCATCCTCAAGGTTCGCAGGTACTTTAATACGGGGCTCGATCTCGGCCTTGCGATAGTCATCCTGACGATCACGGAGATAGCCCTGCTCCCCGGTGAGCCAGGTACAGCCGGCCAGGGTCAATAACAGTGTCAGCAACAACAAACGCATCAAATAACTCCAGCGCTGGCCATGGCCTCGCGCAACGGCTGCTGGCAGCTCTCGGCCAGGACGGTAAGAGGCAGGCGAATACCGGGCTCAATGCGACCCATTTCAGCCAGCGCCCACTTTACGGGAATGGGATTGGACTCCAGAAACAGGGCCTCGTTCAATGGCGCCAGCCTGGCATCAAGGGCGCGGGCCTGTTCAGTTTCCCCGGCCATTGCCAGGCGGCTGACAGCCGCGATCTCGGCGGGGGCAACATTGGCGGATACTGAAATGGTGCCATGGGCACCCATCAACATCAGCTCGGTTGCCGTCGCGTCATCACCGGAATAAACAGCCATCTTGCCCTTGCAGATATCAATCACCTCACGACCACGCTGCAGGTCGCCGGTGGCCTCCTTGATACCCACTATCGTATCCATGTCGGTCAGGCGGGCCACGGTAGCTGGCAACATGTCGACGCCGGTGCGCCCGGGCACGTTGTAGAGGATTTGTGGCGTGGCAACCGACTCGGCGATGTGACGGTAGTGCTGATACAGGCCTTCCTGGGTCGGTTTGTTGTAATAAGGTGTTACCAGCAGACAGGCATCGGCACCGAGCTCGGCGGCAGCGCGGGTCAGCTCAACGGCCTCACTGGTGGAGTTGGCGCCAGTACCGGCAATGACCGGGACACGTCCCGCCACCTGGGCAATAACGCGGGCAATCACTTCGCAGTGCTCGTCAACCGCGAGGGTCGCCGACTCACCGGTGGTCCCGACAGCGACTATGCCATTGGTACCGGCGTCAATATGCCAGGCAAGCAATGCGTCCAGGGCCTCCCAGTCGAGAGAGCCATCCGGGTGCATGGGCGTTACCAGCGCAACCAGGCTGCCGCTAATCATGTTTGAACTCCAGAAGTCCTGTACCGGGCGGGCCGCGTGAGCCGCCGCTTCAGAAGATCGCAATTATCCATGTAACCGGCCAGATAACAACCAAATTGGGCTAATATTAGCTCTAAACAACGAGGATCAAACCATGGCTTGTACCCGCCTGCTACCGGCCCTGCTTATCGCCCTGCTAGCCTCGCTCCCGGGCCTGGCCGGCGCCCAGCAAGCGCCGCGCATATCCGCACTATCGGCAGTGGACCGCCAGTTTATGCAAGAGCAGCGCGACAGCATTGATGAATTGGCCCGCACTGAACTCGGCAAACAACTCAGGCGTGAAAAATTTCACGACATCGCACTGCTGCAGACACTGCTGGATCGCCGCCTGGTGCGCCCTGAACAGGTGCTGCTATTGCAGGCCATGGGCGTGGTCATGGGCGACCTGCTGGCCCAGGAGCTGGGGATGAACTGGGTAGTCTACGAAGACAAGCTGGGGCGCAGTCGCGCGCTGCGCTATGCCCTCAGCGATGATTACCTGTTCCCCATCACCATGATTTCACGCCGCGCCGAGGTGGGCGCCCGGGTCGACGTGGCGGCCATTTACCAGAAAGCCCTGTCACTGATCCAACCCACGCTGCCAAAAAAACCATTCCAGTAAGTGGTCAGCCGCAAATGACTGCGATAGGCTGAGAGCATGGAAGGCACACACCCAGACTACCAACTAGATGAGGCCGAATCCGGCATTTTGTCGCTGGTGTTGTCGGGCGACTGGACCATACACCAGCAGTGCCCCGAGTTTTCCAGCTTTACCCAGGCCCTGGGACAACGACAGGTGAAAAGCCTGCGCTGCAACGCTGAGCAGTTGGGAGAATGGGACAGCGCCCTGCCCGCTTTCCTGTTGCAGTGCTACAACTATTGCCTGTCAAATAACATCGACATAGACGCCGAAGCATTACCGGAAGGTGCCCGTCGCCTGCTGGCAGTGGCGACTGCGGTCAAGACCCACCAGCGGCCTGCGGAGAAAGTGCCCACACTGAGCGAGCGCCTCGACCCGCGGGCCCGCATTAGCGCGCTGACTGAGCGGGTAGAATCATCGCTAGAGTTCCTCGGCGATATCAGTCTCGCCAGCGCGCGACTCATGGTCGGCAAGGCCAACTCCCGACGCGTGGATTTCCTCACTTTCATCTACCAGGCCGGGCCCGATGCCTTTGGCATCATTACCCTGACCAGCTTCCTGGTAGGCATGATCCTGGCCTACCTGGGCGCCGCCCAGCTGGCCCAGTTTGGCGCCCAGATCTATGTGGCCGACCTGGTCGCGGTCGGCATGCTGCGGGAAATGGGCGCGCTGATGACAGCGGTAGTCATGGCCGGTCGCACCGGGGCCGCCTACGCGGCCCAGCTCGGCACCATGCAGACCAATGAGGAGATCGACGCCATTGTTACACTGGGCATCTCGCCAATTGAGTTCCTGGTGCTACCCCGCATGGTCGCCCTCGTAGTGATCATGCCGCTGCTGGTGCTGTATGCCAATCTGGTGGGCATTCTCGGCGGAGCCCTGGTGGCTATGGGCATGGACGTTTCCCTGACACAGTTCCTGGTACAGTTTCAGAAAGTAGTCAGCTTTACCCACCTCAATGTCGGCCTGTGCAAGAGTGTGGTCTTCGCCATCCTCATTGCCTATGCCGGATGCCGCGCCGGCATGCAATGCGGACGCAGCTCCGCCGCGGTGGGCCAGGCCGCCACCAAGGCGGTGGTCACCAGTATTGTCTACCTGATCCTGGCGGATGCCGCCTTTAATATCTTGTTCGAGAAGATGGGGATCTAGCCGTGGCCGCAACAGACACCCACATCCAGATTAAAGACCTGACCATGGCCTATGGCGCCAACCTGATCCAAAGCGATCTGAATTTTAATATTAACCGCGGCGATGTCTTTATCATTATGGGCGGCAGCGGCTGCGGCAAGAGCACGCTGCTCAAACACATGATTGGCCTTTTTCCACCAGCGAAGGGCGATATTCTTTACGATGGACAGAGCTTCCAGCACGCTGAGCTGGAGCAGCAGTTCCAGATGCGCCGCGGCTGGGGTATTACCTACCAGAGCGGAGGCCTGTTCAGTGCCATGACCCTGGCCGAGAACACCGCGCTGCCGCTGCAGCAGTACACTGAACTGGACGAGCGGGAGATTGCGGACATTGTCGCCTATAAGCTGGCCCTGGTCGGCCTGGGCGGTTACCAGGAGTACTATCCCTCGGAAATATCAGGCGGCATGCAAAAGCGCGCCGGGCTGGCCCGAGCCATAGCGCTGGACCCGGAGATCCTGTTTTTCGACGAACCGTCTGCAGGTCTCGACCCCATCAGCTCGCAATTGCTGGATGACCTTATACTGGAGATGCAGGAAAGCCTTGGTGCGACGGTGGTCATCGTCACCCACGAGTTGGCCAGCATATTTGCTATCGCCAGCAACTCGGTATTCCTGGATGCAGACAGCAAGACCATGATTGACTATGGAGATCCGAAGATGCTGGTCACAGACAGCCAACATGAGAAAGTCCGGCGCTTCCTGTCCCGCAGTGGCAAGCAGGCCAAGGGAGCAGCAGCATGAGTAAACCGGTCAATACCGTCGCGATTGGCGCGTTTGTCGCCGGCGCCGCGGTCATCTTGTTCAGCCTCGCCTTCTACCTGGGTGGCAGTGCATTCCGCGGCGACTCGTCCAGGGGCCTACTGATTTTCGATGGTTCCATCAAAGGCCTCAATATTGGCGCGCCCGTGGCATTCAAAGGTGTGCAAATCGGCGAGGTGACCGGCATCCACCTGGTCATCGACCCCTCCAATTACGACGTGCTGACACCGGTGGAGATTAAAATCGATATTAATCGCATCAAGCGTATCGGCGGCGTGGACGCCCGCGAAGATGAACTGCAATCACTTATCGACCGGGGCCTGCGCGCCCAATTGCAAAAGCAAAGCCTGCTGACCGGGCTACTTTACGTGCAATTCGACTACTACCCGAATTCGGAGTTGCGCTATACCGCCGATGATTTCAATATAGAGGACGATGATATCGTGGTGATGCCGACCATACCCACCGATATGGAGCGCCTCTCCCGCAGTCTGGACAATATTGATCTTGGCAAGATGGTCGACGATATCAGCGCGGCCCTGGCCGGCGTCGACAAGCTAATCAACGATCCCGAGACGCAGGCCCTGCCCGGCAATCTCAACCAGAGCCTGCTTGCCATAGAAGCGCTGAGCACCCGCTTGAAAACCGAGATCGATACCCTCTCGCCCGACGTTCAGAACCTGGTCGCTGGTGCCGATGCTACCGTGCAGGAGCTCAACCGCGAGTTGCCGGAGCTGAGCAAATCCGCACGGCGAACCATGGATGAGCTGACGGCCGCCCTGCAAACTGCGGAGTCCACCCTGGACAGCGTGAACTATTTGCTGTCGGACGATTCCGCCGTCTTATATGACGTGCGCAACGCCGCGCAGGAGCTGAGTGCCGCCGGTCGCGCTCTGCAATCATTGGCCGAAACCCTTGAGACTCAGCCTGAGTCGCTGCTCAGGGGCAAATCACCGCTGGGGAACTAGTCATGAATGCTTTCCGACAAATACTATTGCTGGGCGTACTGACCACGCTGGTCGCCTGCGGCAGCACCCCGCGCAGTGACTACTATATGCTCAGCGCCGACGCCCGTGGCGCACCCGGCAGCGGTGGCCCTTCGATCGGAGTCGGGCCAATCACAATCCCGGACTACCTCAAAGCACGGGAGATGGTACTCAATCGCAGCGCACATAAATTAAAGTTGGCCGATTTCGATCGCTGGGCCGAACCACTGGATAGCGGCATCAGGCGGGTGTTGGCCGTTAACCTGACGGCGCTACTGAATACCCAGAGCGTGCAAATCTACCCCTGGCGTCGCGATTCGGTGCCGGAGTTTTCCGTCCGCCTGGCAGTGGTACAACTGTCAGTGCAGAACAGTGAAGCGCGCTTCGTCGGCGAGTGGTCGATTCACCAGCCCCGCGGTGGCGAGTCCATTAGCCAACACATTACCCAGCTGAGCACGCCGATGCGGGACTCCGATCCCGAAAGTGTCGCCGCGGCCTACAGCAATCTACTACTGCAGTTGAGCGAGAAAATCGCCGACACCCTCGCTGAATACCGGGCGGGCAAAGCGCCGACCGCCGATTAAGCACCGACCGCAGATAAAGCGCGGACCGCAGATAAAGAAGGAGCCGCCAGGTGGCTGAACTCATGCGTGCCATGCTACTGCGACAGCAGCAACAGCCGCTGCAAGCAGTCGAGCTGCCGATTCCCGAGTGCCGGGAACAGCAGGTATTAATCAAGGTCATTGCCTGCGCCGTCTGTCGTACCGACCTGCATGTCTGCGATGGTGATCTCACCGAAGCCAAATTACCGCTGGTACCAGGCCATGAAATTGTTGGTGAAGTGATTGGGCTGGGCGCCGCTGTGCCGCAGGCACTGCTTGGAAAAATTGTCGGCGTGCCCTGGCTTGGTGAAACCTGTGGCCAGTGCGCGTTCTGCCTGCAGGGCCAGGAAAACCTGTGTGACGCAGCACGCTTTACCGGTTATCACCTGGATGGCGGCTACGCCGAGTACACCCTGGCGCATCAGCACTTTGTCTTCGAAATCCTCGGCGACCCTCTGCACGCCGCTCCCCTGCTCTGCGCCGGCCTCATCGGTTACCGCTCCCTGCGCATGGCCGGCGACGCCAGCACACTGGGTATTTATGGCTTCGGTGCCGCGGCCCACATCGTCACCCAGATTGCTGTACAGCAAGGCCGCCAGGTGTATGCATTCACTCGCCCGGGGGACAGCGAGGCACAACAGTTTGCGCTGGAACTGGGCGCCACCTGGGCCGGCGCCTCAGGCGACACCCCTCCCCAGGCGCTGGATAGTGCAATTATCTACGCCCCGGTGGGCGAACTGGTGGTGGATGCGCTGCGGGCGGTGCGTAAAGGCGGGCGCGTGGTCTGCGCCGGTATACACATGAGTAATATTCCGGAGTTCGCCTACAGCTTGTTGTGGGGCGAGCGCAGTATCTGTTCGGTGGCAAACCTGACCCGGGCCGATGGTGAGGAGTTCTTTGCACTGCTACAAGAGCACCCGGTGGAAACCCATATCGTAAGCTACCCGCTGGCATCAGCCAATGAAGCCCTGGATGACTTGCGCAGCGGCAGGCTGCAGGGTGCTGCGGTGCTTATACCCTAGAAATCATCCCAATCATCCTCTTCGCCAAACTCGCCGAATTCGTCCTCCGGCGGAACACCACCATTGAGAAAGGTGGCTCGCGACTGCAAATAGGCGCTGCGCATAAAGACGTAGCGATCGCCGGTGATCAGGTCATCGTAATCCAACAGGCCGGCGCGGTAGCTGATTAATTCGACCGTCCAGAACAAGTAGGTTTCCTCAGTGCTCCAGGTCAGGGGCGGAATCGAGGTGTAGATATCGACATAGTATCCGGTCGCACTGCGCACCGTGCGCGGGCCAAATAGAGGCAGCATCACGTAGGGTCCTTTAGGTACCCCCCAGACCATCAGCGTCTGGCCAAAATCCGCACGTTGGCGTTCTATTCCCATCCTGGTGGCGACATCAAACAGTCCGGCCACACCCACGGTGGTGTTAACCATAAATCGGCCTATGCTCTGCGCAGCTCCCGCAGGATTACCCTGCAGCAGCGCATTGAACATGTGATTGAATTCATAAACATTGGCAATGAAATTGGCAACACCACGCTCCGCGGGATCCGGCATTACCTTGTGATAGCCGCTCGCCACGGGACGCAACAGGTAGCGATCCACTGTTTCGTTAAAGGCAAAGATTTTGCGGTTTACAGGTTCCCAGGGATCAATGTCTTTGGGTTCTTCCTGACCAAAGGCGGAAGCAACGGGAACAGCCAGCAGGATGATGATGAGAAGGCGCAAGTGAGATGCGTATCACGGACTATGAGTTTGGTCGTAGATGCTACTCTCCCGCGGAAGCCCGGACAACCGTTAAATACCCTATTGAGCTTGCGGCCACGGCCCAGGCAGTCCGGGTCAGCCTACAGTGTGCTCTTCAGCCGCTGACACAGGTAGTCCACTGCCACCCCGGTTTGCGTGAGCCCGCCAGGAATGGTGACAAAACCGTGAATCATTCCTTCAAACAGGCGCTGCTCCACTTCGACACCGGCCTCGACCAGGGCCTCGGCGAAGGCAATACCCTCATCACGCAAGGGATCGTAACCCGCGGTGATCACAGTGGCTGCGGGCAAGGCAGACAGATCTGCATGTAGCGGCGCCGTCAGCGGATTATCTGCATCCGCCGGGCTGGGCAGGTAATGCCCCCAGAACCACTGCATCATAGCCCGGGTCAGGAAATAGCCGTCTGCGTTATCGCGGTAGGAATCGGTCTCAAAATTGTGATCGGTCACCGGGTAGAGCAGAAACTGGTGGCTGATCCGGGGGCCACCTCGCTCCCTGGCCATCAAACACACGGCGATGGCGAGGTTGCCACCGGCACTGTCACCGGACACCGCTATTCGACTCGCATCGACATCGAGCTCGTCGGCATGGGCGGCCGCCCAGGCGGTTGCCGCGTAACAGTCCTCCGGGGCAGCCGGGAATTTCGCCTCAGGCGCCAGCCGGTAATCCACTGACAGGACCACTACCCCTGCACCAGCACAAAGCTGGCGCGCCGTTTCATCATGACTGTCGAGATCACCCACCACCCAGCCACCACCGTGGAAGAACAACAGCAAGGGGAACGGGCCCTCACCCTCTGGTCGAAACACACGGATCGGCAATTCCCCCGCCGGCCCCGGTATGGAACGATTCTCCACCGCGGCAACGGCAGTAGGATCTTCCACCGGTATAGCCAACATGGCGTCGCGAAATTCCTGCGGCGTGGCGGTGCTCAGGTCGGGCATACCCAACTCCTCGAAGAACTCGAGCAAGGGTATTACTTCGGGATCCAATGCCATCGGCTGCTCCTGCGGGCGGAAAAATTTATTGGAAGGTATAGGTTAGCTCAAGTCCATACATACGCGGTTCTTCACGCCGGCTGTAGGACGGGGAGCCGTCACTGAATCCACTGCGCAGGTCACCGCCAAGGCCACCGGGATCTCCACCCCCAACGTCGGGCTCCCAGTCGGTAGCATTGGTAACCCAGGCTGCGACTTCCCAGTTAGCCCTGGGTGCCATCCAGCTCAGGCGGGCGTTCAACTGCTCTCGATCATCCACATCCGGGCAACTGTCATAGGGCGCCTCGGTCAGGGTACCGGTAGCCGAGTCACGGCTGATAATCAGCTCGCCTTCCACCTCGGTCAGGCCGTAGATCGCGCCGGTACCATCGGGCAGGTTCTCCACATACGTACAACTGGTACGGGTGCTGTCGCCATCGATATGGGCCCAGGCAATTGAAAATGCCATTTCGCTGCCATTACTGAAGCCATAGCTATAGGTGGCGCCAATGCTGTAGCTGAAATCATCGGCATATTTGTCGCCTGACTTATCCACTACGACCGGATTGTCGTCAATGACCTCGCAGCGGGTCTTGTTAGACACATCGGCGTCGACCTTGCCGGCATTGCCCCAGAACTCGAGGCCGGGCATGGCCAGCCAGTTCAACGACAACTCGTAGCCGTCGCCCTCGATATCCGAAGTCAGGAACTGGTAGTTGCCAAAATCAGCACCCAGGCAGGCGGCATCAACGAAATCCAGCTCCTGCAGGTTATCGTAGTCGTAATCAAAGTAAGCCGCGTTAAAACGCAGGGTGTTATCAAACCAGGTGGACTTGATACCCCCTTCCCAGGTGGTAATTTCCTCAGGGTCGAAAGGCGGATCATCATTGCGCGAACCGACACTGTTAAAGCCACCCGCCTTGTAACCCTCAGCGTAGCTGGCATAGAGCAGCACGTCGTCGGTCACTTGCCAATCCAGCACCGCGCGACCGGTGGTGTCATCCCAGCTCTCTGTCTGTCGGAACCAGCCCTGGGTCCCATTGGGGTCAAGTTTGCCGTCGGCGTTCACCCGGGTCTCGTCGAAGGCAAACCACATACCGAAGTCGTTGTAGCGTACATTGCGACCAAAGTCCTTTTCATCATCGGTGTAGCGCACACCCACGGTCAGGTCGAGATTATCCAGTACTGACCAGGTGGCGTCGGCAAACACGGCCCAGGACTCGTACTCACCCTGCACCTTGATATATTCGCTGTAGCGGCCTGCCGCCAGCGCCTCCTCGCCATTGGCGTATATTCGGGGCAGGTCCGGGAAGCCAATCGCGAAGGCCGCGTCAAAGCCGAAGCCGGGCGGCACCAGCGCATAGGGCAAGCCCACTTCCGACTCAGTCACCAGCTTATCGACCGTACCCGTGCTCAGATCGATACCACTGCGCTGATCCGCGTTTTCCTTGCTGTAATTGGCGCCGGTCACCCAGCTAATATTGTCGCCAAACACGCCGTCGAAACGAAATTCCTGGCTCCACTGGTTGTTGTCTTCGGCATTGTAATCATTGAAGTCGTAAAGGGGCTCGGCAGAGCCGTCCTTCTCTTCCGGGTTTTCCGTATCGTATTCACGGTAAGACGTAATCGAGGTGAAGGTTGCAACATTGAGGTCAAAGCTGACATGCAACGAGGTGCCGAACAGGTCCCTGTTTTCATCCAGGTCGGAATCACTCTCGACCTTGTCAAATGCTGCTTCATTGTCACGGGGCCCATACACGGCGCTGGAGGCAGCGCGCGAATCCTGCCGCACATTGTCGTATTCCAGTCGCAGAATAGTCTCCAGCCGATCAGTGGGTTGCCACAACAAGGAGGTCCGCACCGACCAGTTGTCCTGCTCGTTCAGGTCATTGCCATTGAACTTGTTATCGATATAACCGTCGCGCTGGTTCCACAGGGCGCTGGTGCGCCAGAACAGATCGTCGCGCAGCGGCATGTTGTAAACGCCTTCCAACTGGTAGCGCTGGTGGTTGCCCACGGTGGCGCGAGCCCAGCCCTCGTAGTCATCGACCGGCTTGTTGGTGATGTACTGGATGGCTCCGGCGGCCGCATTGCGGCCGAACAGCGTGCCCTGGGGCCCGTTGAGTATCTCTACCCGGGCAATATCGTTGAAGGAGGTCTTGGAGCCACCGGAGCGGCCAATATAGACGCCATCGACGTAAACACCGACCGCCGGGTCTGCACCGACACCAAAATCACTGGTGCCAATACCACGAATCTTGTAGCTCGGCTGGTTTACGCCGCGGCCCAGTTCAACATTCGGGGTAAACAAACCCAGGTCGCTGATATCCTGGGCACCCAGGTTATCGATCTGCTGATTATCAAAAGCCTGCACCGAGATGGGCACATCCTGCAATCCCTGCTCGCGCTTTTGTGCGGTAACAATTATTTCTTCAAGGCCCTGGGTGAAGGCCTGCGGCGCGCCCACTGCCAGTGCGGTAGCCACAGCTGTGGCCAGCTGCTTAGAGCCTGTTTTCATAATGGATCCCCTGTAGTGCCTGGCGCCCATACTGCGGTGTATGCTGCGGTCAATATGGCTTGTTGTTATACGTATATACCTTAAGCGGCCTACTCTACCAGATCAGCCACCCGGGTTTGTCAATCTGTTGCGAATGTTACAAAAGTTTCAGGAATGTAAACCAGCCGCCTCAATGCGTATGGCCTGGTCTACCGGATCCAGCAAGTCGACGTCCTTATTGCGAGCATTGTTCACGCCCCGGGAAATCGGCACCGCACTTAAGGCCACTTTTAATTGCGGTGCAAACAGGGGGTCGTTGCCCGCCAGTTCTTGTGACACATCGAGCCAGCGCTCACACTCAGCGGCCGCCAACATGACCGGCATGCGCCGGTGAATCTGCTCAAACTCCGGTGCCGCCGCGGTGGTTACCAGGGCGCAGGATTCGATGACCTGGCCATCGCCCTCCCAATGATCCCACACCGCGGCCAGTGCCAGTGCGCTACCCTCAGCGGCAATCAGCCAGGGCTGCTTGGCACCACCCTGCTCGGTGCGCCATTCAATAAAGGAGGAGACCGGCACAATGGCGCGGCGCCGCTTGAACGGAACCGCGAAGGCTCGACTGCTGGCCAGGGTCTCACTGCGGGCGTTGAACATGGAATACTTCTGGTCTGGCTGGCGCGCCCAATGTGGCGTCAACCACCAGCGCACGTCCACCAGTTCGCGCTGCACTTCGGCGGCACGCACCATGGCAATGGTTTCCGTGGGGGCAATATTGCTGCGGGTCGGCAAGGCCAGGTCAATACCCAGTTCCTGCAAGAGTTTTTGCAGTTCCGGGTTATCGATGACGTTGAAGCGGCCGCACATGAACTAACAGCTTAGCCGGGACTGGCGGCCAGTCCAGTCCTGTTCAATCCAGTGGCTCCAGCACCAGCGGCAGGTTATCCATGGGCTTGGCAAAAGGGAAATGTTGTATCTTGCCGGGGAACTGCTCGGCACTGGCATAGCGAAAGCGATACCTGAGCAGGATCTGCGACAACACACACTTGTACAGCATGTCGGCAAAGTGCAGGCCAATGCACTTGTGGGCACCACCGCCAAAGGGAGCCCACAGGAAACTGTGCTGCTTGTGCTCCTCGCGTACGAAGCGGTCAGGATCAAACTGGTGGGGATTGCTCCAGTATTCTTCCATGCGATGGGTGTATAGCGGCGACACCTGCACCATGGTGTGGGGTGGCAGCGTATAACCACCCAACTCCACTTCCTTGACAGTGCGTCGCATCAGGCTGGGCACCGGCGGATTCATACGCATCACTTCGTGGAAACTGTTTTGCAGGTCGGGCACATTGGCACCGAGGTCGTCATAGGCCAGGTGGCTGCTGTCGAGTCCGCGCACACCTTCACGCAGCCGGTCCTGCCACGCCTGGTCATGGGCCAGGTAGTGGGCGGACATGGTCAGCGCGCTGGTGGTGGTGTCATGGGCAGCCAGGAGCAGGAAAATCAGGTGCGCGCCCACCACCTGTTCGGAGAAATACTCTCCCTCGTCGGTCTTTTCATTGGCAAAAAACGTTGCCATGTCATTGCCACTGGCGCCACGGCGCTCAGGCACCAGGTTGACGAAGAAGTTTTCCAGCTCGCGCCGCCCATTCATACCGCGGCGGTAAAGCAGGCCGGGCCAGTCCTTGCGAATAATCGAAAGCACCCCTTCATTCATCTCCAGGAAGGACTTGTTCAGGGCCTGGGTCTCCGGACCCTGCATGTCCATGCCCAGGAACACCTTGGCACCGATATCAAGCAACAGCGTCTTGATATGCGGGTAGAAATGGAAGTCCTGCTGTTGCCGCCAGCTAGCGACCTGCTCGTCGATGATCGGGTGCATCTGATCGACATAGGTGCGCATGGCATCGGTCTTGAACGCGGTTTGCATGATCCGGCGGTGGAACTTGTGCTCGGCAAAATCCCGCATCAGCAGGCCACCGGCAAAGAAATCGCCCAGCGGTGCGTTGTAACCCATGCGCGATGAAAAGCTCTGGTCCTTGTCCAGCATCAGTTGCTGGATATAGTCAGGCCCCAGGGCCAACACGAACTTCTGGAAGGTGAGGCTGATGCGCGAAATCGCGCCATAGCGCTGGTAGCGCTCGTGCAAGACCTTGTAGGGGTCTACTACGAACTTAAAAGTATCGCCAATCAGGGGCAAGCCGTAATGCCCCGGTATTTCACTGGGCAGGTGCTTGTTATCGGGGGCCTTAACGTAATCGGGAACAGCAAAATCCATGGTCTAACCTCAGCGCAAAATGCTATAGACTAATAGGCGTTAGTTTAACGCCTGCAAAGCCCGATGCAAAGCCAAAAATGGCGCCCGCGGCACCATTGTGTGACCCCGCCCGCAGATTCAGCTGCAATAGGCATCACCATTGGCTATACGCCGGCCCAGGGCCGCCATTTGCCGGGCGCTGCCGCCCAACATCATCTCGTTGTGGCGGGCCCACAGGCACAGTCGCCACAGGGGGTAATCGCGGTCAATACCAGTACCACCGTGCAAATGCTGGGAGGCGTAACTGACCCGGTGACCGACGTCACCGGCCCAGATTTTCGCAATCTGCACCTCGGTCGTCGCCTCGGACTCGGCATCCAGCAGGCTGATTGCCTGGTAGGCATTGAGACGCAGGCATTCCACATCTATGAAGCAATTGGCGGCGCGGTGACCCACCGCCTGGAAGGTCGCTATGGGAACGCCGAATTGCTGGCGCTCGGCGGTATAGGATGCGGTCATGCGCATTGACTGATCGGTCACCCCCAGTTGATGGGCGCACAAGGCCGCCGTGCTGCGCTCCCCGATCCAGTTCATGACTTCGGCACCGGTTTCCGGGCCGGCGAGCACGTCCTCGGCAGCGACTTCTACGTTATCGAGTACCATTTCGAACTGTGGTTCGTAGGTCGTGTATTTGGTTTCTGTCAGGCTGACGCCAGCACTGGCAGGATCCAGCAACAACACCACGGTGCCATCATCGGTCGCTGCAGCCAGGACAATGCGGTGGGCGTCGCGCGCGAAGGGTACACAGCTTTTATGCCCCGACAGACGGTAGCCAGCGCCTGCGGGTTCTGCCCGTGAAACTGGCCGGGCCAGGTCCTGCGCCCCGGCTTCAAGCAGTGCCGCACTCAGTATCAGGCTGCCGCTGACCGCACCGGGCAACAGGCGCTCTTTCTGGGCATCGCTACCGAAACGCTGGATGGGTAGCGCTGCGGAAACCAGGTGGGAAATGACCGGCACCGGCGCGATGCTGCGGCCAATCTCTTCGACAAACAAGGCCAGCTCGGTAAAGCCAAAGCCGAGGCCGCCGTAAGCCTCCTCCAGGGCGACCCCCAATAGACCTGCCTCCACCAATTGCTGCCACAAGTCACGGTCGAAGCGCGGCTCAGCAAATTCATCGAAAGCCGCCAGGCGCTCTGGCGTTACCTGTTCGGATAAAATTTGCCGGGCCAGCTGCCGTACTTCGCTCTGGGCGTCGTTGAATCCAAAATCCATAAAACCTCCTCCTGGCCGCCCTAACGGCTGGCGCGCGGCATCCACAGACCCGCCGCCGAAATAATGTCGCGTTGAATTTCGTTGGTGCCACCACCGAAGGTGATGATCGAGGCGGTGCGGTAGAGCCGCTCCAGCCGCCCACCCAGCACTGCTCCGGCTTCAGAATCTCCCTTTACACAGGAGGCCTGGCCCAGTATTTCTCCCAGCAGGCGATAGACCTCGATAAAGAACTCCGAGCCATAAACTTTCGCCGCACTGGCGTCGGCCATATCCAGAGTCCCCTCGCTCATGGCCCAGGCCTGCTTGTAGCAAACCAGCTTCAAGGCCTCGATACCGGCGCGTACCCGCGCCAGGTTCATTTGCACCCAGGCCTGGTCTATCAACTTGCCATCCCCGGGCAGCTCTGCGTCCCGGGCCCAATCGACCACCTGGTTGAACAGCACCGAGGTCGGCCCCACGTTGACCAGGCTGAGCCGCTCCCGGTTGAGCTGGCTGGTAATCAGTTTCCAACCACCGTGCAGCTCACCCACCAGGTTGCGCTCGGGCACGCGAATATTGTCGTAGAAGGTGGCATTGGTGCGCACATCACCCAGGGTTTGCACCGGCGTGCAACTCCAGCCCGGATCATCATTGGGCACCAGGAACATGGAGATACCCTTGTGCTTCTTCGGCGCGTCAGGATCGGTGCGCGCCGCCAGCCAGGTGTAGTCGCAGAAATGGGCCAGGCTGGTCCACATTTTCTGGCCGTTAATCAGCCACTCGTCGCCCTCTTTCACGGCACTGGTTTTAAGCGCGGCCAGGTCGGTACCAGCACCCGGCTCGGAATAGCCAATGGATATCAGTAACTCGCCCTTGAGAATCTTCGGCACCAGCTCCTGCTTGTGCCAGTCGTTACCATGCTCGGCCAGCATGGGGCCCACAGATTCCGTGGTGAGAAAAGGAAACGGGTATCCCGCACGCATGATTTCTTCGATAAAGATGAACTGCTCGATCGGCGACAGGCCCTTGCCACCCAGGGCCTCCGGCCAGCCTATTCCGATCCAGCCGTCCTGCCCCATTTTCTGCAGTGCCGCCTTCCATAGCGGTCCACCGCCCTCGCCCATGTCCCGGCTGCATTCCGCGGTCAGCTCAGGCGTCATCATCTGGGCAAAATAGGCGCGCAATTCGTCGCGCAAGGCCGATTGCTGCGGGGTAAATTCAACTTTCATGTTGCTGCCTCAGGCCGCAGGGCGACCAGCTGTCACTGTCTTGCCCCATAATACGTTCCGCACTTAAGCGCTCAATAGTCAAAATTGTCATTCCACAGTGGTAAAACTGATCAAGCCCGCTTGTTAGCCCGCCGAGGCCAATAGTATGCTGGCCGCCGCCTTACGCAGATACCCGCAGGAACAAGGACCCTACCACCATGAGTGACAAGCCACTGGTACCCGCCATCGAGGGCTGGTACACCATGAATACGGATAAACCCCACCTGATTGGCAGTTGCTGCACAGCCTGTGGGACCTATTTTTTCCCCAGCCTGGCCACCTATTGCAAGAACCCCGACTGCGACAACACAGAATTCAAAGAGGTTGAGCTGAGCCGCACCGGCACAATCTGGAGCTATACCAACGCCTGCTACCAGCCGCCCGAGCCCTTCGTCGCGCCCGAGCCTTTCGAGCCCTATGCCATTGCCGCGGTGCAACTGGAGCAAGAACAAATGGTGGTGCTGGGCCAGGTCGCAAAGGGCTTCAGTGTCGAGGACCTGAAGGTGGGAATGGCCATGGAACTGGTGCTAGAGGTCCTGCACGAGGATGAAGAAGAAAGCAAGGTCACCTGGAAATGGAAGCCCGTCTCCGCAGAAGGAGTGTCCGCATGAGTGCAACACAAAACCAGGAGATCGCCATTGTCGGTGCCGGTATGACAGCCTGGAGCAAGCTCGGCAAGAACTTTGTTGAGTATGGCGTCGCCGCCGCCCGCGAAGCGCTGGAGGATGCGGGCGTGCCCTGGCAGGACGTCGGTTTCGTTTCCGGTGGCGCCACCATACGCAATGGCTACCCGGGCTATGTCGCCGGTGCCAGTATCGCCCAGGCCCTGGGCTGGCAAGGCGCCGAGGTAAACACCTCCTACGCCGCCTGTGCCTCGGGCTCACAGGCGCTGGCAGCGGCGCGAACCAAGATTCTGGCAGGCCAATGCGATGTAGCACTGGTAGTAGGCGCCGACACTACCCCCAAGGGCTTCCTGGCCCCGGCCAAGGGCTACCGCCCGGAAGACCCGGACTGGGTACGCTTTTACCTGGGCGTTACCAACCCCACCTATTTCGGCCTCTATGCCCGCCGCCGCATGGATGTTTATGGGGATACCCTGGAGGATTTCGCCGCGGTGAAAGTGAAGAACGCCGCCATCGGCAGCCTCAACCCGCGAGCCCGCTACAAGAAAACATTTACCGCAGAAGACGTGGCCGCATCAGCCATGGTCGCCGACCCGCTGCGCTTAATGGATATCTGCGCCACCAGCGATGGCGGTGCCGCCCTGATCGTCTGCAGCCTCGACTATGCCAAAAAACTGGGCAAGGCCGATGCACCGCGGGTCGCCGCTATCTCCACCGTCACCCCCAGCTTTGCCAGCAGTGTGGTGGAAATGCCGGATATCGCCACGGATTCTGCCGCGGCAGCGGGTGTCGATGCGATTGCCTATCGTGGCCAGATCCCCCTGAAAGCCTACGAGGAAGCCGGTATCGGCCCCAAGGATATCGACCTGGCCGAGGTCTATGACCTGTCCACGGCGCTGGAACTGGACTGGATTGAAGACCTGCAACTCTGTGGCCGTGGCGAAGCGGCAACACTATTGCGCAATGGCGATACCAGCGTGGGCGGCAGCATCCCCGTGAATGCGTCTGGCGGATTAGCCTGTTTTGGAGAAGCGGTGCCGGCCCAGGCCCTGGCGCAAATATGCGAACTCACCTGGCAACTGCGCGGTGAAGCGGGCCTGCGCCAGGTAGCCGGTGCCAAGGTCGGGATTACCGCCAACCAGGGCCTGTTCGGCCACGGCTCTTCGGTCATCGTAAAGCGCTAGTTGGAGTCGCGCTCTGGAGAAAAGTGCATCATCACCGCCAGGCTGAGGCCGATGCCAACCAGCATGGCCAGGTAGGCGGGCAAGGCGTGGGCGGACAGGCCTGGAATACCGTTCAATAGCAGCATGTCGTTACCGCCCGGCACCAACACCGCGCCCAGACCCATCAACAGTCCGCCGAGAAAATAGCGAACCCAGAGTGGACTGGGGCGCCCCTGGAACAGGTGATGTCGCGACTGGTAGGCGGAGGCGAAAATACCAAACAGGTAGGCGGCCAATAGCCACCACAGTATGGGTGCTACCGGGCTGTAATGTTCGGAGTGCGGGTTGGCCAGGTTGGTGAGACTCTGGATCAGGGTATAGGTAAACATCCAGGTGCCCACCAGGGAAAACAGCAGGCCATTGCCAATGCCCAACAAGGCCGCCGATGAGGTGGGCTGGTAATCCGAGGCCAGCAGGCGCGCGCGCAAGCCACGCAGGCGGAAGTCGCGCAACAAACGGAACAATTCCACCAACATCCACAAACCCAACACACCCAGCAGCCAGAACTGCCAATCGGCGCTGAGTGACGCGACTGGCTCGACCCGCACTGGCCGCAGTTGCGGCAGGTCCGCCATCAGCCAGCGCCCGGCAATGGCACCTATGGGCAGGCCGGCAATCGAGACAATCATGCCCAGGTCACCGCGTCCCAGGCGAGTTATCAATTGCAGCGAACAGCCGCCATTCAATACCGCCCCCACCCCGAACACCAGGCCGCCCAACAGGCTCACCAGGCTAAAATCATAAGCTGTTCGGGACAGCGGCGAGAGGGGAAAGGCCAGCTGCAGCAGCAGGGAAATACCCAGCACCCACAACACGATCCGGGTGATACCCCAGAGCACGCTGATATTGCGCTCGATCATGAGCGCCATTACGGCACTGACTGTGCACAGGTTGGTGCGATCAGCGACAAAGCCCATTAACAGGGCCAGGCCCAGCAGCAAGGGCCACAGCAGATAGCTGTCCATCAGGTCGATGACTAGGCGAGCTCCGATTGCAGCAGATCGAGGGTATTGTCGAACACACCCTCGGCCACCGGCATGATGGCGGCATTAAAATCGGTGACGCCAATATCGCGCAAGCGCCCTATTTGCGCGCGCAATGTTGCCTCATCGCCAACCATGGCCAGTTCCGCCGGACCCGCCACACCCTCGCGGTCGAGCATGGCGCGGTAGGAGGGCAACATGCCGTAAATTTCCAATTGTTTGCCGATGATTTCGCGGGCCGCCGCTACATCATCGGTCAGGGCGATCGGCATACCACACACAGTGCGTGGTTGCGGGCGACCAGCCGCCTCAGCGGCGTTATTGATGCTGGGAATAATATGCTCTTCCATGGTCTTCGGACCGGTCATCCAGGTGGTGGTGCCGTCCGCCATCTCGCCGGCGAGTTTCAGCATTACCGGCCCCAGTGCGGCCACGATCAGTGGCACCGGCGTTGAGTCCGCCACGTTCAGCGTCAGCTTGCCGGTCAACTGGGCGCCTGCATAGTCCGAGGGTTCACCGCGCAACAGCGGCGCCAGGATGCCCAGATACTCTTTCATATGTGCAGCCGGCTTGTCATAGGACATGCCATACATGCCCTCGATCACCAACTGGTGGGACAGACCTATACCCAGTGAAAAACGTCGCCCACAGGCAACGCTGGTGGTTAATACCTGCTGGGCCAGCGCCGCCGGGTGGCGCGGATAGGTCGGTGTGACCGCCGTGCCAAATTCAATGCGATCAGTCTCCCAACCGGCAATCGCACAGGCGCCTACCGCGTCGAGACCGAATACATTGGCCAGCCAGATGCTGTCAAAGCCGCGTTCTTCGGCGTCCTTGGAAAACTCCACCAGGTCCATAATACCGCTGCCGATGGCCTCGGTAGCGCCTGCCATTAAGCCAATTTTCATACCCTACTCCGTCTCAATCCGAGAATCTGTTAAATCCAATATGCGCTGCGCTTCATCAACATGCATGGTTTCCACCAGCTTGCCGTCCAGCACCGCCACGCCCTTACCTTCGGCCTCCGCCGCTCGCCAGGCTGCAATCACCCGGCGCGAATGAACTATTTGCTCGTCACTAAACCCATACACCTGGTTAGTGATGTCGATCTGGCTGGGATGAATCAGGGTCTTGCCGTCAAAACCCAGCGCCCGCCCCTGTTCACAATCGGCGCGAAAGGCTTCCGCGTCCGCAATATCCAGGCACACCGAGTCCAGCAGCGTCCGCCCATACATACGCCCGGCGTTGACACATTTTCCCAGGGCATATTGCAAGCCGAGTCGATCAGCGCGACGCGGCGTGCGCAACTGATGGGCCAGGTCGGTAGTACCCATTAGCAGCGCCTCAAGCTCATCGGCGGCAGCGCAGATGGCCTCCACATTGGCCACGCCATGGGGTGTTTCGATCATGGCCCAGAGCTGCAAGCCAGTCGGCGCACCAGCCTGGTACAGCGCGTCGATACACCGTTTGAGCTGATCTGCCGAGTCCACCTTGGGCAGGCACACCGTGGTGACGCCGGCGGCGCCCAGTGCCGCCAGGTCGGCCTCGCCCCAGGGACTGTCGATGCTATTGGCCCGTATCACCAGGCGCCGCTCACCGTAGCCACCCGCGGCATACTGGGCCAGCACCTGGTCCCGCGCGGTTTCCTTCATGTCCGGGGCGACGGCATCTTCAAGATCAAAGATCACCGCATCGCAGGGTAGCGAACGGGCCTTGTCCATCGCACGCTGGTTGGCGCCGGGCATGTACAGGGCAGAGCGCAGCAATGACTGCTTCATGGTCGTGGTTTCGCTGGGAACAGGAGCGAGAGCATAAACCGGGCGCGCAGCGAATTCCATGGACATAAGTCTCATGCCGGAACATGACTGGCTTCAATCAGGGGTGATGCTTATCATGTATTGAGAGCGACCAGGGACATCAGTGCTCCAGGGTTCAGACAAGACATTCAGGGGAAACCATGCAAACTCGACACATCCTGCCGCCGCTACTGCTTACCCTGCTTGCTGCGTGCAGCCAGCAAGCACCGCCACCCCCCTTCGAAGTGGTCCTCGATGCGCATCACACTATGGAGCTGATTGTTTACCCCGCGGCGGATCTGCTGTGGGAGTCGGCGGGCACTATTATCGACGCCGAGGGCGAACATGACCTCTCGCCCACCACCGATGCGGGCTGGGAAGAAGTCGAGCGCAACGCCGGCCTGCTGGCGGAAGCGGGCAATCTGCTGATGCTGCCCGGACGTTCCAAGGGAGCCGACTGGGACCACTACTCCCAGGGGCTTATTCGCACCGGCCGCCAGGCGCTGGCGGCAGCACAGGCCCAGGATGCCGAGGCGCTATTTGACGCTGGCGGCGCTATCTACCAGGAGTGCAAGGGCTGCCACGAACAGTACTGGATGGTAATCGACAAGGGTGGAGAATAAGGCGCGGCGTTCAGCCGTAGGCCAGGGCCAATAACTCGCGTACCGACTGGATCTGCAGGAACCAGTAAACCAGGAAGCCGCCAATAATGACGGTGGAGGCCAACAAGGCAGAGAGTTTCAGGTCAGTCATGAGAAGCCTATCCAGCGGCCGGTGGCCGCTACCGTAAACCAGATCATCAGCGAGGACAGGGCTACCAGTCGCCGCAACCAGGGACTCATGCTTTCCACATCTTGCTGCAGCAAGGGCCGCCGAATATAGAGCGCAAAAATAATACCTGTGGCCAGCGCCAGCATCTTGTACCAGTACACGGGCAAGTAGTAGATCTTGACCGCCACGGCGCAGGCCATGAAAACCCCCGTGATAAGCAGCACCCACAAGCCTGCCATAAACAGCCGGTGTAACTGGTCTTCCAGCCAGCGCTGGGGTATCTCGGTGAAACACAGGCCAAGCAAGCGCCCATCGGCCATAAATACCGCCCCGCCCAGCAGGGCCAGGCCAAGCAAGTGAAAGGCTTCAATGACGGCGAAAGCGGCGCCCCAGGTTTTGCCAATGGCACCCACCGGCGTGGTTTCCATCCATTCGAACACAGGTAACAGGGCAATCCACAATCGCAGGTACAGTTCGGTAACGGCGAGGCCGTAGCCGAGGCCGATCAAGGCCAGCACCATCAAGGTGCGGGGAAACGGCGGGGCCACCTAGAACACCTCCTGACCGGCGACACAGCCTGCCAGGGTCGCCATCAATGGATGCGGCTCCTTGACGCAGTCGAACCAGTCATAGGCGATGAAGCGTCCGCAGATAACCACCAGCGTCCAGAACAACAGGGAATAGCCGGCGCCGCGCCGCAATGCCCGGGGCGCGGGTAATCCATCACTCCAGCCACCCGCCGCCCTGCGCAGCGCCTTGTGAAACAGCAATGCGTTGATCGCGGCACAGACCAGCAACAGCAGCTTGACCCGAAACCAGATGCTTTGGGCGCTGCGCACCGGTATGGCATAGAACAGCAGCAGCCCGGTAATAATCATCACGCTAAAGCCCAGCAGCATGGGCCAGTGCAAACGATTGGCAACTTCCACCGCCGACACATTGGGCAGGGCGTAACCCAGCACGCGCAGGTCGATCAGGAACAGCAGCCCAAGACTGAAGGTGAGGCTGAGCACGTGGGTGGCTTCCACCCAGTTATACATGTAATAGGACTCGTGCAGCATGGTGCTCCACTGGCTGCCGTCTACCCAGAGCGCGAACTCATAAATCCACTGGTTCAACACTGCCTAGCGAGCCCTCGGGTCGGAACCGTCCTTGGGTGCACCGGTACCGGAGGAACCCATAAAGGCGGTGCGGCCGTCTTCAAACATGAGGTCGCGACCGTTGGCCTTACAGGCCGGCTTGCAGTTTTTGTCCTTGGCCTGGTAGCCGCGCACCTTGATCTCGCTGCCAATCGGCACCGAGCGCTTGTTTATACCGGCCCGCAGCAGGGTATTCGGTGTGCCGCCCTCCACCATCCAGGCCACGGTCGTACCATCTTCTTGCTCCGCGTCCAGGTGAATCCAGGCATGGGGGTTGATCCACTCCACCTTGGTGACCTTGCCCTCCAGTGTCACTGGCGCATTGGCATCAAACTCCGCCGAGAAGGCGTGGTGAGCCCAGACCTGCCAGGAGCCCAGCGCTGCCAGGGGCAGGCAGGCAATTAAAAGGTACTTGATGTGTCCCATGGTCTTACTCCTGTGCCGGGCGCTATTCGCCGCCCTGCTCTTCCTGGCGCGCGCCCGACAGAATATTGGGCATGGCGTAATTGCCCTCGTGACAGGCGTATTCATAGATTTGGGCATCAGTATGCCTGAGAGTCATCTCGCCTTTCCAATCCTGGCGGTAGAGACTGTCATCACTGACGGTGAACTGGTACAGAATTTCCTGTTCCGCCACCCGGGTGAAGCGCTCGGTAACCACCGTGTCCTCGCCCATGAACAACTGGTGCTTGATCGCGGCGCGCAGGTCTTGCTGTGGGTGGAACTGGGTGGTGGTAACCACCAGGGTGTCACCCTCCCAGCGACCGACCGAATCACCCAGCCAGGGCTTCATATTCGGTGGCAGGGTCTCGCCATCGAGTCGGACACTGCGGGCGTTGTGATTCATCTCCACCAGGATCAGGACAGTATCCGGCGACTGCACGAACTGGTAGTTGTTGTTGTATAGCACCGGCAGCATCGGCGGCCCCCCGGTGGAACCGAAACCCACCGTACAGCGCTCGCCCAGCGGTCGCTCCTCCGGGTTATCGCGCCTGTTGATGAAGTTGTAACCCTTCCAGTAAAACTGCGCCCGCCCCCACAGGGTGTAGGGAATCTGGCCGTCTTCCGGCTCGACGATGATGGAACTGCGTGGCTCACCGTTGACCCGCAATACACGGGTGCCGGGGTCGACCCAGAAACTGTTGTAACCACCGACGCTGGCGCCTGCCTCAAGATCACCCTCGCCGACATCGTCGATCTCCTCCAGCCGCTCCGCACCGAATTGTTCTACCGCCGCTGCCTCGGTCTCGGTCAGCACCAGGTTCTCCAGTTCTTCCGGTCGGTACAAGGTGGTGACGGTGGCGCTGGTCCAGGTACCCTGCAGGTCGGGATCACCCCAGGGCATTCGCTTGAGTTGCCAGTCTTCAGCCTGGGCCTCAACCTCAGCCTGGCCCAGGGATAAGGGTGACAGGGCTGCCAGTAACAGGCCGAGGCAAGCGCTGCTCGGGATTCGCCTCATCGTCCTACTCCCGATCCAGCGGCTTCTTGCGCAGCTGCCCGTACATCATTTCCTCCACGAACTCGACGCAGTTGAACTGTAACAGGCGCGCATCGTCTTCCACGCGCTTGTACAAGGGCATGCGGATTGTCCAGGGCTCGGTATAGACCTTCTCATCCTCCAGGGTCGCCTCGTAGAGCATGGTGTGCTCGCTGGTACGGGTAAAACGCTCGGTGACCTTGAGCAGCTCACTGTGGAAATTGCCGGCCCGGTCCAGCCAGCTCTGGTCGTGCTGGCCCGTGGTTTCAATCACCAGGGTATCCCCTTCCCAACGGGCCCAGGACTGCCCCATCCAGGAGTCGATCGGCGCCGGGCCAGGATCACTCAGGTGAATATTGCGCACCGCTCCTGCATAGGCGTAAGAGAAAAACAGGGCCTCATCATTGTGCACAATCTGGAAGGGGTGCGGCATATAGGTAGCGCGCGGCACACCGGGCAAATAACACTTAACCTCCGGGTCGCGCTCAATCCAGCGCTCACGATTTTCTTCGCGCTGTTTCAGGGCCCAGACCTGGTAGGGAATCTGCTTGTCCTCGCCCTGGTCGACAATGACGCCGAGACTTGCCGGCACGGCACCGACCGCACCCAGTGCCACCAGCTCCTGGGCCGGTACCGGCACCACTGGACCTTCCCGCATTTGCAGCGCGGCGCGGGCATCGCTGGGTTCCAGGTTGTAATTGGCCGTGTTCAGCACCTGCCAGATACCATTGAGCTCGGGTTTACCCGCGGCTGTGCGCGGCGGCTCGTAGCCAGTCTCTGCAGCCAACGCAATCGCGGGCAGGCACAACAACAGGCAGCAGACGATGGCTTGTCGTAAGTTCATTAGTCTTTTCATGCGGATCATATTCTCTCTGTATGTGCTGCTCTTGGTTATTCTTGTCCGGCTAATCCCCACCCGCTTCGGGCAGGGCAAAGGCAATAATATAATCGCCGGGCGGGCTACCACCACTCCAGTGACCACCCGCGGCAATCACCACGAACTGGCGACCGCCGGACGCCTGGTAGCTCATCGGCAAGGCATTCGCCGCCGTTGGCAGACGCGTTTTCCAAAGCTCCTCGCCTGTCGCCAGGTCGAAGGCACGGAAGGCATGCTCATTGGACATCCCGGAAAATACCAGACCGCCAGCTGTCATCATAGGCGCGGCTATACCAGGCACACCCTTGATCCACCACAGGGGGAACGGGGCTATGTCGCGTGTGCTGCCCAGGGGCACACTCCACAGTAGCTTACCCGCTTCCAGGTCAATCGCATCCAGCGTACCCCAGGGTGGCTCGGTGCAGGGCATGCCCAGCGGCGAGGCGATCATCGCGGTTTCAACGCAATATGGCGTACCCTGCTGTCCCTGCAACCAGCCGCTGCATTGTTCGCGCGGAGTCAGTGTTATCTCGCCCGGCACCCGGTTGGTAAACACCACCATGACCCGCGACTGCGGGTGAATAGCTGGTGAACCCCAGTTATTGCCGCCAAAGCTCATCGGGTAGTGCACACTGCCATGGGCGGAAGGCGGCGTATAAAGGCCCTGGTTGTTCAGTTCGCGAATGCTGTCGGCACAGGCACCCTTGTCCCAGAAGCTCAGGCCCCAGGCATCGTCTGCGGTCAGGGGCTGTTCTATCAATGGCGGAATATGTCCGGGATAAGGTTGGGTAGCAGCCAGGTATTCACCGGGTACCTTATCTCCCTGCGGCGCCGGTCTCTCCTCTACCGGCCACAGGGGTTCACCGCTGTCACGGTGCAGGGCAAAGGTCATGCCCATCTTGGTGACCTGCACCACCGCCGGCACCAGTTCGCCATTCACCTGTAAATCGACCAGGGTTGGCTGGGCCGGTGTGTCGTAATCCCAGATGTCGTGGTGCACCAGCTGGTAATGCCAGGCAAGCTCTCCGCTGGCGCCATGCAAGGCCACCACCGAACTGGAATAGTAATCGAGGCCATCGCGGTGGCCACCGTAGAAATCCGGCGAGGTATTACCGGTAGGCACAAACACCATATCGCGTTCGGGGTCGACGGCGATAATCGACCAGACATTGGTGCTGCCACTGCGGTAACTGCCATCCGCCTCGGTTTGCCGATCACCGGGTTTGACCGGGTTCCAGGCCCACAGCAATTCGCCGCTGCGCACATCATAGGCGCGCACCACGCCGCTGGGCGCATCGGTGCGAATATTGTCCAGCACCATGGCGCCGGTAATAACGCGATCGCCGAGGATTGCGGGAGGCGAGGTAATGCCGTATTCCACCGGATCGTGCTTGGAGATGCGATGAGTAATATCGACCTCGCCGCTATCGCCAAAATCAGTGCAGCGCTTGCCCGTGTTGGCATCCAGGGCGATCAGGCGTGCATCCAGGGTGCCGAGCAAGATGCGATGCTCACAGAATCCGGTTTTCCCGGATTGCCAGCTACTCACACCGCGGCAATTGCCGAGTATGTAAGCGGCGTGGTCAACGTCCGGATCAAAAGACCACAACTCTTCGCCTGAGCCAGCATCCAGCGCGAACACCCGGTTGAAGGGCGTGCAGTAGTACATGTGGTCGTCGACCACGATAGGCGTGACTTGCAGGGAGCTTTGAACGACCCGGTCTTGCTGGTCAAGACTGCCCTGGCGAACATCACCGGAACGGTGCATCCAGGCGATTTCCAGTTCGGCGACATTGTCCGGGGTAATTTGCTGCGCTGCTGAGAAATGGGTGCCGCCGGGCGTGGCGCCATAGGCGGGCCAGCCCATTGGCTCTGCTCCCAACACGGTCAGCGACCGCAAGGCGGCATAGATTAACGCGATCCCAACCCATAACGGGCGGCAGTCGATGGTACTGGCGAGCATTAAAGATCTCCCTCTGGCTGCCCTGGGACCGATCCCTGAACCTACCCAATGTTCAAAAAACTAACCGCTGGGGCATGTTTTAGCAACTTTATTGAAATGCATTGGCAGCAAGGGAAGAACAAGTTGTCATACCGGCCGCGCTTGCCGCGACCGCGCACATGGTTTAATTTCTGGCCAATAATTATAAAACATGGGTCGTGTCATGATGCTCAGTCGATTAGCTCCCATCACCGCGCTTTTACTGGCCGCCACTCTGGCTGTCACCCTTGCTTCCTCCGCGAACGCCCAGAACAGCCCGGGCGGGCTGGCGCTGGAGGAGATTGTGGTCACGGCCAGCAAGCGCGAAACCGCCTTGCAGGACACGCCCCTGGCTGTGACCGCCTTCTCCGCGACGCTCACCGAGCAACTGGACATCAACAGCCCCTTCGATTTTGAAAAGCTGACACCCTCGCTGTCCTACCAGCAGGACCCGAACAAATTGTCGATTCGCGGCGTCGGCCGTTTCACCAATGCGCTGGGGGTCAACCCGGGCGTGGCGATCTATAACGACGGTGTGTTCACCGCTGAGGCAACCTCACTCAGCACCCAGCCGATCAACATACAGCGCACCGAAATACTGCGCGGACCCCAGGGCACGCTCTATGGACGCAATACCACCGGCGGCGCCGTCAACATCATTACCCGGCGCCCGACCAGCGAGTTTGTCGGCGACTTCCGCGTCAAGTACGGCAACGAGGCCCAGGAAGAATATGCCGGCCTCATCAGCGGCCCCATCACCGACTTCCTGCGCTATAAGCTGCATTTTAATATCGCCGACCGCGACGGCATGCAGGACAACCTGGCTGGCGAAGACCTGCGCGACGCCAACAGCAATTTCTGGGAGGCCCAGATTGAATGGGACATCACCGACAAATTGCTGCTCTGGGCCGAGTACAACAGCTTCGACGTCGACTATATTCCCGGCACCTCGCCCAGCGAAGATCCCTATGACTGCATTAACGCCTGGAGCGGCCTGGGCCAGAGCACCCAGTACCTGGCCTGCCAGGCGGGCCAGGAAAACCCCTCCATTGACGACCCCTTCACGGTGGCGAACAACACCCAGGGGCGCGTCAAGCTCGCCAACAACAATAACTGGACCGCCAGGTTGAGTTACCAGATGGCGCAGGCCGAGCTGAGTTACCTGTTTGGCTACATCGAGTACGACTGGGATTCCCGCACCGACTACGATGGCACCGGCTATGAAGATTATTCGGTAAACCTGGATATCGGCCAGTACCAGGAACAGACCACCCATGAGCTGCAACTGACGTCCAACTGGGATAACAAGCGCTGGAACTACATCCTCGGCCTGTACTACTTCGAAGACAAGAATGAGCAGCCCTACAATATCAATGCGCCCGACTATGACCGCATCAAAACGGTCACCCGCAATTTTGTCGAGTACTGGGACAACCCACTGGGCATTCTCTATTTCCAGAAGGGCACCCTGGATAATGAGTCCTGGGCGGTCTACGGCGAGATTGATTACGATATCAACGAGCTGTGGACCCTGACCCTGGGCGCGCGTTATTCAGAAGATGACTACAAGGGTGGCGAGACCCAACTGCAGTACTATGACCTGCTGCGCGAGGGCGCTCCCTTCGCCTATGACGCCAGCCAGTCCTCCTTTGCCGGCGACCCCAGCCGCTATGTCGACACCATCGACGCCCGCTACAACGATAGCTTTAACAATGTCACCGGCAAGGCCACGCTCAGCTACCGCCCCTCTGCGGGGCAGCTGTTCTGGGGCACCCTCTCCAATGGCTACAAGATGGGTGGTGTGCGCCTGGGCGCACTGGAGAAGTTTTACGCCGAGGCAGCCGGTGTTGCGGACAATGGCGAGTTCGACCAGGAGGAAGTTGTCAGCTATGAGCTCGGCTGGAAAGGCGAACTGCTGGATAACAAGCTGACCACGGAGGTGGTGGGCTACTACTATGACTACAGCGACATGCAACAGCTGCGCAACTTCCGCACCCCGCCACCGGCCAATATCACCCTGGAGCAGGTGGTCAACCTGGATACCGAGATGTACGGCCTGGAGTTCAGCGGCACCTGGCTGGCCACCGATAATCTGCGCGCCATCCTCACCTATTCCTATAACTACTCCGAGATCACCAGCGATGCGTACTTCGAAGACTTCACCTTTAATGACCGCGACGCCGATGGCAATCTCATTGCGGAGAATGTCAGCGGCAACGAGCTGATCCTGACCCCGACGAACAAGGGCGCCTTATCCTTGATGTATTTCTATCCCAGCAGCATCGGCGAGTTCACCCTGGGCGGCACCCTGTCCTATATCGATGATCGCTATTTTGACCTGGGCAACAATGAGCGGGACAGCAATTACAGCCTGCTCGACCTCCAGGCTTCCTGGACCAGTGAGAGCGGCCGCTACAAGCTGCTGGGCGTGATTAACAACGCCACCGATGAGAATGCCTACAACACCTATGGTTGTACCGCTAATTCCGACGGCGTTTACGGCACACCCAGCTTTATCACCCGCTGCAGCGGCAACCCCATCGACCAACGCCTGTATTCGCTGCAGCTGATGATCAGAATCTAATCCGCCGCAGCGCTTGCTATACTGCCAGCTCCCCCCGGAGGTGGTAAATGAGTGAGAGTGACACGGTAGCCAGAGCCCACGTACGTCCCAGCCAGAGCCTGGGCTTGCTGTCTCGACAGGAAGCCGCCAGCCTGGTTTCTGTCGATGAGGATATCTACCGCCTGTTCCGCCGCTGCTCCCTGGCGATCCTGAACCTTGGCAGCAAGACCGATGATGCGCGCGAGATTTTCGAGCACTACCGCGACTTCGAGATCATCGTGGTGCAGGAATCCCGCGGTGTGCGGCTGGAGCTGCGCAATGCCCCGGCCCAGGCCTTTGTCGACGGCGTGATGATTGACGGTATTCGCGAACACCTGTTCACCGCCCTGCGCGACATCGTGTTCATGCACCAGCAGCGGCTGCAGAACAATCGCTTTGACCTGGAAACCGGCCCCGGCATTAGCGATGCGGTATTTCGCATGCTACGCAACGCCGCGATGGTTCGCCCGGGTGTACCGCCCAATGTCGTGGTGTGCTGGGGTGGCCACTCCATCCCGCGCAATGAATACGATTTCACCAAGGACGTCGGTTACCAGTTGGGCTTGCGCCATATGGATATCGCCACCGGCTGCGGACCGGGCGCCATGAAAGGGCCGATGAAGGCCGCGGCTGTCGGCCATGCCAAGCAAAGCAACCGCCAGGGCCGCTTCCTGGGGCTGACCGAGCCCAGCATCATCGCCTCGGAACCGCCCAACCCCATCGTCAACGAGCTGATCATACTGCCCGATATCGAAAAGCGTCTGGAGGCCTTTGTTCGCGTCGCCCACGCCATCCTGATTTTCCCCGGCGGCGCCGGTACGCTGGAAGAAATCCTCTACCTGCTGGGAATAAAAATGCAGCCGGAGAACGCCGATGTGGCCCTGCCCATCGTGATGGCGGCCGGCGCCGACAGCGCAGCGTACTTTGAACAGGTCGACGCCTTCATTCGCGGCACCCTGGGCGAGGAAGCTACTCGCCACTACCGTATTATCTGCGGCGACCCGGCCGCTACCGCCCAGCATATTCGCCAGCAAGTAAGCCAGGTCAGGCGACACCGCAACAAGCAGCGCGAGTCCTACAGTTTTAACTGGGAGCTGTCGGTGCCCGAGGAGTTCCAGCGCACCTTTGAACCCACGCACGAGAACATGGCCGCCCTGCAATTACACCGCGACCAGCCCGCCTTTCAGCTCGCCTCGGAACTGCGCAAGGCCTTCTCCGGCATCGTCGCGGGCAACATCAAGGAATTTGGTATGAACGCAGTAGAGGCCCATGGTCCCTATCAGTTACAGGGCGACCCGGAACTGATTGGCATGCTCGACCCCTTGCTGCGCAGCATGGTCGAGCAGGGCCGCATGAAACTCGATGGCGCCGCGTATCAACCCTGCTACGAGCTAAAGAGCTGAGCCGCCGGCTTATTTCTCTGGCGTAAGCTTCTTGATGATGTAGCCACCGGAGCGCTCATCCAGCTCCAGCGTCAGCAAGCCACGGCTCTCGGCCTCTTCCAGCAAGTCACCAAAACCACGCACACCGTAGAAGCGCTCGTTAAACCCCGGGCGCCGGCGCTTGATCGCCTGCTTGACCATGGAGCCCCACAGTTTCTGACGCCCACCCTGGTCAGAGTAGAGAGCCTCCGCGGTTTCCATAATCAGGGTGATGGCCTCGTCCAGCGTATTCTCTTCCGGTTTGGCTACCGCCGTCTTCTTGCTCTTGTTCTTCGCCGCAGGCGCCGACTTTGCCGCCGGCTTCTTGCGGCGCTGCTTTTTCGACTGCTCGTCGCGCACCAGGTCATCGTAGAAAATGAACTCGTCGCAGTTGTTCATCAGCAGGTCTGAGGTTGAGTTCTTCACGCCCACGCCCACCACCAGCTTGGCGTTTTCGCGCAGCTTGCTCACCAGCGGCGAAAAATCAGAGTCGCCACTGATGACGACAAAGGTGTCGATATGCTCCTTGGTATAACAGAGGTCGAGCGCGTCCACCACCATGCGGATATCCGCCGAGTTCTTGCCCGACTGACGGGTGTGGGGTATTTCGATCAACTCGAAGGAGGCGTCGTGCATAACCGGCTTGAACTCCTTGTAACGCTCCCAGTCACAGTAGGCCTTCTTGACGACGATGGTGCCCTTGAGCAGTAACTGCTCCAGCACCAGCTGTATATCAAACTTCGCGTAGTTGGCATCGCGTACACCCAAGGCCACGTTCTCAAAATCGCAGAACAAAGCCAGTTTCAAATCTTCGTTATCGCTGCTCATGCCAGCTCCCGTTCACCCTGGTGCGATTATGCGCGCCACACCCCAACGCTACCGGCGAGTGTAGCACTCCGCAGCCGGCCTACAATCTCCAAAACAGAGGCAAGCACACACGAACTAGCTTTTGTTTACGCTGGATGGGGTATTGTAAGCCCGGTACGCAGGCGTAGAATCAGATGTTGGCTTTTTGTATTGCGCGGTGTTTTATGTACAGTCATTTCAATCTGACGTGTTATATCACGTCACTTTGCCATCGAATAAGCTGTTAAGTGGCGCGCGTATGAGCATCTTTGATCAAATCAGAGACTGGGAGCTAAAGCTCGTAGACCCTGCATTTCGCAAGAATCCTGATCTGGTCGGCTCACTACTCTCCGAAGATTTCGAAGAGTTTGGTAGCTCTGGAAAGGTATATCGAAAAGCTGACGTACTAGAAAGGCTGGAGCTCGACCCGGAATGTCAGTATGTGCTCTCAGACTTTAGATTCACGGAATTGGCCACTGACTGTATTCTGGTGAAGTTCGCTTCTGATGTTTCAGGAGTGCGCGCGCACCGAAGCTCAATCTGGCGGAAGAAAGGCGGCGACTGGCAAATGTTTCACCATCAATCTACGGTACTTCCGAGTGCCACTTAACAAGCAAAGGCAGCGGAGCTTCGCCCGCTGCTTTGGGCGTTAGGCGTCGCGGAGGTATCGTAATTAACTGGGAAGCGATAGGAGCAGTAGGAGAGATACTCGGTGCCACCGCGGTCGTAGCTACGCTTGTCTATCTGGCAATTCAGATACGTCATTCCACAGCTCAAGCTCGCGCTAGTATGACCAAAGACCTTTTTTTGGCCACTCGAATTGCGACATTTGAGGTGGCTGCAAATCCAGAACTAGGACAGATCATGGCGGACATCCGGGGCAACGAGATCGGAAAGCTGCGTCAGGACATGTTCTATCAGTCCTTCTTTCGGCTATATGAGATCGTAGTCACCCTTTACAACCAGGGTTTTGTCGACAGCGGGATATACGAGTCCTATGTCGCGACAATTAGAATGTTTTGTGGAACCGAGCCATTCGAAGAATACTGGAGAAGAAACCGGCAGACATTCCAGAAGGAGTTTAGTGATTTTGTCGATAGGCAGCTGGATGATGTCAAACAAAAATCGGGGACAGACAACGATTAAGAGCGAATTTGGGTTCATTTCCAGGTCGTGGCTAATCCATTTTTCTTTGAAGCTATCGAACTTTGATATCGAAAAATCGACCAAAAATTGGGAATTCGAGGCCTGTCTCCGATTCTCATAACCCAAGGAAACATTGTGTATATCCCCAAACACTTTGAGATGAACGACAAAGACGAGATATTTGCATTTGCCGAGGCAAATGCGTTTGGTCAACTCGTTTCAACTGTAGGTGGCAGGCTGTTTTCTACCTATATGCCGTTTTTATTCTCAGCGGACAAGACTACGGTGTTCTGCCATTTGGCCAAACAGAATCCGCAGCACTCAGAACTGGGCGGACAAGAGTTGCTTATAACTTTGGAAGGCCTTCACGGTTATGTTTCCCCTTCCTGGTATTCCGCGCCGGGTGTCCCAACCTGGAATTACCAGGCGGTTCATATCTATGGTCATGCAAAGACCTTCACCGACCCTGAGAAACTCAAGGCTGTGGTGGATTCGCTGACGGAGAAACATGAATCTGCTTTTGACCAGCCCTGGCAGCCAGACTATAAAGCATCAATGTTAGGGGCAATCGTTGGTCTTGAAATTACAATCAGCGAAGTTCAGTGTAAATACAAGCTCAGCCAAAATCGTTCCTCTCAAGACCAGGCACAGGTAATCGAGCAGCTGAAATCACTGGGTTCAAATAGCCTGGCCGAAGCAATGGAGCGTAATGGGTTATAAGCAGCGGCGGCAACTTTCACACTGTGGATACTGACCCCAGCGCTGCGTGCAAAGTACTGTCCCAGCGGTGACCAGTCGTCGCTCTCGTAACTGATTTCAAATGCCGCCGCGTACTAAAAAATCGGTCCTGGATACCCAAGGGATGCCTCCCGTTCGATCGCTTGCCTCCCATAAGGCACGGTGATATAGTCATATACAACACTATAGCATTGAGGACCAACGAGCTAGCTGTTCGACGGGCCTACATTCAGGAATAGTCCAAAGGGAAAGAAATCGCAATGAAATTACGTTACAAAATTACCAGCGGCGTGTTTGGCCTGCTGTTCATTACGGTGGCCGTCCTGGCCGCCGCCATCGGCTACCAATCACCTTGTCCGACACCTGCTAGCGAGTCTGCGACCGACACCTCCTACCAGGCGATCCAGTATCGCTGCTACGGCGCGCCGGAAATACTGGAACTGGCCTATATCGAGAAACCCACGCCGGGCGATGACGAGGTGCTGATCAAGATCCACGCCGCCTCGGTCAATCCGCTGGATTGGCACTTCATGCGCGGTTCACCCTATTTCATACGCCTGTTCCTGGGCATCGGTGCGCCAGATGACCCGCGCCTGGGGGTAGACTTCGCAGGCACCGTGGAAGCAGTGGGCGCCGATGTCACAAGACTCAAACCCGGCGACCGGGTCTTCGGAGCGCGCAACGGCGCCTTTGCGGAATACCTGCTCAGCCCGGAGGACCGGACCATTGTGCCAATTCCCGAGAACGCGGACTTTGAACAAACGGCCGCTTTGCCAATAGCCGCGATCACCGCCTTGCAGGCCCTGCGCGATCACGGTCAGTTGCAAGCCGGCCAGCGGGTTCTGATCAACGGCGCTTCCGGCGGCGTCGGCACCTACGCTGTGCAAATCGCCAAGGCCATGGGCGCGGAGGTCACCGGCGTCAGCAGCGGTCGCAACCTGGACATGGTGCGCTCGATCGGTGCCGACCACGTGCTCAACTACAAGGAGGAGGACTACACCCAAAGCGGGCAGCAGTTCGATCTGATCGTCGATATGGTTGGCAACCACTCGCCGCTGGCCAACCGTCAGGTAATGACGCCGAACGGCAAGTTGGTCATCGTCGGTGGCGCCAAGGGCAATTGGATCGCGCCAATGATTGGGGCAATGCAAGCCGCGCTGTACGGCAATTTTGTGCAGCAGGATTTCATATCCTTCACTGCGGTTCTGGATCGTGAAGACATGGAAGTGCTGGCCGAGATGATGGCCGATGGCAAGCTTCGATCAGTTATCGACCGCCGCTTCAGCCTTGCCCAGGCAGCCGAGGCGATGGCCTACTCTGAATCCGGCCGAGCCCGGGGCAAGATCATCATCAACATCGACTAGATCATGGATAATGGGGTCAGAGTAACTTTTACGCAGATCAAAGGGTCAGACTCCTTGATTTTCCAGACGATGTTTCTGGTCTCGGAGTATCACTGCAGCCCATGTTCCATACCGTCATCGTAAGCAATGAGATGAAAGCGGACGTGCACCACGTGGTGCATATTCCAAACAGTTCTTTCCAAGCACTTCCGGTAACCCTAAAAACGTTTCCGCGGAAACATAACCGGGCAAGCTGCTGTGGTATCTTTAATGTCATGAGTGTCATCAAGGACGTCGCACGTCCCCCCGTGCCAGTAGCTTTTCGAAGGGCCGACAGCACCGCCCACTGCGGCTGGCGTTAGAAGGCAATGAATAATGACGTTTCGACCCTATGTAGCTTCTGCGCAGAAGAAAGCAATTTCCCGATTGCAGGCCCCCGGGTGGTGATATGCAAGAGTTGCATTACTCAATGCGTCAAAACAATGCTAGAAGAAATTTCATTGCCAGAGAGTTCTCGTATTATCAAAGTGGAAGAATCACACTGTGATTTTTGCACCAGGCCGCCCGAGCGCGGTACGCCCCAGTTTAGAAAAAACGATCACCAAATATGCGCTGGGTGCATAAATATGTGCTTATGTTTTTATCTAGAGAATACGCCTGGAGCAGAAGTAAAGTCGAATGACGTCGGTGAGATTTATGCCTTCTAGCAAGGGCATGGCGGAGCAGCCTGTGGCTGCTCGGCCGTTTCACTGCCATGCGGTTCGTCGTCCACCTGATGCGTTATGCATACCCTACTGGAGATCATTAAGTGAATCTTAATCAGGTGACATTGCCGACCCATGATATGGAGAAAGCCACAGCGTTCTATCGGGAGATGGGTTTCACCCAGATTGTTGATACTCCCCACTATGCGCGCTTTGAATGCACAGAAGGGAGTTCAACCTTTTCAATCAGTCTGGACGAGCGGGAAGTGGAAAATGCTTCCGTCATCTACTTCGAGCACGAGAACCTGGATGAGCTGGTTGAAACACTCAAGTCCAGGGGCATAGCATTTGAGCAAGACCCCACCGATATGGGCTACTTGTGGCGCGAGGCTGTTCTTTATGACCCATCGGGAAACAAGATTAAATTGTACTGGGCGGGCGAGAACCGCCTGAATCCTCCATGGCGAGTAGAGCGGACGTCATAATGCGCCGCTGCTTAAAGCGCCAGGCTCGCCATGTCCGATACATTTGATCACAATTTCAAGACGATATTAGGCCCGGTACTGGAGGAGCTGGGCTTTAAGCAAGTGAAGCTTAAAGATTGCATGTGCCCGCAATACCTATTCAATAATGGCCAAACCTGGTTTGCCTTAAGCTGGGATTGGCGAGATCAATATCTGGAGGTTTCGCTGGGAAGGCTGTATTGGTTCAAAGATGTCATGGAGAGAGTAGTGGTCATAGGTGATTACTCACATTATGAAAGCACTATTACACCCTCGGCCATGAGTACTCTCGGCAGCGATGAGACCATTTTCTCTGCCATATCTTCATCTCTGGAAAGTGCTCTGGATATTTATCGCGATAATTATGCGAAAATTTATGAAGACTTTCGTGTAACGCGCAGCATGCGTGGCGGCATTAACATCGATGAATACATTGGTCCGGAAGTCGCGATTAGTGAGTTAGAGAAGTTCAAAGGAGAATAGCCATGAATATAAGAACAAGAGGTCTATTGGGATTCGTCGGTTTTGGCGCACTATTTGGCTTAATCGTATTTTGGTATGCAAACCCGGAGTTTTATCCGTTTAGTTACCATCCAGTTGGACCTGCGGCTGCTATATTTATCGGTGCTCCCGGCGCTTTTTCCGCCGTCGGCTTAATTGAATTCGCTAGCGGGCAGCCCTTCTATAAACTTGAGGAAACCTGGCAAGGCCTGAAATGGTGGCAACGTGGTATCTGGGGTACCTTGTTTGTTGTTTTTGGTGGTGCTATCGCATTTTCTGTCGTGATCCTCGCGCTGCTATAAGCGAGTCACAACCTGCTCATCATACTCTGGCTGCGAGCGGCCTCCGGGAATTCCCGGGACAGTTCACTTAACTCGCTGGACTAACGGAGATAAGTGAACTGTCCCCATTGAGATGTCCCCATATAGATTGAAAAAATATGATGGCTTCCATGCTTAAAAAGTTTCTGCTTGGTTCTTTCCTGCTTTTTGCTGTGCTGTACGCGGCCGCTGCCATCATGCTGGACGCGGACAGCCGGCCCATTCCCGCCTTCCAGGGAGACCGCGCCGGGTACCAGACCATTACAATTTTTGGCGCCAGCGGGACCGCAGGAGACGGCATACTCAAGGCCGCACTGGCTGACCCCGACATCCACAGGATTCATGTCATCACCCGGCGAGTAACTCCACGAATGGAGGAAGGCGTCGCTTCTGGCAAGCTGCAGATGGCCCTGCACAAGGATTACACCGACTACACAGCAGTGCGAGACCAGGTCTCCGATTCCGACGCGGTCTACTGGGCGATCGGTACCAGCTCGGTCGGGGTCGATGAGAAAACTTACGCAAGGATTCACGTAGATTTTCCCATGCGTTTCCTCGAAGAGTGGGTCAGTGTGAGCAGTAAGCCCAACACAGTGTTTCACTACATAAGTTCCAGCGACATTTCAGAAAAATCCAGCAGCATGTGGGCACGACAGAAATTCCGTGCAGAAAAATCGCTGGCTGCCTTTGCAAACAATCACGAATTGAAAGTTATAGCTTATCGGCCTGACTATATCAGGCCGACGCAAGAACAGGCCCACATTGGGCAGGACCTGCTCTTCTGGTTCTTTCGCCCGGTAGGCGCGGCTGTGCGAGCGAGGCAAATTGGTCAGGCAATGATTGAAGTCTCGGCGCGCAGATCCGGGTTTGCAAATGGTGACAAAATCGGGACCAGGAGTATCATTTCTTATAGCGATGCATATGAGCAAGGCCGGCAATGAACTATGCTAAAAGGCCGCTTCTGGAAGCCCAGGTAGATACCCATGTCACTGTTTGAATTCCAGATGGTCTTGCTGTCGATCATCATCGGCCTTGGCTTGTCTGAGTTGTTAACCGGTTTTGCGCGAGTGCTGCGCGCCGGACGGCTGGCAGGCCTTGGCCCCGTAAAATTCGACACTTAATACCCCTACCTTGCGTAGGGTTATTATCCTTCCTATACTGAAAGTCATGATGAGGTATTCATGATCAGGAGGTCGAGATGAACAGACAGTTACTCGTTATTGCCGCGATTTCTATGGTGCTTGTCAGTGTGCAAGTACAGGCAGCAAAAGTTAAGGATGTAAAGGTAGTAAACGAAGCCGGAGAGGCAGTGCCTGTTGTTGTTGAAGGGTCGGTGTCGGCCGAGCTTAGTGAGCCCGTATCGGTCACTGTTCAAGAGCCCTTGGCGGTGGATGTAGATGCGGTGCGTGAGCCGTTTCAGTTCGATGGATTTATCGAGCGTGATACGAGCAGTGATCCGCCGCAAGTTACACTCTTCTCGCTCCCTTCTGACCGGGCCTTGGTAATCGAGACGGTAAGTGTGGCCGGTTTCAATGCGGAACTACTCGCCCAGGTATTTCTGGTCGAGCGGTTTGGCAATGCCCTGGCTACCATTCCAATGACCCAGATCGGTGCAGGCAACAATTACTCAGCGCTGCACCGCGTGGTACTACGCGTTAATCCCGGTGCCACCATCGATGGCATCGTGAATGGGACTGGCCGTTTTCGTTTCATGCTCTCCGGGTACCTGCTGCCAACGTCGGAATAATCCGGAATCAAAAGGAATTCCGGGGACAGAACTCCGGGGACAGTTCACTTAACTCGCCGTGAAGGCCGGGAAAATTCGATCTGCTCAGTGAATTGAGTAAACTGTCCCCCGAGCTTTAGAAGCCCAGGTAGAAACCCATGTCACTGTTTGAATTCCAGATGGTCTTGCTGTCGATCATCATTGGTCTTGGCTTGTCTGAGTTGTTAACCGGTTTTGCGCGAGTGCTGCGCGCGGGGCGGCTGGCGGATCTTGGCCTCGCGCACTGGTGCCTGTTCCTGACCCTGTTGGTTGTACTGTTGCAGATGTTCTGGGAAAGCTGGGGGCTGCACCGCATAGAAGTCTGGACCTTTCCTGCCCTGCTGCTCATGCTGGGCGCGCCAATATTGTTGTACCTGGTCGCGCACCTGGTATTCCCAAGCGATCCCGGCACAAACCTCACTGCGCATTACTTCGCCGAGTCCCGCACAATTTACCTGCTGCTCGTGCTGACCGCTGTCGAGAGTGTCCTGTTCCGGCCGCTGGCCTTTGATATGCCCTTGCTGGTGGTCGATAACCTCTCGTCCCTGCCCACCGTACCGGTACTGGCTCTACTGGCCTGGAGCAGCCATCCACGACTGCACCAGGTACTCCTGCCCCTCTGCCTGGCAGTCGTTCTGGTGGATACCCTGGCCATCAACTACATGATCCGATAGCAGGGCCGAAACTGGCCAGTGCCTGGCGTCAGAATTTCAGAACTAGCTCACAAAACCCGGGCCACGGATTGCGCCAGGTAATCAATATTTGCGTGATTGACGCCGGCGACATTGATGCGCGATGAACCCACCATGTAGACGCTGAACTCCTCACGCAGGCGCACCACCTGTTCCGGGCTCAGGCCGAGGAAGGAAAACATGCCGTTCTCGCGGCGGATGAAACTGAAGTCCTGGCCCGAGACCGCCGTCAGTTTCTCGTCGAGCATGCCGCGCAGACCATTAATGCGCTCACACATGGCGGCCAACTCCGTACGCCAACTTTGACCGAGCGTGTCATCAGTGAACACCATGCCCGCGAGAATGGCGCCGTGGGCCGGCGGCATCGAGTAGATCTTGCGCGCGGCCTTGGTGCCGTGGGATTCAAGCGCGGCAGCACTGTCGGCGCTCTTGCCGACAAACACGGTGGCGCCGGTGCGCTCCCGGTACAGGCCCAGGTTCTTGGAACAGGATGAGGCAATCAATACTTCCGGCAGTTTCTCCGCCATGTGGCGCACACCATAGGCATCGGCTTCCAGATCCTGGCCCAGGCCCTGGTAGGCGATATCGATAAAGGGCATGGCCCCGCGTGCTGCCAACACCTCGGTGACCTGTCGCCATTGTTCCTGGCTTAGGTCGGCACCGCAGGGGTTGTGACAACAGCCATGCAACAACACCACGTCACCGGCATCGGCGCCAGCCAGGTCCTGCAACATACCGTCGATATCCACGCTGTGGCTGGTCGCGTCGTAGTAGCGGTATTCGACAATCTCCAGGCCGACGCTGCCGATCAGCGGAATATGATTGGGCCAGGTCGGCGCACTCACCCACACCCGCGCGCCCGGGCTGGTTTCCTTGATCAACTCAGCACCTATGCGCAGGGCACCGCAGCCACCCGGGGTTTGCACACTGGCCACCCGCTCTTCGGCCAGGGCAGGATTATCGGCGCCCAGCAATAGCTCTCGAATGCCGCGATTAAAATTGGCATCACCGACCTGGGGTAAATAGCTCTTGGTAAGCTCACTTTCCGTCAACAGGCCCTGGGCCTGCTTGATCGCATCGAACACCGGCGTTTGACCGCTCTCATCCTTGTAAACACCCACCGTGAGGTCAACCTTGTCTGGGTTGGGATCAGCGGTACAGGCGGCGGACAGGCCGAGAATGGGATCAGCGGGCAGGGGTTCCAGTGCTTCGAACATAGCGGGGCATCCAGGTCAGTAAGGCTTAGGCAGCTAGAGAGGGATTGTCTAACAGCTTGATGCCGCGCTCAATAAGTATGTGCCATTCATCTTGTTGCCCGGACAAGGCCGTCAACTGTTGGCGCAGTGCCGCCGCCAGTGCCGAATTGGCCGGTGCCAGTTCCAGCAGCTCGATGAGTAGCAACCAGGCCGCAGGTGCCTGTGCTTGCACCTCAGCGCGGATCTCTTCCAGATCGGATTCTCGCACGCCTCCACCCTCGCGGGCATCTCGCAGCCGCTGATACAGGGCAAACTCGGCCTGGTCCTGCTCACTCCATTCGACGTGGCGGGTTTTCTCACGCGACGCCGGTGGGTAGACATCCAGCCGACCGCGATCAGCGGCGCCTGGATAAACACTGCTGATGTGCTCACCGACGGCCATGTCGTAAGCGCCCCAGGCCGGATCGAACAACAACTCGCCCTCTGGACCGGTGACCGTGCACTCGCTAAAGGACATCAGCAACAGCCGGTGGTCCTGCTTGGTGATCGATTGCAATATGCCGTCGACGCGAACGCCCGATACAAAATCAAGACATACCCGCTCGTGGCGCAGAATACCCAGCGCCTGCAACTCGTATTCGCTGGCATCTTCCAATGGCTTCATCAGGTTACACACCCGGCCTACCGGTGAACCAAAGCCCTCGCTGTGATAGCTAACGCCGTGGCCTTCAAGCTCAGAGTCGCAATAGGCCAATTGGGTCGGGCCGCTGCTACCGATGTAGATTTCCCGGCCCAGGGCGTTGACCATCAGTCGATTGAACAGGCCGCTGACCTGAAGACCAGAGCTGAACTCGCAGCTGGTGACCACTTCGGCGTCGATCGCGGTTTGCACCGCCTCGGCACCACCGCGGCTGAAACACATGGTCTCGGCGAACTCGTCGAGAATCTGGGTCAGGTGGCGGCAGCTCTTGGTCACAAACAACTGCGGCTGCTCGCGGGTTATGTCGTAAGGGGTGAGGATCGCCTCGGTAGTCAGGGGCCGCTTGCGCACCTCATCCGACAGGCAACTGGCACTTTCGCCCAGCGACGACAGCAGGCCGGCGCCAAACAACTGATAGTCCTCCGGCTCTCCTACCAAACCGTATTCCACCGTCCACCAGTGCAGGCGCCCGAGCAGGGCCATTTCCGAGGGGGCGCTGTCATCATCGCTGCAACGTTGCAGCTCTGCCTCGGCAGCGGCAATCTCCTGCGCGGTCGATTGCGGACATTCCTTGATAATGGACAACTGGCGGATTGCCTCATACAACTCAATATCGTGACGGTTGTACATGGCCTTCACACCCACCTCACCAAAGCGCTGCAGGTAATCGGAATATTCCTCGTCGGCAATGATGGGGGCGTGGCCGGCGGACTCGTGAATAATATCCGGCGCCGGCGTGTAGAGAATGTGATCGATACTGCGCATGTCCAGCGCAATCGCCAGGATGCGGTTTTGCTGCAGTTCCATGAATGCCTGGGGTGGAATGAAGCCATCCACCACCACAGCGCGCCAGCCCAACTCGGCCAGGCACTGATTCATCTCGTCAATCGAGGGTATATGCTCCACTGAAACCCCGGTGCGAGCCAGCCCATCGAAGTAAACCGGGTGAGCGGTGTCGCGCAGTTGGGCCACCAGTTGGCGCATGGCATAGCGCCAGACTGCCTGGTCGCGGGGTGTATAGCGGGTGTCGTAATCCTGCTCGGCAATGAATTGATGCAGGTGTGCGGGTATCGTCTCAGTCATCGAAGCATTTTAGCCTCACCGGGCAGAAAGGTGCTTTCGGTAAATTCATCATAAACCCTTATTTTTGCATTATTCTTTCTTTTAGGTTATTTATAAAAAATATTCTTTCTTCATACGAGAATTTATTCGGTGGATCGATCGGACCGCAAGATTCTACAGGCACTCCAGCGCGAGGGCCGTATCAGCAACCAGCAACTGGCCGAGGAGGTAGGCATGTCCAGCGCTGCCTGCTGGCGCCGGGTGCGTGCACTGGAAGCGGCAGGGGTGATCAGCGGCTATACCGCGCTGCTGGAGCGCAGCCAGCTGGGACTGGAACTGTGTGCCTTTGTGCATGTCTCCCTGTCACGCCATGAAAAGAAGAGCACGGAGAGCTTTGAGGGCGCGGTGCGCGACCGGCCCGAGGTACTGGAGTGTTTTGCCACTACCGGCGACGCCGATTTTATCCTGCGGGTTGTGACTGCTGATATCGCCAGTTTCGACGCCTTCCTCGAGGAATTCCTGTTCGGCCTGGCCGGCATTTCCCAGGTGCGGTCCAACATTTGTTTACGCGAGCTCAAGTTCGCAACCGCCCTGCCCCTTCCCGCCGCCTAGGACAGGCAGTATATTAGGCGATCACTTATACCGTGGAGAGAGAGATGGCCGCAGATGGCTGGCAGGTAATGGACCTGGCCGAGGTTAAGGGGCGCCTGAAGGGCGAAGCCGTGGAATACCTGGAATTCCTCAACGTGCCCGCCCTGAGTTGCGGTCTCTACTTCCTGGCCGCCGGCAGCAAGGACATGCAGGCACCCCACGATGAAGACGAGGTCTACTTCGTGCTGGAAGGCAAGGCCCGCATGCGCCTGGGGGACCAGGAAAAAGACGTCACCCCCGGCTCACTGCTCTATGTCGGCGCGACCACCGAGCACAGTTTTTTCGAAATTGAGGAAGACATGCTGTTATTGGTGTTCTTCACCAGTTCCCCGGCGCTTCATAACTAAAAGACGGGTAGCGTCACCTGCACAGTACCGGTGACGTGATTGCCGATGCTATTGGCGCCGACGATCTCAACGTCCACCACACCCGTGGCCGGCTCAATGGCCGCAATGCTGCCACTGAAGGTCATGCAGTCACCGGGGAAATTGGGCACCCCGAGCTTGATCGTCACCTTGTTCAGGCGCGCCTCAGCGCCGGCCCAATCACTGATATAACGCCCGACCAGGCCATTGCTGGTCAGAATATTCATGAATATATCCGGTGAACCCAGTGCCTGGGCCGCCGCTTTATCGTGATGCACATCCTGGAAGTCGCGCGAGGCAATGGCACCACCGACAATCAATTTCGCCGTGATATCGATGGCCAGGTCCGGCAGCGTGTCACCTACCTGTAATTGACTGAACTCCGGCCCACTCATGTGCTTGCCTGACGTGGCTGGGGTCGGTACTTAAACACCCGAAAGCGCTGGGTACCCACCACTTCATCGCGCTGGTTGTAAAAGGTCGCCAGCTCGGTGACGAAGAAACCCACTCCCAGCGCCGTGGTTTTCTCATCGGAGATGGCTTCACAGCTGGAGCGAAAATAAACCCGGTCCCCGACCTGCAGGTACTGGAAGTATTCCTGCTCACAGTTAACCGCCACCACCCCGGGATAACCCGCCGCCTCGATAATAGCGAGCACACCCAGGGCGTGGTCGCCGCTGGCGGAACCCGGTGGCCGTTGTCCACCGTAGCCCGGCATGGTCCAGGCCATCAACATGGTCGGTGGCGCCGCCAGTTGCTCGAAGCCCGCAGCCGCGGCGGCGGCAGTATCGGTATAAAGTGGACAGGCATCGCCCATGGCCTCGCACCAATGGCGAATCATGGCCGCATTGACCTCGTCCCAGGCCAGGAAGGGTCCAAAGTCTCCACCTACATATTGCTGCAGGTCCGGCAGTGCATCGGCCACGACTCAGCTACCGAACAAGCCTATATCCAGCTTGCGGTTCTCATCGCTGGGCTGGTCGAAGTCAACAATGTGATGGGCGCCATTGAGTTCGTCGTGATAGTCACTGGCTTTTGCTGCCTCATCGTAAAATTGCCCATACCACTTGCGCACCAGCTTGAAGGGGCCGTCTTTCTTCATCTGCATGATCTTCAGCGCCGGCCGCTTGTAGCGCCAGACATCGAAATCAGAGGCGAAGGCGTGCAGGGCTCCGGCCTGGATCTCCCTGGCCGCGGCAATATCCGCCTCGGTGTGCGGTACGTTCTGGGCCTGGGCCAGCGCTCCATGCCAGACTTTGGTCAGGCCATCGTCGATCGGTGTATTGGCGATCAACTCGAAGGTCAGCACATCGCCAAATTCCTGCTTCGACAGCAGCAGGCCCGGACCGGTATACCAGGTCGTCGTACTTAAATAAGCCTCGTAGGTCTGGTGGTAACCACCCTGACGCTGGATGACGATGTGATCATTAAATTCGTTCTCAAAATATTCGCAGGGCGCGCCATGGGTGGGCCCCAGGTGCTGGGCGTCCGCCATGTTGTCAAGGATCTCCTGGCCGTGAATGGCCAGCTCACCGAGGTGATCCAGCTCCCAGTGCACCCACCTGGGGTCATCCCACTCCTGCAGGAAGGGCGGATCGAAGGCAGCCTCGCCCCCCTCCGGATCGAACCACATCATCACGCAGCCCATGACATCGCGCACTTCATAAGACTTGATAGCGCCGGACTTTGGACAGGGACCGTCGTGGTAGGGAATATCGTCGAGTTGGCCGTCGGGACCATAGCGCCAACCGTGGTACGGACAGCGAATCGAATCACCTTCTATCTGCCGCCCGTCGGAGACAATCACCGCGCTCTTGCTGGCCGTCAGGTGAGTGCCCATATGGGCGCAATAGGCATCCAGCATCACCGGGCGTCCACTTTCACCGCGGTACATGGCAAAGTCCTGGCCGAAAAAGCGCACCGCTAGCGGCCCCTCGTCCAACTCCTTGCTCTCGGCAACAATAAACCAGCCACGCGGAAAGGTATGCGGTCCAAGATTGTATTCAGCGGCCCTGGCCATACTCAAGCTCCCGATATCACAAATGAGGCCACATTATGGCCAGATGCAACAGCGCCGCCAAACCGGCCAGTCACCATAGCTAAACCAGTCCGGGTTTCACGGCCCACTGATTGGCCGGGGCTTGCGCTGGATCAATCCCGGAAGTTGGTGAACTGTAATGGGTATTCGAGATCCATCTCACGCAACATCGCCATAATTTTCTGCAGGTCATCGCGTTTCTTGCCTGTCACCCGCACCTGGTCGCCCTGGATCTGGGATTGCACCTTCATCTTGGCGTCTTTGATCGCCTTGTTGATCTTGCGGCAGGTGTCGCTGTCCAGGCCATTGCGCAGGCTAATGCTCTGTTTAACCTGCTTGCCGGTGGTCGCTGTCTCACCAATTTCCATGGCCTTGGGGTCAATATCACATTTCACCAGGGCGCTGCGCAGCATGTCCTGCATCTGGTCAACCTGGAACTCCGCTTCCGCAGTCAGCACTACCGTATGCGCCTCTCGCTCAAAGCTGGCATCAACACCCTTGAAGTCGAAACGATTGGCAACAATGCGCCCGGACTGGTCCACCGCGTTGGTCAGCTGGTGTACGTCCACCTCGGAAACAATATCAAAAGTCGGCATGTAAGCTCCTCAGAAGGTTTGCATTCAGGGGCAGAATCATAGCACCCTTGCGAGTAATTCACTTCAGGGGAGCGCGCGCTGCTCGTGATCAATCAGTGGCATATCCTGGGTGCCGGCGCCATGGGGAAACTGCTGGCCTGCAAGCTGGCACGGGCCGGCCTGGAGCCGGTGTTGCTGCTGCGTGGCGGCGCTGCAGCTGATGTTGAGCTACGCCTGCGCGACGGCTGTTCTGAAACCGTCTTCGGCGTACCCGCCCGCCCCCTGGATGAGCTGGATAGCTCCCACCTGCAGGCCTTGTTTATCACCACCAAGGCCAACCAGGCGCTGGAGGCCTTCGCCTCGGTGGCATCGCGACTGCCCGCCGACATACCGATCGTGCTGCTACACAACGGCATGGGTATTTACGAGCAACTGCTCGCACTCCACCCTGAACTAAACCTGTATTGTGGTACTACCACTGAAGGTGCCTACCTGGAAGCGGACGGGTCGCTGGTGCACGCCGGTTACGGCGACACCCTGATCGGCCAGGCGGGCAGTACCGACGCACCCGGCTGGTTTCAGCCGCTGGCGGCTAGCGATGAACGCTTCGCCTGGGAAGCCGATATCGATGCCAGCCTGTGGCGTAAACTCATCATAAACTGTGCCATCAATCCGCTGACCGCCGTACACCGCTGCCGCAACGGCGACCTTATCGCCAACCCCGCCCTGCGCGCCGAAGTCGAGCTGCTTTGCGAAGAACTGGCCAGCATCAGCGCCGCCCGCGGTAATGCCAAGGGCGCCAGTTGCGCCCTGGACTGGGCCCTGGCCGTTCTGCAAAGCACCGCCAAAAACCAGTCGTCCATGCTCCAGGATGTCTTGCAGGGGCGGGAAACCGAAATCGAATACATCACCGGTTTTCTGTGCCGGGAAGCAAGGCGTCTAGGCGTGCCCTGTCCGCGCAATGAACGACTACTGCGAGAAGTGCGCCAACTCAGCTAACAGGGGGATCAGGCCTGGCGCAGCCGGGTGCCCCATAGCGTGGTATTTAGACGTTCATCGCCAGCGAAAATCACTAAAGCATCATCGAAACTGACCGATATTCAGGTTAATACCAGATATTGGGCCAAATTGTTGGACGCCAGCGCAGGACAACTTAGACGCAGCACAAAGCTGTTCGGCCTGGGGCTTATCGGCCTCGGCTTGCTGGTGTCTCTTCAGTACAGCGGCCTGGTCTGGTATAGCTCCCGCCAGCTAAATGAGAGGGAGATCACAGAAAGCATCAACCGGGTGGAAGTGTCTTTACAACGCCAACGGGAGGTCCTCGCCGCCGTCGTACGCGAATATGCCTGGTGGACCGACACCATCACCTGGATGATCGAGAGCCAGAATCTTGAATGGATCGCCGTTAACTTCGGCCTCGCCCAGTACGAGAGCTACGGCATTTCTGAAGTTGTGGCCCTGGACGCTGATAGCAGACCCGTCTACGCCCAGAGAATGGCGCAACCCGCCCCGCCTGAGGACCTGCTGGGTTGGGAGCCATCCATACTACGCCCATTGATCAGCACAACCCAGGCATCGCCAATGGACATCGCGGTGCCGAGCGTGACGATTACCCCCAAGGGCGAAAAACTATTCGTAGTAACTGTCAGCGCCATTTCTCGCAGTGACTCGGTTGAGAGTGCATTGATTCGCCAACCACGACCTTCGCTACTTATGGCTACCGAGATTGACCAGGCCGCACTGGCCGCCATGGCCGAGGATCTTTCCATCCTGGACCTGCAGTGGTCTGCCGTTGCCGGTAACTACGACGCGTCCTTACCCATTCTCGATGACCAGCAAAAGGTGCAAGGGTACTTGAGCTGGAATGTCGAAAAACCCGGGGCGGCTGTCATGTCCACGGTAGCGCTATGGTCCATGCCCAGCACCCTGGTCAGCGTGATGCTGGCACTTTTATTACTGCGCAGATTTCATGGCGTCATCAAGGAATCACAAGCAATCCAGATTAAATCCGCGGTCGTTCAACAGAGCCAGAATTATTTCCAGTCGATGTCGGACAATGCGCCGGTTCTCATCTGGCAAACCGACGTCCACGGTCGCATCGTCTACGGCAACCGCAAGTTTCATGAGTTTTGGGAGCAGGACGGCCTTGGCCCGACCCCACATACAATGGCCGACATCAACGTCGCCGAGGGCAGGGGTGCCTGGCGTGGCTTTATTGACGGCATTACCCAGACTGGCCAATCGGAGGAGCAGGAGTTTCAGCTGCGCACTGAAACCGGTGACAGCAGCTGGTTGCTAATTGTGGGCACACCACAACGCGGGGACGATCAGTTGTTTGACTGCATATTGTTCAGCGCAAGTGACATCACTGACCGCAAAGGCGCCGAAACGCTGGCCTGGCACCGGGCCAACTACGACAGCCTTACCGAATTGCCAAATCGCAATTTACTGCAGGATCGCCTGGCCCAGGAACTCGCCATATCCCAACGCACCGGTCTGGAAGTGGCGGTGATGTTCATCGATCTGGATAATTTCAAGAAAATCAACGACTCGCTCGGCCACAGCGCCGGCGACAAGGTACTGCAGGAGGCGGCGCACCGGATCTCCGGATGCTTGCGGAAACGTGATACCGCCGCCCGGCTCGGTGGCGATGAATTCGTGGTAGTGCTACCCGAGGCGGGGGATGCGGGCGATGTCAGGCTGATCGCTGACCGTATACGACAAGAGCTGGCCCGTGAAATCCCGGTTGAGGGGCTAGAGGTCCAGGTCTCCGCCAGTATCGGTGTTGCGCAGTACCCGCATGATGGAAAAGACGGCGAGGCGCTGATGATGCACGCCGACACCGCCATGTATCGCGCCAAGCACAATGGCCGCAATAATACGGCTTTCTATGAGGCCGACATGAATATTGCGCTGCAGCACTCCATCCAGATGGAGACCAATTTGCGCAATGCCATTCGAAGAGAGGAGTTATTCCTGGAATACCAGCCCATATTCGAGCCGCGTCGCCGTGAACCGATGGGCGTTGAAGCGCTGTGCCGGTGGACTCTGCCCGGTGGCGACAGGGTGCCGCCGGACCAGTTTATTCCGCTGGCCGAACGCGCCGGGCTGATGTGCGAGCTGGGGGATCAACTCCTGGTCAGCGCCTGCAAGCAGCTGCAAAGCTGGCAGCAGCAAGGCCGGGCTGTTTACATCGCTCTCAATCTTTCCCCGGCCCAATTGGTTGATGCCGGATTTGCCGGGCGTGTCAAAGAATTAATCGAAACCTACGCCATTGACCCAGCAGGCCTGCAGTTTGAACTGACCGAAAATGTCTTGTTGGAAGACCGCAGGGAAGTTCGATTGATCCTGGACTCGCTGGCCAACCTGGGGATACAACTGGCGGTAGACGACTTCGGCACGGGCTACTCATCCTTGAGTTACCTGCGTCGTTTCCCGGTCCATCGACTGAAGATCGACCGCAGCTTTATCAGTGAAATCCCCGGCTCCAAACGTGATCAGGAATTAGTCCGGGCTATCATCGCTATGGCCCGCAGCCTACAACTGGTGGTCGTGGCCGAGGGTGTGGAAACCGAGGAACAACTGGCTTTTCTCAACTCCATTGAGTGCGACCTGGTGCAGGGCTACTTACTGGGGCGCCCTGTCGTCGCCGACCAGCTCTGGCAGAAATTCGATCGTCCCGCTCTTAAACTGGCGACAGATTCCGGGCCCGCTTGACACTGCCGGGGCCCGTCCGTAAGGTGCCTCACTACTGATTCGGTGCCCTGCCCTGCAGGCTTGAATGGGAAACAGGTGAAATGCCTGTGCTGCCCCCGCAACGGTAAGCGCTGCTTTTTTCAGCACGCAAGTCCGATACCTGCCCTTCAGTGAACACGATGTTGCGGAGGGCTTCATCAGTGGTCGCGTGACCTACCGCGCCAGCGGTCGCCTCGTGTCTTCCACGAACCCCTCCCCAAAACTGACAATGTAGTACTGTTTGGGGACCTCTATGAACAAGCTTGCGCTAGCCACCGTGCTGGCAATTACATTTACCAGCATCACCGCGCCCAGGGTCACCGCCGCTGACTCTCCCGCACTGGAAACACTGGTGGTACGCGCCGCCCGTGAACCGATTGCAGCCGAAGCCTCGGGCAGCGCCGTTAGCGTCATCGGCGCCGAGCTGCTGGCTAATCGCCAAAACGCCGCGCTGGGCGAGATACTACGCTCAGTGCCCGGCGTGGCCGTGAGTCGCAGCGGCCAGTTTGGCGCCCAGACCCAGTTACGCATGCGCGGCGGCGAAGCCAACCACGTGCTGGTATTTATCGACGGGGTAAAGGTTAACGACCCGGCCCAGAATAACGAATTCAACATGGCGCATATGCTCAATTACGACCTGGAGTCGGTGGAAGTGATTCGCGGGCCGCAGAGCGCACTGTGGGGCAGCGATGCATTGTCCGGCGTCATCAATATCACGACGCGCCGCGGCGCTGATGGCTTCAATGCCGATGCCTTTGCCGAGGGCGGCAGCGATGGCTGGCAACACTACGGCGCCACCGGCAGTTACGGCGACCAGCGCTGGCAGGCCAACCTCAGCGCCAATCGCGTCGACACCGACGGTGACAATGCCTCCCGCCAGGGCAGCGAGGACGACGGTTACGAAAACAACAGCTTCAACGGCTCGGGCAGTTATCAGTTTAATGAGCAGTTGCTGCTGGAGAGCAACCTGCGTTATGTGGATTCCACAACGCAATTCGACGGCGTCGACTTCAGTACCGGACTGCCCGCCGACAGCCGCGACGAGAGCGACAGCGAGCAGTGGTACGGTCGCCTCGCCGCCCGCCTGGATACCCTGGACGGCCGCTGGCAACACACACTCAGCGCCAGTTACGTCGACGTCGACAACAAAAACCATACCGAGAATGCCTTCGCCGCCAGCGGCTTTGACGACTACAACACCGATGCGAATAACACCACGCTGCTGTACCAGTCCACCTTCGAAGTGGTCCCCGGCCACAGCCTCACCGGCGCCTATGAACACCAACAGGAAGACTTCAAGCAACGCGGACCGATAGGTTTTGGTGATCCCAACCGGGATGAGGACCTGGACGCCGACTCCTATATTGTCGAGTACCGCGGCGACCTCAGCGCCAGCCTGTCCCTGTTGGCCAGCGTCCGCCACGATGACAATAGCGACTTCGATGACAAGACCACGGGGCGAGTCAGCGGCTCCTGGCGAATCAATGACGGTGCCACCCGCCTCCGCGGCGCCTGGGGCAAAGGCGTGAAGAACCCGACCTTCACCGAGCGCTTCGGCTTTTACACCGACTTCATTGGCAATCCGAATCTGAAACCAGAGGAATCCGAGGGCTGGGAGGTGGGCGTGGACCAGCGCCTGCTGGGGGATCATTTACAACTGGGCCTGACCTGGTTTGACGAGCAACTGGACGATGAAATAAACGGCTTTGTGTATGATCCTGCCAGCGGCGGCTTCACCGCCGACAATGAAAACGGCAGCAGTGATCGCCAGGGGCTGGAATTTTCCGGCAGCTGGTTGCTCGCCGATGGACTCAGCCTCAGCGCCGCCTACACCTACCTGGATGCCAGCGAGGACGATGGCAGCGATGAAATTCGCCGTCCCGAGCACAGTGGCAGCGCCAATTTGAACTGGGACTTTCTCAATAAGCGCGCCAACCTGAACCTCAATGTGGATTACAACGGCGAACAGGACGACTTCTTCTTCCCCCCCTTGCCACCCTACGAGGAGCGGGTACAACTGGATGATTTCACCCTGGTGACCCTGGCCGGCAGCTACCGTTTACTTGCCAATCTACGCCTGTTCGCCCGGGTCGAAAACGCCCTGGATGAAGACTACGAGGAAGTCTATGGCTATCGCACACCTGGTCGCAGTGTTTATGCAGGCCTGAGCTACAACTTCGCCCGCTGATCTTAGCTGTGGGCGGCCCTGCCATGTCGCACAGCCGGCTGTTATAGTAAGGCGATGTTCACGCCTTACCTGACAATTACAATCGCTATTGCCGCCGTGGCCGGCATGCTCGCCAGTGAAGCCCGCTGGCCGCGCTGGGAATGGCTGTTCAAACCGCTGGCCTCGCTCTGCTTTATCACCCTGGCGCTACAGGCGGGGGCCATACACAGTAGTTATGGCCAGTGGCTGCTGGCTGGCCTGGTGTTGTGCCTGTTCGGCGATGTTTTCCTGATCCCCCATGACGAGAAAAGCTTCCGCGCGGGACTTACCAGTTTTCTGCTGGGGCATTTGCTCTATGCGGTGGCCTTTTTGCAATTACCGCTCAACCTGATCGCCATGCTGTGGGGGTTGATCCCGGTGACCCTGCTGGCCGTGCTCAGCCTGCGCTGGCTGTGGCCACATGTCCCCAGTGCCATGCAGGTACCGGTGCTGGCCTATATCGGGGTGATTTGCTGCATGCTGCTCATGGCCGGCAGCACCTGGGGCTCCGCCAGTGGCGCCTTGATTCTCGCCGGCGCCTGGGGCTTTGCCGTTTCCGACCTGTCGGTGGCGCGACATCAGTTCGTTAAATCCGACTTCAGGAATCGACTCTGGGGCATACCCCTGTATTTTGGCTCGCAGATGCTATTGGCCTGGAGCGTGGCCGGCGTCGCCAGCTGAACAATCGAGCTACTGTCCCAACACCACCCTGAGACCCTGATCCAGGCGTTCTTGCCAGACAGACTCTGGCATCGAGGGTAGCAGCGCGCGCGAATCCGAGACTGTTTCAACACCATCATCCAGGGCCAGGCGGGTACTGCAGACATAGGTATTGCAGCGCACCTGCAGCAGCAATCGCTGCGCCGAATTGTCTGGCGCCGACGAATCGACTGTAGAGGGACTAACTGACGGCAGCAGCCTCAGCTCCGGGTATTTTTGCAGGGCTTGCTGTAGCAAGATCTGCAGCCGCTCAACACCGGGAGTCACCGAGGGATCAACGCCCACAAACTGCGTGGGTTCAATAATCACCTGACGCGCTGTTTGTTCATCCGTCACGACAGCACCATAAAGCAACACTGCAAGCAGGCAGACCAGGAGTGGCAGGGCCAGCAATCGCGGCAGGTACCAGCGACCGCTTTGCCCGCTTGACCACCAGGCATCATTGCCAGTGAACAGACTGCGGGCGCCGTCGGTTGATGCCACAGGCAGATCCACTGTGTCATCTACTAAATCCTCCGCTCGCCTGTGAGCGGACACGATCTGCGCCAGCGGAACATCGTGGGCCAGCAAGCCCTCCCGTGCGATGGCGAGCAATTGCTGACGTACTTTCAGCGCGCTGGACGGTCGCCGCTCTCGCTGTTGCTGCAACAGGGAGTCAATCAGTTCAAGCAGGGATGCCGGCAAGCCGGGCGCAGGCTCCCCGACCAATAAACGATCAAGCAAGACTCCGAGAGAATAGAGGTCAGAACGCTCATCCAGTGCGGCACCGTCTATCTGCTCGGGCGAGGCGAAACCAGGACTGCCGGGCGAAGCCAAACCGGGAGCGCCGTCTTTCAAGTCCTCGGCAATGCCGAAGTCAGACAGTTTAATGTGCCCCGCGCAGTCAATCAGGATATTGGCGGGCTTGAGGTCGCGATGCAGGATACCCGCCGCATGGCAAGCGGCGAGGGCCGCACAAAGATCCACCGCCAACTCTACCACCGCCCCCGCGTCCAGGGAGGCATGGCCAAGCAGGTCTTCAAGGTCATTACCCGCCACATACTCCATGACCAAAATGACAGAGTCCGGCAATTCCACAACATCGTAGAGTTGCACGATAAAGCGGTGATTATGCGCGGCCAGTTTACGACACTCGTCGATTAAGGCGCTGCGTTGCTGCGATTCGGACGGCAGGGGGATGAACTTGAGTGCAACCCGCCGCCGCAGACGCTGATCGAAGGCAACGTAGACGCTGCCACCACCACCGCGCTTGATGAGGCGTAATACCCGGTAGGGACCTATCTCGCTGCTTAACACTGAGCCTAGTAATCCCGGGGGATCAGTTCCATTGCCCGCCAGCGCCTGCGCAGCGCCGCGCGCGATACCTGCAAATGCATGGCTGCGGCATCCACAGCGCCCTTGCATTCATGGTAGGCAGCCTCGATTTCAACTGCGGGAATATCGGCCGTTACACGCAGGCCGGGGGTAAGCTGGATACGCCTGTACAAGGCCTGCCTGGAGACCTGTAAATCCCGCGCCGCACCGCTGATTTCCCACTGGGCAGCCATCATCGCTTCCCTGACTTCGTTATCACTGAGGTCGGTTGCGGGTTTCGGATTATTGCGGGCGCGCTTTCCAGCTGATGATCGCTGCGAGGACAGGGCCGCATAAATATTGGCCGGCACCAACAGTTGGTCATGGGCTCCACTGGCTATCGAAATCTGCTGACAAAAATTGGCCAGCTCGCGTACGTTGCCTGGCCAGTTGTAGTCAGCCAGTTGCTGCACCAGCATTACCCATTGGGCAACCATCCTGGGCGAGACGGCAGCTGCCTGCAACAGTGATGAGGGCAGGAAGTACTGCAGCAGGCGACCCAGGTCCTCGCGGCGCTCGCGCAAGGGCGGCAGCTGTATCTCGAAACCGCCCAGGCGATGGCGCAAGGCAGTGCTGAAGCCACCCTCAGAACCCTCCAGGTCGGCATCGGTGGCGGCCAGCACCCGCACATCAACTTGCTCGGTGCTACCACCAGGTGACTGTATTTCGCCCTGCTCCAGGGCGCGTAATAGCTGCGCCTGTACGCTGCTTGTGCAAGCGCCAATCTCATCCAGAAAGAGAGTGCCCCCATCTGCCTCACGGAAATAACCATCGCGGTCTGTATCGGCACCGGTAAACGCACCTGCCCGTACGCCAAATAGCTCGGCTGGCGCCAACTCCCCGGGAATCGCGGCCATGTTTACAGCAACCAGGGGATGAGCGCAGCGAGCACTGTGATCATGAATAGCCCGGGCGACCAACTCTTTACCGGTGCCGGACTCGCCCAGCAACAGCACCGGGGTCGGCGCCGCAGCCACCCGCATAATCATGCTGCGCACCTGTTGCAACGCGTCGCTCTCGCCGACCAGGCCACAGTCCTGTGGCAACTCATCAATCAACTCGCAGCGATGCAGCAGCAAAACCACCCGGTGCGACAAACTCATCAGTACACCAGCGTCCAGTTCCGAATCCGCCAGTCGCACACGGCTTTCTACGCAGGCCCCATTAATCAATAAGGAGCTACCGCCAGCTGGCACTGACAGCTCGACGCCCTGGCAAGATCGGCAAATTGTTATCGGAGACCGGCTCAGGTATTGATCCAGCAAGGCTTGATCGGCGCCGGTGCCACGCAGGGAAGTGAACAGCGGTGACTGGCGAGCCAATTCCAGTGGTCGGCGCTGTGGCAGCAGCGCCCGCTCACCGATACGTTCGCCATCCGGGTGAAAGAGGATAGTCAGTGCCAGGCGCTGCCTGGATTTCTGAGCGGTGGCCGCAGCCACCTCGGGCAGCGTCAACTCAGTCCCGTCCCACTGCCCCACGATATTAGCCCCCAGGGAAATTCACCATACAACCCAAATAGTGTAGCAGTTCACAGCCCTGGCAAATTAGCTTGCAACGAGGCTTCCTTTTCGGTCCTATACGCGCATGGGAAATCGACTATCAAAGATCTATACAAAAACTGGCGACGACGGCACCACCGGACTCGGAGACGGCTCGCGCATCGCTAAAAATCACCCCCGCGCCGAGGCGATGGGCAACGTGGATGAACTCAACTGCCAGGTAGGCATGTTGATCGCCCAATTGCCGGAGGACGATAGCCTGCAGGCCATACTCGAGCGTGTCCAGCACGACCTGTTCGACCTGGGTGGCGAGTTGGCAGTGCCGGGTTACGAGCTAATCAAGGCAGAGCGAGTCACCGAATTGGAGCGACTGCTGGATGAATATAACGAGGACTTGCCGGCCTTGAAGAACTTCATCTTGCCGGGCGGCTCGCCCGGGGCAGCCCAGGCTCACCTGGCCCGCGCCATTTGTCGGCGCGCCGAGCGCAGCATGGTGGCCCTGCACGCGGAGGAACCGCTCAACGAAGCGCCGCGGCTCTATATCAACCGCCTGTCTGACCTCATGTTTGTATTTGCGCGCGTGCTTTCACGCCGTGATGGCGGCTCTGAAGTACTCTGGCAGCAGCAGGAGAATTAGCTGCCACAGCTAACTGCCTTAATAAGGCAGGGTGGCACCACCGTCCATTAGCACATGTTCGCCGGTGACATTGGGCGCGCTGTGAGCGAAGTACCAGATGTTCTCTGCCACCGTCGCCGGTGTCATGACCTCGCCCGTGGCGGCGCGTTCGCAATAATGCTGACGCACCGCTGCATACATATCCTCGCCCAGCCCTTCCTGTAACCAGTCGCCTTCAACGAAACCCGGGCATACCGCATTGACCCGTATATTCGGTCCCAGGTTGCGGGCCATGGACATATTGATCGCCAGCATCGCCGCCTTGGAACAGGCGTAAGCGAGGCTACTGCCAACACCAATCAGGCCGGCGACCGAGGCCACATTCACAATCGAGCCACCGCTTTGCCGCATGCTGGGCACCACCGCCCGAATCATCTGGAAGGCGCCAATGGTATTGACGTCGTAGAGCGCGTGAAAGTCCGCCGCATCCAGGCCCTCAAGGTCATTGTGTGGGCAAAATTGGGTGGTACCGGCATTATTGACCAGCACATCGATACGACCCCAGGCGTCTATAGCAGCCGCGGCCAGCTTGCGACAATCGGCATCATTGGCCACATTGGCACCCACGGCGATCGCCTCCACTCCCTCGGCCTGGCAGTCAGCGACCACGGCGTCGGCCTTCGCGGCATTGCTGTTGAAGTTCACCAGCACGTTATAGCCCTGGCGGGCGGCGATCCTGGCCACCTCGGCACCGATGCCCGAGGATGAGCCGGTTATCAGGATGACCTTCCTGTCATCGGCAGACATGGTGTTGACTCCCTGGCTATTTCGCGAAAATTACAACAAGAGGACCAACAGCGCCATTACCACCACCCAGGCCACGGCACTGCGACTGAGCAGGCTCTGCAACTGTCCTACCTCCCAATCGCTGACCTCGGCGAAGGCCGTGGTATCGCCATTGTCGGAGGAAAATACGGTGGTTTTCAGGCCCAGCGCCGCATGTGCCCCATCAACCAGGATCTCCCCGGTTTCAGACTCTGTGTCCTGCAAACTGGTGGACAACTGTTCGCGGCTGCCCACCCAGTCGCCGGTGAGGGCAAAGGTGAACTCCAGCAAGCGGGCCGGCACCCAGTCAACATAGTATTGCAGGCGCTGCAGCCCGGCCTGTTGCTGTTCATCCTCAATGCCTTGCGGGTACAACTGCAGCAAGCGGTAAGCCAGCGCTCCCGGGGCACCCAGCACCAGGAAATAGAACATAACGCCGAACCAGCGCTCAAAACCCAGGTAACAAATGCGCTCCTTGACCCAGCGATGCAACTTCTCCGGGCTCTCCGGGCATTCCTTGCCACAACCTGGTCCCAGTTGCTGCTGGGCAAACAGGTAAGCCGCTTCGAAATCGGCTTGCCGACAGTAGTCGCGATACTGCTCGACCATGGCCTCAAAGTCGCCGCGACCGAAACTGTAGAGCAGCACCAGCACCGCGACGGCCAAAGGTATCAGGCCCAGCGCCCAGCCCTCCACAAAGTCCAGCAACCACAGGCACAGCAGCGCGGGCACCAGCACTGACAGGCCCAGCACCATGTTGGGCGGCAGACCGCTACCGGAGAACTTTTTTACCAGTTCACGAAACCATTCATCGCGGTGAACCGGGCCAGCCGAGCCCCAGTACTGCAACAGTACCAGTGCGATAATCAATGCCAGGAATTTCACGGGTTTGGCGCTACTCCTTCAATCGTACGGCGATAATGGGACCAGTCGAAAGCCGGGCCGGGATCGGTCTTGCGACCCGGCGCGATATCAGAATGCCCGGTAATGCGATCGATCGTGATGGCCGGGTAGGTCCCCATCAATACCCGGGTCACGGCCGCCAGGCTGGTGTACTGCTCCCCAGTATAAGCCTCTGTATCGGTTCCCTCCAGTTCGATACCAATACTGTAATCATTACAGGCCTCGCGCGCCTCGAAGCAGGACAGGCCGGCATGCCAGGCGCGCTGCTCAAAGGGTACGAACTGGGTGACACCACCATCGCGCTCAATCAGCAGGTGGGATGACACCTTAAGCTCCCTGAGCTGCTCAAAATAGGGGTGGCTGTCGCAATCGAGTTCATTGCAGAAAAACTGCTGCACACAGCCACTGCCAAACTGCCCCGGCGGCAGGCTGATATTGTGAATAACCAGCAAACTGATATCCGCCGCATCGGGGCGTGCATCCGCATTTGCTGACAGGCACCGCCTGGCGTCCTGCAGCCAGCCCTGTTCGATGTTCAATTGGCGCTCTCACCAGGGGCGAGCTTCTGCGCCACCGCCAGGCCTTCCAGGTCGTGGTGACGGCGCACCAGGGGGGCTTCGAGAATACGCCAGTCCGGGCCGATATAGGCGGCCAGCTCTTCGGTAGGCGATGCTGACAACCAGGGCTCTCCCGCAAAGCGCAGTGCCAGCCGGGCCAGCTTATGCTGTTCCAATTCCTGCAGGTATGAGAATGCCACCCGACTAGCCTCGCCACTGCTGCTGGCAAATTCGGCAAACAATTCATGTACGGCGCCCGGTGACAGGTAGTACAGCAGCCCCTCGGCCACCGCCACAGATTTCTCGCGCTTATCCCAGCCCTCACAGGACCCCAGTACGGCCGACAAGGGCCTGGCACCCAGGTCGGCTGCGATCAGGCTCAGGTTGGGCGGCCTGCCTAAATGCTCAACTGCGCGACGCTTGGCGGCTGCCGTCGCCGGATGATCTATCTCGACAAAATGCAGTGCGGGATACTGCGGTGCCAGGCGCAGACAGAGGGTATCGAAACCAGCCCCAATGACGAGAACCTGGGTGGCGCCGGTGGCAATGGCGGCGGTGACTTGTTGATCCATGAATATCTTGCGCTTGCCCAGGCCCTCAAAGGTTCCCGGTTGCAGGCTCTCACCCAGATCACCCAGCCGCACCGCCCATGGCCGTTTGACGATGCGTAACAGCCGCGAGCTGTAGGGGTATAAACCGGCATTCAGCAGCAATTGCTCGCTAAGCTCGGGTAACTGTTGGGGCAGGCGCGCCTGCCAGCCCGGCTTGGCACCCAGGGTGACCATGGTACTGGCTACTTTTACCGCAGTTTGACTGATACGTCCCGATTCCATGGGCCCAGTATACCCATTCATCTGCCATGCGCGGGCGCGGCTTTCAGGAAACTTGGTGGTACACTTCTCCGCCTGACCAAACGACCTGACGCCATGCAGCTTAACGACCCGGAATACATCACAGAGCAGGTAAAGACCGCGCTGGCCGAGGATATCGGCGACGGCGACATCACCGCCGCCCTGATACCCGCGGAGCGCGCCGCCAGGGCCAGGGTTATCTGCCGGGAGCCCGGGGTTATCTGTGGCCTGGAGTGGGTGGTCGAAGTGTTTCGCCAGATCGACAGCTCGGTGAAGCTGGAGCTCCATGTAGAGGACAGCGATGCTGTTGTTGCCGACCAATTGCTGTTTGAGCTCAGCGGACCCGCCCGCAGCCTGTTAACCGGCGAACGCGCGGCGCTGAACTTCCTGCAACTACTGTCGGGCACGGCCAGCCGCTGCCGACACTATGCCGACCTGGTGGCTGATACCGGGGTCAGGCTGCTGGATACCCGCAAAACCATTCCCGGTCTGCGCCGCGCCCAGAAATACGCCGTCACCTGTGGCGGCTGTCACAACCATCGCATGGGCCTGTTTGATGCCTTCCTGATCAAGGAGAATCACATCGAAGCCTGTGGATCTATCGAGGCGGCCGTCAATGCTGCGCGCCTGCAAGCGCCCGGCAAACCGATAGAGGTTGAGGTGGAAACCATGACCGAACTGGACCAGGCCCTGGCGGCCGGCGCCGATCGCATCATGCTGGATAATTTCGCGCCGGCACAGTTGCGCGAAGCGGTGGCGCGCAGCGAGGGACGCGCCGAGCTGGAGGCCTCCGGTGGCATCACCGAAACCAGCCTGCTCACCATCGCCGAGACCGGGGTGGACTATATTTCTATCGGCGCCCTGACCAAGGACGCCGTCGCCCTGGACTTGTCAATGCGCCTGGTTTGAGGGATCAAAGCAACTTCTTGTGCGCCAGTAGCACGCCGTTATTATCGGCATAAATATAATCACCCGGGTGAATGAATACGCCACCGACACGCAGCGGAATATCCTGCTGACCAACGCCGTGTTTTTCCGTCTTCAGGGGCACCGTGCCCAGGGCCTGCACCCCCAGCGCAATGGTGGCGATCTGGTCCACATCGCGAATGACACCGTTGATGATCAAGCCAGACCAGCCGTTAGCCGATGCCTTCTCGGCCAGCATGTCGCCCAGCAGCGCGTGCCGCCGGGAGCCCCCGCCGTCGACCACGATGATCCGTCCGAGTCCGGCGGTACCCACCATTTCGCGAACCAGTGAGTTGTCTTCGTGACACTTGATGGTGACAACCTCACCGCAGAATTGTTTGATGCCGCCGAAGTTGCGAAAGTCCAACTCCATGGCCTGCACTTCCGCCGGAAACTCATCGGCGATATCGGGCGTGGAAATATCGCTCACAGCCAACTCTCCCTGTAGTCCTGCAAGGCGTTGCCACCGCTGCGAATCAAGCTGGCATAGCCAGCCGCCCGCGGCAGCACCGACTCCATATAAAACTGGGCCGTGGCCAACTTGCACTGGTAGAACGGGTTATCGCTGCCCTGCTCCAGGCGCTGGGCGGCAATTAATGCTGAACGGGCCAGGTGCCAGCCGCCCATCAGGAAACCGGTCTGCATCATGTAGTCAAAGGCCTTGGCCAGGGCCGTTTCGCGTTGGTCGGCGTACTCGGCCAGGATTGTTGCGCTGGACTCACGCAGTTCCCCCAGCGCGCTCGCCAGTGGCGCATGCAAGGCGGGCAAATGCTGCGCACAGGCCTGCACAGTCAGTTCCGTCTCGGCAAGCAGCGCTTCCATGGCGGCACCACCGTCGCGGGCCAGCTTGCGTGCCACCAGGTCCTGGGCCTGGATACCATTGGTACCCTCGTAAATTGAGGCTATACGCACATCGCGCAAATACTGGGCGGCGCCGGTTTCTTCAACGAAGCCCATGCCTCCGTGTACCTGTACACCCAGTGAAGCCAGTTCCTCACCAACCTCGGTGAGCCAACCCTTGACCACGGGAATCATCAAATCCAGTCGCGCCTGCTGGTCCGCATCTTGCGCATGGTGGGCCTGGTCCATGCTTATCGCCTCGCTATAAACAAAGGCGCGCATGGCTTCATTGAGTGAGCGCATGGTCAGCAGCATACGCTTGACGTCGGGGTGCTGGATGATCGGCACGCCACCCTGGACCCGCTCGCGGGCATAGGCGGTGGCTTGCTGATAGGCGGCTTCGCCGATGCTGAGGCCCTGCAAGCCGATTTTCAGGCGCGCCTCATTCATCATGGTAAACATGCAGCGCAGGCCCTCGTTTTCCTTGCCGACGAGGTAGCCGATGGCGCCCTCATTATCGCCGAAAGCCATAACGCAGGTGGGACTGCCGTGAATACCGAGCTTGTGTTCGGTCGATACCGGGAATACATCATTGCGCTCGCCGAGGCTGCCGTCGGCATTGACCAGGAACTTGGGTACCAGGAACAAGGAAATGCCGCGGCTGCCCTCAGGGGCGTCCGGCAATTTCGCCAGCACCAGGTGCACAATATTGTCGGTGGCGTCGTGATCACCCCAGGTAATGAAAATCTTCTGCCCGTGGATACGGTAATGATCACCGTCCGGGACCGCGCGCGATTTCATCACACCCAGGTCGGAGCCGGCGCCGGACTCGGTCAGATTCATGGTGCCGGTCCACTCCCCGGTGTAGATTTTTTCCAGGTAGCAGTCCTTGAGTGCGTCACTGGCATGGGTGTTAATGGCCATGGCCGCGCCAATCGACAGGATCGGCGCCAGCGCCAGCGACATGTCGGCACTGTTCCACATTTCGCAGGCGGCGGTGGTGTAGATCTCGGGCAAGCCCTGGCCGCCATACTCGACTGGCGCAGAAATACCGATCCAGCCACCGGCGCCGAGTTGCTGCAGCGCATCTGCATATCCCGGGGTAATACTGACCTTGCCGTCGGCGCAGCTGGCGCCCTGGGCGTCACCAACCCGGCGCAGCGGCGCCCACACATCACCGCAGAGCCGGGCAGACTCGTCCAATAGGGCAGTGCTGAGATCGGGGCCCACGCCGGACTCGGCGAAACAGGGTAGCGATCCCAGGCCAGACTCAAGCTCACACAGCTCATCAATTACAAACTGCATGTCTTCTACAGGGGCTCGATAGGTACTCATGACGCGCGCTCCGCAACCGTGTCAAAAAAATGGGGAGCACATTGTACTGCCCGGGAGGGATTTTTCCTTCACAGCACACAGAAACATCGGCGCTGTTGAGACAATTGTGGCCATTATCGCCAGCACATGATAATTTTCCAAATTGATAGCTTATATCCTTAGCATTCAGAGTATGAATATCAGTCGCGTCGACCTGAACCTGCTGGTCTACCTGGACGTACTGCTGCGAGAGCGCAATGTGACCCAGGCTGCTAACCAGCTCAATCTTAGCCAACCAGCCATGAGTAATGGGCTGCGGCGGCTGCGTGAAGTCTTTGGTGACCCCCTGCTTGTGCGCACCAGTGACGGCATGACGCCCACGGAAAGGGCGCTGGAACTGGAGCCCCTGGTGCGGGAGATACTCAGTACCGTCGAACTCGCCCTGCAGCCAACCACGGAATTTGACCCCGCCAGCGCAGACCGGGTTTTTCGGATTATGGCCAGTGATTACGCCGAGTCCACCCTGCTTCCGGCAGTTCTGGCCAAGCTGCGTCACCAGGCACCCAATATCAGCCTGGACATCATGACACCCAGTGATGTCAGCTTCCTCGACGTGGAGCGGGGCAAGGTTGACCTGGTCATTAATCGTTTCGACACCATGCCCCAGTCCTTCCACCAGAACACGATATGGACGGACAGCTTTTCCTGCCTGCTCAGCGCCAATAATCCATTGCTGAAAGACTTCAGCCTGGAGAATTACCTGGAGGCGCAGCATGTCTGGGTTAGCAAGACCGGTATGGGCGTCGGTGTCGGTGTCGACCCGGAAGATGTCCAGCGGCTGGGCTGGGTCGACGCGGCCATCGCCAAACTTGGCAAAAAACGTCACATCACCGTATTCACGCGCCACTACCAGGCCGCCATGATTCTGGCCGAGCAAAATGACCTGGTAGTGACCCTGCCCACACTGGCGGCGCAATTGCAGCACGACAACCCCCGGCTGGTCATCAAGACACCACCGCTGGAGATCCCTCCCCTGGAGCTAAAACTCGCCTGGAGCCCGCTGCTGCAGCACAATGCAGCCAATCGCTGGATGCGCCAGCTAATCGTAGAAACCGGCCGCGAAGTCAGCTGGGAGCACTAGCCGCGCCTGCGCGGCCCGCTCCGACCCCAGCGGGGTCTGACCCCATTCACGCCTGCGCGGCCCGCTCCGACCCCATTCACCTCCGACCCCATTCACCTCCGACCCCATTCACCTCCGACCCCAGTATTCATTAATGAAATAGCGGTGATAGAAACGATAAATTAGCTAAATTATGGTCGGATTCTTAGAATAGTGGCCCGCAATCGTTCTTCGGAAGCTGCAGTTATGAGCAATCGCATCCAAATAGGCGGCCTGCAGGTCGCATCAGAAATTCACGGGTTACTGGAGCAGGACATCCTGCCCGGGACCGGGCTTAAGGCCGAGCAGTTTTGGCAGGGGCTGGAATCAATTCTCAGCGAGCTGACTCCCCGTAACCGCGAGTTGCTGGCGGTTCGTGATGAGATGCAGGCCAGTATCGATGCCTGGCACCGGGATAACCCCGGTATTGATTACGACCACGCCGCCTATCGCGCCTTTCTTGAGGACATTGGCTATCTGCTGCCGGAAGGCGACGATTTTTGCATCACCACCGACAATGTAGACGAGGAGGTTGCCCTCATCGCCGGACCCCAGCTGGTGGTCCCGGTCATGAACGCTCGATACGCCCTGAACGCTGCCAACGCCCGCTGGGGTAGCCTGTATGATGCGCTCTATGGCACCGATGTTATCCCCGAGGATGATGGCGCCGAACGCGGCGGCAGCTACAACCCGGTACGCGGCGACAAGGTTATCGCCTACGCGCGCGACCTGCTGGACCAGGCCACGCCACTGGAGGCGGGCAGCCATACCGATGCCACCGCTTACCGCATCGCCGACGGGCGCTTGTTGGTGACCCTGCAGGATGGTTCCATCAGCGGGCTGGCCAAGACAAACCAGCTGCGCGGTTACCGGGGTGACCAGACCGCACCCTCTTCCATCCTCTTGCGTCATAACGGCCTGCATATAGAAATTCAGATCGATCACTACAGCCCCATTGGCAAAACCGATGCCGCCGGCATCAAGGACCTGTTGCTGGAATCTGCCGTGACCACCATCCAGGATTGCGAGGATTCCGTGGCCGCGGTCGACGCCGAGGACAAGGCCCTGGTCTACCGCAATTGGCTGGGACTGATGCGCGGCGACCTGAGCGAGAAATTTGAGAAAGGCGGCCAAACACTGCAGCGCACTCTTAACCCGGATCAAAAATTCACCGGCCTGGACGGTGAAGAGCTTAGCCTGCACGGACGCAGCCTGATGTTCGTGCGCAACGTGGGCCACCTGATGACTACCGATGCCATTCTGGATGCCAATGGTGATGAAATTCCCGAGGGCATTCTGGACGGCATTTTTACCAGCGCCATCGCCCTGCACGACCTCAAGGTGGGCAAGGCCCTGAGCAATTCACACAGCGGCAGCGTCTACATCGTCAAACCGAAAATGCACGGCCCCGATGAAGTCGCCTTCACCTGCGAACTTTTTACCCGCATCGAGAAGATGCTGGGTATGCCCCGCAATACCATCAAACTTGGCATCATGGACGAAGAACGCCGCACCACGGTTAACCTCAAGGCCTGCATACGCATCGCCGCCGAGCGCATCGTATTTATCAATACCGGCTTCCTGGACCGTACCGGCGATGAAATCCATACCAGCATGGAAGCAGGCCCAATGATTGCCAAGGGCGCCATGAAATCCCAGCCCTGGATCAGCGCCTACGAGGACTGGAACGTGGACACTGGTTTGCAATGTGGCCTGCAGGGCAAAGCCCAGATTGGCAAGGGTATGTGGGCCATGCCCGACCTGATGAGCGCGATGATGGAACAGAAAATTGCGCACCCACAGGCCGGTGCCAACACCGCCTGGGTACCCTCGCCCACCGCTGCCACCCTGCATGCCATTCACTACCACCAGGTCGACGTGGCCCAGCGCCAGGATGAGATTCGCAAGCGTCAGCGCGCCGCACTGGATGACATTCTCAGCATACCAATCGCCGCACCGGAGCTATCCGCCGAGGCCATTCAGCGGGAGCTGGATAACAATGCCCAGGGCATTCTCGGTTATGTGGTGCGCTGGGTGGACCAGGGCGTCGGCTGTTCCAAGGTACCCGACATCAACGATATTGGACTGATGGAAGACCGCGCCACCCTGCGCATATCCAGCCAGCACCTGGCCAACTGGCTGCGCCATGGTGTGTGCAGTGAAGAGCAGGTTATGGAAACCCTGCAGCGTATGGCCGCAGTGGTCGACCAGCAGAATGCAGCAGACCCGGAGTATCGGGCGCTGGCACCGGACTTCGAAAGCAATGTCGCTTTCCAGGCAGCCTGCGACCTGATATTCAAAGGCTGCGCGCAACCCAGCGGTTACACCGAACCGGTATTGCACGCACGGCGCCGCGAAGCCAAGGCCAAGCAGTCACAGCAACGTTCCGCGGCAGCCTGAGCGAACTGGTCCACATTCCGGGCAAGGATAACTGGGGCGAAGGCGTGGCCTAGGGTAGACTCTGGTGTAAATACACCAGGATTCCTTGCTTGAGCTTGCAATCAACTATTCGAGGGGCAGGACGCCCAAACGCCCTGATCAGCGCAGCACTGGGTGGCCTCGTAATAATCGTTTTCGGGCAGACACTGGGCTTTGATTACGTCAATTTTGACGATGGTGACCTGATCCGCAGGAACGAGCGCCTGGGCCAGGGATTTTCCCTGGAGTTTCTGCGTTGGGCTTTCACGACGACGGATGGCGCCAACTGGAATCCGCTGCTCTGGTTGAGTTACGCCCTGGACAGGCTTCTTATCCCGGGACCCTCTACCGCCGCCCACCACGCCGCCAACCTCATCTATCACTGGCTCAATAGCGTGCTGGTGTTTCTGATCCTACAGCGGCTGCAGGCCCAGCGGGCGATCGCGTTTGTGTGCGCAGCCATCTTCGCCATACATCCGCAGAACGTCGAAGCAGTAGCCTGGATCATGGCGCGCAAGGACCTGCTCAGCACCCTGTTCGGCCTGCTGGCGGTCCTGCTATACCTAAAGCAACGACAAGCACCAACGCTGCCCAGGCCAATGATACTGATCTCGCTGTTAATGCTGATCTCTATCAGCGTCAAACCCATGTTCGTTACCCTGCCCTGCATACTGCTACTGCTTGACTACTGGCCGCTGGGTCGGGGCGCCAATGCTACCCTGGCGCAAAGCTTACCCAAACTGATTCTTGAAAAATGGCCCTTGTTCGCCGTTACCCTGCTGGGCGCATTTATTGGCTACTTCGCCCATGACAGCGGCGGTGCCCTGGTCGACTTACCGCTCGCAATTAAGCTGGGCAATGTTGTAAATGCCTACTGGCTGACACTCTCCAACTTCTTTGTACCCGCCGCCCTGTCACCTTACTACCCCATCTATGCCGGCGGGTTGGATAGACACAGCTGGATGGCGCTGGCGCTACTGCTGGGCATATCGCTGCTGGCCTGGAAGTACGCACGCCAGCTACCGTTCCTGGCCGCCGGCTGGTGCTGGTTCCTGGGGACATTGTTTCCTGTCAGTGGCGTGATTCATTTTGGCATTCACGGCGCCGCCGACCGATTTAACTATGTGCCCGGTATTGGGCTGATCTGGGTAAGCGTAATGGGCATATGCCTGCTGCTTGGCTCTACTCGCCTGCGTCAGGTGGCTGCGTCTGCGGTCATTGTCCTTGGCGCCAGCTTGTCCTGGATGCAAGCGGGCCACTGGCAGAATGGCTTGAGTTTGTTTCGCCAGGCGCACAAATTAGGTGGCGATGAACCCTTTGTACTTTCATCGCTAGCGTTCGCACACTGGGAATACGGCATGCCTGAAGAAGCCATTCAATACAATCTCAGAGGGCTGGAGTCCCTCAATGCAGGCGGCATTACCATTGCCGGCACCGAGTTCAAGCTGTGGCGCAACGGCGGTAGCTATCTCGCCCATGAAGGTAAGCTCGACGCTGCCATTTACTACCTCGAAAACGCGCTGACGCTGAACCCAGACTCCCCGGATATACAACAGCAGTTGCGTGAGCTTCGCGAGCAACAGGCGGAGGCAATAGAGCCTTGAACGTGCCGAAGACGAAAATACTCCTGACTGCTTCTACCTTCCCGCGCTGGGAAAATGACACCGAGCCGGAGTTTATCCTGCAGCTCGCCCAGGCGCTTTCGGATAGTTTCCGGGTGCTGGTTCTTGCGCCTCATTGCCAGGGTGCTGCCAGCAGGGAGACCCTCGGAGAGGTGAGCGTTTATCGTTATCGCTACGCTCCCGCCGCCCTGGAGTCTCTTGCCTACGGTGGCGGCATCATGTCCAATCTGGCTGCCAAACCCTGGAGATGGCTACTGGTACCGGGTCTGCTGCTAAGCCAACTGAACAGTGTTCGAAAACTCTGTCGCGAAGAAAATATCGCACTTGTTCACGCGCACTGGATTGTCCCCCAGGGACTGGCGCTCTTGTTAGGCAGCTGGCTGGGCATGAAATTCCCGCCCATTCTAATCACCTCGCACGGTGCAGATCTTTTCTCCCTACGCAGCAAGCCACTGCGCTGGCTCAAACTACAAATACTCAAACGCGCCCAGCGGGTCAATGTCGTCAGCACGGCAATGCTTAAGGAAACTGCGGCCCTGGGGCTGGATAATGACAAGGTATTCGTACGCTCTATGGGTGTTGATCTGCAGCACCGCTTTGTTGATACAACTCCCTGGGAGCAGCGCAGCGGCCTGATATTCGTTGGCCGCCTGGTAGAGAAAAAGGGCGTTGCAACATTAATACGGGCGATCTCCCTGCTGACCCCAAGGTATCCAAACCTGCAACTGAACATCATCGGTGACGGCCCTCTGCGCGCCTCCTTGCAGGCGCTGGCTACCACGTTGGGTTGCGCCGGCAATATTACTTTCGCCGGCGCAATCCCTAATCAGAAAATTCCAGCGCTACTCAACCAACACCGTATCGCTCTGGTCCCATCTGTTATTGCTCGCGACGGCGATCAGGAAGGGCTGGGGCTGGTCGCCGTGGAGGCGATGGGCTGTGGTTGCGCTGTTATCTGCTCAGACTTGCCCGCACTGGGCGATGTCGTGGAGCAGGGAAAGACCGGAATTCTGGTCACCCCCGGCGACAGCGAAGCGCTTGCAAGCGCCATTTTAGATCTACTAAGAGATGACGAACTTTGTACAGGCCTGGCCACTAATGGCAAACAGTCGGCGCTTGCGCGCTTTGACTGGCCTGGCGTAGCCGCCGAATATGCCAAACAGTACGCGCAGCTGTGCCAGGCTGAGGCTAACAATAGTCCGCGATAGCTGCCGCGATCTGGATAGCCGCTGTACCATCACCAAAAGGGCTCCCTGCCCTGGCCATCGCATCGTAGTGAGAGCTGTCAGACAGTAAGCGAAGGGTTTCCGTCACAATTAGCTCAGAATCCGTTCCTACCAGGCGAGCGGTTCCAGCGTCGATCGCCTCAGGACGCTCGGTGGTGTCACGCATCACCAGCACCGGCTTGCCAAACGCCGGCGCTTCCTCCTGAATTCCACCGGAATCTGTGAGAATCAGAAAACACCTGGCCATCAAATATACAAACTCAGAGTAGCCAATGGGCTCTATCAGGTGAAGATTGGGAATTCCCGACAACCTGGCCTCAACCACCTGCTTCACATTTGGATTCAGGTGCACCGGGTAAACAAGTTCCACGCTATCACTGCAGCTACTCGCCAAACTCTCCAGCGCAGTGCAAATGGATTCGAAACCTTCACCATAATTCTCTCGGCGGTGCCCGGTTATCAATATCAGGCGCCGGGACGAATCCAGGAAGTCGAATTCCCGCTCGAGCTTCTGCCTTTGTTCGTCACGCGCATTAACAACATCGCGAACCTGGATCAGGGCATCAATCACAGTATTTCCGGTCACATGAATCCGGCTCTCCTGCACAGCCTCCCGGAGCAGGTTTTCCCGGCACTGTTTCGTGGGTGCAAAATGGAGGGATGCCAGTTGGCCAATGGTTGTCCGATTAAACTCCTCCGGCCAGGGTGATTTTATATTACCGGTGCGCAGTCCCGCCTCCACATGGGCCACGGGCACATCGTGATAAAAGCCCGACAAAGCTGCAGCGAACCCTGTAGTGGTGTCGCCATGTACCAGCATGATATTGGGCTGGCAATCCTTGAGAACCGGTTCCAGCGCCAATAGAATTCGCGCAGTGATCCCTGAAAGGCTCTGACCCGGCCGCATAATGTCCAGATCATAATCTGGCTTCAAATCAAACAGCTCAAGCGCCGGCTGCAGCAACTCACGATGCTGACTGGAGATACATACCCTGGTTTCCAGGCCCTCCTGCGCCATTAACGCCTTGACCACTGGCGCCATTTTTATGGCTTCGGGGCGTGTACCAAACACAAGCAAAACGCGCTTCATCTTATTTCAATTCCCTTTAACAACGGCAGCATGTTTATCCGCTTATATATACTTTACCCCAGTGAGCAATTGTCGCGCCCCCCGCAGCCAAAAACTCATTTGGCAATACGCATGCTTAAACGGAACCAGGCCTAATAACAAGGTTTTGCGCAGGCGCGTATCTGTGTAATCCAGGTAATAGCGGTAGTAACGCGCGGGATGAACCCGGTACAGTATCTTCGCCCAGCCACGCCACTGCCGCGACAATTGTGCACCCTCACTGCTGGTGTGGACTCGATAGTGCTGCCAGGTGCCCGGCACCATCCTGAGATGACCGTACTTGAGCACCTCGTAGCAAAACAGCGCGTCGGGATAGTAGTCCAGGCCTAGCGTGGATAAATCAGCACGCATCAACCTCTCTCGATTAAACAAAGCGTAGGTGTAGTGGCTGCGGTAATCGACTTCGTTTTTGAAGAAATACCGTGCCCATTGACCCTGCACAAAATCAGGAGGCCTCTTCTCAGCAATGACCTTGCCGTCTTGAAAAAGCCTGATATCGCCACGGACTCCCGCATCGCCATCACCAAATGCCTCGATCAGGACCTGTAGCCAATTGGACGCCCAGGTATCATCGTGCGCCGCCCACATAAAATAGCGTCCGCGTGACCTGTCACGCACAAAGCTGAAATTCCCAGCGGCGCCAATGTTCTCGGGCTGGCGGTAAAGAACAACACGGGAATCACGAGCGACATAGCTTTCAATGATCGCTACAGTATTGTCGGTGGAGGCGTTATCGGACACCAGTAATTCCAGGTCAGTCAGGCTTTGTGACAGCAGGGACTCGATAGCTTCTCCGATAAATTCCTCACCATTAAAAACTGGCATGCCAATACTTACCAGCGGAGCAGTTTCGCCACCGGTATCCCTGCTGTCTTGCTCCACACCCTCGTCCATAAGCCGCTAGATGCCCGTAACTGCATGAATTTTTGTGATTGTATCCCGGGCGATCTCCGGCCAGGTAATACCCGGGGGCAACTGAAGTTCACGCGGTGATTCAATACAGCGCCGGATTACCCCGGCCAGGCTGTTCGGGTCAGACGGCTGGGCGAGCTCTGCCTCCGCGTCGGGGCCGAAATTGAAATTGGCGAGCAGGTTAGGTGATTTGGTTGCCGCTACCGGACGACCGACAGCTATATACTCTGCGATCTTATTGGAGGCGCCTGCATCCATAAACGTCGAGCGTCGATAGGGCAGCGCGAGAACCTGACAGCAAGCCATAAGCAACGGCATCTCTGCGAAGGGCCGATTCCCCAGATAGCGAACATAGGGGCGATCCAGCGACTCCGGGTCGCTGGCATGGCCAGCGATCAGCAGCCGCACCGCCAGGCCCTGCTCCACCAGCAGGCCTATTGCGTCCACCAGGTCGGCCACACCACGATCCGGCTCCATACTGCCAAAATAACCGACAAGGTAGTCCTCATCTTCAATGCCTGCCTGCTGCCGACACTGCTGCAGGTCAAGCGGGCGAAACCTGTCCGTGTCCAGGCCATTGGGGACGATTATGTCCTTGTCGCAACGGCCACCCAGTTGTTCCGGAACCAGCTCGCTGGCAAACAAACAGGCATCGGCCCGGGAGCGCAAAAATCCCAGAAGGTCGAATCCCGGCAAGCGCAGGTAACCCGGAAACTGATCGTAGCGGTCGTAAATATCAAACACAAAGCGGGCACCGGTCAGGCGCGCCAACAGCCAGCACAGCAAGCCAATATAGCAGTCGCCGCTGGCAACAATGATCTCAGGGCGATCACGACCAGGCATCAACAGGGAAAAAAACCTGCTAACAAGCGCCAAACCAGGCACGGGGAGGCAGTCGACTGGCAAGGCCGGCTGCGCACTGGCGCTATTATCATTGCCCTGCTCTCTGCCCCGGTGATAGTCGATTAGCCATAGGCGCACATCCACACCAGACTCTTGCCAAAGTCTGGGCAGCTGAAAAATACGGCCATAACGCTCAAGGAGGGCGTCACGATTTGTATAGTAGCGCTTACCAACAAACAAAATTTTCATGATGGCTATCTATGACGAGGGCGGAGGGGGCTTGAGCGGTTGACCCAGAACAAAGCCGCCTAATATGTTTCGGTAAAGAGGGGTTGCCAGCATTGCCGACAATACGGTTCCTGACAATACCAAAACCAGGATCGCCAGGGAGAGTAAGTCCTGAGCGGAAGACTCAATTGAGAAAAGCAGCCTGGCACCCAGGCAAACCACCGCGGCCCCGGCTAGCGGTGCAAGCAAGGACTGACGATACCAGGCATTTCTCTCAGCAGTTAAAAGTCGTCGATGCATTAGCGGGATTGCTACCAGTACGTAGAAAACATTCAGAGCCAGCCAGAAAAATGCCGGCGCCATGGCGCCATAATGCGCTATCGCGGGATAGACTACCGGGACGTAGGCGAGGACAGCAATCGTATTAAGGATTAGTGTCAAGCGGGTCCAGCCGCTGGAAAGCTGCAATGTATATGGCAGGGTCATTACCCCATTAAGCATACTGCCGAGAGCCAGGATAGACAGAATCGGCGCAGCGCTCATCGCCAATACCCTGTCACCCGTCCACAGCAGCAAGACTGGATAGGCAAAGCATGACAGGAACAAGCCCATTGGTAGCACAATTCCGGCGCAGGCCTGAGTGAGCTTGTGATAATCGACCGCGAGCTGCGCTGCTTCGCCACTAGAGTATGCTGCGGTGAAACGAGGAAAAGCCGCATTGGATACCGGGGCAATCATAATATAAAGAGCGCCGGCAACCGTACTGGCAAGCGTGTAATAGCCGAGCACTGATAAGGGCAGTGTCGCAGACAACACAAACTTGTCTAGCTGGGTCAACAAACCGGCCAAAATATTGATGAAGGCAACACCCAGCGCAAAGTGAGCCACACCCGATATTTGCTTGAGGCTGAAACGCACTCCAGTGGCCGCTGGCAGCCATTTCAAAAGCTTGCCGCGCAACACCAATGCCTCAATCACATAGACCACAAACTGGAACAGGAAAAAGCTGAGCAGGCTCGCGGAAAAGTATTCAAGTACCACCAGCACGCCGGGACCCCTAATCGTGGCAAAGAAAATATTGGCGCCGTTCAACCAAACCTGATGCTGCAAGCCCATAATGGCACCGCGATAAAGCGTAGAAAACCAACGCGCAATCACGGTAAAGCCAATTATCGAGAGTGCCTCCGCCACGTCATCGATCTGCAACTGCTCAAACTGCAGCCACTCAGTGGCAATCCAACGCGACAGCAGCACCAGAGGCAGGGCAAACATTGCCGTCAGTGGCAGGTAAACCAGTTCCAGGGTACGTATCAGACTACGTGCATCGCGAGGACTGCGCTGGCCGGCATCAAGACGTGCCATTTCCCTGTTCAGGGTCGGTGTAAACCCCATATCCAGCATGATCATCCAGGCTTGCAGGGCGACATATAGCCCAATGAGGCCGAAGGCTTCAATACCCAGATAGTGGATATAGAGGGGCATGAATGCAAAGCCCATAAGGGCAGTCCAGGCACCACCGATGTAGTTAGCGATTACATTGCGGCGGAGCCTGGACAATTAGCGGACCCGCCTGAGATATCCCTGTGGGGCAACCGTTACCAGCAACTTGTTTTCGATCTCTTCATCGATTTCGAAAACGCAGTCGGAAGATGAGTCGATGTTGTGGCTCTCCAGATATTCGAGCACTGCTGTTTTCGGGTTGTCACCCACACCCCAGGGGCGATCCGGGAACAGGTCGGCCGGCAGATCTTCAACATTGGTGTCGAAGACTATGCAGTAGCTACCCACTGATGCCAGAGCGGCGTAGGCCTCTAGCTCGGCCAGCACATGCTCGTGAGTATGATTGGAGTCCAGACAAACCAGCACCTTCTCGTAATTCGCCGCGATGCCGTGAACCTGCTTGACCACCGACTCCTCTACCGACGAGCCCTCAATAAGCTGGATAAATCCGGACAGGGGATGGGCTTCAATTGCCGCCCGGTTATGTGCTCGAATATCGATATCGATGCCGACAACGCGGGCACCGGGCTCACTGGGGTCCAGCATTTCGCCCAGCGCTGCTGCTCGCGCGTATTCATTCATCGCCAACATTGAAGCGCTGAGAATCAATGAGCCCCCGTGGGCGACGCCACATTCAATAATCAGGTCCGGCTGGACCGACCAAATAACTTCCTGTAGTGCAACCATATCCTGGGGGTATTGAATTATCGGGCGGCCCGCCCAATCGAAATTGTAGCTGTACCGGGCCCTGATGCTGGCCTCGGTAAAGCGGGCAGCAGCCTCCACCAGATTTTCGTTACCAGGATAGGACGCGATAGCCTGTTTACGTTCTTCACGGAATTTTTCGATCTCATTCATTGATACGACAACCAGTTGATTTAAGTAATAGTTTCCAGGCCAATGGCAGATCTGGGCGCCAGCCTGCAGAATTGGACAAAAGCATCCGCCGCGCTCATTCGCTAAGCATCGCCCAGGGCACGCAACATGCGCAAGTTGCTCCCCCAGAACGCCATGGGTTCGTAGTCTGGGTAATCATAGACGCCCAGATTGAGCTTGATCGAGGCGCCTCGCTCCTTCAGGCGCTGCTCTACAATCTGCTTGACGGTCACACCCCGGCCGCTACAGCAGTTAAAAACGCCGGCAACACCCGACAACTCAAGCATACGTACCATCTGCGCTGCCACCCATTCAACCGGCGCGTAATCCCTGAGCTGCTCGCCACCAGACATATTGAAGCAATCCGCTTGCTGGTCAATGCTACTATCCAGCGAAGCAAGCAAGCTAGTCGGATTCTGCCCCACTCCATACATATAGAAGAGTCGCAACCATAACAAGTTCGCCGAGGCTTTCTGCGCAAGCTCGTCGGCCTGTTTACGCAGCTCATCTTTAGCCACGGCATAAGGCAATTCGGGGCTGACCGACATATCCTCATCCAGGCAACCCTCGGCCAGGCCATACTCCAGACAGGTACCTGTGACCATTAGCTGCTTTACGCCGGCGCCAAGCACTAACTCTATAAGCTTCAAACTGGCAGGAAAATTGATTTCGCGGTGCACTGAAGATCGGTAATCAGGTAGCCCAGCCCAGCCAAGATGTACCAACGCATCAGCGCGAAGATGATCGGGATCTACTCTATCGGGAAATTGCAGGTCAAACTCATGTACTTGAACTCCCTGCAGCCACGGGTGCCGGCCGTCATCGGGCAGGGAGCGTTGCAGTGAGATAACTTCATGCCCTCTGGACCTCAAAGTTGGAACAAGGTGTCGGCCCACAAAGCCGGTAGCTCCAGTTAGCAGAACCTTCATTCCAATATCCGCAGCGCTGGCACGGCCACCAGGAAACGACAGCCCCAGCTCCTCGCATCCTGTTGTGCCTCTACAATTTCCGGGGCAATATTCCAGGGCAGTATCAGTAGCCAATCCGGCTTATCAATAGCGAGCTGAGCAGGCTCCAGGATCGGGATATGGGACCCGGGCAGATACTTGCCCTGCTTTGATTCTGCCGCATCATAAACACTGTGGATAAGGTCACGTTTGATTCCTGCGTAGTTCAGCAGCGTATTGCCTTTCGCCGCAGCGCCATAGGCACAGACCTTCTCTCCCTTGCTCTTGGCCTCCAGCAAAAATTCGAGCAAGCCATCCTTGATAGCATTTACTCGCTGCTGGAAGCTCAGGTAACTGTCCAAAGCCTGCAAGCCAGCAGCCAACTCTTGCTCCAGCAGCGCGGCGACAGACTCAGCTACTGGCCTGTCGCAATCCTTGTGGCAACCATAGATCCTGAGGCTACCGCCATGTGTGGGTAATACCTCAGCATCAAATACACGCAGCCCCTGACTCTGAAATATTCTGCTAACAGCCGCCAGTGAGAGATAAGAGAAATGTTCGTGATAAATAGTGTCGAACTGCCCATGCTCCATCAACTGTAAAAGGTGAGGGAACTCCAGAGTGATTACGCCATCTGGCTTTAGCAGCAGCGTCATCCCGGCGGTAAAATCATTAATATCCGGCACATGGGCATACACGTTATTACCAATAATAAGATCGCGCTGTCCGCCAGTCTCCACCAGCGTGTTGGCCAGGTCCGCACCAAAAAAAGCTTCACACACATCTATACCAAGTAACCTTGCAGCATCCGCTGTGCTGCGAGTAGGCTCGACTCCGAGGCAAGGTATGCCACGCTGCTGGAAATTGCGCAGCAGGTAACCATCGTTGGAAGCAATTTCCAGCACCTGGCTGCTCGGCCCTAGCTCAAGCCGCTGCACAATCATCGCGGCATAGCGCTCAGCATGATCCATCCAGGTACGGGAGACGGAAGAGAAATAGGCGTAATCAGCATCAAATAGCTGCTCCGCACCAGCATAATCCTCTGTTTGCACCAACCAGCAATTTGAGCAAACCAGCACGCGCAGGGGGTACCAGGTCTCGGGCTGACTCAGCGCTGCCGGCAATAAATAGGCGTTTGACGGCGGAGAGAACCCAAGATCTACAAACTCCGTGGTCAGTGCTGCGTTACAGTGTCGGCAATACACGTTAGCCTGATCCTGCCAACACAACACCATCGAAACTGTTGCTCAGTGGCTCAAACGCAAGGTCACGACTGGAAATCTCTGTGGTGGCCAGTGGCCAGTCGATTGCCAGGCGTGGATCGTCGAAGCGAATACCGGCCTCTGCTTCCGGGGTGTAATGCGCACTATGGAAGTAAAGGAGCTCAGAGGAATCCTCGAGTGCCTGGAAACCGTGTGCCACACCTTCAGGAATCACCCAGAGCAGATCATCCTGTGCAGTCAGTTCCTGTCCCAGCCACTGCAGGAAAGTCGGCGAACCCGCGCGCAGGTCAACCGCCACATCAAATACACTTCCCCGCAAGCAAGTGATCAGCTTTATTTCCGCATGTGGCGGTCGCTGATAGTGCATACCACGTACGCTCCCGGCCCTGTCTGTGACACTATGATTAACTTCAACCACGGAGCTGGACCCCATAAATGTCGCCAATTCAGAATCACAATAAAGACGACTAAAACTGCCCCGTTCATCCCCGTGCCGCTGCAGCTTCACCTTGAGTAAACCCGCGATTGCTGTTTCCGACACGATCATGCAGCAGCCTCGAAATCCGCAATCTGTTGTAAACACAGCTGTCGTGCGTCAGCGCCGTTAAGCTGTTCCCGATACCAGTGCACTATTGATGCCGACAGTGAGTCCACATCCAAACGCGGGCGCCAACCAAGCTGCTGCTGCGCCTTGGCGCTGTCCAGTGCAAGCAGGCCCGCTTCATGGGGTTCCTCTCCGGTTGCGGCCAGCCAGCTGGCTCCATCTCCCCAGCATGCAACCAGGCGATCTGCCAGCTCAGAGACCGGCAACAAATTTTCCGCATCCGGGCCGAAGTTCCACGCGCCGGCATATTCATTACCGTCCATGGCGAGCGCCTGCGCCAGCAGCAAATAACCTGAGAGCGGCTCCAAAACATGTTGCCAGGGGCGAACCGCTGACGGGTTACGCAGTTTCAGCGACTCCCCGGCAGCCATAGCTCGCACGAGATCAGGAACAATCCGGTCCTCGGCCCAGTCACCACCACCAAGGACGTTTCCGGCTCGCACGGTTGCCAGGCTGGGACTGTGTTCCGCGCCGGCGAAATAGGACCGGTACCAGGAGGACGTGAGAACTTCTGCACAGGCCTTGCTACTGCTGTAAGGGTCGTGACCACCAAGTGAATCTGTTTCCCGGTAGGGCTCTGGTCGCTCCAGATTTTCATAGCACTTGTCACTGGTGACGACAATGCAACTCTGAACACAATCTACATTCCTGACAGCCTCCAACAAATGCAGCGTACCCATGACATTGGTTTGATAGGTTTCAAGCGGGTGCGCATAGGAGTAGCGAACCAGGGACTGCGCCGCCATATGAATAATAATTTCCGGGCGCGTGCGCTTGACCAGCTCACGCACAGCTTCACTATCGCGGATATCAACTACGCTGTGTTCCAGATCATCCGCCAGGCGAGAGAGCTGGAAAAGATTTTCAGAAGAAGCCGGCTCCAGCGCACAACCAGTGACGCGGGCGCCCAACTGCAGTAACCATAGACCTAGCCAGCTCCCCTTGAAGCCAGTGTGACCAGTAAGCAGCACTCGCTTACCCAACCAAAAGTTTTGGTCTATTACCATGCCTTCCAGGGAGCCCTCTTCTCCAACCACAACTTCTCCAGCAGATTTCGGTCACGCAAGGTATCCATGCACTGCCAAAATCCCTCGTGCACAAAAGCCGACAGCTGACCATCGGCAGCCAATCGCTCCAATGGCTCTTTTTCCCAGCTGGTGTCATCACCCTCAATCAATTCAAGCACTTTGGGACTGAGCACAAAAAAGCCCGCGTTGATATAGCTGCCCTCCCCCTGCGGTTTTTCCTGGAAGCTGGTGACCAGCCCCTGTTCGTGGTTTATGGCGCCGAAGCGCCCGGGGGGCTTGGTCGCAGTCACTGTTGCGAGCCGACCATGTTCGCGGTGAAAGGCAAGCAACTCTGAAATGTTTACGTCGCTGACGCCATCACCATATGTGAAGCAGAACTGCTCATCGTCTTGCAGGTGCGGAGCGATCCGTTTGAGGCGGCCACCGGTTTGGGTTTCGTCGCCAGTATCGACCAGGGTAACCTTCCAGGGCTCAGCGTAGTTCTGGTGTACCTCCATCTGGTTGTTACTCATGTCGAAAGTGACATCCGACATGTGCAGAAAGTAGTTGGCAAAGTACTCCTTGATCACATAACCCTTGTAGCCACAGCAGATGATGAATTCGTGGCAGCCGTGGGCAGAGAAGCTTTTGAGGATGTGCCACAGCAGCGGTTTCCCCCCTACTGTCACCATGGGCTTGGGTTTGTGGTCTGTTTCCTCGGAAATGCGAGTACCCAGTCCACCCGCCAATATCACGACTTTCATCTCAATATCCCTTTGTTCGCTGTAACTGCTCTAGTCATCTTTATACATCAAATTGGTAATCTGCTCAGAGATGAGACCGATAAGGAATACAATTACAGCGGATACAAATAACAGCAAGCTCATATTGGTGAAGCGGCCACTACTGAGGTAGGTGTACAGATAATAACCGAGCCCGGATGCAAAAATCCCGGCCGCAATTGGAAAGAACAGCTTCAAAGGCGAGTACAGGGTACCGACCTTGAAAATGATCAACAGAAAACGAACGCCATCACGCCAAATATTCACATGACTCTTGCCTTCGCGCTTCGCGCAGACAATCGGCACAAAGGCCACAGAATACCCGGCCCGGTAGAAAGCCATAGTGGATGTGGTCGGGTAGGAAAAGCCATTTGGCAGCAGATAGACAAAACTCATAAAACAACTGCGACGTACCACCCGCATACCCGAGGTCAGGTCTTCAATGGGCTGCCCCACCATCCAGCTTGCGAGCCAATTGTAAATGCTGTTCGCTCCCCAGCGCATCACGTTGGCCTGGGATTCGAGCCCTCGGCGGGCGCCCACCACAAGGTCATAGCCTTGCTCAAATTTCTCCAGCAAGGCTGGAATATCTTGAACCCGGTGCTGACCATCAGCATCCATAAACAAGATTACATCGCCAGTCGCAGTTCGCGCACCACTCTTGATGGCCGCGCCGTTACCTTTTGAGTAGGGGTGGCTTACCAGCCTGACTCCGTTAAGCTCGGCGACCGCAGCGGTCTCATCCGTGGACCCGTCATTTACCACGATTAGCTCAGCCTCAGGGTAGGCGGCGCGCAGCTCCGGCAGAACGGCGCCCAGGCCAACTTCTTCATTCTTGGCGGGAATTACGATGGACAGATTTTCTATCGACATGTGGGTCATCCTGCTAGTGTGAGGACACATCGCTCAACTTGAGCACTGTGCCACCGTTCATCCTTGTTACGACATCAAGCGGCAAGCGCTCGTCCAAATACTCAACTGTGGGAAGGTAATTCCTGCCGGCCAGGGCGTCCACCCAGATCACAACCCCATCAGTTTCCAACAGTGCGGCCAGCATAGATTCTATCTCAGGACCAAGCTCGGGATTCAACATGCCGGTCTGGGTATTATAGAGTTTTGGCAGCTGCCTGGTATCACGATTGTAAAACAGGTAGAAGAACTCTCCTGCATTGGTATATACCGTCTGGTCCGGGCTCAATTCATCAACATAGGAGAAAACAGGCGCTGCCCGAAAGCGCTGATCTGCGAAGCCATCACCGAAGCGTATCGCCTGGCTCAATTGCTGCGAAAAATTTCCAAGGCCCGCAACCACTATCAGCATCAATAGCACCAAAAAAACGGCTTCCGCGTGCCTGGCGGCAGGTATCAGTGACAGTTGGCCGACAGCAACAGCCTGCATTACCAACCACAGCGGTAACAGAGGCGACAGAATGCGTGCATCCAGCGGCGTATGCGCATCCATAAAAGAAATTGAAACCAGTAAGAATGCAAGGTAGCCGCCGATCATTAGAAGGCACAGGGCAAGCACTGTGGAGCGCCCTGTCCACCAGGCAACAGCAGCCGGCAATAGCGAAAGCACAAAGACAATAATCGAGAGAGATGCCGGCACAAAGCCCAGCCACAAGGAGAATGTATTGGCCAACTCCCGATAGTGCGCCATCCCCACCAGGTGCACAGAAAACTGGCGTGGCCCTCCAGCAGAACTGCTGAGGCCCAGCCAGCTTAGCAAGGGTAGCGCAGCCAGCAGCAATCCAGCTATGGCGAGCAGTTGCCAGTGCCGATGCCAGTGCCGGGCTGTGAGTAACAAGCCCAGTAGCACGGCCAGCATAAAGGGAGCGAAAGAATAGCGCAGCAAACTCATCAGGCCGATACAGGCGCAAAGCAGCAACAGGGACCCGGCCCGCTGCCTGTCCGCAAAACTCAAGGCAGCATAGACAGCCCAAACGAGGGCGGCAATGAACGGGCCCTCACTCAAGGCTTGCCAGATTATCTGAGTAAAAGCCGGGCTGAGAATCAAGCCAAGCAGTACTATCGGCAGCACAAAGCCTGACAAGCGCCCAGTCAGATTGTCCCGCAGTATGAAGCCCAGGCCGATCGTGGTCACACCTGCACTGAGAACACATACCCAGCGCGCGGTGGCCAGCTCTGCTCCTGGAACCCAGGTACCCACTGCCAACAACAGGGGGTAGCCCGGTGGCCAGTGTGTACCCAGCTCAAATATGGAAGCCCCCGCCGCCAGGTCGCGAGCAAGCCTGATATATCCAATAGAGTCGGGCTGTAAGCCGGCGCCGTTCGGTGTAGCAACCCAGACAATCGCTGCCGCGAAAATCGCTAACGCTGCTGTTGACCAGGCCGGGCGCAAGGCTTCAGACACGGCGTGGACCCGCGAATATGTAAAAGTTTCGCGCCGAGAAATTCCAGAGGAACACCATGCCTATTGCCAATATCTTGCCAAGCAGGAGATGCACAGCAAACTCTGACACCAGGGCAAACAGGATCAACTCGTGCAATAGCAGGCCGATGCCACTAACCACAAAAACCCCGACTATCTCACCGTGACGGCCAAAGCGGGCACCACTTTCGAAGATATACCTTACGCACAGCCAGTAGTTAAGCGCGGTCGCAAATATAAACCCAACACCAGCCACGACCAGGTAATTGTAGCCAAGCCACAGGGTGAATACCGCGAATATCGATAGATCGACGACAGCCGCACAGCCGCCGGCAAAGAAATATCGAATCAGGCGCCGAAGCGGATACTTCATCGGCGATTACTGCGGCGCAGGTTGTATTTGAGTATGCAATACAGGGCCCGCACTCCATCACGCCAGCCGATCTTCTTGCCCTCATCGTAGGTGCGCCCGTAATAGGAAATGCCCACCTCAAAAATCCGGCAGCGCGAACGCGCCAGCTTGGCCGTAATCTCCGGCTCAAAACCAAAGCGATCTTCTTCAATCTCAATGGATTGGATGATTTCCCGCCGGAACACCTTGTAGCAGGTCTCCATATCGGTGAGATTGAGGTTGGTAAACATATTGGACGCCAGCGTAAGCAGACCATTGCCAAGCCGATGCCAGAAATAGAGTACGCGATGCGGTTCCGAGCCCATAAATCTGGAGCCGTACACCACGTCTGCACGACCCTCGACAATAGGCTTTATTAGTCGCGGGTATTCTTGCGGGTTGTATTCCAGATCGGCGTCCTGAATGATAACAATATCACCGCGAGCCGCAGCGATACCGGTGCGTAATGCAGCACCCTTGCCCTGGTTATAATCGTGCAATATGAGTTGGTCGATCTGGCCAGACAGTTCGCCCTGCAGCAACTCGCGAGTTCCATCTGTAGAACCGTCATCCACCAGGATAATCTCGCCATCTTCCGGCATTGCAGCACGCACCGCTTGCAGCAGCTCCCCCACCGTGGCGGATTCATCGTAACAAGGTACTACCACGCTTACTTGCATATCAGTCTTCCCTCTCAGCGGCCAACAGCTCCAGGTTATAGCGCTCTTGTCGATTAAGCGCACCCGCTGTTTCCAATGCCCGCAGCTCCACCAGGGTAGCTGCGCGCGTTTCATTCAATTGCAGCGCGGTGCTGAAATACAGACGCATCATCAGTGCCCTGCTGTCCCCCGGCGTCCGCAGCAACAACGCATCCACATAGCCAAGCGCCAACTGGTACCTCTCAAGGTAATTCTCCAACAAAGCCAGTGCCAGGAACAGCTTCGGCGCCACCTGGTGCGCATCCACAGTCAGTATTTGCCTGCCCCAGAGCGTTGCCAGGGCCGTTAAATCTGTGCCTGGGCAGCGCCCGTCAATCAACTTCCTTACCAGCACATAGCTGTTCTCGGTCACCAGGTCGTCGGCGAAATCCGCCCTGCTCATCTGCCACAGGGCCAGCGTTTCCTCAGCAATGGCCTGGCCCGAACGACAGTAGATAAATGCCTCGCGCAGGCGTGAGCGAAAACTGTCTTCGCCCTCACTGTGGGTCGCAGTTTGCGCGTATTCGAGCGCCAAACGGGGCTCACCCAGGCCTGCCAGGCTCATCGCCAGACCCTCAGTGGCACGGATTGAATCCGGATGGCGACTGTATGCCGCCAGATGAAACAGGCGATCACTGGACCAGACCTGGGCCTCTATACTGGTGGTCAGCGTCGCCTGTCCCAGCAGTAATGCCCACAATGCCAGCAACCAGTTTGACAAATAACTCCAGCGCGCAACCAGCGCCAGGGCTAGCGCAACCAGACTTATGTACAGCCCTGCCGCAGGCAGGTAGTTGCGGTGTTCAAAGTACAGCTCCAGTGGAATGATACTGGATTCCATGGCGTGGCCGACCAGGAAGAACAGCAGACCGAAGCCGACCCCCCGAAGTGCCGGCTTGCGCAGTGACCACAGCGCCAGTCCGGTCGCCAGCAACCATGCCAGCAGTGCATACAAGCTGCTCGCCGGCTCGAGCAAGCCGCGCGAAAGTGGGAAGGCATCATGATAGATTCCCAGGCTGGCATTATCGGGCCACAGTAAATGCAGCACATAGATCCAGAGTATACGGCCCTCAGTGAGCAGGCGCTCCCACAGACTGAAGGGTCGCGCCGCAAACCCGCTCCCAAGCCAGTCAGGGTTAAGCAACAGAAACCCCGAGACTACTAGCACACCGCCCAGCAACAGCACCCAGTGCACCCTACCCAGCCGGATCACTGCCGCGTCCTGGTTGCCAGTATCGCGGGGCTGCAACACGGCCAGTTCCAGCAACACCAGCAGGGGCAGCACCAAAAGTCCATTTTCCTTACTGAGTGCAGCCAGGGGTATGCCCAGCAAGCACAGAATCAACCAGCCGCTGCGCAACTCAAGCACACTTCCTGGTCGACGCCAACGCAAGTAAGCCCATAGCGATAACAGGCTGAACAGTGTCGCCAATTGCGCCATACGCTGAACCATGTATAAAACCGTGCTCAGCAGCAACGGCGCCAGCAGCCACAGCAGGGCCACGCCAAGCCCGGCCACACCGGCTTGTCGCACACCCAGGGCACGAAACAGTTCGCTGGCAAAAAGTAGCAGCAGGCTTCCGACCAGAACATGCAGCAGTAAATTGACAGACTTGGCGCCGCTAACCCCCAGGTCCAGGAAATAGAGGTCAAGTAAGAAGCTGGCCATGGAAACAGGTCGGCCGAGGGGGCCAGACAGGTTCTCTTGAATCACATCAACAGCAAAACCATCGCCCTCGCGCAGGGACTGCACGACCGCCAGGTTAGCGGCATCATCCAGCAACACAGGACCGCCCAAACCCGGCTGGTAGATCCATACGCAGAGCACAGCGCCCAGCAACCACAGCGCCAGCAGCGGCCACGCTCCAAATGGCACACGACGGAACATCATTGCAGTGCCTGCCTGGTACGGCTCAACTCACGGCTGCGCTCGTCGCGAATCAGTACCGCTTGCAAGCTCATCATCGCCTGGCCAGGCTCTCCAGCGCGTACATACCAGCCAGACAGGTCAAAGTAGCTCGACAGCTCATTCGGCGAGAGCTGCAGGGCGCGCTCGGTATAGGCAATCGCGGCGGGGTAATCAAACAAAACCAGGCCGTGATAGCGCGCTAACTGGAGCAACAGGCTGGCATCGCCGGGGTTGCTTTGCTGTAAGCGTTCAAACAGCGCAACATAATCCTGCTGCTCGATCCTGCAATAAGCCGCAATGGCACAGCGTGTGAGTAAATCCAGCGCATTGGCGTCGGAGGGGTACAGCGTCTTGAGGGCAGCGAGGTCGATCATCTTCTGCATCCACTGCGCAGAATCAAGCTCCGGGAACCAACGGCTATCAATGTAGACCAGACTAGCCAGGGCCGGAAAACTGTCAGGCTCCAATTGCAACAAATATTCGAAATAGCGCCGCGAGGCCAGCACATGTTCCCGGGTCAGCGCGGGATCCTCTTGCTGGTCAGCCAGTCGCATCTGCAAATTGGCATAGTAGTAACTGGCCCGGGCCGATTCGGGATGATGCCGCAACTGGGATTCGGCCAGTCGCAATTCATCACTCCATTGATAACTGCGCAAAGCCAGGGCAAAGCCGATTACCAGCAGCACCAGTAGCGCCGCAACCCGCAGCGCAGGTGCAGGTAGCAGGCGCCAGCCCAGCCACACTGGCAGCAGGGCCAAACCCATATTACCCAGATAGCTGCGATGCTCGTAGGCCAGATCGAGTGGTACCAGGCTTGACTCCAACAGGTGGCTGGTAAGGAAAAAGCCGGCACAAAACACCGGCACAGGACTCTTTCGCCAGCGCAGCGTGCAGAAAATCAGCACGACCAGCCAGGCCAGCGCGGCGGCCAGGGTGGAAAGTGGCTGCATCCAGCCGCGGGAAACCTCGATGTCGTCATGAAACAAGCTCATCGCGCCCACGTCTGGCAGATAAAACCAACCCACGTAGTGCCAGAGCACACGCCCCTGTGTCAGCAGGCGCTCGGCGGGAGACCAGGGTCGCCAGCCGTACATCGTCTTCAAAAATCCAGGTTCCAACACCGCCAAAAGCAACACCAGGGCGAAGGGCGCCAGACAGAGGATGGCGCAACTGCGCAGCAGCCAGGGTCGTTCCCTGCCAGCGTAATGACCGCGCAACAGTAGCAGCTCTGTGATTAACACCAGCAAGGGAAGCAGGACGCCATCCTCTTTCGAGTACACCGCCAACAAGCCACTTAACAGCAACAATAGCGCACAGTTGGAAAGCTCTTGAGCAGTAGCGGCGCGCGTCAACCAGCGACAGCGGTAGTGCAGGTAAGCCAGCAAACCCAGTAGCACAAACAAAGTAGACAGTTGCTCCATGCGCTGCACGCTGTAGAGCACGGTAGACACTTGCAGCGGATGTAACAGCCACAGGCCGGCAGCGGCAAAAGCTATCCAGCCAGCCTCCCGGCTGCGCAAGTTCAGCGCCGGGGCCTGCTGCAACAGCCTGGCCAAAAACCGGTAGACCAGGTAGGCAATCAGCAGGTGCAGCAGAACATTGGTGAATTTGAAACCAGCCGCATTGACGCCGCCCACCGCGCTGTTCGCCGCGAAGGACAACATACTGACGGGTCGACCCAGCGGTCCGCTGGTGGAACTGAGTGCAGCGAGCCGCCACTGGTCAAATACGCTGGCATCAAAATCCAGGGCCGGGTTGGCGGCGATGGCAACGTAACTGTCGAACAGGAAGGGCCCACTGATACCCGGGGCGTAGAGAACCAGGCAAAGACCGGCAATGGCGAAGAAATGGCGGGAAAGAATCATGGCAAAAAAAAACCCGGGGCAAGCCCGGGTTTCTTAATAACTCTGCGATTATCCGCGGCAGTTAGCCGGCAGGTACTTCGCAGGAACACCACCAGAAGGAGCAGGACGGCAAACAAATTGCACCGTGCCACCCGCAGTACCGGTAACAGACAGTTGGATCAGGTCGTTGCTGGCATCAATATCGCCACCCACGTCTGAAGCAACTTCTACTTCTACCAGACCAGAACCACTGTAGCGCAGGCTGTTGACGATCGGCGTACCGATCTGACCACGCAGGCCGGCAGCAGCAGCATTCGGCGGCAGAGAGTTGTTGGCGATGAAGTATTCCGTAACAGAAGTCTTACCTTCACCCAGCAGGGCAATAGGCTCAGACATCTTGGCGCGGATAGTGTAGTCCTGGTAAGCAGGCAGTGCGACTGCAGCCAGGATGCCGACGATCGCGATAACGATCATCAATTCAATCAAGGTAAAACCTTTTTGGTTAGTCTTGTTCATTTTCCTAATCTCCGTAAGAAAAAATGGTTTGTTAAGCCCGGGTTAATCCTGTGTTCCGGACGCGCCAGGCTTAATTCCCAGCGACACTAAGGTCAAAGCACAGCGCATGCCAACTTTTCACATTGTGCTAAATTTACATTTTTTTATCCTATATATCAACTACTTAGATTGATATTAGTCAATACTATTTTTTTTAGGTCAACCGCAGGCAATGGAGCCTAATCCCGTCGCATACTGACAATATTGGTCAGTGTGTGACGGACCGCAAAAATCCAGACATTCAGCACTGTCAGGTGGCATGTAGGCCGGTTATACTGCGGACATCACTCAAAATAATGACGGTACACAATACCGCCAAACTGACGGCTTCAGAACTGCAAATGACAAATAAAACCCCCATGCAGCTCAGCGGTCTGGCTGGTCGTCTCGTAGCAGACGGCCTGCTGGATGCAGAGTTGGCCGAGAATGCCCAGTCTGCCGCGGCCAAGGAAAAGACTCCTTTCGTCTCCTACCTGGTGGCCCACGACTATATCGAGGGGCCCAAACTGGCGGAAATGGCGTCGGAAGAGTTCGGCGTACCCCTGTTCGATATACATTCCTTTAACCTGGAGTCCATCCCCAAGGACCTGGTCGCCCCCTCGCTGGTGGTCAAGCACCACGCCCTGCCCCTGTTCCGCCGCGGTAACCGCCTGTTTATCGGCGTCTCTGATCCGACCAACCTCTCCGCCATGGATGAGATCAAATTCCACACCGGCATCAATACCGACGCCGTACTGATTGAGGAAGCCGCCCTGGCAACGGCGATAGCCGAATGGGCAGACGCACAAGATAGTCTCAGCGGCGGATTCGATGACCTGGATGACGCCAGCCTCGAAGACCTGGATGTGGAGGCGGTTGATGAGGATGGTGGCAGCCGGGACGAGTCCGGCGGCGACATTGATGAGACTCCGGTAGTTCGCTTCGTCAACAAGGTATTGCTGGATGCGATCAAGTGCGGTGCATCGGACATCCACTTTGAGCCCTATGAGAAGATTTACCGGGTCAGGTTTCGTACCGACGGCATCCTGGAGGAAGTTGTGCGGCCACCGGCCAACCTTGCCGGCCGACTCGCTGCCCGCCTGAAAGTTATGTCGCAGATGGATATTTCCGAGCGCCGCGTACCCCAGGACGGCCGTATCAAGATGAAACTGTCCAAGAACCGCGCCATCGACTTCCGCGTAAACACGCTGCCACTGCTGTTCGGTGAGAAGATCGTATTGCGGATCCTCGATCCGACCAGCGCGCAGATGGGTATCGACATGCTGGGCTATGAGGATTTCCAGAAAGACCTGTTCATGCAGGCCCTGGAACAGCCCCAGGGCATGATCCTGGTCACCGGCCCCACCGGCTCGGGCAAGACGGTGTCACTCTACACCGGACTCAATATTCTCAATACACCGGAACGCAATATCTCCACAGCCGAGGACCCGGTAGAAATCAACCTGGAAGGCATTAACCAGTGTCACGTTAACCCCAAGGTCGGCCTCACTTTCGCCGCCGCCCTGCGCTCATTCCTGCGCCAGGACCCGGATATCATCATGGTGGGTGAGATTCGTGACCTGGAAACAGCGGAAATTTCGATCAAGGCGGCCCAAACCGGCCACATGGTGATGTCGACACTGCACACCAACAGCGCCGCGGAAACCATCACTCGCCTGCTTAACATGGGCGTGCCGGCATTTAACCTGGCCACCTCGGTCAACCTCATCATCGCCCAGCGGCTGGCGCGCCGGCTCTGTAAAGAATGCAAGGAACCGGCCGATATACCAAACGATGTATTGGCCAAAGAAGGTTTTACCGAAGAGATGCTGGAGCAGGCCACGCTGTTCCAGCCGGTGGGCTGCTCCAAATGTTCCAGCGGCTACAAGGGCCGGGTCGGGGTGTACGAGGTGGTACGCATTACCCAGTCACTGGCACGCATCATCATGGAGGAAGGCAATTCCATTGAAATCGCCGCCAAGGCCAGAGAAGAAGGCTTTAATGACTTGCGCATCTCAGCGCTGCGCAAGGCCATGTTCGGCGACACCAGCCTGGAAGAAGTTAACCGGGTCACAACGGACTAAGAGAGCGGGATAGCGTATGGCAACCAGTGCAGCGAAAGGACAGGTTTTCACCTGGCAGGGCACGGACAAACAGGGCCGCAGCAGCAAGGGTGAAATTGAATCCGTCAGCCTGGCCATGGCCAAGGCACAATTGCGTCGTCAGGGCATCAAGCCGAAGACTGTTCGCAAGAAGTCCAAGCCCCTCTTCGGTGCTGGCGGCAAGAAGATTAAGCCGCAGGATATTGCTATCTTTTCCCGCCAGTTGGCAACCATGATGAAGGCCGGTGTACCCCTGGTTCAGAGCTTCGATATTGTTGGTGAGGGCCTGGACAATCCCAGCATGCGCGAGGTGGTTAGCAGCATAAAAAATGATGTGGCCTCCGGTACCGGCCTGTCCCTGGCACTGGAGAAATTCCCCCAGTACTTCGACGAGCTGTTCTGCAACCTGGTGTCTTCGGGCGAAGCCTCGGGTACCCTGGAGACTATGCTCGACCGGGTCGCTACCTACAAGGAGAAGTCCGAAGCGCTCAAGGCAAAAATCAAGAAGGCCCTGACCTACCCGATAGCGGTGGTTTGCGTGGCCTTGATTGTGACCGCCTTGCTGCTGGTCAAGGTAGTACCCCAGTTCGCAGAAACCTTCTCCAGCTTTGGCGCCGACCTGCCCGCATTTACCCTGTTCGTATTGATGATTTCCAACGTCGCCCAGGACTGGTGGTTCGTCGTATTGATAGGGCTGATCCTGGCCAGTTACGCCTACAAGGAAGTGCATAAGCGCTCATTTGCATTTCGAGAGGCCCAGGACCGGGCCATGCTGAAAATGCCGGTCATCGGCGATATTGTCTTCAATTCGGTAATTGCCCGCTTTTCGAGGACGCTGGCCACTACCTTCGCCGCCGGTGTTCCGCTGGTGGACGCACTGGATTCGGTGTCGGGTGCCGCGGGCAGTATTCCCTACGCCAAGGCGATCCGGCAGATACGCGACGACGTCACCACTGGATCGACCCTGTTTGATTCGATTCAGACCACCGGCATGTTCCCGATGATGCTGCTGCAGATGGTATCGATTGGTGAGGAATCCGGTGCCCTGGACGAGATGCTGGAGAAGGTCGCAACCTTCTACGAAGACGCGGTGGACAACTCGGTCGACAGCCTCAGCTCACTGATGGAGCCGATCATCATGTCGGTACTGGGTGTTCTGGTGGGCGGCCTGATGATTGCAATGTACCTGCCGATCTTCATGCTTGGGTCTGTGGTATAAGACTGACTTGATGGAAGTTCTCGCCGCCCTGAACCAGCACCCGCTGCTGTTGGGCTTCTCGCTGTTGCTGCTGGGCCTGACCGTGGGCAGTTTCCTCAACGTGGTCATCTACCGTGTACCGGTCATGATCGAACGGGACGAACAGTTGTACTGCTCCCAGTTGCTGGAAACCGACACCGAAATATCCGAGGAAGCATTCAACCTGGCGCAACCCAACTCGCGCTGCCCCCACTGCGGGCACGCCATCAAGCCCTGGGAGAACATCCCGGTGCTGAGCTACATCGCCCTGCGCGGTCGATGCAGCCAGTGCGGTAGTGGAATCTCCCTGCGCTATCCCATTATCGAACTGACCAGCGGCTTGCTGGCAATCATTCTGGGCCTGCATTTCGGCACCGCCGGTGCGGCTTTGCTGGGCGCCCTGCTGCTCACCTGGGCGCTGCTTGCGCTTACCATGATTGATTTCGATACCATGCTGCTGCCCGACAGCATTACCCTGCCACTGCTGTGGCTGGGCCTGCTGTTCAACCTGTTCGGGGTATTCGCATCACTGCCCGATGCGGTCATCGGCGCCATGGCCGGATACCTGATTCTGTGGAGCGTTTACTGGTTGTTCAAGCTGGCAACCGGCAAGGAGGGCATGGGCTACGGTGATTTCAAATTGCTGGCAGCACTCGGTGCCTGGCTGGGCTGGCAGTCACTGCCCATGATCATACTGCTGTCGTCCTTCGTCGGTGCGATATTGGGCATCCTGCTGATGCTGCTGCAAAAGCGTGGCAAGGATATTCCCATGCCCTTCGGACCCTACCTGGCCATCGCCGGCTGGATCGCTTTTGTCTGGGGTGCTGAGCTGATGGACTGGTACTGGCGCACACTGGGTAATGCCTAGACAGAGTGACCCGCAATGAGTCCGGCGCGCGCTAATCCACGCCTGGTGGTCGGCGTGACGGGCGGCATCGGCAGCGGCAAGACCGCCGCCACCGATCACTTTGAATCGCTGGGTATTACCGTAGTAGATGCCGACCTGGCAGCACGCACCATCATGGAATCTGGCCGTCCGGCGCTGGCCGCTGTCGCCAAACATTTTGGTGAACAAGTCATCCTGGCCGATGGCAGCCTGGACCGCGCAGCCTTGCGTGCTATTGTCTTTGCCGAGCCGGCACAGCGCGAGTGGCTGGAGCAATTGACGCACCCGCTGATAGGGGAAGAGATAGTCGCGCAGATCGCCGCTGCCACTTCTGCCTATGTAATCCTCGCCTCGCCCCTGTTATTGGAGACCAGCCAAAAGCAGCTGTGTGACCTGACAGTGGTGGTCGACGTGCCGGAGCAGATGCAACTGAAGCGTACAATGCAGCGCGACCAGAATGACGAGGCCCAGGTGCGACGGATTATGAACGCACAGATGCAGCGGGAGGAGCGTTTGGCCCTGGCAGAGGAGGTCATTGATAACAGCGGCGACCTGGGACATCTGCAAGCACAGGTGGAATCGCTGCACCAGAAATTGCTGCAACGCTCAAAGGACTAAATCAAAGGTCCAGGCAAGCCTCGACAATTGGCACATTGGCCACGGGAAAATCGAAATCGGTCAGCGCTGCCGGCACCACCCAGCGCAAGGGCTGGCCTTCGCGACTGCTGGCGCTGCCACTAAACTCATTGATCAGCCATACATCCAGCAACACCTGCTTGTCACTGTAGTCGTGACTGATTTCCATCAGCGCGCGGCTGGAGCCGATCACAATACCCAACTCTTCCAGCAACTCGCGCTGCAGTGCCTGTAGCACGGACTCACCAGATTCCAGCTTGCCACCGGGAAATTCCCAGAGACCGCCCTGGTGTGAGTCGGCGTGGCGTTTGCTAATAAGGATTTCACCGCGGTCGTTGAGAATAACGCCGACCGCCACATGCACGCGTGACATCAGGTCCGATACTCGGCGTTAATACGCACGTAGTCGTAGGACAGGTCGGAAGTCCAGACCGTGGCCTGCGCTTCGCCCCTGGCCAGGAGGATGTCGACGTCGATATCGGTGGGGGCCATTGCCTCAACGCCCTGCTCCTCGGTATAGCTGGCGGCGCGGCAGCCATCGCTGGCAATCAGTACGCCATTAATACTCAGCTCTACCTTGTCTACATCAAGCGCCTCGACATCAGCCCGACCAATAGCGGCAAGCAGTCGGCCCCAGTTGGGATCACTGGCAAACAAGGCGGTCTTGACCAGTGGTGAATGCGCAACCGTATATGCAATTTCCAGGGCCTCGGCTTCATCGCGGGCCTGAGCTACCCGCACTGCCATAAACTTACTGGCACCCTCGGCATCGCGCACCAGGGCCTGGGCCAGTTCCAGCGCTAGCGCCAACAGGGCATCACGCAAGGCCGGGAAATCCTCGTGCTGTGCACTATCAATCATGGCATTGCCGGCAGCGCCTGTTGCTACCAGTACGGCTGCGTCATTGGTAGAGGTATCCCCGTCCACCGTGACCCGGTTAAAGCTCTGCTCAACCACCTCTCGCCACAACTGTTCCAGCAAGCGCGCTTCGATATTCGCATCAGTCGCAAGGTAGGCGAGCATCGTGGCCATATTCGGCCGAATCATACCCGCGCCCTTGGCCATACCGGTCAGGGTGATGGTCTGCCCGGACAACTGCAGCTGGCGACTACCGGCCTTGGGCCGGGTATCGGTGGTCAGGATCCCACTGGCTGCTCGCTCCCAGTTGTCCGCCGCCATATCCTCCAGTGCGGCAGGCAAGGCCTGCAGGATACGCTGCACCGGCAAGTGCTCGCCAATCACACCGGTGGAAAAGGGCAGCACGGCATTCTCTTGTACAGCGGTCAAATCCGCCAGGCCGGCACAGCAGGCGACAGCATCGGCCAGCCCGCGTGCGCCAGTGCCCGCGTTGGCGTTGCCAGTATTGATCAGGAGGTAGCGTGGGCCAGTCGAGCACAGGTGTTCACGTGCCACCTGCACTGGCGCCGCACAAAAAGCATTGCGGGTAAATGTGGCTGCGACACTTGCGCCTTCAGCCAGCTCTATGGCCACCAGGTCCAGTCGACCCGCGGCCTTTATACCGGCGCTGGTGACGCCAAGGCGTATACCCGCAACAGGCAATACCGCGCCGGCGGGCTCAGAGCTGTCCATGACACTGCTTGAACTTCTTGCCCGAGCCACAGGGGCAGGGCTCGTTGCGCCCGGTCTTCTGACCTTCTCGAACGAAGGGCTGGGCGGGAGCTTCCGGGGGAGCGCCGGCCGCGCCTGGAGCGGTGGCGGACTCCGGCTCCGCCATTGCCGAAGCCTCGGCGTGTTGGAAGGCCAGCTTCTCGCGAGCGGCGGCTTCTCGACGACGCTGCTCCAGCAGCTGTGCCTCATCCTGTCGCTGAATCTGGATATGACTCAGGAATTTGACCACTTCAAACTTGAGGCCCTCCAGCATTTCCTGGAACAGCTCGAAAGACTCGCGCTTGTACTCTTGCTTGGGGTTTTTCTGGGCATAGGCGCGCAGGTGTATACCCTGGCGCAGCTGATCCATGGTGGCGAGATGTTCTTTCCACAAAGTATCCAGTACCTGCAGCATGATCTGCTTTTCAATGCTGCGCATATCCGGACCAACCTCGGTACACTTCTCTGCGTAAGACCTGTCGACCTCGGCCAGGATCTTCTCACGCAGGCCTTCTTCGGCCAGGTCGTCATCCTCGTCCAACCACTGCTGCAAGGGCAAACTTACCGCAAACTCTGTTTCCAGCTGCCGTTCCAGACCAGGGATATCCCACTGCTCTTCAAGGCTCATGGGTGATACGTAGCCGCTGACAGCGTCGTTGACCACGTCGGCCCGAATCGCTTCGATGGTGTCGGAAATGTCTTCCGCGTCCAGCAGGTCAGTACGCTGCTGATAGATTACCTGACGCTGGTCGTTGGCAACATCATCGTACTCCAGTAGCTGCTTGCGCACATCGAAGTTGCGTCCCTCGACCTTGCGCTGGGCCTTTTCAATAGCGTTGGTAACCATGCGGTGCTCTATCGCCTCACCCCGCTCCATGCCCAGTGCCTGCATGAAGTTCTTGACTCGCTCGGAGGCGAAGATGCGCATCAGGTTATCTTCCAGCGACAGGTAAAAGCGCGATGCACCCGGGTCACCCTGACGGCCGGCGCGGCCGCGCAGCTGGTTGTCTATGCGCCGCGATTCGTGGCGCTCGGTACCAAAAATATGCAATCCGCCGGCTGCCAACACCGCGTCATGGCGCTGCTGCCAGGCCGCGTGCAGACGCTCAACTTCCTGCTCAGCGGGTGTCTCCAGGGATTTAAGCTCAGCCTCCCAATTACCACCCAGCACGATATCGGTGCCGCGACCCGCCATGTTGGTGGCAATGGTGACTGTGCCGGTGTTACCCGCCTGGGCGATGATCTCCGCCTCCTGGGCGTGATACTTGGCATTCAATACCTGGTGCTCGATATTGGCCTGCTTGAAACGCCGGGACATCTCCTCGGAAGTCTCAATGGAGGCAGTACCTACCAGCACCGGCGCGCCATTCTCGATACAGGCTTTGACGTCCTCGACGATCGCCTCGTACTTCTCATCTCGCGACAGGTAGACCAGGTCATTCATATCATCCCGCTGGGTCGCCACGTTGGTGGGAATCACCACCACTTGCAGGCCATAAATCTGGCGGAACTCAAAGGCCTCGGTGTCGGCGGTGCCGGTCATACCCGACAGCGTGCCGTAGAGGCGAAAGTAGTTCTGGAAAGTGGTCGAGGCCAATGTCTGGCTCTCGCTCTGGATGTTAACGCCTTCTTTCGCTTCTATCGCCTGGTGCAAGCCCTCGGACAGGCGACGCCCGGCCATCGTACGGCCAGTGTGCTCATCGATTAAAACCACCTGGCCTTCCTGCACAATGTATTCGACATCGCGCTGGAACAGCACATGGGCGCGCAGCGCTGAATGGACATGGTGCAGCAAGTTAAGATTGGTGGAGGCGTAAAGACTCTCGCCCTCCTCCAGCAGCTTTTCCTTGATCATCAGTTCTTCTACAAACTGGTGCCCTTCCTCAGTCAACTCGACCTGGCGCTGCTTTTCATCAATGGTGTAATGCCCGTGTTGGGCCTCGGCATCGGGTTGCAATTGGGGAATGAAACGGTTGATGCGCTTATACAGCTCGGAACTGTCCTCGGCGGCGCCCGAAATAATAAGCGGCGTCCGCGCCTCATCAATCAGGATTGAATCGACCTCATCGACAATGGCAAAGGCAAGGCGCCCTTGCAGCCTGTCGTCCTTTGAGAAGGCCATATTATCGCGCAGGTAATCGAAGCCGAACTCGTTGTTGGTGCCGTAAACAATGTCGGTCGCATAGGCCGCCCGCTTTGCCGTCGGGTCCTGCCCGGATTGAATTACCCCGACAGATAGCCCCAGAAACTCGTAGAGGGGGCCCATCCAGCCAGCATCACGCTCGGCCAGATAATCGTTAACGGTAACCAGGTGCACGGCGTCACCGGTAAGCGCATTCAGGTAGGCCGGCAGTGTCGCCACCAGGGTCTTGCCTTCACCGGTGCGCATTTCCGCTATTTTGCCCTCGTGCAGGGTCAATCCACCAATCAACTGCACGTCGAAATGGCGCAAACCCAGGCTGCGCTCCCCGGCCTCGCGCACCACGGCGAAAGCCTCGGGCAGCAGTTGCTCCAGAGTTTCTCCAGTGGCAAGGCGGCGTTTGAATTCCTCGGTTTTCTCGCGCAACTGTGCATCGCTGAGCGCGCCAATCTCCTCGCTGAGCGCATTGACTTGTTTGACCATTTTGCCCATACGCTTGAGCTCACGGTCGTTCTTGGTTCCGAATACTTGTTTTAGTAGCTTGCTAATCATGGTGTGAAGTGACTTTTCCAGGGTATATCGTGAAAAGCCGACCCAAGCATAGGCGGGGTCGGCGGTGCTTGCGTGGAACGGGACTTATTTCAGCGGCGGGTGCGGCGGACGTAGCTGGCAGGATCGACGGGGCGACCGTGCTTGTAAACCTCGTAGTGAACATGCGGACCAGTAGAACGACCGCTACTGCCCATGAGGGCAATGGACTGGCCTTTCTTGACGATATCGCCAACCTTGACCAGGTTTTCCTTGTTGTGCGCATAGCGTGTGGAATATCCACCACCATGGCTGATCTCTATCATATCGCCGTAACCGTAACGGTCACCCGACCAGGTCACCACGCCACCGGCTACAGCAACTATGTCTGAGCCCAGCTTGCCGGCAAAGTCCACGCCCTGGTGCCAATCTGACTGGCCGGTAAATGGATCCTTACGCTGTCCAAAGGCGGAGGACATCCAGCCTTTGCTGATGGGTCGCCCGGAAAGGAATATGTCATCTTGCAACTGCCGGTTAGACAACAGTGCCTGCAACAGGTCCAACTGTTGTTCGCGATCCGCAATTAGTTGCTCCAGCTCACCCATTTCCGAGGCCAGGGTAGAGGGTGCCATGGTGAGGGCTGCCTCAGTAGAGGCTTCTGGATTGGAGGCTGCCGGCGCAGCGCCAACTGCAATGGCCAGGGGTTGATTGGTGAGGGGACCACCAAGGGCCGGGCTACGGCTAAAGTCAAATTCGCCGTCATCCAGACCAGCCAGGTCGGTAAGGCGCTGTCCCATTGCGTCGAGGCGCAACAGACGCGCCTCCATTTCGGCAACAGACAGTGACAGGGATTGCAGGCGTCGCCCGGCCTCGGCACGGAGATCGGCTACAGCCTGGTTCTGGGCGTCAATTTCATCCTGCAGCGGGCTGAGAGCGCCAATGGCCGCCTGCCCGGACTGCGCGATGTAGTAACCAAGGCCCACCATACCAAGAGGTAAACCCAGGCAGCACAGGGAAATAACCGCACGCGACCACCGTCCGAGCGCAATCGCCCGGGACGCGCCCAGCCTCCTGTTAATGAGAATGATTTTCATTCTTACCGGTCTAACTCCCCTAGAGGGAGCAAATATGGCATATCTGCAACAGAAATACCATTTTAGGTAAACGAGTTGCCGGCGCAGGGGAGCGCGCGCGACAACCCGTTTCCGGGGAGCCTGGAACTGGCCAGGCACCGCTGGACGCTAAGGGCGGCCAGTCACATCGCCTCAGTCAGCCTGGCGACGCAGGAAGGCCGGGATATCGAAGTAGTCTTCCTGGCCAACTGCAGCCGCCAGACCCGGTTCGGCCTGCGCCTCGGCCGCTGCCTCTTCGCCCGCTGGCTGGCTGCGAGTGCGAGTGCTGCTCTCGGTGCCCTCAGCAACCGTTCTGGGCTGGGAGTCCACGACCTGTAGCGGAGCGCGCATGGCTTCAGCACCAAGCCCGGTTGCGACCACGGTGACCTTGAGGTCGTCACTCATGTCGGGGTCGATGACGGTACCCACCACAACCGTGGCATTCTCTGAGGCAAACTCCTCAATGGTGTCGCCGACTTCCGAGAACTCGCCCAGGGACAAATCGAGACCAGCGGTGATGTTAACCAGGATACCGCGCGCGCCTTCGAGGTTAATATCCTCCAGCAGCGGACTGCGGATTGCCGCTTCGGCAGCTTCCCGGGCACGGCCCTCACCGCGAGAATTACCGGTACCCATCATCGCCATACCCATCTCGGACATCACGGTGCGAACATCGGCAAAGTCGACGTTTATCATGCCCGGTCGGATGATCAGGTCAGCAATACCCTGTACCGCACCCAGCAACACATCGTTGGCTTCCTTGAAGGCGTCCAGCAGTGAGGTGTTTTTGCCAAGCACTTCCAGCAACTTTTCGTTAGGTATAGTGATCAGTGAATCAACATGCTGCTGTAATTGCTTCATGCCTTCATCGGCAACCACCGTACGCTTCTTGCCTTCGAATACGAATGGACGCGTGACCACCGCAACGGTAAGGATTCCCATTTCGCGGGCCACCTCTGCCACCACTGGCGCTGCACCCGTGCCAGTGCCGCCACCCATACCGGCCGTAATAAACACCATGTCGGCGCCATTAAGCGCGTCGGCAATACGGTCGCGATCTTCCATGGCCGCAGCGCGCCCGATATCCGGGTTAGCACCTGCGCCCAATCCCTTGGTGATATCTCCACCCATTTGCAGAACGGTTCTGGATTCAACATCGGACAGCGCCTGCGCATCGGTATTGGCGCAGATAAAATCCACACCCTCCACTGCGTTGGCAATCATGTGTTTAACGGCGTTACCGCCACCGCCCCCCACGCCGATGACCTTTATTACAGCACTCTCAGGTACATTATCTATTAGTTCAAACATCTTTAGTTTCTCCCCTTTCTTATAGAAGGCCGCACTCGCGCACGACCGGCTTACAACCTAAAAATTGTTTTGTATCCAGTTGCGCAGTCGCTGCCACGGACTGGCCTGTACGGGCCCCCGCGACACACCTACCACGCCGTTCTCCTGCTGCTCCGTTCCGTACTGGAGCAAGCCAACACCGGTTGAATAAATCGGGTTGCGGACAATGTCGGTCAGGCCCATAACAGACTGCGGCAGACCCACCCGCACTGGCATGTGGAAAATTTCCTCTGCCAATTCCACCACCCCTTCCATCTTGGAGGTGCCACCGGTGAGCACTATGCCGGCGGGAATCAGGTCCTCAAATCCGCTGCGACGCAACTCCGCCTGCACCAGGGTGAAGAGCTCGTCGTAGCGCGGCTCTACAACTTCGGCCAGTGCCTGGCGCGACAGGTCCCGTGGCGGCCGGTCACCGACGCTGGGCACCTTGATGGTTTCATCAGCACCCGCTAGCTGGGTCAGTGCGCAGGCATACTTGATCTTGATTTCCTCGGCGTGCTGGGTCGGTGTGCGCAGGGCCATGGCAATATCATTAGTCACCTGGTCACCGGCTATGGGAATGACTCCGGTGTGACGAATCGAGCCCTCGGTGAAGATGGCGATATCAGTAGTGCCACCGCCAATATCTACCAGGCAAACGCCCAATTCCTTTTCATCCTCGGTCAACACCGAGTAGCTGGAAGCGAGTTGCTCAAGAATGATGTCTTCCACCTCCAGCCCACAGCGGCGAATACATTTCTCTATGTTCTGTGAAGCATTGGTGGCGCAGGTCACCAGGTGAACCTTGGCCTCGAGCCTGACCCCGGACATACCCGAGGGCTCCTTGATCCCTTCCTGATTATCAATCACGTATTCCTGCGGCAGTATGTGCAGCACACGTTGATCGGCCGGGATAGCAACGGCCTGGGCCGCATCAATGACTCTCTCTACATCCAGCGCGTACACCTCGCGATCACGGATCGCGACGATGCCGTGGGAGTTCAGGCTGCGTATGTGGCTGCCGGCGATACCAACAAACACCGAGTGAATCTGGCAGCCGGCCATCAGCTCAGCTTCCTCTACCGCACGCTGTATGGACTGAACCGTGGACTCAATATTCACCACCACACCCTTCTTCAGGCCTTTACTGGGGTGCGAACCGATACCAACAACCTCTATGGTGCTGTCGGCGCCAATTTCCCCGACAATCGCAACCACCTTGGATGTCCCGATATCCAGGCCTACAATCATCTTTCTGTCCTGTGCGCTCCCCATGAGCCCTGTCTCCCTAGATCTTATGATTCTTGTTGTTCATGCCAGGCCACTGCCGCCCCGTGGCTGTAGCGCAGATCAACGCTCTGTACAGCCTGCCTGCGCAGCGCCAGTCGCGAGCGGTAGACAGCGAGGAAACGGTCCAGCTTGGCTTCGAGCTCGCCCTGACCGAATACCAGCCGACCACCACGCAGCAGTTGGGCCGTCAAACCACCGCGTTGATCCATTTCCAGTTGCCTTACCTGCAAACCCTGCGGTTGCAGACGCTCCTGTATCAATTTGTACTGCAGCATCACCTTGCCTTCGCTGCCGATGGGACCCGCCAGCAGCGGCAGGCCATCGAGAAGTGAGTACTCTGGTGGTGCAAACACCTCCCCGGCGTGATTCAGGTAGGCGGCATCGCCCCAGTGGGCAATAGCCCGTTGCTCGACAACCTGTACCACCAGGCTGTCCGGCCACTGCCGCTTGACGACCACCCGGTGAACCCAGGGCAATTGTTCCAGCGGAGTTCGAATCGTATGCAGGTCGGTCCACAAAAAGCCGCCCTGTATCGAATCGCTGACCACGTCCATCAATGCTTCGCGCGACACCTGGTGCAGTTCACCACGCACCAGCACCCGCTCTACCGGCATGGTCTTCAATTGCCAGACAGCAAAAGCCAGCAGGCCGACCAGGCCGCCAGCAAGACCAAAACCGAACAGCAGCTGCAGCACCCGGCGCCAGGCTGCAGCCGACTTCAGTAGCAGACGACGCTGCCTCAGTGGCTTGCGCCTGGCGGGCTTGCGCGTAGCACCTTTCACCGGCGTTCCTCCAGGCTGAGGCAGGCTATGCGACCTACCAGTTCGGGTAATTCAATACCGCGCGCCTGGGCTGCCATGGGCACCAGGCTGTGGCTGGTCATGCCCGGTACAGTGTTGACTTCCAGGGCGTAGAAACTGCCGTCTGCGTCACGCATAAAGTCTACCCGCCCCCATACCGCGCAACCGAGCGAGCGAAAGGCCTGCAGTGCCAGCCGGCCCAGCTCGGCCTCATCCACAGCATCGAGGCCGCAGGGGCACAAATAGCGGGTGGCGTCCGAAAGATACTTGGCCTCGTAATCGTAAAATTCATTGTCAGTTTCCATGCGAATAGTCGGCAGCGCCTCATCGCCGAGCACGGCAACGGTATATTCCGGGCCACTGATCAAGCGCTCAGCAATCACGCGATCACCGTATTTCGCTGCCTCCTGCCAGGCTTGCTGCAGGGCGTCTGCGGAGTCGACACCGGCAGTACCGATGCTGGAACCACCGGTGGCGGGCTTCACGAAAACCGCGCCCAGGCTGTCAATCACGCCGGACCAGTCAGAATTGGCATCCAGCTCAGCAAACTCGGCACTGGGAAATCCGATGCCTTTCCACAATCGCTTGCTGCGCAATTTATCCATGGCCAGGGCCGAGGCCTGCACGCCAGAACCTGTGTATGGCAAGCCCATGGTTTCCAGGGCGCCCTGCACCACACCGCCCTCACCACCTTCGCCATGCAAGGCAATGAAAACCAACTGCGCCGACTGCAAATGCTGCCACCAACCCGGCTCTGCGGGATCAATCGGTCGTGGCCTGGCGCCAAGTTCAAGCAGGGCCCGCTCCACCGTGGCACCGCTTTGCAGGGAGACATCCCGCTCAGGCGAGTCGCCGCCCAGCAACACCACTATGTCCATGTCGCGCAGCTGCTCCAGCTTCATGACTGCAACTCCCGCAAATCCAGTTGCTGCAATTGCTGGCTCAGGGCCGCCACGTTACCGGCACCCTGGGTCAGCACAATGTCGCCATCATTGAGCAATCCCGCCAACACGGCGGGCACCTCGTCGAGCTCGGCGACAAAGACCGGATCAAGCTGGCCGCGTTGGCGGATACTGCCGCTCAGCGCTCGACCATCGGCGCCGGCAATTGCTTCTTCACCCGCCGGATAGACATCCAATAGCAGCAATACGTCGGCAGCCGACAAGACGCTGACGAAATCTTCGTACAGGTCACGGGTGCGACTGTAGCGGTGAGGCTGGAAAATCATCACCAGGCGACGCTCGGGCCAGGCCTGTCGAGCCGCGTCCATGGTCGCGCGCAACTCGGTGGGATGGTGCCCATAATCATCGACTAACAGTGCCTTGCCATCACTCAGCTCCAGCTCGCCCAGAATCTGGAAGCGCCGCTCCACGCCCTGGAATCGCTTCAGCCCGGCGATGATCGCGGCATCACCCAGGCCCTCATCGCTGGCAACTGCAATGGCCGCAGTCGCGTTGAGCACATTGTGAATACCCGGCATATTGAGTTCGACCTGCAGCGGCTCCGCATTGGGACGTTCCACCCTGAACGCCGTGGTCAATGACTGCTTCTGCACAGAGACAATGCGGTAGTCCGCTGCCTCGGAGAATCCATAAGTCAGGGTGGTACAGGCCACTGAAGCAAGCAGTCCCTCCACCACCGGGTCGTCAACACACAGTACGGCGACACCGTAGAATGGCAGGTTGTGCAGAAACTCTATGAATGTGTGTCGCAGCTGGTTGAAGTCACCTGCGTAGGTGTCCATGTGATCCGCCTCAATATTGGTGATCACGGCAACCATGGGCTGCAGGTGCAGGAAGGAGGCGTCACTCTCATCGGCCTCGGCAATCAGGAAGCGACTGGCGCCCAGTTGTGCATTACTGCCGGCGCTGTTGAGCAGCCCGCCAATGACAAAGGTTGGATCCAGCTCTGCCTCGGCGAATATTGAAGCAATCAGGCTGGTAGTCGTGGTCTTGCCGTGGGTACCGGCAACCGCAATACCGTGGCGATAGCGCATTAACTCCGCCAGCATCTCCGCCCGCGGCACCACCGGCACGCGCGCCGCCCGGGCAGCCATCACCTCTGGATTGCTTTCATCGACAGCACTGGAAGTCACCACCACATCGGCATCACCGATGTTGCTGCCGTCATGTCCGAGTTCGACCAGCACGCCGAGTTGCCGCAGGCGCTGGGTTACCGCGCTATCGCGAATATCCGAACCACTCACGCGGTAACCCAGGTTCAAGAGAACCTCGGCAATACCACTCATGCCGGCACCACCGACACCAATCATATGGATACCACGAATGCGTCGCATCTCCGGCACAGTGAAGCCGCTCGTATCATTGCTCACGGCGCACCTCCTCGCAGATATCAGCCACCTTGTCAGTGGCCTCCGGCATTGCCGCCAGGCGGGCCGCGTGTGCCATAGCACTAAGGCGGCCCGGGCTGTCGGCCAGGCCGGAGATCAGCTCCGCCAGGCCCTCGGCCGTCATATCCGATTGCGCCAGCAACACCGCCGCGCCCTGCTCGGCCAGCCACTGTGCGTTAACGGCCTGGTGGTTATCGATGGCATGGGGCAGAGGCACCAGCACCGAGGGGCGGCCCATAATAGATAGCTCGGCCACGGTAAGCGCACCGGCCCGGCACAACACCAGGTCGGCCCATTCGTAAGCGCTTGCCATGTCTTCTATAAACGGCAACACCTCAACTTCACAGCCAGGACGACTGCCATACAGTGCGCGCACTGCATCACAATGGGCCGGCCCGGTCTGGTGGCGTAGCTTGACGCGAGTGCCGGCCGGCAGTAACTCCAGCGCAGCAGGCAATATCTCATTGATGGCGCGGGCGCCCAGGCTGCCGCCCACTATCAGTAGCTGCAGCGCCCTGACACCATCAAAGGCATAATCTGAGCGTTCACCCAGGGCCAGTAAGTCTGCCCGCACCGGGTTCCCCACCTGGCTGACAGTTACCTGTTCGTCGAAGGCCGACGGATAGGCGGTCAGCACCCGGCTTGCAGCACGGTGCAAGAGTCGATTGGTGGTACCCGCCACAGAGTTTTGCTCATGAATCACCAGGGGAATGCGCAACAGCCAGGCGGCCAGGCCGGCGGGGCCGGACACATACCCGCCCATGCCAAGCGCACAAACGGGGCGCAGACGGTGCAACTCGCGCAGTGCCTGCCAAAGAGCACCAAAGACGGCAAACAGGCCCTGCAGGCGCGACAGCGCGCCCTTGCCTCGAATACCCTGTACACGCAGCGTATGCAGAGGCAGCCCGGCGGCAGGTACTACCCGCGCCTCCAGTCCGCGCTCAGTACCAAACCAATGCAGGCTGTAACCGCGCCGGGCCAACTCCGCCGCCACTGCCAGGGCCGGATAAACATGCCCACCAGTGCCTCCAGCGAAGACGGCGATATTTTGCGAACGGCTATCAGCGACCACGCTTATCACCCCCCAGCCGGCCTTCACGTTCCACCCGGATTACCAGTGCGATCATGCAGCTGCAAGCGATCAAACTGCTGCCGCCGTAACTCACCAGTGGCAAGGTCAGCCCCTTGGTCGGCAACAGACCGGTACTGACACCTATATTGATGAAGGCCTGGGCGGCGATGATCAGCGCGACCCCGTAGCAGAGCTGGGCGCCAAAACGGTCACCGGCCAGCACTTGTCGGCGGGCAATGCGAAACATGCGGAAAATCAACGCCAGGAATAGTGCAATTACCAACACCGCACCAGCGAAGCCGGTCTCTTCTGCCCATATTGAGAACACGAAGTCGGTGTGTGCCTCGGGTAAATAAAACAGCTTCTGTACGCTGTTGCCCAGGCCCACACCGAACCATTCACCGCGGCCAAAGGCGATCAGGGATTGTGTTAGCTGGTAACCGCTGTTGAATTGGTCCGCCCAGGGGTCGGTGTATGCGGTCAATCGCTGCAAACGATAAGGCTCACTGACCAGCAGGATCGCAAGGGCCAGCACACTGCCCAACACCACCAACAGGAAGTGCCACAACCGCACCCCGGCCAGGAATAACATGCCGAAGGCGGTCCCGACGGTTACCACGGTGGCGCCGAAATCAGGCTCTGCCATTAACAGCAGGGTAACCGCGAACACCACCGCCATCGGTTTGATGAACCCCTGCCACTCACTGCGCACCTGGTGTTCGCGACGCTCCAGGTAACCAGCCAGGTAGATCACCAGGAACAACTTGGCGAACTCCGAGACCTGCAGAGTCATCGGCCCCAGTGACAGCCAGCGCCGGCTGCCATTGACCTTGACGCCAATACCGGGAATCAGCACCAGGGCCAGTGCGGCCAAACCGAGAAAGAGCCAAAGCCAGCCGGTCGCGGACCAGAAGCTGATCGGGACGACCATAACCACGGTCGCTGACACCAGGGCCAGGCCAATATAGATCAAGTGCCGGTGACTGTGGTGCATGGCGTTGCCGTAATTACTGGCCGCATACTCCACTGATGCCGAGGTGATGGCGACAAAACCAATGACCATCAGGGCCAGCGCCGGCACCAGCAATTGCGGATCAAGCAAGGGCTGGCTGACTTCGCGGAGTCGAATAGCGGCCGCAGCGCTAGTCATTGCCGGCCTCCGCAGTCAGCTGTCGGCAACTGTCGATAAACGCTTCGCCGCGCGCGCCGAAGCCGCTGTACATATCGAAACTGGCACAGGCGGGAGATAGCAGCACCGTGTCGCCGGCAACCGCCATCTCCATCGCAGTGGCAACTGCAGCGTGCATATCGTCAGCTCGACGGAATGGAAACTCCTCTCCCAGGCCGGCGGCGAGCAATTCAGCATCCTCGCCGATCAACACCGCAGCCTTGCACAGTGACCGAATCTCGGCACAAAGTTCGGTGAAATCTGCGCCCTTGCCCTGGCCACCGAGAATAAGCACCAGGCCGCCTTCTCCCGCCAGGCCGCGCAATGCAGCCAGGGTTGCACCCGGGTTAGTGGCCTTGGAGTCATTGATAAAGCGCAAGCCACCATGGCGTACAACCTGCTGACAGCGATGCGGCAGTCCGGCAAAGACTCGCAACTCGTCCAGCATTGACTGACCTGGTAGCCCGAGAACCTCCCCCAGAGCCAGTGCCGCGAGCGCGTTGGCCAGGTTATGCCTGCCCACCAGGCCGACATCGGCCGCCGGCATTAGCGGTTCGAATTCACGGTATAGCCAGGTCTCTCCCTGGTGCTGAGCAAGACCGTAAGCGCGCAGATCGGCCGGCCCCAGCCCAAAACTCCAGCTATTAACAGTGTCGGCTTGCAGCGGCCTGGACAGAGGGTCATCGCGATTGAAGACCAGCGCCCTGCACGCCCTGAAAATCTTGTGCTTGGCGTGATGGTAGCGCTGCATGGAACCGTGCCGATCAAGATGATCGGCGCTGACATTGAGTACACAGGCCACATCCAGGCCCAGGTCCGAGGATCGCTCCAGCTGAAAGCTGGATAACTCGAGTACGTAGAGATCACACTCAGCGTCGAGCAAGTCCAGCGCCGGTGGGCCGAGATTACCGCCTACACCCACGCGTCGACCGGAACGAGCAACCATGCGACCCAACAACTCGGTCACAGTAGACTTGCCATTGGAACCGGTAATACCTACCACCGGAGCGGTGGCTTCAGCACAGAACAGGTCGATATCACCGCACACGGGCACACCCGCGGCAATAGCCTCAGCAACAGCCGGTTCCTCCAGGCTAATGCCCGGGCTAACCACCAGGCGACCTGCGGCTTGCAAGAGTTGTGTCGGAATTTCCCCCAGGGTGACCTCCATCTGGGGATACTCGCTGCGCAGCTCTGCCAGTCCCGGGGGCTGGGCACGGCTATCGACCACAGCGCAGGGAATTCCGCGACGCTGGAAGTAGCGCACGCAGGACAGGCCAGTACTGCCCAGCCCCACAATCAGTGGAGTATCGGAGCTTGCTATCAGGTCCTGTGTCACCGCTTGGCCCATTCCACTCAACTCAACGTAACTTCAAGGTGGCCAGTCCGAACAGGACCAGCATCACGGTAATAATCCAGAAGCGCACAATCACTCGCGGCTCCGGCCAACCTTTTAATTCAAAGTGATGATGTATCGGCGCCATGCGAAAAATGCGCTTGCCTGTCAGCTTGAAAGAAGCGACTTGCAGAATCACCGACACCGTCTCCAGCACGAAAATGCCACTCATGATGAAAAATACGATTTCATGGCGGGTGATAACTGCCACCGTACCCAGGGCGGCACCCAGTGACAGCGCACCGACATCACCCATGAACACCTGTGCCGGGTAGGTGTTAAACCAGAGAAAGCCGACTCCGGCACCTGCCAGGGCACCACAAAAGACCACCAATTCGCCGCTGCCGGCGACGTAGGGAATGTGCAGGTAATCAGCAAATGCGACGTGGCCGGTCAGGTAGGCAATGATGCCCAGTGCAGAGCCCACCAACACCGTCGGCAAGATGGCCAGTCCGTCGAGACCATCGGTGAGATTAACGGCATTACTGGCACCAACAATAACCAGGTAGGTGAGCACGATGAACAGCGGCCCCATCTCCCAGGCCACGTTTTTGAAGAAGGGCACAAACAGCTGGGTCGCCACGGGCGTATCAACCGCATTGTAGAGATACAATGCCACCGCCAGACCCGCCAGCGATTGCCAGAAATACTTCCAGCGCGCGGGCAAGCCGCGCGGATCATTCTCCATCACCTTGCGCCAGTCATCGACCCAACCAACCGCGCCGAACACCAGCGTTACGAACAGCACCAGCCACACGTAGGGATTTCGCAAGTCGCTCCACAGCAGCGTACTGATAGCAATCGCCACCAGTATCAATGCGCCACCCATGGTCGGCGTGCCGGATTTGCTCAAATGCGACTCCGGGCCATCATCACGTACTGCTTGCCCGATCTGGTGATAATTCAATTTGCGGATCATGTAAGGCCCGACCAACAGAGAGATGGCCAGTGCGGTCATGACGCCGAGAATGCCGCGAAAGGTCAGGTACTGGAATACCTGGAAACCACTCTCCAGCGAACTTAGATACTCAGCCAGCCACAGCAACATACCTCAGTCCTCCCCACGCTCGGGATCGAGCATTAACCTTTCGACCACCGCTTCCATGCCGGCGCTGCGTGAACCTTTCACCAGCACCACGTCACCCTCGCCCAGCGAAGCCGTCAGCTCCCGCAACAGGCTGTCGCGGTCGGCAAACCAGCGGCCGCCGTCACCAAAGCCGCGTACCGCTTCATCGGTATGAGCACCGACAGCCCACAGCTCGTCAATGCCCTGTGCAGCGGCATAGATACCTGTCTCGCAGTGCAGCGCATCGCTATCGGAACCCAGTTCCGCCATCGTTCCCAATACCAGGACACGACGCCCGGGGTGCACCGCGAGCACCTCAATGGCGGCCTGCGCGGAAGCGGGATTGGCGTTGTAACTGTCATCAATGACGCTTACCCCAGCGGCATTGACGCGCTCGCTGAGGCGACCGGACTCAGCGACTGTTCGCGCCAGGCCAGCCGCTATTTGCGGCAACTCAATGCCGGCAGCCAGCGCAGCGGCGGCGGCCGCCAGGGCGTTGGCAATATTGTGATGACCCGGCAGCGGCAACTCGATACTTACTTCACCCAGGGGTGATTGCAGCAGGAAGGAGGAAGCCTCGGCAGTAGTGACGACATTGAGCGCCCGCACCGCGGCCCCGGCATCGAAACCGAAATCCAGGCAGTCCGCGCTGCCGGCCAATTCCCGCCACAGCGCTGAATACTCATTGCCGTGCGGGAATACCGCACTGCCGCGACCGGCCAGGCCGCTCAGAATTTCGCCCTTGGCGCGGGCCACATTGGCCACACTGCCAAAGCCTTCCAGGTGCGCGGGCAACGCGTTCAGCAGCACCGCAATACCGGGCCTGGCTAATTCACACAGGTAAGCAATATCGCCAGTCCTGGCAGCACCCATCTCGACGACCGCATAGCGGTGCTGAGGCTGCAATTGCAGCAGGGTCAGCGGCACACCAATCTCATTGTTAAAGTTTCCCCGGGTCGCCAGGGTCGGGCCGTGACCGCTGCAAATAGCGGACAGCATATTCTTGACCGAGGTCTTGCCACAGCTTCCGGTAATGCCCATCAGCGTGCCTTCGAAATACTGGCGATTGAGCGACGCCAGGCGGCCCAGGGCCGCCCTGGTATCCGCCACCTGCAACTGAGGCAGTTCACAGCTGGCATCCAGTTCCGCCGTCGCTGCAACCAGCGCCGCACTGGCGCCTTCTGCTGCAACCGCGGCGAGGAAGCGATGACCATCGAAGCGCTCTCCCTGCAGGGCCACAAACAACTGGCCGGCACAGACATCCCGACTATCGGTGGTAACTGATTCGAAGCGCACATCCGCACCGACAAGCTCAGCTTGCAGCGGCTGTACCAACTCCGAAAGTGCAAAGCTGCGCATCACGAAGAGCCCTCCGCCGCCAGCGCCAGGCGCAATTGCGCGACGTCGCTGAAGGGAAGTTTCTGGTCGCCAATTTGCTGGTAGCCCTCATGGCCCTTGCCGGCCACCAGCACACAGTCTCCCGGCGCTGCGGAACGCACCGCCAGCGCTATTGCCGCCGCCCTATCGGACTCCACTTCCACAGGGCCGCTGGCTCCCGCTGTAATGTCGGCAATGATTGCGAGCGGGTCTTCACCACGCGGATTATCGCTGGTCACGATGACACGGTCAGCACACTCCGTCGCGATCTCAGCCATAAGCGGACGCTTGTCACGATCGCGGTCACCACCGCAGCCAAACACACATATCAGTTGGCCACGCGTGTGCGCACGCAGCGCACGCAGTGCCTGGGCCAGCGCATCGGGCGTGTGGGCGTAATCCACTACCAGTTGCAGCTCGGCCCCGTTGGCAACATATTCCATGCGGCCGGCAACGCCATGCAATTGCGGCGCCGCCGCCAGCGCCGCCTGCAGTGATACACCCGCCACACAGGCCGCACTGATAGCTGCCATGAGGTTTGAGAGATTAAAGTCACCGGCGAGGGGGCTGTGTAACAGTCCCTCCCCCCATGGCGTGGTCAACCGCGCCTCGAGGCCACTGTGATGAAACTCTATGCTGTCTGCTGACACTTCAGCGGTCGGATCGCGCAGCGAATAGCGCAGCAAGTTGACCCCGGCAGGCAACAGCTCCATCAATGTCTTGGCATAGGGGTCGTCCAGGTTGATGATGGCCGTTTGCAGCTCTGGTGTCAGGAACAATTGCGACTTGGCCAGCCCATAACTTTGCATATCACCGTGGTAATCGAGGTGATCATGGGTGAGATTGGTGAATATGGCGCTGTTGAAGGACAGTCCATCGACCCGACCCTGCACCAGGCTGTGTGAAGACACTTCCAGCACCGCGTGCTCGACGCTCTGGTCGCGCCATTGGGCCAGCTGACGCTGCAGGCTGATGACGTCTGGCGTGGTATTGCTCGCATCAGCCGCCTCATTTCCCAGGGTGGCGCCAAGGGTTCCGATGACGCCGCAGTGTCCGCCCTGTGCCCGCAGCAATTGTGCGAGCAAGCGCGACGTGGTGGTCTTGCCGTTGGTGCCGGTCACACCCACCAGGTGCATTGCCTCACTGGGCGCTGCAAAGAAGATGTCTGTTATTTCACCCAGGCGCTCCGCCAGCCCGGCCAGTTCAACAACAGGCACCGCGCCCGCACTGGCACGCTGTGAGCTGCTGACGCCGACCTCTGCGAGAATAACACTGGCACCGGCTGCTGCAGCTGCACCCAGGTAGTCGCGACCGTCATGCACGTCTCCGGGCAGGGCAATAAAGGCGTCACCAGCCTGCAGCTGGCGACTGTCCAACTGCAGGCCGCCGATGGCAATGTCTTCTACTCCTGCCTGCTGCGGCAGCAGCTTCGACAACGGCATCAGGGCTACGGGATTTTCTCGCAAGGCCATCACGCGGCGCCCCCCTTGGGTCTGCCATCCTGGGCCACACTCTCCGCAGCTGCCGGAACCGCATCCGGTACCACGTTGAGCAGGCGCAGGGCACCAGCCGTGATGCGCGAGAATACGGGGGCCGCCACTTCACCACCATAGTAATGGTCACCCTTGGGCTCATCGATCAGCACAATGGTGACCAGGCGTGGCTCGCTGGCCGGGGCTATACCCGCAAAGAAAGCAAGATAACGATCATCCGCGTAACCACCGCTGCCCACCTTATGGGCTGTACCGGTCTTGCCGGCAACTGTATAACCGGCCACCTGCGCACCGCGCGCGGTACCCTCGGCACCGGTAACAGCGTGCAATACCTCGAGGACCTGGGCTGCCACTCGCGGCGCAATAACCTGCCTCGCCTCGACGCGCCTGGATTCCTGTTTGATCAAACTGGGCGTCAGCAAACGGCCACCACTGGCGATAACGCCATAGGCCCGCGCAAGCTGCAATGGCGTCACCGCCAGACCATAGCCGTAGGCAAGGGTAACCCGCTCAATGGGACGCCAGTTTTCCCGGTAGGGCAGAACACCAGCACTCTCACCCGGGAAACCGGTACCCGGGTTTTCACCCAGGCCAAAACGATTGAAGGTACCCCAGACCGCCTGTTCATCCAGGTTCAATGCCATTTTAACGATGCCGACCTGGCTGGACTTGGCCACCACGCGGGCGACACTGATGGCGCCATAATTGACGGGATCCAACAGCACTTTACTGCCTACCTTGATTTGCCCCGGTGAGGTATCGATGATTGTGTCAGGGGTATACAAGCCACTTTCCAGAGCCGCCACCAGGGTAATGGGCTTCATGGTCGAACCCGGCTCAAAGACATCGGTAATCGCTCGATTGCGGGTTTGCTCCGGCTTGATGCCGCGCCGCCCATTCGGGTTATAGGTCGGGTGATTGACCAGTGCCAGTACTTCACCGGTACGGCTATCGAGAGTCACCACAGTACCGGCACTGGCCTTGCTCGAGGCGATGGCGCGCTGCAACTCCCGGTGGGCCAGGTACTGCAGGCGCAGGTCGATGCTGAGTTGCAGATCCTTGCCTGGGCTGGCCGCACGCAGCTCGCCAATATCGCGCACGACCTCGCCGTATAGATCCTTGATCACCTGCTTGCGTCCGGGTACGCCCTGCAGCCAACTATCGTAGGCCAGCTCAATGCCTTCGATGCCGTGATCGTCCAGGTTGGTAAATCCCACCAGGTGTGCCGCGACTTCGCCAGCGGGATAATAGCGCTGGTATTCGCGTCTACCACCGACTCCCGGCACCTTTCGCTGCAGAATGCGGCGGGCTGCGGGCGGGGTCAGGTGTCGCTTCAGGTACATGAATTCCTTGTTTGAGTAACGCTTGACGCGCTGCTCCAGCTCGGTGCCATCCAGGCCCATGGCCGTCGCGAGCTCTGCGATGCGGCCGGATTTTGCGAGCTCGCGTGGATTTGCCCAGATACTGATAACCGGTGTGCTGACTGCCAGCGGCTCGCCCCTGCGGTCCGAAACAATTCCCCGATAAGCGGGTATTTCAGCGCTGCGTACATAGCGCGCCGCTCCCTGGTCCTGCAAGAAGGCATAGCCACGATCACTCTCCAACACCTGCAGGCTGAGTACCCGCAATAACAAGAGACTGAATAATAGGACGACAAGCGTGGCCATAAGGTGGCCGCGCCAGGGCAAAACCGGGATGTATTGTGCGCGCTTCATGGCAGTACCACCTGCAATTCAGCTGCCTCTGGCAGACGCATACCCAGCTCCTTGCGCGCCAGTCGTTCCACCCGGTGATGGGCTGCCCAGGTACTCTGCTCCAGCAGCAGCCGCCCCCATTGCTCCTGCATATCCCACTGGCCACTTTCCAGGGCCTGCAACTGGGCATACATTTGGCGACAGCGATGCGAGGTCTTGATAATGGAAACCGTGCTTGCCAGCACGGCAGCCACCAACACCAGGTTGAGCAGGGGCCAGCCCAGATCGTTCAGGCGCGGCATCATGGCAGCTTCTCCGCTACCCGCATCACTGCGCTACGAGCACGCGGGTTCTGGTCCAGCTCTGCAGCGGACGCCTTGATCGCCTTGCCTACAGGTCGCAAGTGACGCTGCAACTGAGCATCGGTCACCGGCACACCCCGCGGCAAATCCTCGCCCCGCGCCATGCGTCGAATGAAGCGCTTGACGATACGGTCCTCCAGGGAGTGGAAACTGATAATCACCAGGCGGCCACCCGGCTTGAGTAGCGGCACAGCCGCATCGAGAAACTCCTCAAGATCCTGTAGCTCACGGTTGATCCAGATGCGAATACCCTGGAAGGCCCGAGTGGCGGGATGCTTGTGCTTCTCCCAACTGGGGTTCGCTTCTGCAACGACCCTGGCCAGCTGAGCTGTAGTCTGCAGGGGCCGTTCATCGCGAGCACGCAGGATTGCGCTGGCGATACGCCCTGCATGACGCTCTTCACCGTATTCACGCAACACGCTGGCAATCTCTCCATGAGCAGCCTGCGCCAGCCACTCCGCTGCAGTCTGCCCGCGGCTGGTGTCCATACGCATATCCAATGGGCCATCATGAGTAAACGAGAATCCCCGCTCTCCATCGTCCAGTTGAGGGCTGGAAACCCCCAGGTCCAATAAAATGCCATCAACTGCGCCGATCCCCATGCGACGCAGTTGATGGGGAAGCTGAGCGAAGGAACCATGTTCGAAATCGAACCGCCCTTCACTCTCCTTTAAACCCCGGGCGACCTCGATCGCCTCCAGATCCTTATCTACTGCCAAGAGGTGCCCCTCCTCGCCCAGCACTGAAAGAATCTCGCGGCTGTGACCACCACGCCCAAAAGTACCGTCGACGTAGTAGCCGTTCCGCTCAGTCACCAGAGCCGTAACCGCCTCTCGCAACAAAACTGTCTGATGCATGCCCCCGCGCCTACAGGGTCAAGGACATCAATTCATTGGGTAGCTCGGCCGTCGGTCCGGACTCCGCCAGCGCCTTCTCGCGCTCCGCCAGCCACAGGTCTTCAGACCACAATTCCAGCTTCTTGCCCTGGCCTACCAACACCAGCTTCTTCTCCAGCTGGGCATATTCACGCAGTGGTGCGGGCAACAGCATGCGACCGTTACTGTCCAGCTCCAGATCAGTGGCATAGCCAATGACCAGGCGCTGGAATCTCTTTACCGCCGGATTGAGTGCTGGCAGGTCCTGAATATCACGCTCGATTTTTTCCCACTCGGGCAGTGGGTAAATGAAGAGGCACTGGGATTGGGTATCAATGGTGGCAACCAGTTGTCCATCGCACTGGCTCAACAACGGCTCACGCTGGCGAGCCGGCATAGCCAGCCTACCCTTGGCGTCCATGTTGATATGTTGCACACCGCGAAACATTGTCATGCATCCCCACAAGCCGACTTCCACAAACCACCGAAAGCCAAAAAAACCCACTTATTCCCACTTTTCGACACTATAGGGACGCAGGACTAAAACTGTCAAGCCGGGCAACAGGAAAAAATGCTGGAATTTCAGTAGATTACGCGATTTTTAGGGGATATTTCGAGGCTGGGAGAGGGCTTATTTCGGGGCAAAAAGATCAACAAAACAGCCTCATATACTCCTAAGCTGACAGTTTACTTTAACTTGGAAATTATTTTTGCATTATAGACTATGTTTTTTATTCCATATTCATCTAAAAACCCCTTTTGCCGACAAATCAATGCATATTGGGGAGAGATGAGTGAATATCAGTTGGGCGAGCGCCTCCGCCCTTTCTACAGGACTGGAGACGCCAGCGATCAGGCTTAACGCGGCTATCTGCCTGGCTTAATGCGCCCAAGGCCGCCTGGCGCCTCCGCCCCACCTACAGAGCGGGGACCACTAGCGGCCAGACCCAATGCGCCAACGGCCGCCTGGCGCCTCCACCCCACCTACAGAGCGGGAACCACTAGCGGCGAGGCACACTGCGCCGATGGCCGGCTAGCGCCTCCACTCCACCTACAGAGCGGGAACCACTAGCGGCGAGGCACACTGCGCCGATGGCCGCCTGGCGCCTCCGCTCCACCTACAGAGCGGGAACCACTAGCGGCGAGGCACACTGCGCCGATGGCCGGCTAGCGCCTCCGCCCCACCTACAGAGCGGGAACCACTAGCGGCGAGGCACACTGCGCCGATGGCCGGCTAGCGCCTCCGCCCCACCTACAGAGCGGGAACCACTAGCGGTTTTAAAATAAAGAGTCGGTCGATAAGCCGGGTTCTGTCGTGGACGATCATTCATCTGCGACAGGCGTCACCGCCTGCCTGTAGCGACCTACCCGAATCCACTGTGGGCCACAGCTCAGGATTCCTATTTGGTCTTGCTCCGAGTGGGGTTTACCATCGCCACGCCTGTTACCAGCCGCGCGGTGCGCTCTTACCGCACCTTTTCACCCTTACCCGCATTGCTGCAGGCGGTTTCCTTTCTGTTGCACTATCCGTAGGCTCACGCCCCCCAGGAGTTACCTGGCACTCTGCCCTATGGAGCCCGGACTTTCCTCCGCGTACCGAGGTACACAGCGATCGCCTGACCAACTCCGCGCGCAAGACTAGCGGGAAATGAGGTGTTCGTACAGCAGGTTTTTGCGCATCCCGAAGGCCTCGGCAACCACCCCGGCGGCCTTGCGCGGCGGCATTGCCGCGGCCAGCAATACCAGCAGACGATCTATTTCCGGACTTATTTCAGCATCCGCAGCCGCTGCGCCTTCCACCAGCACCACACACTCGCCTCGGCACTGGTTGCTGTCAGCCTCTACCTGCTGCACCAGTTCGGCCAGCGGCGCGCGCAATACGGTCTCAAAGGTCTTGGTCAACTCGCGGGCAAGCACCGCCAGACGCGCCGTACCAAACACCTCTCGCATATCGCTCAGTGACTCCAGCAAACGATGTGGCGCCTCGTAGAACACCAGGGTAACCGGTTCCATTGCCAGTTCTTCGAAGCGCGCCCGCCTTGCCGACGCCCGGGCGGGCAGAAAGCCTTCAAAGCGAAAGCGGTCGGTCGCCAGGCCAGCCACGGACAAGGCCGCTATCACTGCGCTGGCGCCCGGAATCGGCACTACCAACCATTGCTGTTCATGGGCATGGCGCAACAGGCGATAGCCGGGGTCTGAGATCAATGGGGTGCCTGCGTCGGAGATCAGGGCCACCGCACCGCCCTCTTCTATACAGCGGCCGATACGCGCCAGCGCCGCCTCATCACTGTGATCGTGGTAAGCAATCATGGGCGTTTCGATGGAAAAATGCTTGAGCAGGGGCGCGCTGTGACGGGTATCCTCAGCAGCGATAAGGTCCGCCGATTGTAGAACTTCTACAGCTCGGGGTACCATGTCACCCAGGTTGCCAATCGGTGTGGCTACCACATACAGACCGCTTTCCATAAATCTCCGTGTTGTGCGTAATAGGCCCGATGTACCAGAAAATGTACCCGAAAATATGCCTGAAAAACTCCCCAGGCAACTTAAACCCAGATTCAAAGCCCTGTTGGCAATGGGGGCGCACATGGTCGGGGCTGGCCCTGGGTCTGCTGCTGAGTGCCTGTGCACAGCAAGACATAGACAGAACTACCACTGTCGACACACCGGTCGAGGGCGAAATAAGCACACCACTGCCCATTAGCGACCCCGAAAGTATTTACGGAGCGCGCTTGCTTGAGGCACAGCAACTGCTGCAGGACCGCCAGTTACTGCCTGCGGCCAGCATACTCAGGGATATCGACGACAGCAAGCTGAGTGCCACCGAGCGCACTCAAGTGGTTCTGATAGAAACCGAACTACATTACCTGGCCGGGGATACGGCGCTGGCGCTGGCGACACTGCAGCGTGGCCTGCTGTTGCCGGAGCCAGAAGACCCCGGGCTGCAACAGTTATTGGCACGCTGGCAACTGCGCTTGCTACTGGCTACCCAGGGACCGCTAGCGGCGGCGGCCAGTGCAGACGGCATGTTGTTGAGCAGTGAGGACGAAGGCTGGCGCCAGCAACTTGAGGTATTCATCTGGGATAACCTGCAACGCACCCCGCAGGACCAGCTTGATGCGGCGCGAAGGGTAAGCAGCTCTCAGAATTGGCGTGGCTGGCTGGAACTGGCTCTCGTGGCTGCCCAGGTCATGGACAGTCCAGACGTGCAAATAGCAGAGCTCGATTTCTGGCGCCAGCGACACCCCCAACACAGCGCCAACAGCAACTTGCCCGGCGGCCTGGGCGTGCTGGGCTCCAGCGCCACCAGCCTGCCCACGCGTATTGCCCTGTTGCTACCCCTGGGCGGCGGCCAACAGGAACGGGGCCGGGCTTTACTGGAGGGCTACCTGGCCGCCCAGTTCGAAGCGCGACAGCGCGGTTGGCCAGAGCAGGAGCTTATGGTCATGGACAGCTCGGAATTCGAAGATATCAATGCGGCCTATGCCACTGCGGTCAGCGCCGGTGCAGAACTGGTGATCGGACCGATGGCGCCGGAGGACCTGCTGCTATGGCAGCCAAGGGCTGAACAGACGGTGCCGCTAATGACCCTGACCTGGCTGCCACAGCCGACTGTACCAGAGCCGATTCCCGTACAACTGGGCCTGGCTTCGGTCGATGAAGCCCGGCAATTAGCGCGAATCGCCTATGCCAGGGGCGCGCGCAAGGCCCTGCTGATTCGACCCCAGGGAGAATGGGGGCAGCGTATGAGTGATGCCCTGGTACAGCAGTGGACCGACCTGGAGGGCGAGATCCAGGCGATTGCAAGCTTCAGCGGACAGGCCGATTACTCAAGCGAACTGAAAGCCGCGCTCAACCTTGCCGACAGTGAATCCAGGGCCCGCCGTATTAACCAGCTTATGGCTGAATCCGCCGAGTTTTCACCAAGGCGCCGGAAAGATCTCGATATCGTGTTCCTGCTCAGCGAAACCCCACAGGATGCGCGCTCGATCAAGCCCCTGATAGCATTTCATTACGCTGCCGACCTGCCGGTGTACTCGACTTCGCACATTTTCAGTGGTCGTCGCGACGCGCAGCGAGACCGCGACCTGAACGGCATCAGGCTGCTGGAGATACCCTGGCTGCTCGATCCCACAGGCAGGCTACAAACTGCGCTGGCCAAGGGCGGCGGGCTGGACCTGCAGTCTCGAATGCATGCGCTCGGCGCCGACGCGTTCATGCTCAATTGGCGTTTACAACAATTTGCCGAGGCCCCGGGAAACCGAATCCGCGGCAATACCGGCCTGCTCAATATGGACGCCATGGGCCGCGTCCACCGCGAACTGGTACCGGCGCAGATACGCAGCGGGGTACCGCAAGCATTGTAGCGAGGACGACAGGGAGGTCGGCCGCATGAACAAGGGACAAGTTTACGAAGACCAGGCAGCGCAAATGCTACTCGGGGCTGGACTGGAAATCCTGGAGAGAAACTACCGCTGCAAGCTGGGTGAAATAGACCTCATCTGCAGTGATGGCAAGGCACTCGTGTTCGTTGAGGTGCGCTTTCGCCGCCAGCAGCACTACGCCTCTGCGGCGGCGTCGGTAACCCACGCCAAGCAGCGTCGCCTGTGGCGTACCGCGCAGCTTTACCTACAGCGCCGTGGCTGGTCAGACAAGCGACCTTGTCGCTTTGACGTAATTGCCATCTCAGCGGGGCAACCCGGACAAGAAGATGGGATACAATGGCTTAAGAACGCCATTACGATGTAAACCATGGACACCTACGATTCTATAGCTGAAGACTTCCAGCAGGTGATCGAGCTGATTTCTGTCTCGGTCGACACCCTGGCTGAACCACTGGAGCGCTCTGTCAACGCCTGCTCGCAGGCGCTGCTGGGCGAAAACAAGATTCTCTGTTGCGGCAATGGACCTGGTGCCGCCGTGTCCCAGATTTTCAGTGCCGGCATGATTCACCGCTTCGAACAGGAACGACCTGCTCTGCCGGCCCTGTGCCTGAGTGGGGACGGCGCCACGCTGTCGGCAATCGCCACGGCAGCGACCAATGAAATCTACTCACGCCAGGTGCGCGCTCTGGGCCAGGGCGGGGATGTGCTGCTGGCCGTGGCCGCCGGTGACGGCAATGGCAGCATAATTCAGGCAATTCGTGCGGCACATGAGCGCGATATGGTTGTCATACTCTTAAGTGGTGGAGATTGCACCGACGTATCCAGCCTGATGCTTCCGGAGGACATAGAAATCTACGTCTCCACGAACAGCCCGGCGCGTATAGTTGAAATGCAAACGATGATCGTGCACTGTCTCTGCAAATTGATTGACCAAACCCTGTTCGGTAGCTTTACAACATGACATTGACGCGCCTTACCCTGCTCTTCTTCACACTCATTTCCTTGACCGGCTGTGGCAGCTTCCTGTCTTCCATCGGCTCCGAACCCATTAAGGACAACCCGGGCGAGCGCACCTACGGCGCTCGGGTGGAAGATGAAGCCATAGAGACCAAGTCCAAGGTTAATATCAACGCCAGCGACGAAGGCTTCAAATCCAGCCACTGGAATGTGATCAGCTATAACGCTTACGTATTACTGGTTGGACAAGTACCGAACGAGCAACTCAAACAAAAAGCCTCAGACGTGGTTCGCGAGGTGCGCAGCGTGCGGCGCATTTACAATGAGTTGGAAGTCGCCGGCAATACCTCAAGCATGACTCGCAGCAGCGATACATGGCTGACCACCAAGGTGAAATCAACCCTGTTGGCCAGTTCGGAAATCGAGGGCAATCGCGTCAAAGTGGTTACTGAAAATGGCGTTATATACCTGATGGGGCTGGTGTCACGCACGGAAGCAGCGCGCATCGCAGAGGTGGCACGTTCCAGCCAGGGCGCGCAAAAAGTCGTACAGATATTCGAGTATATTGATTAGCGCCCGCGGCGGTCTTGTATAGCGCCTGCGGCGGTCTTATAAAGCGCTATTTAACAACCTTCAGCGCAGGTCGTTTGCTGCCAGGAGGAGACGGTGTGGCACCGTCACCACCGGGCCCTGGTTCAGGATCGCTGGGCGGCTCCGGCCAGGGACTATCCTCACCGTCAAATACCATACCCTGTCCATTTTCCCGGGCATAAATACCGATTACCGACACCATCGGCACAAAGACATCTATGGGCACGCCACCGAAGCGGCCGTTGAAGTGTAGTGACTCATTTTCAATCACCAGGTCCACCACGGCCGCCGGCGAGACATTGAGCACGATCTGCCCATCCTTCACATACTGACGCGGTACATCTACCCCAGGCTCCTCCGCGTTAACCAGGACGTAGGGCGTGCACTCATTGTCGAGTATCCACTCGTACAGCGCGCGCATCACATAGGGCCGGCTGGACGTCATGGACATGGGAATAAGCCTGGATGGGCCTAGAGCCGCATCTCCCGCTCCTGCTCCGACAGGCTCGCCTGGAATGACTCGCGATTAAACAGCGTATCCATGTAGGCAAGTAGCGGCTTGGTCTGCTTGTTCGAGCGGAACTCAATTCCCAGGGTCGGCAAACGCCACAGCAGCGGCGCGAGGCAGCAGTCCACCAGGGTGAACTCTTCGCTCATGAAGAACGGCTTTTCATTAAAAATAGGGGCTATACCCAGCAGTCCCTCACGCAGCTCCTTGGTCGACTTTTCTATCACATTTTCAGAGCGAGTGGTCTGGATCGCGTCTATCAGCGAACACCAGTCTTTCTCTATACGATGAATATAGAGCCTGCTTTCTGCCCTGGCCACCGGGTACACCGGCAACAGCGGCGGATGCGGGAAGCGTTCGTCCAGGTATTCCATCATGACCTTGGACTCGTACAACACCAGGTCGCGGTCTACCAGGGTTGGCAAACTGTTATAGGGGTTGAGCTCAGCCAGTTCCGCCGGTGGATGCGCCCCATCAGTTTCTACAACATCGACGGTCACACCTTTCTCGGCCAGCACTATGCGCACACGGTGGCTGTAATGACTCTCATTATCCGAAAAAAAGGTCATTGAAGACCGCTTTGCCACGACACCCATGGGATTCCCCTGATTAAAAATTCTGTATGTACTTAGTGAACGTCTTTCCAGTATTCCCGGTTCAGCAACCAGGCAAATACGAAAAACAATAAGATGAACATCAACACGTAGGTGCCAATGCGCTGGCGGTGCATGGCCGCCGGTTCGCCGACATAGGCGAGAAAGTTGACCAGGTCGTACACTGCCGCGTCGTACTCTGCCGGTGACAGGCTTCCCTCTTCAACAACAGTGAAGTTGCCACAGGGGTCTTCCAAAATGTCCTCCCCGGTCAAGGGATCACGTCTTACGCCACCGTTGGCCGCTGCGACCGGTCCCATGGCGCATTCCTGCAAGCCCTGCAATTCCAGCAGTGCATGGGGCATGCCCACGTCGGGAAACACCTTGTTGTTCACACCATAAGGACGACTGGGGTCCGCGTAGAATGTACGCAGGTAGGTGTACAACCAGTCCGGGTTGCGGGCCCGTGCCGCCAGGGTCAGATCCGGCGGCTTGGCGCCGAACCACTGCTTTATCATTGAATCGGACACCGCATTGGTCATCAGCGATCCGATCTTGTGATCGCGATCAAAAATCAGGTTCGCTTCCACCAGGTCCGGCGGGATGTTCAGATCGGTGCCAACCCGCTCGTAACGGGAAAAAGCCAGCTCATGACAACCCATGCAATAGTTCATATACAGTGCCGCACCGCTTTGCAGCGAGGCCTCGTTGTCCAGGTCGACCTCCATATGATCAAGATGCACGCCCGGCCCACTGGCGCCGACCGCTTTGAGCGGCAGCGCGGTCAGTACGAGAATCAGGATCAGGCCGCCCACGGAACCCCAGAAGCCGATACCACCCTCTCCCATGGTCACGCGCTCGGGTACCGGTTTGGTTTTCTCCATGGAGGTCCAGATCGGCATCAGCAGGAAGAAGGAGAAATAAAGAATCGAGCATATCTGGGCCAGCAGAGTACGCGCCGGCGTCGGCGCCTTGACTCCCAGTACACCCAGGATCAGGAATGAGGCGGTGAACACCACCAGCATCACTTTGGTCATATTGCCGCGATAGCGCCAGGACTTGACCGGGCTGCGATCCAGCCAGGGCAGGATAAACGGAATGGCTACCGAAGCGGCGAAAGCAATGAATCCCCAAAACTTGTCCGGCACCGCCCGCAACACTGAATAGAACGGCGTGAAGTACCAGACCGGCGCAATGTGCTCCGGCGTCTTCAGGGAATTGGCCTCCTCGAAATTTGCATACTCGAGAAAGTAACCACCCATCTCAGGCGCGAAGAACATGATCACGCAGAATACGAAGAGGAACACACCAATAGCCTGCAGGTCGTGCACTGTGTAATAGGGGTGGAAGGCAACACCGTCGAGGGGAATACCGTTCTCATCCTTGTGTTTCTTGATATCGACCCCATCCGGGTTATTGGAGCCGACCTCGTGCAGGGCCAGCAAGTGCAATACCACCAGGGCCAGCAACACAATGGGCAAGGCCACCACGTGCAAGGCGAAGAAGCGGTTCAGGGTGATACCTGACAGCAGGTAGTCTCCGCGAATCCAGGTGACGAGATCTTCACCCACCACCGGGATGGCACCAAACAGGGAGATAATGACCTGGGCACCCCAGTAGGACATCTGCCCCCAGGGCAAGACGTAGCCGACGAAGGCCTCCGCCATCAACACCACAAATATCAGCATGCCGAACAGCCAGATCAGTTCCCGCGGCTTCTGGTAAGAGCCGTAGAGCAGGGCCCGGAACATATGCAGGTACACCACAACAAAGAAGGCCGAGGCACCGGTGCTGTGCATGTAACGCAGAATCCAGCCATAGTCGACATCACGCATGATGTATTCAACCGAGGCGAAGGCCTCTTCCTGGCTGGGCGTGTAATTCATGGTAAGCCAGATACCGGTCAGTAACTGGTTGACCAGTACCAACAGCGAAAATACGCCGAAGTAATACCAGACATTGAAGTTCTTGGGCGCGTAGTACTCACCCATGTGGGTATTCCAGGCGCGCATGATAGGTAGCCGTGCATCAATCCAGTCGCGCAGGCCTATGAGTGCGTTATTCATCAGGCAGCCTCCTCGTCGACACCAATTTCAATGACATCTTCGCTCTCAAAGCGATAAGGCGGAACGATCAGGTTGGCCGAGGCCGGCACACCTGCATAAACACGGCCCGCCAGGTCAAACTTGGAGCCGTGACAGACGCAGAAGAAGCCACCCAGCCAGTCATCACCACCAAGATCGGCCGCGCCCACTTCAGGCCTGAACTTCGGCGCACAACCCAGGTGGGTACACAGGCCCACGAAAACCATGATTTCAGGACGAATGGCACGGTTTTCCTTATCAACGTAGGCCGGTTGCTCCGAGATCTCGGAGTGCGGATCCTTGAGGATGCTATCCAGTTCGGGCAGCGTAGCCAACTGTTCCTCAGTGCGGTGCAGCACGTATACCGGCTGACCACGCCATTCGAAGATAGTCATCTGGCCCGGCTCAATCTTGCTGATATCCGCCTTGACCGGCGCACCTGCCGCCTTGGCCTTCGCGCTGGGGTTCCAGGATCCGACAAAAGGCACCGCAATACCTACCGCACCTGCCACTCCCACCGCACTGGTGGCCGCGGTCAGGAAACGACGCCGGCCGGTGTTGACACCGTCACTGCTCATGTTGATCTCCCAAATCTGGTTTCGAAGCCCGGACTTGCCGGTACCTGCGAGGTCTCGTCGCTATTCTTGACGATCTTGTCGATACAGCCTCGAGGGGACTTTTGGAACGCTGCAAATGGTAATGATTTTGCCCTGCTGTGACAAGGAAAAGCCCACGAAAACTGGGGCAGATCAAGCACATTCAAAACTGCCTGGGAGCCAAAAATGCATGGCCATCGAGCGAGAACTGCCAGCTGCTGCGTATACCTTTCCTGAGCATAAAAACGCCCGGCTGGTAGTGACGAGCCGGGCGTTTGGAAAAACAGGGTAAGCGCTTATCGCTTGGAGAACTGAGGACGCTTACGCGCCTTGCGCAGACCCACTTTCTTACGCTCAACAGCTCGAGCGTCGCGCGTCACGTAACCGGCACCACGCAGAGTGCCACGCAATGACTCGTCGTACTCAAGCAGAGCACGGGTAATACCGTGGCGAATTGCACCGGCCTGGCCGAAGCTGCCGCCGCCGGCTACCGTCACATTGATGTCAAACTTGCCGTTGGTTTCGGTCAGGTCCAGCGGCTGGCGTACAATCATACGCGCCACTTCGCGACCGAAGTACTCATCCAGTGGCTTGCTGTTAACGGTGATGTTGCCGTCACCATTTTTCAGGAACACACGTGCCGTAGAGGTCTTGCGGCGGCCGGTGCCATAGTATTGGGTTGCTGACATACTTGCTGACATAGTAGCTTCCGTTAGATGTTAAGGGGCTGGGGTTGTTGCGCCGTATGAGGGTGCTCGGTTCCAGCATACACTTTCAATTTTTTAAACATGGCTCGGCCCAGCGGGTTGCGAGGCAGCATGCCTTTGACCGCACTTTGCAGAACGCGCTCAGGAGCTTTCTCAATCAGCTTTTCGAAAGAGATACTCTTGAGACCACCCGGGTAGCCGGTGTGGCTGTGATAAATCTTGTCGGTGGTCTTGGCGCCAGTAACCTTCACCTTCTCGGCGTTAATCACCACAATATAGTCGCCAGTATCGACGTGAGGCGTATATTCCGCCTTGTGCTTGCCACGCAACCGGTGCGCGATCTCGCTGGCCAGCCGACCCAGGGTCTTCTCCTCTGCATCGACAATAAACCAGTCGCGCTGTACTTCTTCCGCTTTTGCGCTGAACGTCTTCATCTTAAATCGCCTCTAATAGGGCTCCAATTTCGAGAGCGCGAATTCTACATAGCGACCCAGGGCATTTCAAGCAATTTTTCTTAATAATTCACCACCTTAGGGCTCGCCGGAAGGCGCCACGGACAGAGGTCCGGAGCAAGCCTTAACCGCCAGTTGCAGCGGCACCCCCGGCTGGCCCGGGTCCACCCTGAAACAACTCAGGCGCGGCGCCGCGCCGGCCTGCTGTTCGGCGCATAATGCCAGCCGATAATCAGGTGCCAGGTCCAGTAACCAGGATACAGAGGGCAGAGGGTCGGCGGCCACGCTGACAGCAATATGCCCCGCCGGCGCCAGGTCGAAGCCCACCGCACCCAGCGCCGTGGGCAGGGCATCGCCGCGCGCCTTGGTCCAGGCCTCCTTGAGAGTCCACAGATCATAGAAGCGACCAGCCTGCCCGGCCTGTTCGAGAGCTTCCAGCGCCTGCAGCTCTTCGGCACGGAAGTAACGCCGGGCCAGGCGCAGGAAATTACGAGCCTCATCGCAATACTGCACGTCAACACCGACCGCGCTCCCCGCCGCAACGGTGCAGGCTATCCAGTCACCGGAATGACTCAAATTAAAAGACAGGGAACGTGAGGGTGAGTGCAGGAACGGCTTGCCATGACGGCCCCGGCCGAAGCGCCAGTCCCGGGGTGATTCAACAGCGTAGCTGGACAATACCGTGCGCAAAAGGGCTCGCACCACGACGGCCTGGTCTCGCTGTCGACCCGACAAGCGCTGGCAGCGCTGCCATTCCTCGGGCTGCAGCAGCTCGCGCAGCACATCCAGTTGCCGGGGCTGGGGAAAGTCTGTAAGCGGGCACAGCCACAAATGCACCTCGTCCGGCGCCAGGGCGTGCATGGGTTTAGAAGCGCTGAATTTGCTTGCCGACGATGCGGTCACGCACCTTCCAGAACAGCGAGTCGGGGTTTACGACAATAATGAAAATGCGTCGCAGTCTGTCCTCGGGGCAGTTTATCGGTCGCACCGCGTGCCAGGCGTGGTCGGTACGTAGCATCAGGGCCGAGTAGTTGCCGATGGACTGGACTTCGTGGACCTCATCGAACTCTTCCAGGGCCGGCGCTGAATCGTAGCTGAGGCGACCGCCGTCATCCAGCACCAGGGTGGAACCACCCCAGTCGGGATCCCAGTCTTCCTCGGAATTGAAATAGAACAAGTGGGAACCATGCTCCCGGCGCGCATCGCAGTGCGGCGACACATCGCAGCCACTGGGAGTGTAGTGCCAGTGGAAGCGGAACTCGATTTTTTTCGCGCCCAGCAGCCGCGTAATTTCATTGCGATAGGCATCGCTGCAGAGCTCCCCAATGAACTCCTTCCAGGGCAAGGGCACTTCCGTATCCGGCTTGTACTCCAGCGAATAGCGGTCATGTGGTGCCTGCCCCGCCCGGCGCTCCTTACCAAAAATATCGTCAAAGGACTCCAGTGGTGGCATGTTATGAAGCAAGTCCTGAAAACCTGTTTCCGTCAGCACGCCCTGGCTGTTGTAGTAGGGGTAGGGTTTGATCGCCAGGAAGTCCTCAAGGCTGAGGCTGCGAAGCTTCTCGATATCGATATATTTCATGCGGCCTGTGACTCCAGCGGCGGCGTTTGCTCCAGCACGTCAAACGCATCGGGTCGAACATGGTTCTTGCTGATTTCGTCTCGCACCAACTGCTCACTGACATGACCACAGTCCAGGCACTCCTTGAGCAGACCGAAAAACAGATGCTCCTGGTTCTTGTCCGGGTGCTGATGATAATGGCCCAGCAATCCATACTCGCCAAACACCCGCGCTCGCAACCGGTTCAGGGAAGCCAGTACCGGCTTGTCCTTGAATTTATCGGCCGGTGTGTAATCTACCGGCAAACCGGTTTTCCAGGGCTGGGTGCGGCGCTTGGTGTTATGCAACAGGCGCGTATTGGCATCGAGGTGGTCGAAGTCATTCCAGCACTCCTCCAGGTAACCAACCGTGGCTGGATCCTCATAAGCCAGCACCATCCACTCCTTGTAGTCCTTCTCGAAGCGGAACAGCTCGTCAAAGGCTTTTTCCGCATCCCAGTGCTGCAGCCGGGCACAATCCAGCAACATCACGCTGCTTGCCACCTGGTAGGCCTTGCCCGCCTTGCCTGATCGGTGCCGACCCAGCACGGCCTTGCCACCCATATCGCGGCTCAGTAATTCGTAAATGTCGCCCACCGCAAAAACATCGGGGTCGATGACCACCGCGCGCCCCTGGCCGCCCATGAGTCGGGGTGGCATAAAACGCAAGGGGGTGAAGGACTGCAGGTCGTTCATATGCCAGACCCTGGTGGTGCCTCCTCGCAGGAAGCTCTGCCCTTCCTTGTCCCGCAAGTAGGCGTAATCACGGGTATGGATGAAGCGCACATCAAATTGGTCGCTGTGGCGGGAATTGCGGCGCAGGGAATACTCCGACACCAGCGCCCCCAACCATTGACGCTCATTGGTGTGAATGAACACACAGTTTTCCATGTTCAGGCCTCGCTTGTCTGACCAGCGGCGGCGCTCTCCTCGGCGCTGGTGTACCCGAATACCGGCAACAGCCCAGAATCTACCATGGCATCCAACTCCGCGACTTGATCATCGTCAAAATAGTCGCGATAGCCACCGACCTTGGCTTTGCGCACTTTGAAGGTGTTGGGGTCGTTGACGTTTTTGGCCTGCACCCGACTGCCACTGCGCCAGAAGTAATTCTCCTGTTCCTTCTTGCGGAGGTTGTCTACCGAGGCGAATTCCGCCATGTCCTGCAGGTAGTCCTCCCTGGCCTCCAAACCCAAAAACTCGACCACACGCGCCATCTCCTGTTCCGGCCTGGTGCGCAGATCTTCGTAGCGCACCACCAGTAACTGATCGATTTTATCCAGCTCGGTAGCCCAGTTATTCATAAACTCGATGATATGAGCCAGCCCCTGGCCCTCATGCTTTACGAAGTCATACACGGAAATATCGGCGTCGTGCTCCGGGTAGTTATTCATAGCCTTCTTGTCGGGCCGCATCCGGTACTTCCACTGGAAAAACTGCGACACGGCAACATCCTGGGGCTTACGCACCAACAGCACGGTCTTCTTGTGATAAAAATCCTGCTTGCTATCGACATTGCCGGTGAACTGACGCAGGTAATTGTCGTGGGTGAAGAATATCTTGGGAATCTCATCATTGAGCCGCGTGTAGTTGTCGAAGCCCATCAGAATGTTGTCCGGTAGCTGGTACACCAACTGGTAATAACGGGAGATCATTACCCGCACCCAGGTACGACCACTCTTGCCATAGGAGGCAAAGATGTACTGGCAGTGGTTGTATTTCCAGAACTCCTCGCGACCGCGACGCCAGCGTTCAAGTTGGTGAGTCTGGTGTTCCGGCAGAAATTTGGCGGACGCGCGAACCAGCCACTTAATCAGTCGCTTTATAACAGCATGCATGTAGTATCCCCAGAGCAGGGCGGGTCAAAAAACCGGCAGATTATAGGATGATGCGGTCATTCACAAGATTATGTGGTATTTTTGCCGCCTTTCGCCAACGGCAAGTCATTGATCTGAATGGAAATCGGGCGCTTTCGCAGATTCCTGCTCGACCGGGGCATGGTGTACCTCTACGCCATCTTCATGGCCGGCTACTTTTTATTGCCGATGGCTTCCGGACATCGCAAGGCCTACTACCTGCTGGTGTTACCGGCAACACTGGCGCTGTGGCGCGAATTAATTCGCTTTTATCGCACCAACACCCTGTTCCTGCTGTTCCTCGCCTATGCCAGCTATATGCTGCTGAGCCTCAGCTGGAGCGAGAATTTCCTCCGGCTGACAGCGATCGCTGCGGTCTGGGACGGATTGGCGGTTATCTCATTTGTCGCAATCACTGGCTATCTCTGGGTTCAGTACCCGCTGCAACTGGACCTGCTCGCCCGGCGCTCGGTATGGCTGGCGGCCGCCGCAGCCTTCGCCTCCATCATCGCCTGGTATGTCGACAATCCTTTCCCCAGCTCACGAATGGAGCCTCTGGGGGTGATGCACCACCAGAACAAGTCGGGTGTGGCCTACGGGGCCTTCCTGGTCTTGTGCACTCACTACTTTAGCTGTGCACGGGATCGCGACAGCCGCCTGCTGTACCTGTTACTCGCCATCGTGCTGGCCAGCCTGGTACTACTGACCCAGTCACGCACTGCACTGGCCGGTGTCTGTGCAGGCCTGCTGGTAATGCTGGGCTGGCGGGCACTGGGGCTGGCACTGCTCGCGATATTGGCGAGCTGGGCACTGGTGGCGACCAACCCGGACGATTGGTGGCATCGGGTGGAGGCCCTGTCCTTTCGCCCAGGCATCTGGCAACAGCTACTGTCCGATATGCACGGTCATTGGCTGATCGGTCGCGGCTATCTGGTCGATCCCCACGTGGAAGCTTATGGCCGAATATTCAACCACGCACACAATAGCTACCTGGCCACTCTCCGTGACGGCGGCCTGGCCGGCCTGGCCTTATTACTCGGCATGCTGACGGTCGCGCTGCTGTGGTCAAGCCGATTGTTTGTAGAGCGCGGGGAACGACTTTACCTCGCGCTACTCTTACTGGGTATGACTGCTATTTTTATGGACTTTGATCGCCTGCTGGTACACCCCAAGGAAATGTGGCTGTACCTGTGGCTTCCATTCGCATTGATCGCCGCAATTTATCCTCACCGTGACGAGCAGGGAATGCTGCGTTACGTAACCGGACGGCGTAACTGACATGCGCCAGCTGCTCACCCGGCTTGTCACCCGCATTAGCGTCCTGAGCTGCCTGTTGGCCGGAACCGGCCCCGCTCAGGCCCAGATAGCGCCGGCAGTGCCGAGCCTACCGGCCTGGGAGAGCCTCCAGCTTGAGCAGGAATCTGTCTGGCTAACCGCCAGCTCGCAGCTGCAGCTGGACAATTGTGAAGCGCCACAAGTGGCGGGCCTGTGGTGTCTGAAAATCTCCTCCAGGGCCGGCAGCAGCCGCGAAGTGCTCACGCTGCGCTTCGACCCGGCCAGTGGCGCGCTACACTCACGCACCCGCTTCAGCCAGGGTAAGCAGCAGCGGCAAAAACACTGGCAATACGAGGAGCAATATATCCTCCGTGAGCGTCGCAATCCCGCTGACGACAGCGGAGAAAACGCTGGCAAGCCCGCCGACTGGCCCGTAAGCAGCCGCCGCCAGCTCAGCTATCCTTCCGGCGAACACGCTATTACCGACAGCCAGCTGCTACTGCTACTGGCAAGCCCGAGCTGGCAGGCCTACACCGGTGGGGATTTCATCATCCAGACTGACCTGAACTTCTACCGGGTAACGCGCCGGCCAGCCGGAAGCGAAACGCTGGCAGCGAATTACCGCATTGGCGACGCCAGGCCAGCCGCCGCCTCCGAACGTCGCGTTATGCTCATCGAATTACAGGCACAGGCACTGGGAGAACTGCAGGACAAGGCAGATTTCAGCATGTTCGGCTTAAGTGGCAGGATTATCATTGGCTATGACAGCGACACTGGCCTGCCCCTGTTCCTGCGCGGGGAAGCACCGCTACTGGGAGCAGTGGAGATCAAGTTGCGCGCCATGTCACCCCGGGTATCACCTTCATGAGCCGCGACCTGTCCGGCCCGGTCGGCGTCATCAGCAACCCTGGCAGCGGCCATAATCGCGACCAGTTTGAAAAGATACGCCAACGCCTGGAGAGCAGCCCGGCTATTGTCCACCACTGCACCGACAGTATTGACGACATTCCGGCCGCGTTGGGCGCCATGAGCGATGCCGGCGTCAGCGTGCTCGCGATCAATGGTGGCGATGGCACGGCCTCGGCTATTTTAGGGCAACTGTTTGAATCGCAGCTGTTTTCGAGCACACCGGTCATCGCAATACTGCCCGGTGGTACAGCCAATATGAATGCCGGGGATATCGGCATCAGCGGCTCCTTAGCCAGGGCAGTCGACCGTTTTTGTGACTGGTGCGAGGGTGATCGCAACAGCGACTACAAGCTCAAGCGGCGTGCGCTGCTCAAGGTGAGCTCTCCCGACAGCGGCAGCGAATACTACGGAATGTTTCTCGGCGCGGGAGCGGTGCTGCAGGGCACCGATTATGCTCATCGTGAAATACACTCGCGCGGACTGCGCGACGACTTCGGTCTCGTGCTGAGCGTGCTGCGCACAGTCTGGGGCATATTGAGATCAGATCCGGAATTCATGCAACATGTTGCCATGGACCTGGCACTGGACGGTGCGCCCAGCCAGCGTCATGACACCCTGATCCTGGCGGTCAGCACGCTACAACGACTCGCCTTCGGCATGCGCCCGTTCTGGGGTGAGGGCGATGGCGAACTGCGTGTGACACTGATGGAACAGGGTTGTACACGCTTCGCCAGCACCTTCCTCTCCATCGCACGCGGCAAACCGAATCGCAACGCGGTTCCCGGCTCGGGCTACTACAGCTATAATGCGAGAAATCTGCACCTGGCACTGCAGGGCAGAGTCAACCTGGACGGCGAAATCATCGTCAGTGATTCCGGGTTGGACATCAGCCTGACACCGACGCTGGAGTTCCTGAGTCTGTGAGCGATTATCCCAAGGTTAGCGGCCCGTCGCTAACAGATGACCCGGCACTGGCCGCAGTGGTCCAGTCCCTGCGCGAGCGGCACAACGATGCCATCGCAGCCGTCCTGGTATATGGCTCCTGCCTGCGCAATGGCAATATGTATGACGGCCTGTTGGATCTGTATCTGCTCTGTGATGACTACCGCAGCGCCTACAGCAGCTTCGCCGCTGCTGCCGGCAACTGGCTACTCCCACCCAATGTATTCTATGCCGAAGCGCAGGTTGATGATCGCACGCTGCGCTGCAAAGCGACGCTGATATCGCTGCAGGACTTTCGGCGCGGCTGCACACGCGGCTGGTTCCAGTCGTACATCTGGGGCCGCTTTGCCCAACCGAGCCGCATTCTGTACAGCCGCAGCCCGCAAATAACTGAAAATGTAGAGGACTGCCTGTTGCAAGCCTCATATACGCTGCTGCATCGCTGTCTGCCGTCCCTGCCGCCGAGCGGATCCCTGACCGAGCTCTGGGCACAGGCGCTGGCACTGAGCTACACCACCGAATTGCGTTCAGAGCGCAAGGACAGACCCACACAACTGATCAGCTTTGCGGCAGATTTCTTTGAGTCGGTCACCCGCTACCATGCTGATTCGCTTGCCTTCCCCTTTGCAGTGTATGATGCCGCCGACGGACCGCGTTACCAGAGCGACATCTCTGAGCAGCAACGCCGGATGTCACGATTCAGCTGGCGCCTGCGGCGCCTGCAGGGCAAGTCGCTTTCGATTCTGAGGTTGATCAAGGCGCTGTTTACATTTGAAGGGGGATTGGACTATATCGCGTGGAAACTGGAGCGTCATTCGGGGCAGGAGATTGTCATCCCCGATAAAGTACGACGCCGACCCCTGCTGCACCTGTGGGGCTTTTCCTGGAATCTGTATCGCCGCGGTATATTCAAGTAAGCAAGCACTATGACTGTTAGCACCACCGTTGACCTGCGGGTCTCTATCTGCGTTTGCACGCACAGCCGCTCCCAGGGATTGATGCGCCTGTTGGTGGCGCTGCAGGATATTGACCTGAGTGGCTATAACCCGCAGTCGGTCGAGCTGATTGTTATCGACAATAACCCCAACGCTGAAACCCGGGCTATCTGCGAACGGGCGGCACCACGACTGCCTATCGCCATTCACTACACCGCCGAGCCTCAATCCGGGATCACCCATGCGCGCAATCACGCCGTGACGGTAGCGCTGGACCGGGGCGCCGATTTTGTCGCCTTTATTGACGACGATGACCAGCCACAATCTGACTGGTTGATACAATTGCTGGACCGGCAGGCGGTAACCAACGCCGACCTGGTGTTCGGCACCTGGGTGTTGGACAACTATATGCCCCAGTGGGCCAGGGAGTCGGGCATTTTTCGCTCCCCGGTGAAAGCCAAACATCAAAACAAGGGCGGGCGCTATGGCCTCCCAGGCTGCGCCTCGACCTGTAATGCCCTGGTGGGACGCGACATTCTCGAGCGCGTTGCCACCACCGGTCCGGTGTTCTCCCACACCTTCCGCTTCAGCGGTGGCGAGGACAAGGACTTCTTTATTCGCGCCCATAATCTCGGCGCGCACCTGGCCTCGGCCGACATGTCCGTTATTCACCGCAATCACGAGCCAGAGCGCTATACCGCAGGCGGCCTGCTCAAGCGGGGATTCAAGAATGGCTGCTCCCAGGTGAGCATGGCGCGCTCCCACGGCAATCCGTCACGGGTCTTGAAACTGCTCGGGACCGCGCTTTCGAAATTTTGTATCTCATTGGTTTTATTGCCTTTTTCCATATTTTCCAGAGGCCTGTTTATGCACGGCCTGTACCGTATGGCAAAGGCTTTTGGGGTTTTATATACAGCCCTGACCGGTCGCTCGATTAATTACTATTCACGTTGAATAGCGGTCTGCATTAATAGAAATGGCCCCCGCTTTGATTTATAGTTGCCACCCGTCTCCGGCCCACCCTGGCATAGCATGAAAGCCTGCGTATTTATCCAGACCAATCACAAGCAAATCACCGGCGCTATCGTTGCCGAACACGCGCTGCGGCGCTATTCGCAAAACAATGACAAGTTTGACGTCCAGATTATGGACAGCCGTGACTATCCATTCTTTGCCGCGCACGAGGGCCAGGAATACCTGCGCGACGGCGTCAAGCGCACCTGGTTAAACGACGACCTGCAATCCTTTACGCCGACACGCTTTATGCCGCCGGGACTGATGGGCTACGAGGGTCGGGCTGTGGTCATCGACCCGGATATTTTTGCCGCTGCCGATATCTGGGAGTTGCTGTCGCGGGATATGCAGGGCAAGGCCATCATGTGTCGCATGCGCTCCGGGCCCAAGGGCCTGGTAGATCGCTGTATGGCCAGCAGCGTCATGCTGCTGGATTGCGCCCAACTGACGCACTGGAATGCACAGGCCAAGTTCGAAGCGATGTTTGATTTCACCCAGGACTACCAGCCCTGGGTGTGCCTGAAGGAAGAGGATCGCAATTCAATCGACTTCTTTGAAGCCGAATGGAATGACTTCGACAAATTCACGCTCGATACGAAGATGTTGCATACCACCCGCCGCAAAACCCAGCCCTGGAAAACGGGGCTGCCCACTGACTGGCGACCGGCCGAGCGATTCAGATTGTTCCCGCCCGTGGCCTGGGTCATGCGGGCACGGCGCAAATTGTTCGGGGAATATGCCTTCCTGGGCAATTACAAGCAGCATCCGGATCAGAACCAGGAGAATTTCTTCTTTGGCCTGCTCAAGGAATGCATAAACGAGGGCAAAATCAGCGAAGACTTTCTGCGCAATGAAATGGCGCAGAACCACGTACGCCACGATGCCTTCGAGGTGCTGGAGCGCAGCCCGGATTTGCCGCCGGCGCCACTGCACCCATTGAGCGCTATTTCAGCAGCCGCCTGACAGCCGCGGCAGTTTCTTCCAGTTCACGTTGCGCCAGGTTCTCGTCGGCCGCGGGAAACTGGCCCGGCTCAAAATCACCCGCCAGTTCACTGTCCTCATCCAGCCAACGAGCTGCGCCGCTGTTGACCAGTGCGGCCTGCATGCGGCCTACATCGCGACGCATGCGCTGCGGAGCGAGCGCCATCGCCAGGTGATGACTAATGGGTTTATAACGGTAATTGTGGCCCAGTTGCCACCAGTGCGCCGCGCCATCACCGGTATCGAATATGTACAGGGGCCGGCTCACGGCAGCTGCCTCACCCAGCATGGACATGGACTCCCCGGTCACTACGAAGGCATCGGCGAGGGCCAGGAATGCCAGGTAGGGATTATCGCCACCCTCAGCACAACGATAGCTTAGCTGCGGCACCTTTAGCTGCTGCGATAGCGCCACCGAAACCCCCGCCGGTGTGCGTGGGCTATCACTGATCAGCAGGGAGCCTCCGGCCTTTTCCGCCAACGCACTAGCCATACGGCCCAGGGCCACGCCCTTGTCGTCGGTAAACACAAAGCGACCGCTATCACCGCCAACCAGCACTGCGATCCAGGGGCGCGGCAGGTGTCCCAGTCGCCTCCGCCAGCTATCTGCGGCACGCGACAAGCTCGCCGACGACACATTGTGCAGCGGCAAAGTGTTATGCCGAATGTGGGGTGAATCGGGCAAGAAATACTGGGGAGTGGTGACAATAAGCTGGTAGCTTTCCAACGGCGCCCAGGGACGACCAATATGAACCAGCCGGGTACTGCCGCCTGACTGCGCCTGTATCCAGCGCGCCACCGGCTCATTGCGTCGACCGGCGCTTATGACCAGGTCGGGCCAGGGCGGCTGCAGCGGGCTGGATTGCTCACGATCTATACCGGCCAGGCCGGGAGGCAGGGCCAGGTGAGTCAACAACTCCCAGGGCCGGGCCCGGATATGCTTTTCCTGGTAGCCGCAGCCCAGCGCCTCGGCCAGGGCTTTCACCTGGGTGTTATCGCCGGCTTTGCGCCCCAGCAGACACCAGACCTGTGGCTCGATTGCATTCATGGCGGTAGACTATCCCACACCAACAGCCGAGACCAAACAGTTTGAAACCCACCGTATTCATACACACCAACCACAAGCAAATGCTGGGCGCGCTGGTAAGCCGCTTCTCACTGCAGCGAAATTCCAGTCACGCCTCAGAATTTGATGTCAGGTTTATCGAGGTCAAGGACTATCCCTGCATGCTGGAGCACGAGGGCAAGCGCTACCGCCGGGATGGCGAGATGCGTCCCTGGGTCAACCAGGATTTGCAGTCCTTCACACCACTGCGCTTCGCCCCGCCGGGGTTGATGAACTATGAGGGGCGCGCGGTGGTCATGGATCCGGATATTTTCGCCATCGGCGACATCTGGGAACTGCTGAGCAGGGACATGCAGGGCGCCGCCATCATGTGCCGGCCCAAATCTGGGCGCAAGGGGCGCAAGGGCGCTTTCGCCTCCAGCGTTATGCTGCTCGACTGCGCCAAACTCAAGCACTGGCGCTTTGAGAACGATTTTTCAGAAATGTTCGAGCCGGACGTGCGCCGGGATTACATGGACTGGGTGTCCCTGAAACTGGAGGAGCCAGGCACGATAGGCCTGCTCGAAACACAGTGGAATGATTTCGACCAGCTGACGGATGAGACCAGGCTGCTGCACAATACCAAACGTAAAACCCAACCCTGGAAGACCGGCTTAAAAATCGACTATAGACCAGCAGATACATTTCAACTATTCCCTCCTCGCCACTGGCTGCGACGGGCGCGCCGGGCACTGTTCGGAGACTACAAGTTTGCCGGCACCTACGCCGCCCACCCAGACCCGGCCCAGGAGAAATTCTTTTTTGACCTGGTCAGGGAGTGCCTGGAACAAGGCCATATAAGCGAGTCGATGTTGCGCGAGGAGATAGAACAGGGGCATCTACGCAAGGACGCATTCGAGCTGGTAGGCGCCTAGCGCGGCCGGTGCAATGACCCACTACGACCTAATCGTGCTGGGTACCGGCGGTGTCGGTAGCGCCTGCATGTGCGAGGCCGCCAGACGCGGCCTGAAGGTGCTGGGGCTGGATCGCTTCCCACCGGCTCATGACCGCGGCAGTTCCCACGGCGAATCACGCATGATTCGCATGTCCTATTTTGAACACCCTGATTACGTACCCCTGCTGCGACGCAGCTACCAGCTCTGGGATCAACTGGACAGCAGCCTGCTGCACCGCAGTGGCGTGTTTTACGCAGGACCGCCCGATGGCGAGGTGCTCAGTGCAGTAAGAGCCTCCGCGGAACAGTATCAACTAGCGCTGCAAGAACTGAAGCCGCAGGACTACAGCCAGTATCAACTGCCTCCGGGGCACCAGGCAGTCTTTGAACCCGATGCCGGCTGGCTACCGGTAGAGCGCTGTGTGACAAGCCATCTGGAGCGGGCCATTGCCGCCGGCGCCGAGCATCGCTGGGATGAAGCCGTCAACAGCTGGGCGGAAACCGGGAACGGCACCCTGGTCAGTACCGAGCTGGGCCACTACACGGCCGAGCGCCTGATCATTACCGCCGGCGCCTGGAACCCGCAGCTATTGAGTGATTTGCAATTGCCGCTTACCGTCACTCGCAAGCATGTGCACTGGTACCCCTGCGCAGACAAGCGCTATCGCAGTGGCTTTTTCCTGGAACTGGAGCAGGGACAATTTTATGGCTTCCCGGCAATGGATGGTCGCCTGAAACTGGGCGAACACAGCGGTGGTGAAGCACTTTCTGACCCGCTGCAAGCGAGTCGCGAGCCTGATGCCGAGGACAGCGCCCGGGTACAGGATTTCGTTAGCGAACACCTGCCCGGTGTGGACGCGCAAGCACTGGCGCATCAAAGTTGTTTTTACACAATGACGACTGACGCAAATTTCATTGTTGATCGGGTCGCCGACAGCAGCCGCGTGGCATTCGCCGCCGGCCTCTCAGGCCATGGCTTCAAATTCGCACCAGTACTGGCGGAAATCCTGGTAGACCTTGTGTGCGAGGGTGGCACGGATTTCAATATCGATTTTCTCGGACAAAATCGCGAGACACTGCAAGGCTAGTCTTCCGCGGCTTCGTCCTCATCTTCGTCATCGTCCGTACTGGCATCGTAGACGGCCCCGGCGACTTCGAAGGGCACTTCGACGACCTCTATAGCCACTGCAGCCGCGGTGCCTACCACGGCACTGGTAACCGCTATGGCCGTGCAGCCAGACAGGACTGTGAAGCCCAGCAGACAGACCAGCGCCGCCAGACTGCTGCGCAACATAGCGCCCATCTCGGCGCGTGGCTTACCGCGTGGTTTTCCGCTTAGCTTACCGCGTGGCTTACCGCGTAGCATCAACATAGCATTTCCCCCAGTTCAAAAATGCGTTTATGCTGGCACAGTGAGCTGAAAATACCGGCTTTGCAATGGTATTAATTACCAAGCCAATGACAGGTTCGGCAGGTAAAAAGCTGGACTATACTCAGTAAAAACAGAGTCGAGAGCAATTGCTATGAAGAAGCAAAACGCGTGCTTAGCCTTACTGATATGCGCATCCGCCCTGCTGGCCCAGAGCGTACAGGCCGAATCAGCAAAGGCCGCTGTATCCTGGAATGGTCACGGCCAGGTTTTCCAGGTCAGCGTGAGTGAGCAGGAATTCCTGGGTAGCATGGATGGCGTGATGTACATCGAAAGCTCGACGGGCAAGCTCGATGAAGCTTTCATGGAATGCACTGTGAAACTGATAATGCATCGCGACGATGCCAAAATCAGGGGCCACGGTAATTGCATGATCACTGAATCATCCACCGACACCGTGTTCGCCGATTACCAGTGCACCGGTGAAATCGGAGCCTGCAAGGGCAAGTTCACACTGACCGGCGGCAGCGGACGCTTCGAGGGTATTAGCGGAGGCAGCCGCCTCATTGTGCGCTCGCCGCTACGGCACATTATTGCCGGCACCGGCAGTATTGAGAATATAGCGGTCAAGAACGGAATCCTGCTCTTGCCCAGTCTCTCTTATCAGTTACCGGGAGGGCGGAAATAATGAAATTATCACTGATTGGCAGCACACTTGTGGGGCTGGCACTGCTACTACAGCCAACTCCCAGCCTGGCCGCCTCCATGCGCTGCGGCTCTCACCTGATTGAGGATGGCGGACTGCACGGCCCCACCATGTACGAAGTCATCAAGAAATGCGGTCAGCCCACCCAGATCATGAGCTACACCTATATCTATGAGATAAGCGGCAGAACCTACGAGCTGCGTTTTTCCGGGGCCGGCATACTGACAACGATCAGGCAGAACCGCTAAACCGCTGGATTAGTAGGGCTGACTGCCCTGTTCCATCTCGGTAATAGTCTTCTCCAGTTCTTCGGGAGACTCATTGCGAATTCGGGCCGCCTGGTTGGCAAGCTCACCACTGCTCTCGGCCTGAACATCCGGCCCGGCAATTTCTTCTGCATAGGTTTGACCGTTACGGTCGCGACAGGCGGCAAGACCATTACCCTCGCCACACACCTCGACAATACCGTCGCGCTCGGTGACCCGCGTCATGCTCTCCTGCACCACCTGAGCCTGCAGCTGGGAGGCGGCTGCAAAAAGTGCCACCATCGTGATCAACTTGAAAATCCTGACTAACATGGAAAAACTCCTGCCAAATAGTAAGTGTAGCGTCTAAACGCGCCGAGGCTGCCTGTTTACTGGTAATCGAACAGGGAAGCCAGTGAGTCCTGCAATTGCTGGTCGATTTGTGCCACCTCGCTGTCATCAAAGTAATCCCGGTAGCCGCCGACCTTCGCGCGGCGCACTTTGTAGCTGTTGGGATTGTCCTTGTCACGCGGCATCATGCGGCCACCGGCCAGGCGAAACTGCTGCTTGCTCTCCATCTTCTTCATATTCTCATATGAAGAGTAATCAACCGCCGCATTAACTTGCTCTTGATTGGCGTCGACCTGCATGAAATCCAGCATTTTGCGCAACTGCTCATGCGGCTGGGCACGCAGGTCTTCGTAGCGAACCAGCAGGAAGTTATCCAGCTTGTCCGCCTCCTTCGCCCACAGGTTGAGATAATCCGTCACCGCCTGCATGCTGCCGCCGTTATCCCCTGTCACAAAATCAAACAGGCTGATGTCAGAGCCGCGCGGCGGATAATTGTTAATCGCCACCTTGGTCGGCTTGATGCGAAACTTCCACTGGAAAAACTGCGACACGGCCACATCGCGCGGGTCGCGCGCCAAAAGAATCACTCGCTTGTGATAAAAGGGCTGCTTGGTCTCAAAATCGCCCGTGAAGTCCTTGATGTAGTTGTCGTGAGTAAAAAAGATCCTGGGTACGCGCCGTTCCAGGTTGTGAAAGTTATCGAAACCCAGGATGGCATTCTCCGGCAGCTTGTACATGACCCTGAATAAGTGGGAGATCATCACTCGCAGCCAGGTGCGGCCGCTCTTGCCAAAGGACACTACCACAACGTCGGCTCGCTGCAGCTTGTCATACTGCTCGACGCCGCGCAGCTTGCGCTCCTCCCGCAGAATCTCCGCTTCCGAGTGTCCTCGCATGCGCCAATGCAAGATTCGCCGAGACAGCTTCTTGCGCGCTGTCTGCAGTGCTTGCCTGGCGTTCTGCACCGTCAGCTTCACGTCGATTCACTCCCATTGTCGTAAGCAAATACCGGGTCCAGCTCTGCCACCAGCTTTTCAAGTTGCTCGCACTGCTCGTCAGTGAAGTAATCACGATAGCCACCGACCTTGGCCTTGCGCACCTTAAAGGACTGCGGATTGTCCTTGTCGCCCGGCTTAACGCGAGCGCCACTGCCCTTGAAAAACTTGTCCTGCTCCATCTTTTTCATATTGTCGTAGGCGGCAAACTCCACCGCCTCGGCGACCTGCTGCTGCGATGCCGGGTTGCCGGTAAACTCAAGGATGCGCGCCAACACGGCTCCCGGATCCTTGCGCATATCCTCGTAACGAACAATCAACACATCTTCCAGTTCGGGGATGGCGCGAGCCCAGCCGTTAAAGTAATCGACGATGCGCGGCACGCCGGCGTCCTTATCGATTACGAAATCCCAGGTAGAAATATCGGCACCATGCGGCGGATAGTCGTTAATAAACTTCTTGTTGGGTCGCATCCGGAACTGCCACTGAAAAAACTGGGAGACCGCCACATCGCGGGGATCCCGCACCAACAGTACGATGCGCTTACCAGCAAAGTGGGTCTTGGAGTCCCAGTTGCCAGTGTAGTTGCGCAGGTAATTGTTGTGGGTAAAGAATACCGCTGGCAGTGATGCATTGCTGTGGCGAAAATTATCGAAGTCCAGCAACTCGTTGGAGGCAAGCTCTCCCTGCAACTGGTAGGCGCGCGAAAGCATAACCCGCAGCCAGGTACGCCCGGACTTGCCCCAGCTCATCAATACCCAGTCGGACCGCTGTAGCTTCTTGAACTCTTCTCGACCACGCAGCCAGCGTTCCAGTCGCTTGCGCCTGCCGGCGGGCAACCAGAAACACAGCAGCATAATCAGGTGTCGCAGTGCGACACGTGCCTTGTCGGCCATGTGTGAGGAGCTCTCCAGCGCTGTCTTTGAAAGGCGGCGCATGATACCCGAAATCTTGATTTGCCGCACTATTACCAAGCTTCGCCGCCGCAGGCGCTTGCCGGGGCGGTCGAGCGCCAATTAAAATGCGCGCATGTCACTGATGAATCTCGAGCTACTGTCTGCCGCGCCGCTGAACACCGATCCCTTCGATTTCATGGTGGTGCCGGACTTTCTGGGTGCCCAGCAACTGGCGCGGGTCAACGCCGATTACCCGGCCATCGACAGTGCCGCCAATCATTCCCTGGATAACCTGCAATACGGCCCGGCCTTTGCCGAGCTCATGGATGAACTGCAGGGCGAGGACTTTGCCAGGACCCTGGGCGAGCGCTTCGATATGGAGTTGGCCACGCTACCCACGACGGTTACCGTACGTAAATTTTGTGAGCGCACCGACGGCAACATCCACACCGATCACAAGAGTAAAGTGATTACGGTATTGGTGTATTTCAATGAGCATTGGGAACACGAAGACGGCCAGTTGCGCATGCTGCGCTCTGCCACTGACATTGAGGACTATACTGCCCAGGTCAAGCCGCTGGGGGGCACTCTGTTGGCGTTCCGCCGCACCAACCACTCATGGCATGGCCATACCCGCTTTGTCGGCGAACGACGCATGGTCCAGGTAAATTACCTCGACCAGAGTCCGCTGGCCATCGCCACCCAGCGCATCAGCCGCTTTGGCACCCACTTTATGAAAAACGTACTGGGTATGCGCTAGCGCTACAGCCCGGGAAACAGCGACTTAATCCGCGCCACCACTGCCCCGACATCATCCGGCAACTCACCTTGTGGCGGCTGGAAGGGCTGACCCGCCCAAACCGCCAGGCCCTGATCGACCAGCAGCCGGTGGAAGGCGCGAAAATCGCGTGTGGCACACAAGACCTTGAATATATCCAGGTAGTAGACCAGGCGCGCCAGCCGATGACGCCAAATGTCTCTTCTCGATTGCTGGCGCGGGTTAAACAGGTAATGCGCCAGGGAGCGTCGCCACTGGTCGATTCCACCCAGCCAGCCACCCGGCAGCGGAAATATCGCCAGCGGTTTGCGCAGGTAAATAACCTCTACCATCATCGACACGCTGTCGCCGGTCACAATGAAGCCATCCGCTGAACCCAGCAGCGCCCGGTAGGGGTTGTCCTGCGCATCTGCCGACCATTCGAAATAGATCGCTTGCTCAGGCAAATCCCTGCGCAGTACCTCCAGCACCCTGGGCGTGGTGCGCCGACTGGTCGTGATATAGGGCGTACCGCCCAATTCATCCACCACCCGGTTGGCGGCAGCGACCAGGTCATTAGCGACCTTGCGGTTCATGATAAACGGGTTGGTCTCACCACCTATCAGCAGGGCGATAAGCGGCCTTGGGTAGCTCGCGAATCGCTCACGCCAGTCAAGCGCTGCCTGCTGCACCTGCTGCGGATCAACACGCATCAGTGGCAGCGTGGTCGGCAGGAAGTTGTGCATGGGGGGCATCTGGTTCTCGGCACTGGCAATGACCAGGGAAAAATCCAGCATATGACCGGAGGGCTTACCGACCAGCACAATCCTGGTGTGTCCGGCGGACTGCTCACGAATCCACAGCGCCACCATGGATGGCCGCCGACCGACTGTGATAATCAAGTCCGGCCAGGGCGCCTGCAGGGCGTCTGACTGATCCAGGTCGAGATGGTCAAGCGAGGGCCGGTAACGGGGCTTGCCCAGCACATACTCGGGGCGCATATGCACGTATTTGTGCTCTACCGGCCAGTCCAGCGCATCGACAATGGTGTCAACCTGGCCATTGTCACCGCGCTTGTCGCTGAGTATCACCCAGGTACGCGGGGACAAGGATCAGCTCTCCGCTGTTTCGCAGCAGTAGCCGAGCTCGGGCAATATATTATCCCGCACCAGGCTTTCCAGTTCGGCCACCTGTGCCGGCTCGAAGTCCTCGCGATAACCACCCACTTTGCCGCGCCGCACCTTGTAGGTGCTGGGGTCTCCGGCATTGACCAGCTTCATGCCACCCTGGCTGAAAGTACCGCTGGTCTCCAGCTTCTGCAGATTGTCGAAAGAGCCCCACTCCACCGCCTGGGTGACCTCTGCCTCGGAAAAATCCTCGCCCATATGACGAATGATCTTCAGCAGGGTCGGCACCGGGTCGGCGCGTAATTCTTCGTACTTGACCAGCAAGCCCTTATCCAGCGCGGCAATATTGCGCGCCCACAGGTTCTGGTACTCAATCAGGAACGGCAAACCGATATCGGAGTGGCGCACAAAGTCCCACATCTGCACCGTCTTGCGGTCGATGGGATGCTCTATGGAGTGATTGATCAACTCCTGCTTGGCCCGGGACTGGCGCTTGGTGAACTGGTGATACCAGGACACGGCGATGTCGATCGGGTTACGCGCCAGAAACATGACCGGCTTGTGCCGCAGCGGGTTATCCGCGGCGCCGGCCGCCAGCAGTTTGCCCACCTCACCTTCATAGCTATAGATGCCATTGGTCGCCGCCAGGCGCGGAATTTCGGGGATCTTGCGGGCGAATTCATCGGTATTTATCAACCTGGACTCGGGCAGGTCATAGCGCAACTGATAGAGCCGGGAGATCATAACCTTGAGCCAGGTATTGCCGCTCTTGGGGTGGCCGATAATGAGAAAATTGGCGCTGTGTGCCTTGGCCAACTCCAGTTCTGCCAGGTACTTGCGCCGCAGGGACACGCGGGTCCGTGCCGGCAGCGGCTGGGTAGGGATGAGTATCAGTGCCTTCTTGACGCCGTCGCTCAGCTTAAACATTTCAACAGTCTCGTGGGGATGTATTCGGGCGCTGCCGGAAAAGCGCGCAATTATGCGCCAAGCGCGTCAAAATAACCAGATACGCAAGGCCTGGGTTACAATGCCCGCAGCCAAACCAGGACGCCCCCAGCTTGATCATTGATCGCTATATCAGCCGCGAAATAGTACGCCCCTTCTGCGCCGGGTTGGGGCTGCTGATCCTCATTTTCATTGGCTTTTCCGCAGCGCGACAGTTGAGCCTGGCCGCGCAGGGTCAGTTGGACATGCTGACCGCCTTCCAGCTGGTAGGACTCAACAGCCTGATTACGCTGGAGGTGCTATTACCCTCAGCCCTCTTCTTCTCTGTCCTGGCGGCGATAGGCCGGCTCTACCGTGACGCAGAAATGAACGCGCTCTACGCCGCCGGTATCAGCCGGGCAAGGGTGCTCGGCGCGGTCTTCAAACTGGCGCTGGTGGTCGCCGTACTCACCGGTGTAATTTCCATCCTGGGCCGCCCCTGGGCTTATCGTGAAAGTTACCGCCTGGAGGCAGAAGCCGTCGCGCAATTCGACCTCAAGCGCATGGCTACCGGTGAGTTTGTGGTGATGCAGGGTAGCGACTATACCTTTATTGCCGACGACGTTGATCTGGAAATGGGCTTGCACAAACAGGTATTTTTGCAAAAAGATCATGTCGGTAAAGGCCGTACAGAAATCATTGTGGCGGAGACCGCTGTACTGCCCATGCTGAACCCCGGGCAGGCGACTAGCGCCGAGTTTTACAACGGCTACAACTACCTGCTGGACAAGCGCAAAGGCCGGGACATCACCCTGGAGTTCGAGCACTTGACCGTGCGCCTGCAGAATGAGGAAGCCCTGGAACAGTACCGGCGCAAGGCGGAAACTACCATCAAGCTGTCGCGCTCAGACCAGGCCAAGGACATCGCCGAGTACCAGTGGCGCATCACCACACCACTGGCCACCCTGCTGCTGGCCTTGATGGCCGTGCCGCTGGGACGTTCGGCGCCGCGCGAATCCCGCTTTCGCAGTTTCTTTTTAGCACTGGGTATCTATATCGCCTTGCTCAGCCTGACCAGCGTGATGCGCACGGGTATCGAGCAGGAAACTGTGCCTCGCTTCCCCGGATTATGGAGCGCCTACGCGATCACAGCGGTAGTGCTGGTGCTGCTGGTACAACCGCCGCGCCTGAGGCGGCGACGATGATACTGCAACGCTACATAGCGACCAATCTGCTGCGCGGCTGGTTACTGGTGCTGCTGGTACTGGCTGCGGTATTCGGGCTGACCAGCTTTATCCAGGAATTGGAGCGCACCCGTTTCGACTACGATGCCCTGGCGGTAGCGCGCTACACCCTGCTGACACTGCCGCAGCAACTGGTGTCTCTGGCTCCGGTTATTGCCTTACTGGGCAGTATCGTGGCACTGGCCAGCATGGACCGCTACAACGAATTGACCATCGTCAGCTGTGCCGGGGTGCCCAGGGCACGGCTGCTGCGGGCCATTGCGATACCAACAGTGGCGCTCATGGCGACCCTGTGGGTCTGCATGGAGTACGTCACCCCCAACTTGCATCAGAATGCGGAGCAGCAACGTCACGCCCTGCGCTACCGCAACGATGTACGCATACCCGATGGCGGAGTCTGGTCCAGGAACGGGCGTCGCTACATTCATCTCGGCAAGATGCACGAGGGTGGCGTACCTGGAGATATTGACCTGTACGAGTTCAACGAACTGGGGCAGCTGAGCCGGGCGTTGCATGCCCGCACCGCCATAGTGAGCGCGGACCGACGCTGGTTGCTGCAGGGCGTGCGTGAAAAACGATTGGTGGACGGGAAAATGCAAACCCGGGGCATGCCCGAGCTGGAGATTGAAAACCTCTGGGCTGCGGCGGAACTGCCGACCCTGATTCTATCCAAAGAGAGCATGACACTATCGGTGCTGTACAGTTACAGCCAGTTCCGGGCCAGCAACGGACGACCCATGCTGCATTACCTGGGCACTTTCTGGCAGAAGCTGATGATGCCGCTGACGGTGGCGGCTATGGTCTTGCTGGCCACCCCCCTCAGCGCCAATCTCGGTTCCCGTAGAGACCGCAATTTTGGCTTCAACATGGGCCTGGGTGCACTCATTGGCGTGCTGTTCTACCTTGGAGCAGAAATCCTGTTCGCACTGGGCAGGCTGCTCAACCTGAGTATTCCACTGGTGGCCGCGGCGCCGGCACTGCTAATCTTTAGCTGTGCCTGCCTGTTGCTGCATCGCATGCGCTGGTGAAGCGATTGTGATGCAGGCTCGCTGTGGGCATAATGCGCCGCTTCAACCAGAGCTGAATCGAGCACACCGCCCATGCGCCTGATGGCCCATTTTTTCCGCGCCTACCGCCTGCAGACATCGCTGATGCTGCTGGCCCTGCTGTTATCCGGCCTGGCCGAAGGAGTGGGATTGTCGGCCCTGTTGCCGCTGCTGAACATTGCAATGGGAGTCGATGCGGGCGCGGCTCTGACCGGCGTTCACAGCGCTCCGCAGAGTGGCTTCGAACAAACCGTGCTGGCCGCACTGGACAGTATTGGAATCAAGCCCACCCTGGGCAACATGTTGATGATCATTGCCGTCGGGGTAACACTGAAGAGCGTCTTTCTGCTGCTGGCACAGCGCCAGGTCGGCTATACCGCCGCCCAGGTCGGTACTGATTTGCGCCTGGAGATGCTGCGCGCGGTATTGCGTAGCAAGTGGGAATACTTCCTGCATCAGCCCGTGGGCCGCCTGACCAACTCCCTGGCCACCGAGGCGCAGCGCTCATCCGCCTCCTTCGTGCACGGCGCCACTGCCATTACCTTCCTCATCCAGGCGCTCATCTACGGCGGCATAGCCTTCGCCCTGTCCTGGCGCGCCTCGCTGGTAGCGATTGTTGCCGGTGCTATCGTGATCGGCCTGTCGCACTTCCTGGTGCGAATTACGCGCAAGGCTGGTCGCAAGCAAACCACGCTTATGACCTCATTGATTGCAAGTCTCACGGATACACTGCAATCGGTTAAGCCACTCAAGGCCATGGCCAGAGAGCATCTGGCCGATACCGTCCTCGCCCACGAAACCCGCCGCCTAAACAAGGCGTTGCGAGTGCAGGTGCTGAGCGGAGCGGTGCTGGATTCCGCCCAGGAGCTCATGTTTACCCTGTTCATATGCCTGGGCGTCTATGTGTCCATGGTGGTGTATGAAATGGTGTTGCCCACCGTGATGATGCTGGTGGTGGGACTCGGTCGCGCCTTCAGCTTCCTTGGCAAGGTGCAAAAGCAATATCAGAAACTGGTGCAGGGCGAGAGCGCGTTCTGGGCTATGCGCGAGTCAATTGAGGCCGCGGTCCATGCCGAGGAGCACCTGGACGGTGGCACCGCACCAGACTTCTCCCGGGCGATTGAATTTAGCGGGGTGGAATTCACCTACGACCATCACCCGGTTTTCAAGGCTCTCTCGCTGGAAATTCCCGCTGGCTCACTTACCACGCTGATTGGCCCTTCCGGCTCGGGCAAAACCACCATCATCGACCTGACTATCGGCCTGCTGCGCCCAACCAGCGGCAGTATTTCGCTGGACGGCGTTGCCCTGCAGGAAATCGACATTCGCGCCTGGCGCGACAAGATCGGCTATGTACCCCAGGACACGGTATTGCTGCATGACAGCGTGCTACACAATGTAACCCTGGGCGACCCCGGGTTGACCGCAGCCGACGCCGAACGCGCCTTGCGTGCAGCGGGCGCCTGGAGTTTCGTGGATAAGCTGCATGATGGCTTGGAGACCATCGTGGGAGAGCGTGGCGGCAAGCTGTCCGGCGGCCAACGCCAGCGCATTGTCATCGCCCGCGCACTGGTTAATCAACCGAGCTTGCTGATTCTTGACGAGGCCACCAGCGCCCTCGATCCGGAAAGCGAAGAAGCCGTGCGCCAGACCATGGAAACACTCAAGGGGCAGTTGACCATACTGGCCATCTCTCACAACCGCGCCATGGTTGGTGCAGCTGACCGGGTCTACCAGCTAGTCGACGGTAATGCGCGCCTACTCGACAGTGCCAGCCACAGCGGGCTCACCAAGTAGCGTTCGCACGGCAGCCACGCTTGCATCCATATCGTCGCTAGACACTGACCCAGGCGGAATCACCGAATCGCCCAACCAGCAAGCCCGCCCCGACTGCAGCAGTTGCTGGTGTACCAGACAGATATCGCGACTCAGCGCTTGCCAGCAATAGCGCATCAGCCATCCATAGAGCAGCGCCCCAAGTCGAAAATCGACAGCGACCTGGTGATCTTCGCGCATGCCACCGAGATCAAATATATGCACCGGCTTACCAGTGGCGCAGGCCTCCGAGAGCATCGCAATACTGTCACCGGTCACAATCAGCTGGTCGGCACTGGCCAGCATACCCAGGTAGGGGTTGGCGGGATCGTCCGGCTGCCAGCGATAAAAGTAGTTGGGCACGTCAAGTTCGGCTTGTAGCGCCGCCATGGCCGCCGCGGAGCTGCGGGAACTGGTAGATATCAGCAGCGACGCACCAGACTGTCGCGCCATCGCGCTGGCCTCGCGTGCCAGTCGCCTGGCCGCCCTGGGCCCAAAGGTGAAAGGCCCGCTGTCACCACCGACAATCACGGCAATATGCGGACCGGGCAGAGCTGCGAATTCAGCTTCCCAGCGCTGGCGCGCCTGCGCCAGGCGCTGCGCTGTAATCCCGTGCAATGTCAGCGTGTTATTCACGACGTTGGCGCGATCGGGGAAGCGGTACTGCGGTGTCGTCACTATCAGGTCAAAGCTGTCAAGAGGCGCCCAGGGGCGACCCAGGTGCAGGTAACGACTATAAGCCCCTGATTGCTGGCGGATCCAACGGCACACAGGTTCATTGCGCAAGCCGCAACTGACAATCAGTTCTGGCCAGGGCGCCTGCAGCCTCGCAGCTGAATCGGAGCTAATACCGCGCAGGCTGGTTTGCCTCAATAACTGCGGCAGGAATACTCCCGGCCGATACTGCAGCTTGATAATCTCCACTTCCCAGCCGAGCGTTTCCGCCAGTGTATCGACCAGTGCGCGTACCTGAGCTCGCTCACCGGCACGGTAAGCGTCTATCATCCAAATCACTGGCATTGCCGGGGTTCCGTGGGTATAGTTCCAGCCTTTGAAATCTAGCGACTTGCCACGGGTGGCGCAAGGGCAGAAAACAGATGACAGAATATCAGGAATACCTCGACTTTATGTACAGCGCCCTGGCGCAGTTGAACAAAAAAGACCTGGAGCTGTCTGAAACCACGGATCTCGTGGCGGATATTGGCCTCAGCTCACTTGAGGTTATGGAGTTCATTGAGAAGATCGAAGACCACTTCGATATCTCGATCCCGCTCAACATACTTCCGGACGTGAACACGATTGGCGAACTCGCCAGGAAAGTGCAGGGACTCAACCCCTAGGGGGACAACGGGGGGCGACGCGGATGTTGTTCGACAAATTCAAAGCCATGGCCGATTTCCAGGCCGAGCTGGCGGCACGGGATGTCACGCCCTTCGGCGCGGTGACCGAAAAAATTCTATCGGCTACCACCGGTGTCGTTGAAGGACGCGAGGTTATTCTCGCAGGCACCAATAACTATCTGGGATTGTCTTACGATCCACGCTGCATCGCAGCGGCGGCGGCAGCGCCGGAGAAGTGGGGCACTGGCACCACGGGATCGAGGCTGGCCAACGGTAGCTTCGCCGAGCACCAGGCACTGGAACGCGAGTTGGCCGACTTCTATGGCGTGGGCCACGCCATCAGTTTTTCCACCGGCTACGCCGCCACAATGGGCATGTGTGCCACACTGGCCGGACCGGGCGATGTCATTTTGCTCGATGGCGACAGCCACGCCAGTATCTACGCCGGTGTACAACTCAGCGGCGCCGAGGTTATTCGATTCAAGCACAGTGACCCTGATGACCTGGCGAAGCGACTGCGGCGATTGGGTGAGCGCGCCGGGCAAACCTTGATCATTGCGGAAGGTATCTACAGCATGTTGGGCGACGTGGCGCCGCTGCAGGAAATTGCCGCCATCAAACGTGAGTATGGTGGTTACCTGCTGGTCGACGAGGCCCACTCAATGGGCGTCATGGGCGCCAGTGGTCGCGGTGCTGCACAGGCCGCAGGCGTCGAGGACGAGGTCGACTTCTTCGTTGGCACCTTCAGCAAGAGCCTGGGCTCCATCGGCGGTTTTTGCACCAGCCGACACCCTGAACTGGAAGCCATTCGTTACTGTATCCGCTCCTATATTTTTACCGCGTCTTCTTCGCCGTCGGTGGTTGCCTCTACCCGCCAGGCACTGCAGATAGTGCGCGATGAACCAGAATTACAGACCAGGCTCTGGGACAATGCCAATCGCCTGTATGAGGGCTTACAAGCCCAGGGCTTGAAGCTTGGACCCACTGCCAGCCCGGTGGTTGCGGTCGAGTTCGCCGACCGCTCCCAGGCCATCGACTGCTGGAAAGCGCTGATGGAAGACGGTGTTTACGTAAACCTGGTAATTCCACCCGCTGCACCATCGACCAATTTCCTGCTACGCAACAGCGTCAGCGCCGCCCATAGCAGCGAGCAAATCGATCGCATAATTGCCGCCTACGCAAGCCTGCAGTCAAGCGGCTTGCTCAAGCCAGACCGGGCCGCTTGATGGAGAAAATTTTCGTCACCGGCAATGGACCATTGCGCGGTGTAGTGCGGATAGCGGGTGCCAAAAATGCAGCGCTGCCGGTGATCGCCGCCGCCCTGTTAACTCCCGAGCCCCTCAAGCTGGGCAATATTCCCGAGGTGAAGGATATTGGCACCGCGCTGGAATTGCTGGAGCTGATCGGTTGCCAGGTTGGTCGTCAGGACGACTTACTCGAGATTGACAGCTCCGGCGTACACTCTGTGCGTGCTCCCTATGAGTTGGTCAAGACCATGCGCGGCGCCATCCTCCTGCTGGGGCCACTGTTGGCTCGTTTTGGCGAAGCCGACGTGTCGCTGCCCGGCGGTTGCGCCATTGGTTCACGGCCGGTCAATGAGCACATCGCCGGACTCGAGGCCATGGGTGCCGAAATCCAGATTGAAGGCGGCTACATCCAGGCCAAGTGCCAGCGCCTGCAGGGTGCGCACTATGCCTTCGACATACCCTCGGTGACGGCCACTGAAAACCTGATGATGGCTGCCGCTTTGGCACAGGGCACAACGGTATTGGAAAATGCCGCTCTGGAGCCAGAGGTTGAAGACCTGGCGCGACTGCTGATCAAGATGGGCGCTCGCATCAGCGGCGAGGGCACCAGCACCCTGACCATTGAAGGCGTCGACAGCCTGTCCGGTGCCAGCCATGAGGTGCCGCCCGATCGCATCGAAACCGGCACTTTCCTGGTTGCCGCGGCCGCCACTCGCGGTTCCATTTCCGTGCTCGATACACAGCCGGCCTATCTGCAACATGTATTGGCCAAGCTGGAAGCCGCCGGCATGAACATCGAGACAGGTGAAGACTGGATCAAACTGGACAGCCGCGGCAAGCGCGCCACGGCGGTACACGTCAGCACCGCACCCTACCCCGCGTTCCCCACCGACATGCAGGCCCAGTTTATGGCCCTGAATGCGGTCGCCGAAGGCAACGCTACCGTCATCGAAAATATATTTGAGAATCGTTTCATGCACGTGGCCGAGCTACAGCGCATGGGGGCGGACATAGAACTGCAAGGGCACACGGCCATCATCACCGGTCGCGAACGCCTGCAGGGCGCCCCGGTTATGGCTACCGACCTGCGCGCATCGGCCTGCCTGCTCATCGCTGCCCTGACTGCCGAAGGTGAAACAAGCATTGATCGGGTCTACCACCTGGACCGCGGCTATGCGAATATCGTCGAAAAGCTGGCGGATCTGGGCGCAACAATCCACCGGGCCTGATCCGGCGCAAGAGGAAGCCGCGCATGGTGCAGCGCTTTGCACAAATCTCTGACCCACACTTGAGCTCCCTGCTGGAGGTTCGTCCCGCAGAACTACTTAACAAGCGCCTGCTGGGCTACCTGTCCTGGCGTCGTAAACGTCGCTTTGAACATCGAACCGAAGTGCTTGATGCCCTGCTACAAGACCTGCAGGGGCATCACTTCGAACAGTTGCTGGTGACCGGGGATCTCACCCACATAGGCCTGCCCAGCGAGTTTCGCCAGGCCCGGGATTGGCTGCAACGACTGGGGCCCGCCAACCAGGTCGCCCTGGTGCCGGGTAATCATGACAGCTGTGTGGCCGCGCCCTGGGAGCAAACCTACGCGCTCTGGGATGCCTACATGCAGTCCGACCAGGCCAGCAATGAGCGCGCCGGGCTGCCCTTCCCCAGTTTTCGCCAACGCGGCGACCTTGCCTATATTGGTCTTTCCACTGCCTGTCCGACACCACCACTGATGGCCACTGGGCACATCAGCGAACAGCAGCTGGAACAACTACCAGGCCTGCTGGACGCCGCCGCCGCAGATAATTTGTTCCGGGTGGTCTACCTGCATCACTCACCGCTGCCCGGCAAGGAAAAATGGCGCAAGCGTTTAACCAACGCCCCGGCGCTCGCAAAGATCATCGCCGAGCATGGAGCCGAATTGATACTGCATGGGCACGGTCACCGGGCCCGCAGCTTTGAACTGGAAACAGTTGCCGGGCCGGCCCAGGTAATGGCGGTGCCATCAGCCTCGGCGCTGGGCCTGCATGGTGCAGACTGCGCTGCCTACAACTGTTATGAGATAAGCCGCCAGGCGGATGGCTGGCGCCTGCAGCTTGGTGCGCGCCGCTATTGCCGCGAAAGAGAGGCCTTTACCACGGGGCCGGAGCGCACACTGAGCATTAAACGTCTCTTGCCGCAGCCTTCTCCAGGGAACCCTTGACCAGTACCAGGTCGGAAATTGAGTCAACGTCGATAGCGGCATTGGCATAGGGCAAGATCACGGCGCGCATGCGTAAACCCAGGCGCTTGCTCAATTTGGCCAGCGCTTCTTCCAGCGGCAGCATGCCCAGTCGATAGCGGATCACGGCCCACCAGCCAAGCAGCCCGATCACCAATAGCGGCTTCTTGCGCTTTTGCTCGATCTTGCGCCAAAAACTGGCGGCGCGCCGACCTTCCGGTGTCAGGAACGCGAACAGGTTACAGCCACAGAACTCTCCGTCACTGAAACGCAGCACAGTCTTCTTGATACCCGGGTATGCCTCAGTTACCAGCGCATGGGGGGCCAGGCCCACGGTGACATCCACATCATCAGCCAGGCTCTGGCGTCCAAAGGCGTCAACAATTTCTGGAGTAAGCAAGGGATGATCCGCCGTGGTCAACAGGACAGGCAGCTCCGCCGGCAGCGACTGCATGGCGTTGTAGGCACTGGTACTTGGGCTGGACTCCGGTGCCCGCCAGCTAACCTGCCCGGCCTCAACCAGGGCGGCCAGCGGCGCGTCTGTAGCCAGTTCGCTCGCCTCGGGGCCAGCCATGGTAATACTGGAAACCACCCTGGATGCGCCCAGTGAGTCCAACACTCGCCGCACCATGGGTACGCCGTCAATATCGATCAATGCCTTGCAAGCAGCTGCAGAGTGATTGATCAGTGAGTCCGCCTTGGTGCGATCGCCGGCCAAAACAATGGCTGCCATTTGATGCTGTTCAGGATCCAGTTGCATGATCTGCCTATAGTTGCTTTTCGTAGACGCGGTAGCGCTTGTAAGCCCTGCCGCCAATCGTTTCGATTATATTGCGCATGCCGTCGTTATCTTCAAGTATCCAACCCATTTCCACGTCCTTGACCCCGCGCGCATGCAGTCCCTTGCGCAGGGCGTCGATGACCATAAAGGCGAGGGTTGGACCCAGTCTGGAATGCTGGAAACTCTGCCTGACACCCATCAGTGGCACCCGCGCCGTCTGCGGGTGCTTTACTTTCAGCCGCCACAGCAGTTTAGCCCAACCAAAGGGCAACAGCTTGCCTTTGAGATCGCGAGCCGCCTCATTCACGTTCGGAAGTGCGACTATGAACGCCACCGGTTCGCCATCATATTCCGCGATCTGGATGTAGTCGTCGGGCATCAGTTTGGTCAGCGTGCTAACCGTCTCCTGCCAATCATCCTCGTCCAGCGGCACAAAGCCCCAGTTTTGCTCCCAGGCGTCGTTGAATATCTCCCGCATTACTGCCGCGTCTTCGGCCAGGCGGTCGCGCTGCAGTGCACGCACCCGCACCCGGCCGGAAACCCGCTCGGCCAGCCGCAGCATCACCCTGGGCGCGTCGAAGTCGGGCCGTACATGGTAGGCCAACAAGTCACGCGCCGGCTGGTATCCCTGCTGTTCAATACGCGACCCATACCACTTTCGGGCGTGCCCCATCAGTACGAAAGGCGGCGTGGCAAAGCCGTCCACCAACAGACCGACTTCCTCGTTGATGTGCAAATTCAAGGGCCCGCGCACGCAGCTCATGCCCTCACTGCGCAACCAGGACTCGGCGGCACCAAACAGGGCGGCAAACACGGCGGCATCATCCTCCCCCTCGATCATGCCGAAATAACCCATACCGTCCGCGTGCTGCTGTTGATGTAACTCGTCGATCTGAGCCGTGATACGCCCCACCGGGCGATTGCCGCGACAGGCCACCCAGGCGCGCCAACGAGCGTGCTGGAAGAAATGGTTTTTAGGTGAAAATCGCTGCCGCTGTTCGAAATCCAGCGGCGCTATCCAGGCGGGGTCATCCGCATATATCTGATGGGGTAAAGCCAGGAAACGGCTGAGCTGCTTAGGCTCTGTGACCGTCTCCAGGGTGATGGCCTGATCGACCCTGTCGTCCATACCCAATTTGCTCGTGTTGTTTAGCGCTGAGGAACGGAAGTATAGCGCCGAATTCGAATAATGCGAAACTTACTCGCAAAAAGTTGTTAAATAACATATAGTTGCCGAAATATCAGTGGCATCGGAGAGGACTTCAAGAGCGGCGATTTGCAGACACTGTGACGCACGGACCCAATGTTAAACGAATAACTGCGAAAGTCCCTCAATTAATCTCTCTGGCACATCCGGCGAATTGGTATTATTACCTATAAGTTACGGGAGTGAAGGTGCTAATATTCTCGCTTATCGGCTAACCAAATAATAAGGCCTGAGAGATGAGCGCCGGTTACAGCGATAGACCGCTAGAGCGCTCTCAACCAAGTGGGGATACATAAACAGGCTTTTGATCCTTTTTTAATGAGGATCGGGTAATTTTTTGCGTTGGCGGCTGGGCCGCCAAAAATGAGGGGGATTCATTTTTGCAACCTAACGCTACGCCGACTCGCCACGAGCTGAGCTTCCGCGCCGCAGATTTCGAGACGCTGACCGAGGCTCTCGATTATGCCGCGCAGGGCGACACCGGCTCCAATTTCTATACCGGTCGTGGCGCCATCTACGCCAGCATCCCCTACCGAGAACTCCGTGAGCAGGCCATCGAACTGGCCGGCAAGCTCTTGGGCCTGGGACTGCACCAGGGCGACAGGGTTGCCCTGGTTGCTGAGACCAACCCCGAATTTATTCGCTTTTTCTATGCCTGCCAGTATGCGGGCCTGATACCAGTCGCACTTCCCGCTTCCGTCAAGGTCGGCGCCCACAGCGCCTATGTGGCCCAGTTGCAGCGCCTGCTGGAAGCCAGCCATGCCGCTATTGGTGTGGCATCTGAAGGCTATCTGCCGTTCCTGCAGGAAGCCAGCGAAGGACTGGGCATGTGCATGGTGGCGGAGCCTGAGGCTTTCCACGCCCTGCCTGCCAACGATTTACCGCTGCCGGAAGTCAAGCCGGACAATATCTCCTACATCCAATACACCTCTGGCAGCACCCGCTTCCCACGCGGCGTGGTCATTGAGCATCGAACCGCCATGGCCAACCTGCAGGGTATTATTGCCCACGGCCTGGAAATGACCGCCGAAGATCGCTTCATGTCCTGGTTGCCCTTCTACCATGATATGGGCCTGGTCGGCTTCGTGCTGGTACCGATGGCCGCCCAGATTTCAGTGGACTACCTGGATACCCGTGAATTTGCCATGCGGCCACGACAGTGGCTGAACCTCATGACCCAGACCCGCGCAACTATTTCCTTTGCGCCCTCCTTTGGCTACGACCTGTGTGCGCGCCGCGTACGCCCTGCCGACCTGGAGAATTACGACCTTAGCAATTGGCGTGTAGCCGGCATTGGTGCCGAGATGATTCGCCCGCAAACCCTGGAATTTTTTGCCGAATTGCTGGAGCCCTGTGGCTTTGACAAACGCGCCTTCCTGGCCTGCTACGGCATGGCCGAATGCACCCTCGGTATCAGCTTCTCGGCCCTGAACACCGGATTCACCACGCACCTGATTGACAGCGACCATCTCGCCGACCATCACCAGGCAGTGGTTCTGGATGCCGATGACGCCGACGGCCGCGGCCGCCACTTCGTCAACTGCGGTGTACCACTGCCCAGCTATGAGGTAGAAATTCGCGATGACGACGGCACCGTACTCGACGACTGGCATAGCGGCGTTATCTATCTGCGCGGCCCCAGCGTCATGTCGGGTTACTTCAGCTTGCCAGAGGAAACCAACCACGCCCTGTGCGCGGATGGCTGGCTCAATACCGGAGATATCGGCTACCAGGTTGATGGCATGCTCACCATCACCGGACGCAAGAAAGACCTGATCATCATTCATGGCCGCAACATCTGGCCCCAGGACATGGAGCATATTGCCGAGGCCCAGCCGGAAGTTCGGGTCGGCGATGCACTGGCATTTTCAGCACCAGATCACGAGGGCGATGAGCTTTGTGTGATGGTGGTCCAATGCCGCGAAACCGATCCCAACAAGCGCAATAACCTGGTCCGCAGATTGACTGCACTGGTACGCATGGAGCTCAGCCTGGACACCTATGTCGAGCTGGTTCCAATTCACTCCCTGCCGCGCACATCATCCGGCAAACTATCCCGCGCCAAGGCCCGCCTGGACTTCATCGAAGCTCACGACAATGACCGCCTCAACGCGGTAGCTGAGGAAGTTCGCCTGAGGGTGGCCTCAGCCTGATCGCCACTTCTCGTCCGGTTGCAGTAACCGGGGCCACTGGTTTTATCGGCACAAGACTCTGCGAGCAACTGCTGGACAACGGCTTTGCGGTGCGCGCCCTGGTTCGCAATCCCCGCCTGGCCGGCAAACTGAGTCAATTGGGCGTAGAACTGGTGGCAGGTGACCTGCATGAGCCCTCGGCCCTGCAGGCCCTGGTCGACGGTGCGACCAGCGTGGTTCACTGTGCCGGCGCGGTACGTGGCAGCTCTCTTGCCGATTTCGCACATACCAATGTTGAGGGCACGAAAAACCTCGTCAGCGCAGTGAGTAAGCACTCACAAGACGCTCGATTCTTGCTGCTATCGTCTCTGGCCGCACGGGAACCACAGCTGTCCTGGTACGCACAGAGCAAGCGCGGGGCGGAGCAAACGGTACAAGAAACCACAGCGCTGGACTGGTGCATCATACGGCCGCCGCCGGTATATGGTCCCGGTGATCGGGAAATGAAGGCCATCTTCGACTGGATGGCGCGCGGCATCGCGCTGGTACCGGGAAATCCTGAGTCGCGTCTCTCATTGATACACGTGGACGACCTGGTCGATGCCTGCATCACCTGCCTGCAGGCGCCGCAGTTGGACCAGGCCCTGTATACCGTCTGCGACGGTAAGCATGCAGGCTATGACTGGTTCGAACTGGCAGCCATCGCGGAGCAGGTCTGGCAACGCAAGGTGCGCCTCTATACACCGCCACAAGGACTGTTGAACGCGGTCGCCGCCTGTAACCTGGCGCTGGCCCGGGCGATCGGCAGAGCCCCTATGCTGACCCCGCCAAAGCTACGCGAACTGCGCCATCCAGACTGGGTGGTCGATAATAGGGCTATCAACACGGCGCTGGACTGGCAGCCCGAAATCGGTCTTCTGGAAGGCTTGCAGCGGCTCGACAAAGCGGCACTTTGACCGATAATTTCGCATCTGCCCGACGCCGCAGATCGGATATAATAGACGGTTAATTAGAGCAGCTTTTTCAAGAGCAGGCTAAAACTTGGCTGAATTCATTATTGGCAACTCGCTGCGTAAGCTGGCACGGCGGCAACCGTTGCTGCAACGCTTGCTGTGGAGGCTGGACTATGTCCTGGTCTGGAGCCTGGTGAAGCTGTTTTCCCTGCTGCCGATAGATACAGCCTCTCGGCTGGGGCAGCGGGTCGGTAGCTGGGTAGGGCCGCGTATGCGGCGCAAACACGCCATCTACCGTGCAAATATGCGAACAGCGTTTCCAGACCTGTCCGAGGCAGCCCTGGACAGTCTGGTGCGAGAGGCCTGGGGGCGGGCCGGTCGTGTGCTGGCTGAATACCCGCACCTGGAGACAATCCTGCAACAGCATGAGCGTCTCGAAATCGACATTCGTGAGCCGATTATCACATATACTGACCAGTCTCGGCCCTGCGTGATCGTCACCGCACATGTCTCCAACTGGGAGGTCGCCTGTTCTGCCCTGGCCAGGCTGGGCATTCCCAATGCCAGTCTCTACACCCCACCGACCAACCCCCTACTCGACCAAATGCTGGCCGACAATCGCACCGCACTTAACTGTGAACTGCTGGCCCGGGACAAGAGTGCGCGCCTGCTAATACGCGCCCTGAAACAAGGCAGGACCGCCGGCATCGTTGCCGACCGCCGCATCGACGAGGGCAAAGCCGTTCGCTTTTTCGGGCAGGACAAACTCACCACCTTGCTGCCCGCGAAACTGGCACTGAAACTCGGCTGCGACCTGGTACCCTTACAGGTGGAACGCACCCAGGACGCAAATTACCGGGTGACATTTCACCCTCCGATCCGGCCCTCGAACACCGCCGCCAGTGAGTCAGAACAATCGCTGGAGATGATGCAGCAATTACACCATCAGTTCGAAGACTGGATTCGCCAGAACCCGGCCGACTGGTTTTGCTCCAAGCGACTGTGGCCCAAGGCAACAAAACAACAGCCGGGCAAACCGCCCGGCGATCACATTGGTATCGATTCCTATGCAGCCTGACAAGCCACACCAATCAATACGCCTGTTCGAGAATGACCTGCTCGAACGACTGTCCCACGTACACCCGATCACGCCACTGTTGTTCTGGGGGCCCATCGCGGGCTGGCTGATCTGGCGCAGTGTCAGTTTGCATCAATTGGCAGCAGCACCACTGCTGGCCATTGCGGTGGCGGGGATATTTACCTGGACGCTGGCGGAGTACTGTCTGCATCGTTTCCTGTTTCACTACCCGGCCAAGAGCAAACTGGGGAAGTGGCTGGTATTTTTGTTTCACGGCAACCACCACCACGACCCCAAGGACAAAACCCGGCTGGTCATGCCGCCGGCCGGCGCTATCCCGATTATGGCCGCGCTCTACCTGCTGTTTGGCCTGGTCATCCCCCAGCCCTGGATTGAACCCTTCTGCGCCTTCTTTATCATCGGCTACCTGGTCTACGATTATATTCATTACGCGACCCACCACTTCCCCATGCGCAACCGGGCAGCCAAATTTCTCAAGCACTATCACCTGAAGCATCACTTTTCCGGTGAAGGCGGCCGTTACGGGGTCAGTTCACCGATGTGGGATCGCGTCTTCGGCACCATGGGCAGCTCTAACTGAACTGCCCACCATGTCCCAGTATTACCTGATCCCCAAGAAGCTCGCCCGCGCCTATCCGGCCCTGGGAAGGGCTGCTCAGTGGCTGGAGGCAGTGGCTTTCCGCTTCCTGTTCTGGTTTATAAAACTCTTTCCGCCAGAGTACGCCACGGGCGTCGCGGCCACGGCATTCGGCTGGGTCGGACCACGCAGCCTGAAGGCGCGAAAAGCCGACACCAATCTGGCCATCGCCTTCCCGGAGCAATCGGCGCAATGGCGCCAGCAGACAAGCCGCCAGATATTCCAGCACCTGGGTCGATCCGCGGCCGAATTGATCCTACTTGACCGGATCTGGGCCGAGCGTGAGCAGCGTCTCGAATTCGTCTTGCAGGACAAGGCACGCGCGCATATTGAGAATAAGGACGCCGCGGTGTTCGTCACCGCCCATGTCGGCGCCTGGCAGGTTACCAATTTACTGGCTGCCAGGTACGACTTGTCCGTGAGCACGGTTTACGCGCCGGAATCCAATATTGCCATGCGGGAAATCATGCTCAAGCTGCGCCAATCGCTGGGGGTCAAATTGATTGCTACCGACGCCGGGGTGCGCCCACTGATACGGGAACTGCACAATGGCGACTGCATTGGCCTGGCGATGGATACGCGCCTGGACAGCGGACAACTGGTCCCCTATTTCGGCCGCGACGCCCTGACCAACACCAGCGCCGCACGCCTGGCCCTGCGCTCAGGCGCTACGCTAATGCCCATCCGTGGCGAATCACTGGGTAAAGCCAGGTTCAGGATTACTGTCTACGACCCGATTGTCAGCAGCGATCCCGATGCGTCCATGGATGAGCAGGCCCTGGACATCACCCGCCAGATCAACCAGTGCTTCGAAAGCTGGATTCGGGACACACCGGGGCAGTGGATCTGCCTCAAGCGCCGCTGGCCCAAGGCGCACAAGCTGTAGGCGAAAACCGCAGCCCGGCACTCAGGCCTTGTGGGAACGCGCGAGGTACTCGTGAGATTGCATTTCCTGCAGACGCGAGCAGGTGCGCTGAAACTCGAATTCCAGCCGGCCGCCCGCGTAGAGTTCCAGTATGGGCGCCGCCGCAGACAGTATCAGCTTTACATTTCGATCATAGAACTCATCGACCAGGTTGATAAAGCGTCGGGCCTGATCGTCGCTGGCCGCATCCATGCGCGGCACATTACCCAGTAAGACTGCGTGATAAATGCGGGCCAGTTCAATGTAATCATTCTGGCTGCGCGGGCCGTCACAGAGCTCCGTAAATTCGAACCAGACCACGTCATTGGCAACCCAGCGGCAGCTCAGGTATCTACCATTGACCTCCAGCCGCTCCCATTGATTTCCCGGCTCGGGCGCCAGTCGCTCAAAACTTCGCTGCAGGCTTAGTTCAGCCCCCGCATCGAGGGGATGGTGGTAGAGCTCAGCCTGCTCAAGTGTGCGCAGCCGGTAATCGACACCCGCATCCACGTTGACCACCTCGGTGTGGCGCTTGACCAGGTCAATGGCCGGCAGAAAACGCTGCCGTTGCAAACCGTCTTTATATAAGTCGTCAGGCACGATATTGGAGGTCGCCACCAGGGTAACGCCCCGCGCGAACAGCGCCTCCATCAAGCCGCCGAGGAGCATGGCATCGGTGATATCGGAGACAAAAAACTCGTCAAAGCAGATCACCCGCGACTCGCCGGCGAGTTTATCGGCAATCTCCTCCAGCGGATTGGGCGTGCCCTCCAATTCGCCAAGTTCGCCGTGAACCCGCTGCATAAAGCGGTGGAAGTGAACCCGCAACTTGCGCTTGAAGGGCAGGCAGTCATAGAAATTGTCGACCAGGTAAGTCTTGCCACGACCCACACCCCCCCACAAATAGAGACCGCGCACAGGCTCATCGACAATGCCGCGCCAGCCTCGCCAGGCCCTCGCCACCGGGCCGCGCTCACTATCGCGCAGCTCCGCCTGCAGCAATTGATGGTACAGCGCATCCAGTTTTTCCACCGCCAGCAACTGGGCGGAATCCTCGACGAATTCCTCCTGCAGCAGGTCCTGGCGATAGCGTTCTAGTGGGGCGGTCATGAGGCCACACTGTAACCAGCTGACCTGCCAATCGCAATTGTGTTGAAGACGCTACAGCCAGAGCGCCGAAGCCGGTATACTGCAAAGGTGAATGAATAACAGGTGCTATCTGTGTACGACATAAGCAATCTTTTCGTGACCGCATTAATCGCCCTGATCATCGGCGCCGGCATCGGCACCCTGCTCAGCCGCCGCATGTCCAACGACGGTCGCAAGCAGCGCGAACTGGAGCGCAACGTCGATCGTTTGTTGCAGCAGCAAAAAGACTACCAGCACCAGGTCGTCGAGCATTTCACAGATACGGCCAAACTACTGAATAACATGGCTGAGAGCTATCGGGATGTACACAATCATCTCGCCAGCGGTGCCAGCGAACTGTGCGAAGACGAAGCCGGTAACATCCTGCGGCGGATTCCCGACACGTCCATGTCACAAATCGCCGGGGAAGCTGACCCGGGTGCGGTGCAGCCACCGCTGGACTACGCGCCCAAGGCATCACCCTTTGCGACGGGCGTATTGAACGAGGAATTCGGTCTCGATAAGCAGGCCGAAAGCGAGGAACACATCGATCCGGTTGCTATCGTCGAGGAAGACCCCCTGTCGAAACAGGCTTGACCGGGTTTAATAAACAGGCCTGACCGGGCTTAATAAACAGGTCAGACGGGGTTATCAATATCGATGAAGCGGTGTTCTATGCCCAGGCGCCGGCTAATTTCTTCACCCACGGCCTGCACACCGTAGCGCTCGGTGGCATGATGTCCGGCAGCAATAAACTCGATACCTTCTTCCCGGGCAACATGTACCGTCTGTTCTGAGACCTCGCCGGTAATATAGACCTCTGCGCCCGCCTTCACAGCCGCCTCAATATAATCCTGCGCGCTACCCGTGCACCAGGCAACCCGCTGCACCGGGCGCTCCGGGTCACCCACATGCAGAGGTGGCCGTTGCAGCTGCTGTTCGATCCGCTGCAGCAGCGCCGCCATGGGCAATGGCTCGGCGAATTGGCCCACGTTGCCAACACCATCCGGATCGCCGGGATCCAGTTCGCCATCAACCCGAATGTCCAGCAGCCGGGCCAGGCAGGCGTTATTGCCAAATTGCGGGTGAGCATCCAGCGGCAGATGATAGGCAAAGAGGCTAACGTCCGCCGCCAGTAAAGCACCGATGCGCCGCCGCTTCATTCCTGTAATAACCGGTGACTCGTTGCGCCAGAAAAAGCCATGATGCACCAGCACCGCGTCCGCAGACATCGCCAGTGCCGCGTCAATCAAGTCCTGACAAGCGCTCACCCCACTGACCACCAGGCCCACTTCTTCCCGCCCTTGCAGCTGCAAACCATTGGGTACGTAATCGCGAAACTGTGCCGGACGTAGCAGTTCATCGAAAGTCTGCTCCAATTGAGACAGGGAAACAGGCATTGAGCGTTCTCCTCCAGGCGTCGCAGTGTATAATTTTGCGGCGGTACGCAGCGAGGCATACGAGCCGATGACACGATTTTTGCAGTTTATCACCTGGCCGGCTATTGCCGGGATACTTGCAGCCATTATTTTGCTGCAGTGGCACCAACGCACGGATTCCGGCGCAGCCACTAGCGTAGCCGACAACAATGCAAGCTACCCCGCCGTTAGTTTTGCCGCCGCCGTGCAACAGGCTATACCTGCCGTGGTGAATATCTACACCAGCAAGTTAGTGCGGGAGATGCCCGGCAGCACATTCAGGGATCCCTTCTACAGGCGCGGCATCAATGATAGCGACCGCAGGCGGGAACGCTTGCAGCGCTCCCTGGGCTCCGGCGTCATCGTTTCCGCCCAGGGACTGATTCTGACCAGTCGCCATATTATTGCCGATGCTGACGAGATCCTGGTGCGTCTGCATGATGGCCGCACCACCCTGGCCCAGGTGGCAGGCAGCGATCCCGACACAGATCTCGCGGTACTGCGTATTCAACTCGAGAACATCCAGCCTATCAGCTTTGGCAAGCCGGACCAGGCCAGGGTCGGCGACGTGGTGCTGGCGATCGGCAATCCCTATGGCTTCGGCCATTCAGTGTCCCAGGGCATTATTTCCGCTCTGGGGCGTTACGGCCTGCAGTTGAGTACCTACGAGGACTTCATCCAGACCGATGCCGCTATTAACGAGGGTAACTCCGGTGGCGCCTTGATCGATACACAGGGCCGGCTGCTGGGAATAAATACCGCCACCTTCTCGCGCAATCGCGAGTTCACGGGTATCGGGCTCGCAACTCCGGTCGACCTGGCCATGGGTGTGGCCCAGGACCTGGTCAGTTTTGGGAAGGTTATCCGCGGCTGGATGGGGCTGGAAGTGCAAACCATCTTCATGACCGGTTCCGACCTTCCTTCACTGCTGGTAACTGGTACACACCCGCGCGGGCCGGCGGCGCACAGCGGTATTCGTGAGGGCGACGTGATCACGCACATCGATATGCAGCCGGTAGTCGATGGTCGCGTAACCATGCACCAGATTGCCCTGCTGCGCCCGGGTGACGCGGTCGACCTTACCTTGCGCCGCGAGGGCCAGGATATGAAAATGAAGGTCGTTGTTGGTTCACGACCGGAGAGCAGCGGGCAGTAGCTAAACCCGCTGTCTGCTAGTCGATATCTTGCCCCAGGCGGCACTCCGCCGACAGGGCGTGAGCCTGCAGGGATTCCCCGCGCGCCAGTTCCGCGGCCACCGGCGCCAACTGCGCGATACCCTCTTCACTACACATAATCAGTGAACTGCGCTTCTGGAAATCATAGACGCCCAGCGGTGAGGAAAACCGTGCCGTACCCGAGGTGGGCAGCACGTGATTGGGGCCGGCGCAATAGTCACCAAGAGCCTCGGCACTATTGCGACCCAGGAAAATAGCGCCGGCGTGACGAACCTGGTCCAGCCAGGTCTCGGCATCGTCCAGCGAAAGCTCCAGGTGTTCCGGCGCCACCTGGTTGGATACGGCGATGGCGTCGGCAATATCACGGCACAGGATCATTGCCCCACGCCCGGCCAGTGAGGCACGAATGATGTCCTCCCGCTCCATGCTGGGAAGCAGGCGTTCGATGCTGGCCGACACCGCTACCAGGAAGTCAGGATCAGGTGACACAAGTATCGATTGCGCATCTTCGCCGTGCTCGGCCTGGGCAAACAGGTCCAGGGCTATCCAGTCAGGGTTGGTCTGGCCATCGCAAACAACAAGAATTTCCGAGGGACCCGCAATCATGTCTATGCCGACCTGGCCAAAGACCCGGCGCTTGGCGGTCGCCACGTAGATATTGCCAGGACCGACAATCTTGTCCACCTGCGGCACACTCTCGGTCCCGTAGGCCAGCGCGGCAATCGCCTGGGCTCCGCCGATTGTAAACACCCGGTCGGCACCGGCCAGGGCGGCGGCGGCCAATACCAGCTCACTGACTTCGCCGCCAGGCGTTGGTACCGTCATGATAATCTCGTCAACGCCGGCCACTCGAGCCGGGATGATATTCATAAGAACCGAAGAGGGATAACTGGCGAGGCCGCCGGGGACGTAGACACCCACGCGCTGCAAGGCGGTAATCTGCTGACCCAGCAACGAGCCGGTGCCATCGCGGTAATTCCAGGATTCCTGCAACTGGCGCTGGTGATAGTCGCGTATACGGCCCGCCGCCGTTTCCAGAGCGCTGCGCTGCTCTTTATCTATGCCTGCCAGGGCCTGCTGGAGACGCGCTGAAGATACTTCAAGCTGGGCAGCCTCGGTCAATTCGAGGTGATCCAACTGCCGGGTATACTCGAGCAGCGCCCGGTCCCCATGCTCAATAACCCGGTCTACAATGGCATCGACTGTGGCCAGCACCTCACTGCTGGTGGTGTCCTGCCAACTGGTCAATTTCCGCAGGCGCTGGGCAAAATCCTGGTCGCTGCTGTCTAGCTGTAACATCACCGGCCCTGCTCCACAGCCGCTGACAGGGAGGCGGTAATCTCCTGAATTAATGCATGCTTGCTGCGCATGGCCGCTTTATTGACCACCAGCCTGGAGCTGACATCGGCGATGTGGTCCACCGGTTCCAGACCATTGGCTCGCAGGGTATTGCCGGTATCGACAATGTCCACGATCAGGTCAGCCAGATCCATCATTGGTGCCAGTTCCATAGCGCCATAAAGCTTGATGATATCCGCGTGCATTCCGCGCTGGGCAAAGAAACGCCGTGCCACGTTAGTAAATTTGGTTGCCACCCGAACCCGGCTACTACCGGGGCGCCAGCCTGCCGGCGCTGCCGTCATTAGCTGGCAACGCGCTATACCGAGATCCAGCGGTTCGTAGAGACCCTGGGCACCCTGCTCGAGCAGGACGTCCTTGCCGACCACGCCCATGTCAGCCGACCCATGCTGTACGTAGGTCGGCACATCGGTGCCGCGCAACAGTAGCAGCCGAACGTCCGGCCGAGTGCAGGCAAATACCAGCTTGCGGCTGCTATTGATGTCATCTTCAGGCACGATACCGGCACGCGCCAGCAAGGGCAGCGTTTCCTTGAGAATTCGGCCCTTGGTCAGCGCCAGGGTGATTTCAGCAGCCACCGTTTCGCTCCAGCATCAGGCGCCCTGCGCCTGCCATTCTGCAGGTGTAAACGTACGGATGTTGACGGCGTGGATACTGCCGTCCGCTATGTGTGGGTTGAGCACGGCATAGACTCGCTGCTGCTTCTGCACCGGCCTGAGCCCCGCAAACATTTCCCCTATCACCAGAATATCGAAGTGGCTACCCTCTCCACTCACCTCGACCTGGCAGGATTCCATACCTGCTTCCAGTAGTGTTTGTATTTCCTGCGCTTGCATATTGCATTCCTCTGCGGAACGGCCGACTCCCCCAATGCCTATCCAGGAGCGGCAGCTCGGTCGGACAAAAAGCGCAATGTTAGGAGAATTGTCGCTGAAAGGCGAGTTTAGCCAGATTTACTGACATCATCAGGCGTGGACCAATTATCGATAACCGCATTGAGGTCGCCGCTGGCGTCCTTGGCAGCCGCCTGGAACTGATTGCGATAGATAACACCCAGGTTGATAGTCTCAACTATCAGGTTGCGCAACTTCCAGCTACCATCCTTGCTGCGCCGCATCTGATACTCAATGACATAGGGGTCAGGGGCATCACTGAAGATCAACTGCTTGATCACCGCCTTTTTCGCATCACCCTGTCCGGCTTCCGGCTGCTGTACTTCAACCCGGCTACCCCCGAAAGCCAGCAAGCCCTTGCCATAAGTACGCACCAGGCCAACCCGCATGACTTCCGTAAAGCGCGTTACCTGTGCCCGCAGCTCCTTCTTGCCCTCGGGACTGAGCGACTTGTAACGTTTCTTGGTGGCGTATTCACCCATGACGCTGCGCGAGAAGCCGGCAAAATCCACGACCTCGTCCAGCACCCCCTGCAGTTCCTGGAAATAGCGCTCCGGGTCCTCGCTGGCATAGCCATTGGCCTCGTCGACCACGGCCATCACCCGGTCGGTGGTAAGCTGAACGACGTCGTAGGCACTATTATCCGCCGATGCCGAAGTCAGTGCTGCCACTGACGCCAAAACCACCACAATCGACCTGGCAATTATTCTTTTCAGCTGACCAAGCATACAATTTCCCTTACGACTGTCCGTTCCCTTTAGTGTGTGGACACTTATATAATGCAGGCGCCCGCTACTTCTGATTTTGACCGCCACGCCTGGAAGGAGTTCAGGCGCAAGACGAGCCGGCCAATACTTTAACAGGAATACTACTTTTATGCTGATCGCGTCAGCAGCCATATTGATCGGCTTCATCATCCTCGTTTGGAGCGCTGATCTATTCGTTGCAGGGGCCGCGGCCATCGCCGAGAACGCCGGCATGTCACCTATTCTCATCGGCCTGACCATTGTTTCGCTGGGCACCTCAGCCCCGGAAGTGCTGGTGTCAATCAACGCCGCTATTTCTGGCACGGGCGAACTGGCAGTCGGCAACGCGATCGGTTCCAATATCGCCAACATGGGCCTGGTGCTGGGTATCACCGTGCTCATCGCACCGCTGCCGGTACACAGAAACCGCCTGCGGCGCGAACTGCCCACCTTGCTGGCTGTGACCTTCGGCTGCGGCCTGCTACTACTGGACAATGAGCTTGACTGGCTGGACGGCCTGCTGATGCTGGCAGCGCTGGCATTTATCCTGATCGAGATGATTCGATCACAGTCGCACGACCCCAATGCCGCCGAGGAGGCCAACGTCGAGGCGTTACCACACATGGCGCCGACCAAGGCCTGGGTAAGCTTTGCCATCGGCCTGGTGTTGCTGGTAGCCAGTTCCAAGGTGCTGGTGTGGGGAGCCAGTAGAATCGCCCTGGAGCTTGGCGTCAGTCCACTGGTTATCGGCCTGTCGGTAGTGGCGGTAGGTACCAGCCTGCCCGAATTGGCAGCATCACTGGCCAGCGCCATGAAAGGCCATGCGGAGATAGCCCTGGGCAATGTCATGGGTTCCAATTTGTTCAATCTGCTGGGGGTAATGTCGCTGCCGGGAATTCTGTCCACCCAGGTGCTGGAACCCCAGGTATTGTTACGCGACTACGCCTCCATGCTGGGAATCACGCTGCTGCTGGCAGCAGGCCTTTATGGCAGCATGCTGAGGCCGGCGGGGCCTGATTCCGGCCATCAAATCGGCCGGTTTATGGGCGTGCTGTTCCTGCTGGTGTACGCACTGTATTATTACTGGCTGTTCCATACTGCACGTTGAGCTGCGAGGCCACCCCTGTGTCGAAACCAGCAACCCCTGATTTCCTTGGCTCTGCCAGGCGCACCGTGCGCATGGAGTGCGATGCGATCTCGGATCTGCTCGAGCGCATGGATGACAGCTACTGTCGCGCCTGCGAGATCATGCTGGCCACCCGTGGCAGGGTGGTGGTTACCGGCATGGGTAAATCCGGACATATAGGAACCAAGATTGCAGCCACCCTGGCAAGCACCGGAACACCGGCCATGTTCGTGCACCCGGGCGAAGCCAGTCATGGTGATCTGGGCATGATCACCGAGCAGGACTCTGTGCTGGCGCTTTCCAACAGCGGCAGCACCAGTGAGGTGGTGACCTTGCTACCCCTGCTGAAGCGCATGGCGGTACCCCTGGTGACAATGACCGGCGACCCCGCTTCCATACTCGCGAAATCAGCCGATGTGAATCTTGATACCCGGGTAGCCGAAGAGGCCTGTTCGCTAGACCTGGCGCCCACCTCCAGTACCACCGTATCGCTGGTGGCGGGGGATGCCCTGGCCATCGCCCTGATGGAGGCGCGAGGATTCACCGCCGTAGACTTCGCTTTTTCTCATCCTGGCGGAGCGCTGGGCCGCAAGCTGCTGCTCAAGGTTGATGATGTCATGCACGGCGGCGCAGCCCTGCCAACAGTCTCGATCGATACCATGATGGACAAGGCCCTGATGGAAGTGACCACCAAGGGCCTGGGTATGACCAGCGTGCTGGATGCGGAGGGGCGCTTACAGGGTGTATTTACTGACGGCGACCTGCGCCGGGCCCTGGACAGTGAGCTGGATATCCACCGCACCACTATCGATTCGGTAATGACCCTCAACCCGATAACCATTAACCCGGAAATTCTCGCTGCTGAAGCCCTGCACATCATGGAAGAGCATGCTATTAGTGCCCTGGTTGCGGTGGATGAGGAACGACGCCCGCTGGGCGTTGTGCACCTGCACGATATTCTCAAGGCGGGCGTGGCGTGAGCATGGCACTGGAGAAGGCCCGCAATGTGCAGCTATTGGTGCTGGATGTGGACGGCGTATTAAGTGACGGCAGCTTGCTCTATGGCAGCGAAGGTGAAGAAATTAAGGCCTTTTACACGGCGGACGGCCTGGGTATCAAAATGCTGCAGGGTCAGGGTGTGCAGGTGGCCATCATTACCGGGCGCAAATCCGATATCGTCCTGCGACGGGCCACAGAGCTGGGTATCGCTCACCTGGTGCAGGGCCGGGATGACAAACTGGTGGCACTGGGGGAATTGCTGTCCCAATTACAGCTGGACCTGTCCGCAGTAGCTTATATGGGCGATGACCTGCCTGATCTATCCGCCATACAGGCCTGCGCGCTGGGCATGACTGTGGCCGACGGCGATGAATTCGTTGCGGCCCATGCAGACTGGCGTAGTCAGCGCGCGGGCGGGCGTGGCGCCGTTCGCGAAGCCTGCGAGTTCATCCTGCAGGCTCAAGGCAAGCTTGATAACGCACGAGCAGGCTTTCTCTCGGTCACGGTAAGTCAATGAATTTTTCACGCTATGCCAGCTTCAAGCGACGCTCTGGCAGCACCTATAATGCTGCGATGCCGCTTTCCCCTGCCATCCTCTGCCTGTTCTTCAGCGCATTGCTGCTGCCACCAGGCGCAGTCGCCTTGCCCGAAGATAAAGAACAACCGATCCGCATCAAGACTGACAGAGCGGTTCGTGATGAAAAAACCGGCCTCACGGTATACACCGGCGATGTCGAGTTGGTGCAGGGCACAATCCGCATTACTGCTGACCGGGTCACCGTTTACAAAATCGAGGAGGAAGGCGACAAGATTGTCGCTGAAGGCTCCCCCGCCCGCATGCAACAACAGCGCCAGCCAGACAGCGCCCTGACGCATGCCAAGGGCCGAATTATCGAGTACTACCGCAACGAAGGTCGCGTGCAGCTCCGCGAGAATGCCCAGGTAGAGGAGGATGGCTCAACAGTACGCGGCGACAAGATTGATTACTTTATCGATCAGCAACTGGTCAAGGCAGCAGCCGACGAGAGCGAGGCCGGCCGCAGGGTCGAGGTTGTTATCCCTCCCAGCAAGTCTCAACAGTAAGCGCGACTACGTATGGCAATACTAACCGCAAGCAACCTCGCCAAGAGCTACCGTGGCCGGGCCGTGGTGCACGACGTCTCGCTGGAAATCAGTAGCGGCCAGATCGTCGGCTTGCTGGGTCCCAACGGGGCTGGGAAAACCACCTGCTTCTACATGATCGTCGGCATTATCGCCGCCGATCATGGCTTGATAGCGATCGACGGCCAGGACCTCACCGCACTGCCGATGCATGGCCGCGCCCGCCGTGGTATTGGATATTTGCCCCAGGAGGCCTCGATCTTTCGCAAGCTCAGCGTGGCCGACAACCTGATGGCTATCCTCGAGAGCCGCGCTGACCTCAAGCGCCCGCAACGGCGGGAGAAAATGGAGCAGTTGCTGGAGGAGTTCCATATCACCCACATTCGCGACAACCTGGGTATGTCACTATCCGGCGGTGAACGCCGGCGGGTGGAAATTGCGCGTGCGCTGGCCACCGAGCCGGATTTCATTTTGCTCGATGAACCCTTCGCCGGGGTTGATCCCATCAGCGTAAACGATATCAAACAGATCATCGGACATCTGCAAGCTCGCGGCATCGGGATACTGATTACCGATCACAATGTGCGCGAGACTCTCGATATCTGTGAAATGGCCTATATTGTCGGAGAGGGGCATATTATTGCCGCTGGTACAGCCGAGGATATTCTCGCCGATGACCAGGTCAGGAACGTTTATTTGGGACACGAATTCCGGCTCTAGAGCCCATTTTTCGGCGCCTGGAGCCCTTTTCCGGAACCAGATCACATTCCCGGCATGCTAGTTTCATGCCAAAGTTGCCACCGTGCTGGGCTACCGCTACACTGCAAGCAAGGTCGTCGCAAGAGCAGCTATGAAACAGTCCCTACAACTGAAGCTTGGCCAGCAGCTGGTTATGACACCGCAGTTGCAACAAGCTATCAAGTTGTTGCAGCTTTCAACCCTGGACCTACAGCAGGAAATTCAGGAAGCACTGGATTCCAACCCCATGCTTGAAGCGCAGGACGGCAGCGAAGCCGAAGTGCCAGAAAGTGCCGAGCCGAGCAGCGAAAACAATACAGAGCAAGCACTCAGCGCTGCCGAATCCATAAGCCCCGGCAACGACAGCAGCGACACGACTGAAATCTCCGATCTCAACGGAAATATTCCCGATGAGCTGCCAGTGGACACCCAGTGGGAAGATGTTTACCAGGCGCCTGTATCCAGTGCCGCCTCCTACGGCGGCGACAACGACAGCGATTTCGAATCACGTAACTCCAGCGAAGAGACACTCCAGGAGCACCTGCACTGGCAACTGAATCTCACCCGCCTGTCTGACATCGACCGACTTATCGCCTTATCCATTATTGACGCCACCGATGAAAACGGCCGCCTGACCCAGCCAATTGAGGAGATCTGGGAGTCCTTCGGTGCCGATATGGAGGTTGAGCTGGATGAAATGATGGCCGTTCTGCATCGTTTACAGCAATTTGATCCACCGGGTGTCTGCAGCCACGATTTACGCGAATGCCTGCTGGTGCAACTGCAGCAACTGGCACCGGACACCCCCTATCTCACTGAGGCCAGGCTGGTGGTAGGCCGCTATATGAGCCTGCTCGGAAACCGCGACTATGCCCAGCTAATCAGGCGCAGCAAAATCAGAGAGCCTGAATTAAAAGAAGTGCTGGCGCTGATACAGTCACTTACCCCGAATCCCGGCCAGGTCATTGGTGCCGACGACACCGAATATATTGTCCCCGATGTTTTCGTCGCCAAGCGCAACGGCGCCTGGCTGGTTGAGTTGAACCCGGACATCGCACCCAAGCTGCGCATCAATGCGGACTATGCCTCCCTGGTCAAGCGGGCCGATAACAGCGCCGACAATACCTATATGCGAGACAATCTGCAGGAGGCACGCTGGTTCCTGAAGAGCCTGCAAAGCCGCAACGAAACGCTGATGAAGGTTGCCACTCGCATTGTCGAGCACCAGCGAGGCTTTCTTGAATACGGGGAAGAGGCGATGAAACCGCTGGTTTTGCACGATATCGCCGAAGCCGTGGAAATGCACGAATCGACCATTTCCCGGGTGACCACGCAAAAATACATGCATACCCCGCGCGGCATTTTCGAGCTCAAGTACTTTTTCTCCAGCCATGTCAGTACTGCGGCGGGCGGAGAGTGCTCTTCAACCGCCATCAGGGCTTTGATCAAGAAGCTGATTGCAGCTGAAAACCCGCAGAAACCACTCAGCGACAGCAAGATAACCAACCTGCTCGAAGAGCAGGGTATCAAGGTGGCTCGCAGGACAATCGCCAAATACCGCGAGTCACTTGTTATACCTCCATCCAATGAACGCAAGCGACTGGTCTGATGCGTTCACCATTCAAAAAGGGAGCGACCTATGCAAATCACTATCAGCGGCCATCACGTGGAAGTTACCGATCCTTTGCGAGATTACGTACTGAGCAAATTTGACCGCTTACAGCGCCACTCGGACCAGATAACCAACACGGATGTAACCCTCATCGTCGAAAAGCTGGTACAGAAAGCCGAGGCCACGATCCACGTTTCCGGCGCCGATATTTTCGCCAACGCCGAATCGGAAGATATGTACGCTGCCATCGACTTATTGGCCGACAAGCTCGACCGCCAGCTCATCAAACACAAGGAAAAGAGTCGCGGCCACTGATGTTGCAACTCGATCAACTGCTGAGCCCGGCCCGCACCCTGTGCGCGGCGCCGGGTGCCAGTAAAAAGCGCCTGTTCGAGACCGCTGCGGAATTCATTTGTGCGGACCAGCAGCAACTCGAGAGCAAAGAAATATACAGCAAGCTGCTCGCTCGCGAACGACTGGGTAGCACCGCCCTCGGAGAAGGTATTGCCATACCCCATTGTCGTATCAGCCATTGTGAACGTGCCGTGGGCACCCTCATCACCCTGGAGCAGGGAATAGACTTCGATTCGCCGGATGGGCGCCCGGTAGACCTCCTGTTCCTGTTGCTGGTACCGGAGGAAGAGCAGCAGGAACACCTGAATATCCTCGCAGGCCTGGCACAATTGCTCAGCGAAGCCGGCTTTTGCGCGGCGCTGCGCAATGCGTCCAGCAACGAGGAGCTCTACCGCGCCGCGGTCGGGTTCCAGCTCTGACCCACGCCCGTGCGGCTTATAGTCATCAGCGGCCGCTCCGGCTCAGGTAAGAGCACCGCCCTGCACCAGCTCGAGGACGAGGCGTTTTATTGCATCGATAATTTGCCGGCCACCTTGCTGCCAGCACTGGTAGAGCGCGCTCTGGCAGAAAACTTCAGCCAGGCCGGCCTGGCTGTCTGCATTGATGCCCGCAACGCCCACTCCGACCTGCTGCACTTCGACAGCATGCTGGCAGAACTGCCTGACGAGGTGAGCGTAGATATCGTTTTTCTCGATGCGGAAGACACGAGCCTTATAAAGCGCTTCAGTGAAACTCGCAGGCGTCACCCCCTGAGCGACGACGACACTCCATTGGCTGAGGCCATCGCCCGGGAACGCGATATGCTGGAGCCTATTGCCAGCAGCGCGTCGCTGTTGATTGATACCAGCCAGATGACAATCTATGAGCTGCGCAGCGATATTCGCGAGCGGCTGCTGGGCTCCCGCGCCGGAGACATTTCCATCCTGTTCCAGTCCTTTGGTTTTAAACGCGGCCTGCCCAGCGACGCCGACCTGGTTTATGACCTGCGCATCTTACCCAACCCACACTGGCAGAAGGATCTTCGCCTCAAGAATGGCCGTGATCCCGAAGTGATCGACTTCCTTGAACAGCAAGCCATCACCGAACAGCTCTTCACCGACATCAGTGGCTTCCTGGAGACCTGGCTGCCACACTATCGCGACAATAACCGTAGCTATATAACCATCGCGCTCGGTTGTACCGGTGGCCAACATCGTTCAGTATATCTGGCCGAAAGGTTGTACCAGCACTTCCACAGGGAATACCCGGAAGTTAATATTCGCCATCGTGAACTACAGCGCTGACAGGCCACGGGATCATGCTCCGGCAGAAAATAACAATAATCAACAAGCTCGGCTTACACGCTCGCGCAGCAGCGAAATTCGTCAGCTGTGCCTCTGCATTTTCCAGCAAAATCATGGTTGGGCAGGATGGCAAGCTGGTGGATGGAAAGAGCATCATGTCTATCATGATGCTGGCCGCGGCCCGCGGCACGGAGTTGGACCTGGAGATTGACGGGGGCGACGAACAGGAAGCGCTAGCCGCGCTGGTAACCCTCATCGAGAACCGCTTCGACGAGGACGAGTAAGCAGTGCCTCACACCGCAGAGCAAAACCGAACCCTGGCTCAGCTGGATGAGCTGACCGCGGCCCTGAGCAGTGGCACGTTCGTCAATGTCCGCCGCCTGCTCAACTCCCTGCCAGCCGGCGACATCGCTCATTTACTCGAATCCTCGCCGCCACCCACGCGCGCGGTCATCTGGCAGCTGGTAGATGACGCTGATGAAGGCGAGATTCTGCAGGAACTGGGCGACGAATTGCAGTCTCAATTCCTGCGCGAAATGGACGCGGAAAAAGTGGCCGCCGCCACCGAAGGCCTTGAGCCCGACGATGTTGCGGACATACTGCAGCGACTCCCAGAGAAAGTCCTGCAGGAAGTGCTCAGGGCGATGGACCAGCAGGACCGGGCCCGGGTCGAGCAAATACTGGAGTACCCGGAGACGACCGCCGGCGGTTTGATGAATACCGATACCATCACCGTGCGCGCCCGCCACACCGCCGACGTGGTGTTACGCTACTTGCGGCGTCACCTTGAAATACCTGAAATGACAGACAACCTGATTGTCGTTAACCGGGCAGACAAATTCCTCGGCCTACTGCCATTGCGCGCCCTGCTGGTCGCCGACCCTTCGGCCACCGTGCGCGAAATTATGGAAACCGATGTGGAGGCCATACCGGCTGACATGGACGAAAACGAGGTAGCACAACTGTTTGAGCGCCACGACCTGGTTTCTGCGCCCGTGGTCGACGAACAGGGCAAGTTGTTGGGCCGTATCACCATTGACGACGTGGTAGACGTTATCCGCGAAAACGCTGAGCACTCGCTGATGAGCATGGCGGGCCTGGACGAGGATGAAGACACCTTCGCCACCGTATTCAAGACCACGCCGCGCCGCGCGGTCTGGCTGGGCATCAACCTGATTACAGCCTTCATTGCCTCGTCGGTAATCAACCTGTTCCAGGGCACGATCGACAAGGTGGTGGCCCTGGCCGTGCTCATGCCTATCGTGGCCAGCATGGGAGGTGTGGCCGGCACCCAGACCCTGACAGTGATGGTCAGGGGTATGGCACTGGGCCAAATCGGTGGCAGCAACCAGAGTTGGCTGATAAACCGCGAGTTCCTGGTGGGCCTGATCAACGGCATGCTCTGGTCGGGCGTGGTCGCGGTGGCAGCATCGCTGTGGTTCCAGGACTGGCTCATCGGCGCCATCATAGCCGCCGCCATGGTGATAAACCTGGCCACCGCGGCACTGGCGGGCACACTGATACCACTGTTCATGAAACGGGTTCAGATAGATCCGGCACTGGCCGGTGGCGTCGTCTTGACCACGGTCACCGATGTGGTTGGCTTTATGTCCTTCCTGGGCCTGGCCACGGTTTTCTATGGCAATTGAGATGGATGACGATTCCGCAGAAGAGGGACTCCAACCCAGCAAATCGGCGGTAAAGCGCGAGATGACGGCGCTGCAAAAGCTGGGCGAGGAACTGGCGGGACTCAGCGAGCGCGAGCTGGCGCGCATTCCCATAGAAGAGGAGCGTGTGCTCGAGGTTATCCGCGAAAGCCAGAACATTCGCAGCAATAGTGCGCGCAAGCGTCATTTCCAATACCTGGGAAAACTCATGCGCAGCATTGATGCAGATCCAATTCGCCGCGCACTTGATGTCTTGCACCAGCGGCGTCGGGGTGAAGCCAACGCCTTTCATGAGCTGGAACACTGGCGTGATCTACTGTTGTCGGACGGCGTTTCCGCCATCGACCAACTGCTACAGAAATACCCGCAGGCAGACCGACAACACCTGCGCCAACTCATTCGACAACAACAGCGCGAGGCCAGTAGTGGCAAGCCGCCTGCTGCCGCCCGGAAATTGTTCAAATACCTGCGCGAACTAGCCGAACTGGAATGATGGGAACTTCCCTGGCCTAGCTGTCGGGCACCTGGGCTGGGGCTGCTGCATCGGGGCCATCGGCTGTCTTCAATTCCTTCTGCTCAGCGGTGTCATCAAAAATACTCTGGAAGTTTACTTCCGGATCCGCCCAGGGCCCCTTAACCTCGTACACCGCACTGGAAAATTTATCCATCTGCTTGGTAAACACCTTGCTGACAACGTAGACCGCTGCCGCCGCCGGCAAGCCACTAACCAGGGCCGCGATCCAGGGCAGATTGCTGGCGATAGGCAGTGTTACCACCAACTCCCCATCAATAGTGGCTTCCTCCACCTCGGCGACCCCGACAAATTGAAAGCGACTGGAGGGGCCACTAATATCCAGATGCGGCACTTCTACCCGCCCGCCTCCGTACTTTAGCTCGCCGTTGATGGACTCAAAGGGGACGCCTGACTTACCCGCATAGGATACGTCGAGGCTCAAACGACGGACGAAATCCGCCAGATTGAGAATACCGACTACCCGCAATGTGCCCTCGGTAGCGCCGGAAGTCTTGAGAAAGCTGCCTGGACCCACGGCAAGCTGCATGCTGCCGGTGGTAGTAGCCATGTCGAAAGCATTGGGATCGCCCGGCCAGGACAGGTCGAGCTGGGCCTGGCCATTGTTGGTCTGAATCACCCGCTCCACCTGGTATTGGGTCAACACATCACCAAAATCAAGAAAGCTTACACCGCCATACAGATGCGTTCGCGGGCCGGCTTCTTCCTGGAGCCAGTCCAGCTGCAAGCCGCCCTCGGTGCCTAACTGCAGACCCCGCAGTTCGCCGCTGATATCGAGAAAATGATAGTTCCCCTGCCGTTCCTGCAAATTGAAACCCAGCTTGCCCCAGACTTGCTCTGCCTCGCGCAGATTATCAATTGTTACGGATATCTCCGGCAGATCTTCATCACTCTCCTGCAGCGGCTCCAGGCTGGACAATTGTTCACGGAAACCCACCAGGTCCAGGTCCTCCACGGCAATTGCAATATGGCTGAGATCATCCGGCAGGTCGATGGAACCGCGCAGCCAGTTGGTGCTGGCATCAAAGTGCCAGCCATGCGCCAACTGCTCACCGCTTAGTAATACGCTCTCAAACTTCTGCCCGAACAGCAGCAGCGATTGCAGCTGCAAGTCGCGAATAGCAGCCAGCACGGCAAGCTCGGACTCGGCGCCCGGCGGACTGATGTAACTGTCTATAAAGCGCGACCATTCATCCCAGTCGAGGTAGCTGAGCTCCCCACCGAGCAGGAACAGGCCCTCTTCTGTGGCGGGCAATGCCGCCCCAAAACCAAGGCTGCCGGCACTGAAACCAACCTCCGCCAGGACGATATCCAGCCAGGCCTGCTCAGCAAGTGAGACCTGTACATGTTGCGGGGATTCGCCCAATGGCATGCTTAGTTGCAGTGTCTCCGTCGCGTCAGCGGCCTTGCCCCAGGGCCTGGGCAGATCCAGCGCCACGCCCTGCAGATCACTGAGCACCTCGAGGCGCGCGGACCCACCGGGCGGTAACAGTACATGCAGCTCGGCTGCGGTTTCCCCCGTAGCGAAGCGCAGCATTTCAAGCTCCAGCCAATCACGCAGAGCATCGACAGCAATGCGTGAATGTACCTCTATATCAAGTTCAGCGAGTCCGTCACCTTCCCGACCCTGGCTGACAGAGCCGGAGAAGGGCTTACCCCAAAAACTGCCGTTGATAGACTCAGCGGCAAAGCCGGTGTGGCTGTCATAATTTAGCTGCCCGGAAACCGCCTGCAGGCTCAGGTTCAAGGACAGCATCTCGACATCCACATCGCTCCAATCAGCACGCACCACTACATCAGGCGCTTCCGTGTTATCGCTGAGGTTGAGCTGCAGTTGCACTTCAGTCGCCAGCGCCCCGTCCAGGCGCCAGTCAATAAAGGTGTCACCCACAATATCGCGCAGGGCTGACTGGTTGACGATGGCCAGACCATCGGCGGCGCTGCCCAGCATTTGCGCAGAGACTGCCAGTCGTAACTGCTCATCCGAATCGGGGCGCAGCCTGACCTTGATATCCCGCACTGCGGAGTCGAGAATGCGGCCCTTCGTCGCCAGCAGATCGACATTGCTGTTGTCGATAACAATGCGCCCATCCAGTTCGGTAAGGCCCGGCCACTGCGGATGATAATTGACCTGGGTGTTTTCTATATCAAAAAACAGATGCACGGTGCGGTGCTGCGGCAGCTTTTTCGCCAGGCTGCCACGATAGATAAAACCAGCCTCGTGAATAAGTCCATCACCGATGCTGGGTTCCAACCAGTTCAGCAAGTTCTCACTGAGTGTATAAGGCAGGTACTTGTTGCGGTGATAGGGTTCAAGATCTCGCAAGCCCACCATCAGGTCCATCTCAGCGCCAGCCTGGGTCGCCACCCGCGGCAAGTTGAGTGAGAACAGACCACGTACTTTGCCCTCCCTGCCCAGCGCCGTAAACGGTCCGCTGACAACGTGGAAAGCATCTTCATGAACCTGCCAGGCGAGCTCGGCACTGAAATCCTGGTAATGGAGCGGCTCGTGATAAATCACCGGGAAAGCCATGGAGAAATCCGAAGAATCCAGTTGCACCCTTCCATCTGTGGGACCAATAGATGCGTAACCAGCGGCGCTGGTTAATCCGGGAGCACCTTTCCAGGGTTTTACGTCCACATTATTGAAATTTGCAGACAGCCTCCAGTCACTGCGGTCCGCTATATCCGGCAGCACCATGGCCACCCGTTCCAGGATGCCGTCGGGCGAGAGTTTGCCAAGCACATCCGCCGCGGTTTGCGGCAACAGGCCGGCGCGCTCCAGGTAGCGGGAAATTGTGCCTAATTGCAGGTCCGCGAGGCGCAATTCCAGCCTTTGGCCATCGTATTCACCCGCCAGGCGATCGATCGCAAAGCCTTGCTCCGCACCGCTCACTGCTACATCCCTGGCACGAAATCGCCACTGGCCCTCGGCATAGTCAGCCCGGGCGGTCGCTTCAATGGCATCGAAGGCAACCCGGCGGGGACTGTCGCCGATACTCTTCAAGTGGATATCACGCCCGCTTAGCTGTGCGGCCAGTTGCACATCACCGCGCGTGATCCCCAGCCACAACTTGCTGTCCAGGGCACCATTCTCCGCTTGCAGATCAGCCTGGCCCAACAAATCATCGTAGAAAGCCAGCTGACCCACAGAAGATTCAAGGTGAAACTGGCCATCAAAGTCCTGCAGATCACGCAGCTCGCCGTGGCCTTCGCCAATCAGTCGAAACCAGGATTGCCTGCCCGGTGCTCGCAGGGCCAGGTTAATACGCCGGAAAGCGCCGTCGCGACGCAACTCTGCTTCCGCAAACGAGACTCGTGCGCCACGCTCATCGTGCAGCGTGAGTGCGATATCGGCCAGCTGCATCTGCTCGGCGTTGAAGACAAAGTCATAGAGCCGGGTCGTAAAACCCGCCCCGCCGGCCTGTGCCATCCCTGCCAGCCGCAAGCTGCCGTCCTCCAGCACATCGACGTGGATGCGCATGCCGCTCACTGTCAGCGTGTACAGCTGCGGCGACAGCCTGCGAATAGAATCGAAAACATCCAGTTCCAATAGCAGTCGGTCAAAGGCAAGCGCTTCGGGCGCGTGCTCATCGCCAACAATACGCACCCCTGTGGCCTCAAAGCGCGGCGTGAGCGACACCCAACTGCCTCGCAGCTCGTCAATCTGTAGCTCGAAACTGCTGCGGGCGTTAACGTACTGCAGAATCTCGTCCTGGTAGCGGGACACATTGGACACCAACAGGCGACCGAGACTGCTGTACACCGCCATAGCGACGACCAGCAGCACGATCATGGACCACAGCCAGGTGTTAAGCCTTTGGAAAAAGAAGTCTTTCAAAACCGGTCTTGTGCCTCAAACTCGTGCGGTCAGCACGATAGTTTTCATTAGAGCAGTATAATGTCGAACTGTTCCTGGCTGTACATGGGTTCTACCCGAAACTGTACGGTTTTACCGGTAAATTCTTCGAGATCGGCTACCGATGCGGATTCTTCGTCGAGCAGGCGGTCCACTACATCCTGGGCCGCCAGTACCATCAGGGTATCGGCGTCATAGGCGCGGGCCTCACGCAGAATCTCCCGAAAGATTTCATAGCAGATAGTTTGTGCGGATTTCAGCACCCCGCGACCATCACAAACCGGGCAGTCCACGCACAACACATGCTCGAGGCTCTCGCGGGTACGCTTGCGGGTCATCTCAACCAGTCCCAGTTCGGAGACACCGACGATAACGCTACGGGCATAATCCCGTGCCATGGCCTTTTCCAGGGCGCGCTGCACCTGCCGCCTGTGCTCGGCATCACGCATATCGATAAAATCAATGATGATGATACCGCCCAGGTTGCGTACCCGCATCTGACGCGCCAGCGCAGTAACCGCTTCCAGGTTTGTCTTGTAGACAGTTTCCTCCTGGTTGCTGCGGCCCACGAAACCGCCGGTATTAACGTCAATCGTGCTCATAGCCTCGGTCTGGTCAATAATCAGGTGGCCACCGGATTTGAGGTCAACCTGCCGCGCCAGAGCCTTGCTGATCTCCTCCTCGACGTTATACAGATCAAACAGCGGGCGTTCGCCGCAGTAGTGCTCGAGTAACGGCGCCAGTTCCGGCACATAGTCTTCACAGAAACTGTGAAGCTTTTGATAAGCCTCACCGCTATCGATCCTGATTCGCTCCAGTCCGGGCCGCGCCAGGTCGCGAATAGTGCGATGGTACAGCTGCCAGTCTTCATAGATCCGGGCGGGGGCGGACTGGGTCTCGACACGCTTGCCTATCGCAGACCAGAGCCGCTTCAGGAAGCGCAGATCTGACTCCAGCTCCTCCAGGCCAATACCCTCGGCGGCGGTGCGCAGGATGAAGCCACCGGCTGCTTCCATTTGCTGGGAGGCAATCGCCTGATCCAGCAGTGAGCGCAGTCGGGAACGCTCGTCATCATCCTCAATCTGCTGTGAAACACCAATGTGTTCGGTGCGGGGCATATACACCAGGTAGCGTGATGAAACCGACAATTGGGTGCTCAAACGGGCGCCCTTGCTCCCCAGGGGTTCCTTGGTCACCTGGACCAACAATGGCTGCCCCTCTCGCAACAGGCCACGAATGTCCTCTGTGGCCTTGCTGCGTTGCTCCATGCCAGCGTCTGTCAGTGGCTGTATATCGGCGGCGTGAATAAAGCTGGTACGAAGCTCGCCAATTTCAACAAATGCTGCCTGCATTCCCGGCAGCACACGCACCACCTTGCCGAGATATATATTGCCCATCATGCCGCGGTTGCTGGCGCGTTCAATATGAATGTCCTGCAACACGCCCTGTTCAACCACCGCCACCCGGGTCTCCAGGGGCGTCACATTGACCAGTATTTCTTCACTCACCCTTGCCGACCTCGAGCAAGGTCGCGACATCCACCCGCTGCAGCAACTGCCAGGTGTGTGCCAGCGGCAGGCCCACAACCCCGCTGTAGCTGCCGTTGATGGAGTCGACAAAGCAGCCGGCCAGACCCTGGATCGCGTATGCACCGGCCTTGTCCCAGGCCTCGTCGGTGGCAAGGTAGGCCTCGCACTGCTGACGATCCAGGTTGAGAAACTTCACCCGCGTGTCGCTGAGCGCCTCCTCGACCTGCTGCTTATGCCGCACACAGACAGCGGTTAATACACGATGCTCGCGGCCACTGAGGCGAGCGAGCATGGCCAGCGCATCGAGATGGTCAACTGGTTTACCCAGTATCTGCTGGTCCAGAACTACACAGGTATCAGCGGCCAACACCACCACATCATCCGCCGTATCGAGCTGCTGCTGTGCGGCGGCTGATTTCTCCCAGGCCAGCCGTGCCACATACTCCTCAGCACCTTCACCCGAGAGTTGGCGCTCGTCAATATGCGTTGCCAGCTGCTCAAACTCCACACCCATTTGCTGCAACAATTGTGCGCGGCGTGGAGAGGCAGAGGCCAGGATCAGGCGCGGCATAGGATCTGTATCAACTGACGCTGTACTGCCTGCGCGCACGACGCAGCAGCGTTAGTATCGCGGGCCACAGCAGGGCACTGAGCACTGCCGGCAGCAGGAACAGCAAATCCTGCGCACCCTCACCGGTCAGGTTATGAACCCACTGGGACACCAGCTGGTTGATACCGACCATGACAAACACCACGCCCACTTGTTGCAGCATGCTAAATACTCGCAAGCGCTGATAGAGCACCAGGGCCAGGTAGGCGACTACGGACAGGGACAAGGCATTCTGACCCAGGGCAGCGCCCTCCAGCAGGTCCAGCAGCAAGCCCACGCCAAAACTGACCAATAAGCCAATCCGTTGCGGCAGGGCGATAACCCAATAGATCAGCACCAGGGTCACCCATTCGGGGCGCAGCAGCTGCAAGCTGAGGGGCAGCGGGTAGATCGCCAGCAAGAAAGCCACAAAGAAACTCAGGACAATTACCCAACTACCCTGGGCCGGTTTCTGCGCCATGACCTGCTAGCCCCGGGAGTCCTGGCCGCGTGTGAACACCAGTAACACGTGACGACTCCGACTCAAGGCGGCACTGGGCATGGCTGTCACCCTGGCAAAGGCCTGGCCCGGGTCTGTCTCGACTTCGGTCACCACGGCTACCGGGTAACCGACGGGAAAACGTCCGCCCAGTCCTGAACTGACCAGCAAATCACCCACAACAATATCCTCAGTTGCTGCAACATGCCGTAACTCCAGGCTATCCAGGCGGCCTACACCCTCGGCGATGGCCCGCATACCATTGCGATCAACCTGTACCGGAATGGCATGGGTGGAATCAGTGATCAACAGTACCCGGCAACTGTTCGCAGTAAGCTCAACCACCTGCCCCATGAGGCCATCAGCATCGATTAGGGGCTGGCCGACGAAAACGCCGTCGGCACTACCCTTGTTGAGCACCAGCAGGTGGCGGGCGGGGTCGGGTGAAATGCCAATCAACTCCGCAACCAGCACATCGTCCTGCAGCAATGCCGAGGAGTTGAGCAAGGCTCGCAACCTGACATTTTCAGCGCGCAGGGCAGCCATTTGCTGGGTTTGCGCCTTCAACAGCAGCGACTCGGTGCGCAAACGGCTGTTATCTTCCAGCAAGGAGCCGCGGCTGACCAGGCTCTCTTCGCCCCAGGCCCCGAGCCGTGCAGGCAGGTCAACGATCCAGTAAAAGGGCAATGTGACCGCTGACAGCAGCGCCCGACCTGCGGCCATCTGGTTGAGCCGCATATCCGCGGCAATCAAGGCGAAACAGAACACGCTTACCAGCAGCAGACGGGCGCCGGGGGAGGATTCCTTGAGGAATAGGGGTTTAATTGCAGCTCCTCGCGTTCAATCGCTGTCAGCAGGAGCTGCCACTTACTCGGTGGACAGCAAGTCGATAGTGTGCCGATCCATCATTTCCATCGCCAGGCCACCACCGCGGGCGACACAGGTCAGTGGATCTTCTGCGACAATGACCGGCAAGCCGGTTTCATCGGCAATCAGGCGATCCAGGTCCCGCAACAGGGCACCACCGCCGGTCAGCACAATACCGCTCTCGGCAATATCTGCTGCCAACTCCGGTGGCGATTGTTCCAGTGCAGATTTGACCGCCTGTACAATAGCGGCCAGCGGTTCCTGCAGCGCCTCGAGAATTTCATCGCTATTGAGGGAAAAGCTTCGCGGTACACCCTCAGCCAGGTTGCGACCACGCACATCAATCTCACGCAATTCGCTACCGGCGAAGGCACAGCCAACTTCCTGCTTTATGCGTTCAGCGGTGGAATCACCAATCAGACTGCCATAGCGACGACGCACATGAGAAACGATCGCCTCGTCAAAACGGTCTCCGCCCACCCTGGCTGAGTCGCTATAAACCACGCCGTTGAGGGAAATAATGGCGATTTCGGTGGTGCCACCACCTACATCGACCACCATAGACCCGTTGGCCTCGGCAACCTGCAGCCCGGCGCCAATCGCAGCCGCCATGGGTTCCTCGATCAGCCGCACCTCACGGGCACCGGCACTCAGCGCAGATTCACGGATTGCCCGGCGCTCAACCTGGGTTGACTGGCAGGGTACGCATATCAGTACCCGCGGACTGGGCCGTATAAACTTGCTCTCGTGCACCTTGGAAATAAAGTGCTGCAGCATTTTTTCTGTCACCTGGAAGTCGGCGATTACGCCATCTTTCAGCGGGCGTATAGCCGTAATATTTCCCGGGGTACGACCCAGCATACGCTTGGCATCTGCCCCTACGGCCTCAATGGTCTTCTGCCCATTATGAATACGAATTGCGACCACCGAGGGTTCGTCCAGCACAATTCCTTGCTCACGGACATAGATGAGCGTATTAGCGGTTCCCAAATCAATAGACAGATCATTGGAAAACAAGCCACGCAAATTTTTCAGCATGTGATTCTACTACCTCGTGAAACAACCCAGTGGGGGGTTCGGGCCGTTGGACATAATACTATGCGCCATTTTTGTGATTTTTTAAGATCGGCACTTCTCAAGCGAGAAACTCTACCAACCACGGGGATTTTGGGCAAGGCGCAAATGTGATAAGTTTGCCCTCCCTAACCGCATACCCCCCCTGAGTTTACCGCTCGCGGGAGCCCACATTGAGCTAGCACATGTCTGTAGAACAAGCTGAAATCGAAAAGATTGCCGAGCTGGCAAGAATACGCATTGCCGAGGCGGAAGTCGCCGAAGTAACAGAGCGTATATCCAGCATCCTCGACCTGGTGGGTCAGATGCAGGCGGTCGATACCGCCGGCGTGGAGCCCATGGCCAATCCCCTGGACGCAAGCCAACGGCTGCGAGTCGATGAAGTCACCGAGTCTGACCGGCACCAGGAGTTCCAGCAACTGGCACCGGCGGTGGAAAACGACCTTTATCTGGTACCGAAGGTGATCGACTGAGATGCTTGATCAAACCCTGGTACAGCTAAGTGACAGCCTGGCAGCGGGCGCATTCTCCAGCGAGGAATTGACCAGCGCGCTGCTGGCGCAGATTGAGGCCCACAACGGGGACTTGAACGCTGTTATTACCGTAACCCCCGAGCAGGCGCTGGCCGATGCTCGCGCCGCCGACCAGCGCATTGCCGCTGGCGACAAGGCCCCGCTGACGGGCATCCCCTTATTGCACAAGGACATTTTCTGTACCGAGGGCATTCGCACCAGCTGCGGTTCGCGCATGCTGGATAATTTCGTGCCGCCCTATGATGCAACGGCTATTGCGCGACTCAAGGCCACTGGCGCCGTCATGCTGGGTAAAACCAACATGGACGAATTCGCCATGGGCTCTTCCAACGAATCCAGCTATTACGGACCCGCTCGCAATCCCTGGGATAGCACCCGGGTACCCGGCGGTTCGTCCGGTGGATCGGCAGCGGCGGTCGCCGCCGGCTTCGCCCCTGGAGCGACAGGCACGGATACCGGGGGTTCAATCCGGCAACCGGCGGCCCTGTGCGGTATCACCGGGCTGAAACCGACCTACGGGCGAGTATCGCGGCTGGGTATGGTCGCCTTTGCCTCCAGCCTCGACCAGGGTGGCCCAATGGCTCGCAGCGCTGCAGATTGCGCGCTCATGTTGTCCGCCATGGCAGGTTTTGATCCCGCCGACTCAACATCAGCCCAACGCGAGGCTGAAGACTTCTCCAGCGACCTGGAACGGGATCTGGACGGACTGCGCATAGGCCTCCCGCGAGAATACTTCGGCGACGGCCTGGATAGTGGTATCGCCGCTGTAGTCGAGGAGGCCATAAACAGCTTCGAACAGCGTGGCGCCACCCTCGTAGAACTGTCCCTGCCCCATAGTCACCTGGCGGTGCCAGCTTATTACGTCATCGCCCCGGCCGAGGCCTCAACTAACCTGTCGCGCTTTGACGGGGTACGCTATGGTCACCGCTGCGAGAACCCGGCGGACCTGCACGACTTATATACCCGCACCCGAGAAGAGGGTTTCGGCGCCGAGGTCAAGCGTCGCATCCTGGTGGGCACCTACGCGCTTTCAGCAGGTTACTACGACGCCTATTACCGAAAGGCCCAGCAAATTCGCCGCCTGATCCAGCAAGACTTCGTCTCTGCCTTCAGCCAGGTCGATGTCATCATGGGGCCGACCACACCGCACCCGGCCTGGGTGCTGGGAGAGAAAGCCAACGACCCGGTCGCCATGTACCTGGAAGATATCTACACCTTGTCGGTGAACCTGGCCGGACTGCCTGCCATGTCGATTCCTGCCGGTAACAGCGACGGCCTGCCCGCGGGTCTGCAACTGATTGGCGATTACTTTTCCGAGTCCCGCCTGCTCAATATTGCCCACCAGTTCCAGCAGCATAGTGACTGGCACCTGCAGCGGCCTGAGCTCGATGGAGGCAGCGAGCAATGAACTGGGAAACCGTCATCGGCCTGGAAGTTCACGTGCAACTGGCCACTCGCTCCAAGATATTCTCCGGCTCAGCCACCACCTTTGGCGCAGCGCCCAACAGTCAGGCCAGCGCTGTCGACCTGGCAATGCCGGGCATGCTGCCGGTGCTCAATGAGCAGGCCGTGCGCTTTGGCGTCATGTTTGGCCTGGCAATTGATGCCGAGATCGGCAAGCGCTCGGTATTTGATCGTAAAAACTACTTTTATCCCGACCTGCCCAAGGGCTACCAGATTTCACAGTTTGACCACCCCATCGTTGGTCGTGGCCAGGTTGAAGTGCAACTGGCCGACGCGCGCAGCAAGCTGATCGGTGTTACCCGCGCCCACCTGGAAGAGGACGCAGGCAAATCACTGCATGAGGATTTTCACGGCATGTCGGGCATAGACCTGAATCGAGCAGGCACCCCCCTGCTGGAGATCGTGTCAGAGCCGGAGATGCGTTCAGCCGAGGAGGCCGTGGCCTACCTGCGGACCATCCACTCACTGGTAACCTACCTCGGCATTTCCGACGGCAATATGGCTGAGGGCTCCATGCGTTGCGACGTGAATATTTCGCTGCGACCTGCAGGCACTGAAGAACTGGGCACTCGCACCGAGATCAAGAACGTCAACTCCTTCCGCTTCGTAGAGAAAGCCATTGCCGTTGAAGTCGAGCGGCAAATGGACATCCTCGAGGACGGTGGCAGCATCGTCCAGGAAACCAGGCTCTACGATGCTGAGCGCAATGAAACCCGATCCATGCGCAGCAAAGAGGTGGCTAATGATTACCGCTACTTCCCGGAGCCTGACCTGCTGCCAGTGGAGATCGACACGGCCTACATTGAACAGCTGCGGGAGTTGTTGCCGGAGCTACCGACACAAAAGCGTGCGCGCTTTGCCAGTGAGCACGGGCTCAGCGCCTACGACGCGGCGGTGCTTGCCGACTCACGCGAGGTCGCCGACTACTTTGAGGCGGTTGCTGCGAGCTGTGGCGACGCCAAACTGGCTGCTAACTGGGTGCAGGGAGAACTGCTGGCTGCCCTGAACCGCGGCGAGCTGGACATAGGCCAGTGCCCTGTTGCCGCCGCTAATCTCGGCCAATTAATCAGCCGAATTATGGACGGCAGTATCTCCGGTAAAATCGCCAAACAGGTATTCGACGCCATGTGGCAGCAGGGAGACAGTGCCGATCAGATTATCGAACAGCAGGGTCTCAAGCAGGTCAGTGACAGCGGCGCACTGGAAGCCATGGTCGCCGATGTAATTGCCAACAATCAGGCACAGGTGCAGCAATACCTGGCGGCAGATGAGGGCAAGCGCAAGAAACTATTGGGCTTCTTCGTCGGCCAGATCATGAAGGCGTCCAAAGGCCAGGCCAATCCGAAGATGATCAACGAAATTCTGCGCCAGCAGCTGGAAGCTGCCGGGTAACTCAAGGGAGCCTCATGAAAAAAGACAAAGAGAAGGTACTGGACGAGGTCTGGACCGAGGACAGGGTGAGGAGTTTCCTGAAGGTTCGCTCCTACGATGAAGTCGAAGAGGACTTTCACATGCTGCTCAAGGCTTACCAGAGTATGCGGGCCGAAGACTTTGCCAGTTTCGTGCAATTCTTCCTGGCCGAGGACCGCAATCTAAACAGCCCCAACCCGGATGGCCAGACTGTGCTCAGCATCGTTGAAGAGCACCGCAAGTCGGGCGAGTACGCGGCGATTCTGCGCCAGGCCGGCGCCGGCTGAAGAGGCAGGTGCGGCCCAGCCCCTACCGGAAACGCTCACGGTTCTTCTGCTTGGCCTCTTCGCTTTTTCGCAGCAGCACGTAACAAGCACCGGTGCCACCGTGCTGGGGGCGAGCGCTGTGAAAAGCCAGCACCAACTCCAGCTCCCGCAGCCAGTGTTCGACACAGCCCTTGATGATGGAAGCCTGCTCCTTGCCGCCGACGCTGTTTTCACCCTTGCCGTGTATGAGCATGACGCTGCGCAGACCCAGCGCCGCTGACTGCTCTATAAATTCAAACAATTCCTGGCGGGCACGTTTCACGCTCATGCGGTGCATATTGAGCCGGGCTTCTGCCTCGTAACGCCCCTGCTTGAGCTTGCGAAATACGCCGTTCTGTACCCCGGCGCGCTTGAAATCCAGCACAAACCAGGGGTCCAGCGGGCTTATACCCTCGTCCGACAGGGGATTGGGGTCCGCCGCCGCGGCCACCGCCGCAGAACGCCGCTCACGCGCGGTGTCGGCACTGGGGCCGTCCCGCTTTAGCGCCACGCGCTGCTCCTGCCTGATTGGCTTAACATCAGCCATCTCCTGCAGAAACATGAACTCCTCGTCATCACTCATAACGCGAAGTATTATAAGCCAACGGAATGACAAGCGAAGCATTATGAAAGGCAGCATCAGTGACGGCACCGGCTATTTCCTGCGCGGCGTGCAACTGCTCAAACATCCTCGCCTCCGGCCTTTCGTGGTGATCCCACTGCTGGTCAATATTGTTATTTTCTCGAGCTTGATCTGGTTTAGCATCAATACGATTGGTGCCACCCTGGACAGCTGGATTGGTGCCATCCCGGACTGGCTGTCCTGGCTTGGCTGGTTGCTGTGGCCCTTGATCGGCCTGACCATGGCCCTGGTGACCGGCTATCTGTTCACGGCGGTGGCACTGCTCATTGCATCACCCTTTAACGGGCTGCTAGCCGAGAAGGCCGAGGAGATAATCACTGGCAAAGCGGTGCAGGGACCCGAGAGTATCGTCCAGGCCTTTATGATATTCCCGCGCTCCATCCTGCGTGAACTGAGGAAGTTCGCCTACTATTTGCCGCTACTCTTGCTGGTTTTCATCCTCAGCTGGATACCGCCGTTCAGCCTTGTTGCACCCGTCCTGTGGTTCCTGCTGGGTGCATGGATGATGGCGGTGCAATACACGGATTACCCGATGGACAACCACATGATCAGCTTCGCCGACCTTAAGGAAATACTGCGCGAGCGGCGTCTCAGCAGCCTGGGCTTCGGTGGCCTGGTGGCTTTGGTCAGTGGTATACCGGTGCTGAACTTCTTCGTGGTACCGGCCGCCGTCTGTGGCGCCACACTGTTCTGGTGCGAGGAGTTATCGCCGCACAAGCCCTAGCTATTTTTCCAGCAGGTTTTCCGGCGGGTGCTCGCAGTCCAGTTTGTGACCCAGCAGCTTCTCTATATCCGGCAGCAGGAAAGCGTCATCTTCGCTGGCAAAGCTGATCGAGACTCCGGTGGCACCGGCGCGGCCGGTACGGCCAATGCGGTGCACATAATCTTCCGGGTCTTCCGGCAGATTGTAGTTGACCACGTGACTGACACCTTCGACATGAATGCCGCGACCCGCCACGTCGGTGGCTACCAGCACTTTGAGATTGCCGTTTTTGAAGTCTTCCAGGGTGCGCGTGCGTTTGTTCTGCGGCACCTCACCCGACAATACGCCGCAGGGTAAACCAGCCCGGCGCAGCTTTTCATAGAGCTTGCGTACCTGGTCACGACGATTGGCAAATATGATGACACTGCTCGCCTCAGGCGTATGCAGTAAATTATTCAATACACGGTAGCGCTGTGAGCTGCTGACCATATAGACCCGCTGGTCAACACTGTCAGTAGCGACGTTCTCCGGCTCAATCTCCACATGCACTGGCTCAAACGTCCACTGCTGTGACAAATTGATAATATCCTGGGTAAATGTGGCGCTGAACAACAGGGTCTGGCGGTGAGACTTGGCCGGCGTGGCGCGCACGATACGTTTGACCTGGGGGATAAAGCCCATGTCCAACATGCGATCAGCCTCGTCGAGCACCAGCGTCTCCACACGATCGAGATAGATATCGCGGCGACCCATAAAATCAATGAGACGTCCGGGTGTTGCGACCACCAGGTCGATCACCTCGCGCTGCAGTCGGTTGAGCTGCTTCTGGTAATCCATGCCGCCGATGAGGGTACACACCTTGATACCGGTGTGACGACCCAGGTCCTCTGCATCGGCAGCGATTTGCATGACCAGCTCACGGGTGGGGGCGATAACCAGCGCCCTGGGCTCGCCGACAAAGCGTTCTCCTTCTGCAGGGCGTAGCAAAATATCGTTGAATATGGTGATCAGAAACGCCGCTGTCTTGCCGGTACCGGTCTGGGCCTTGCCAATGGCGTCATGTCCCTGCAGCGTGTGCGGCAGTATCTGGGCCTGAATAGGCGAACAGTACTGGAAGCCAAGGTCGGCAATACCATGCATCACGCTGGGCTCTAGCCCGAGATCGTGAAAACGGGTCTCCCCCTCTTTTTCCGGCACATCGAAATCGGCCGAATCCCACGCTGCTTGCGCCTTGTGCTGTCTGCTCATTGAGCCCCGCTCTGGTTTATGTCTGGAAAAAAGCGGGGCATTCTACCACTTTAACGGGCGCTGTGCTCAGATCCTTCAGTGCCGCGTCGCAACCAGTAATCAACGCTTGTGTAGCGCCCACCCCCGGTAAAAAACAGCACGAATAACATGAGCAGGTAAGTGACGCCGAATTCGATGCCGTTATTGAGGATGACATAGCCGCCCTGCTCGGTTAGCCAGTCATAGTTACCATGCTCCTGCAGAATTTCCCGGGCCCGGTCCAGTCGCGCCGCTACTTCCGGCAGACTGCTGTCTGCAATTGCCGCCCAGCCGTTATTCCAGTGCACCGCAGTTATCGCCACCACCATGGTGAACATCAGCGGAATGGATACCCAACGTGTGGCCAGGCCCAGTGCCAGCAATACGGCGCCGATGGCCTCAGTATAGGCGGCCAGGTAGGCCAGCAGGGCCGGGAACGGCAAGCCCAGACCCCAGTCGGGGTTGCCAAACCAGGCAATGGTGCCGTCAATACCGCTGATTTTATTGGTACCAGCCGCCCAGAACACCGGCACCAGGTAAAGCCTGAGTGCCAATGGGGCGAAGCCGTCCAGGTGCTTCAGTCGCGGAAATACCGCATTGTGTATGCTGTAATACAGCTCGACCAGCTTTTGCATATTCTTGTCTCCAGACATGACCTGTGCCTATGACCGCCGATCCAAAGAAAAGTGCCGAAACCCCATGACCACGCGCAAGCGCCTGATCACGGAAACCCGCCAGTTGCTGGGACTGGCAGGACCCCTGTTCATCGCACAGCTGGCGCAGATGGGCACCGGCGTGGTCGATACGATCATGGCGGGTCGTTACAGCTCGGTAGACCTGGCCGCGATCGCCATCGGCTACAACCTGTGGCTGCCGATCTACCTGGTCAGCCTGGGCATCATGCTGGCGGTCACCTCAATCGTGGCACAACACTTTGGCGCCGGTCGCCTGCAGGAGATACGCCGATTACTGCCACAGGCCTTTTGGGTCGCCCTGGTGCTGGGCCTGGTATCCCTGCCGCTGTGCTACTTTCCCGGACCGATACTGGAGCTATTGTCGCTGGACCAGCCGACATTCGATAAGGCCGAGGGCTATCTGCAGGCGGTGGCTTTTGGTCTGCCCGGGGCGGCATTGTTCCAGGCCCTGCGCTGCCATGTGCAGGGAGTCGGCATCATTCGGCCCTTTGCTATCGCCAGTGTTATCGGTTTCTTCGCCAATATCCCGCTCAACTATGCCTTCATCTATGGTCACTGGGGCATACCCGAGATGGGCGCGCCCGGTTGTGGCTGGGCAACCGCCATATCCATGTGGCTGGGTCCGCTGCTGATTGCCTTTTATACCCTGCGCTCCAAAGCCCTGCGCGACTATCTGCCAGAATTGCGCTGGCACGCACCGGAACGGAAACCGATTACCGAGATCCTGCACGTGGGTGCACCGATGGGAGCAACCTTCTTTTTCGAGATGGCGGTGTTCTCCGTGATCGGCCTGATGATCGCCAGCACCGGCAATATCCAGGTCGCGGCCCACCAGATAGCCATCAATATCTACGATGTGCTCTACATGCCGCTACTGAGTGTCGGCTCAGCCATGGCAACTCGCATCGGTCACGGCATTGGCCGGGTGGATATGCCAGCGGTGAAAACGAGCCTGACCTGCGGCATGCTGGTCTCTGTCGTCGTCTGCGTAGTCATCACTATTGTACTGCTGTGGGCCCCGGACCCGGTGGCGCGCATTTATACCGAGGATGTACCCATTCGCGAAGCGGCGGTTACGTTGCTGCGCCTCGCGGTGTTGTTCGTCATCATCGATATGTTCGCCGTTGTAAGCGCCTTTGCCCTGCGGGCGTTCAAGGACACACGCTTCCCCTTCCTGGTGATGGTTGTTGCCTACTGGATGGTGACCTTGCCGCTGGGCTACACACTGGGACTGGTCGACAGTGGCAGCCACTTACATGGGGCCCTGGGTTTCTGGTGGGCCATGATTGTCGGCATTGCAGTGGCGGCAATACTGACTATGCTGCGCTTGCGGGTCTGGCTTAAGCGCCCGCTGCAGCCCGATCCGGACCACAGTGGGGACAGTCAGGGTTCTTGCGCAGCGTAATCGTCCGCGACTGCAGGGACCAGCCATCCAGCAGTAACATCTGTCCGTACAGAGGCTCCCCGAAGCCCGCCAGGATCTTGATTGCCTCCAGCGCCTGCAGTGAGCCAATCACACCGACAATAGGCGCCAGCACACCGGACTCTGAACAACTGAGATTCTCTTCCTGCTCTCCCTGCGGATACACGCAGCGGTAACAGGGCGTATTGCGTTTGCTGTCAAATACAGCAAGCTGCCCCTCGCTGCGGATAGCAGCACCGGATACCAGCGGCCGCGCCAGCTCGATGCAGGCCTGGTTGAGTTCGAGTCGGCTAATGAAACTGTCCGTCGCGTCAATGACCAGGTCCACCGCCGCCACCTGCTCACGCAACAATTCACCCTGTAATTGTTCAGCGACCAGAACTAACTCGGTGGCGCTGTTCAGGGCACGGATAGTCGCCGCCGCGGATTCCACCTTGGACATCCCGATACTGGCCTCATTATGGGCGACCTGACGCTGCAAGTTACTCGCGTCGACCTGGTCGCCATCTGCCAGTACCAGGCTGCCAACACCAGCCGCCGCCAGGTATAGCGCGACCGGGCTACCGAGACCGCCGACACCGGCGACCAACACCTTTGCAGCCAGTAGTCGTTCCTGTCCGGCCACATCAAACTGCGGCAACATAATCTGCCGACTGTAGCGCTGCAGTTGCTGGTCGCTGATCATGGCAACTGAGCCCCGCTAATGCGTTCTATGCCCGCCAGATCCCGGCGCGATTGCGCGTTCTGGTAGCCGCTCGCTTGCAGCAGGGCCCGCACGCTGTCAGCCTGGTCAAATCCATGCTCCAGCAGCAACCAGCCGCCCGCGCGTAGACGTGAACCCGCCGACTCGATAATCAAGCGAATAGCATCCAGTCCATCGGCGCCGGCGACCAGCGCCGTGGCCGGCTCAAAACGCAGATCACCTTGCTGCAAATGCGGATCCTGCGCCGCCACGTAGGGCGGATTACTGACAATCAAGTCACAGCATTCAGCTGCGAAACTGTCGCCCCAGTTGCTGGCCAGGAACTGCACCCGATCCAGACCCAGGGCGCTGGCGTTGCCCGCTGCCACCGCCAGCGCGGCAGTGCTGCTGTCGCTCGCCAGTACCTGCCAGGCCGGTCGCTCACTGGCCAGGGCCAGGGCGATAGCGCCGCTGCCAGTACCCCAGTCAAGCACCGATGCAGCCGCGACAATCGGCAGCTCCAGCGCCCATTGCACCAGAGTTTCGGTTTCAGGTCGGGGGATCAGGGTATGTTCATTAACAGCCAGAGGCATTGACCAGAACTCGCGCTGGCCGGTCAGGTAGGCCAGTGGCTGGCCCTCTCGCCGCGCCGCCATCAGCCGGGAAAACTCTTCAAGCTCAGCAGCAGATAGCTCCCGCTCAGGCCAGGTGTAGAGATAGGCCCGCTGCTGATCAAGGCAGTGGCACAGTAATAGTTCGGCATCCAGCCGTGCCGTCGCACCTGGCAGGTCCGAGCCTGCCAGTAAATCGCGTACAGAACTCATCAGTTGTCAGCGGCCAGGGCGGCCAGCAAATCTGCCTGGTGCTCCTGCCGCAAGGGCTCAACCACCGCACCGAGATCACCTTCCATGACCTCGGCCAGCTTGTACAGAGTCAGGTTGATACGATGATCGGTCACCCGTCCCTGGGGGAAGTTATAGGTCCGGATGCGATCCGAGCGATCACCGGTACCGACCAGGTTGCGACGCTCCTCCGCCTGGGCGGCGGCCTGCTCGTCCTCGGCCGAGGACATCAGCTTGGCCTGCAATAGTGACATGGCCCGGGCCCGGTTCTTGTGTTGTGATCGTTCATCCTGGCATTCCACCACGATGCCACTGGGCAAGTGGGTAAGGCGCACCGCAGAGTCGGTCTTGTTCACGTGCTGGCCGCCGGCTCCCGAGGCGCGGTAGGTATCGACCCGCAGGTCTGCCTTGTTGATCTCCACCGCATGCACTTCGTCTGGCTCGGCTAGCACCGCCACGGTACAGGCAGAGGTATGTATGCGGCCCTGGGATTCTGTTTCCGGCACGCGCTGCACCCGGTGGGCGCCGGACTCAAACTTGAGCTGGGAGTAGACGTCATTGCCGACAATGCGGCTGATAATTTCCTTGTAGCCGCCGTGCTCGCCGCCGCGCTCGCTGATTATCTCCAGCGTCCAACCCCGGTTCTCCGCGTAGCGGCTATACATCCGAAACAGGTCACCTGAAAAAATGGCAGCCTCGTCCCCGCCGGTACCGGCTCGAATTTCCAGGAATACGTTATTGGAATCCATCGGATCGCGAGGCAGCAACAGCTTTTGTAGTTCCAGCTCCAGCTCGGCTTTCTCCGACTCACCGCTTTGAATTTCTTCCGCGGCCATCTCGCGCAGGTCCGGGTCACCGTCATCGAGCAAGACACGCGCCTCTACCAGGTCGGACTCAACGCGCTGATAACTGGCAAAGCAACGCGCCACCGTCTCCAGTTCGGAAAATTCCCGGGACAGGTCGCGGAAACGGTTCTGGTCAGATATCACTTCGCTGTCACTGAGTAGTGCACCGACCTCCTCGTGACGCTCGGTCAGGGCTTCCAGCTTGGACAGTAATGAGGCTTTCATAATTCCCTTTATTCCTCGCCAGCCGGCAAGCCCAGCAGGTCGCGGGCCACATCCAGCACCTCTTTGCGGCCCTCGGCGCTGGCACGCTTTAGCTCAATGCTGGGATTGTGAATAAGCTTATTGGTAAGACCCCGGGCAAGTGCGCTCAGCACCTGCTCTGCCGACTCGCCCCGGGACAAGGACTTGAGCGCCTTTTCCACCTCAGCGTCACGCAGCTGTTCAGCGTGTTGGCGCAGCGCCTTGACCGTGTCCACCGCATCGCGTGAACGCAAATGCTGCGTGTACTCCAGCACCCCCTCTGCGATTATCAGGTCGGCCTTGCGCGCCTCCTCATGGCGACTGCGCAGGTTTTGCTCAACGATCTCACGCAGGTCATCGACGCTGTAGAGATAGGCATCCTTTAACTCGCCTACCTGGGATTCAATGTCCCGTGGTACCGCCAGGTCGATCATCAGCACCGGGCGGTGCTTGCGTTGCTTCAGCGCAGTTTCCACCGCCCCCTTGCCGAGGATCGGCAGCTGACTGCTGGTGGAGGAAATAACAATGTCCGCATCCACCAGTCGTTCAGGAATATCAGCCAACAGCACGGCTTCAGCACCAAAACGGTCAGCCAATTCGCGAGCGCGACCGAGGGTTCGATTAGCCACCACGATACTGGACACACCGCTGTCGACCAGGTGACGCGCCACCAGGTCTATAGTCTCGCCGGCCCCCACCAGCAGTGCCCGGGTTGCAGCCAAATCGGCGAAAATTCGACCGGCCAGATCGACCGCCGCGTAGGCGACCGAGACCGGGTTTTCGCCGATCGCGGTATCCGTGCGCACGCGCTTGGCCACGGCAAACACCCGCGGAAATACCCGCACCAGCTCAGAGCCCACAGTGCCCGCCTCTTCCGCCACCGCGTAAGCTGATTTCATCTGTCCCAGGATTTGCGGTTCACCCAACACCATGGAGTCCAGGCCACTGGCGACCTGGATCATATGCTCCAGTGCCTGCTCACCCTGGTACTCGTAACAGAAGTCGCGAATGCCCTCTGCTTCCAGGCCATGGTAGTCGGCCAACCACTGCAGGGCATTTTCCACGGCAACATCAGCATCACCGTCGCCGACAAGAAACAATTCGGTACGATTGCAGGTTGAAAGAATCACCAACTCCTGCAGTTCCACGCGCGCACAACCCTCCTGCAAGGCCGCCACCAGCCGCTCAGGGGCAAAGGCAACCCGTTCACGCAGGTCCAGCGCGGCGGTAGTGTGATTGATGCCGAAGGCTGTGAGTTTCATGTGTCGTCAAGTTACCCAAATCGGCTGCAAGCTGCCAGCCGCAAAAAGGAGCAGGATTTTAGCAGGCTGGCGCGTGGATTGCAGGGTCGGTATTGGGAGTAGCTGCGAAACTGTGTCATCATTGCGCCTATGCGGTATCCACTCTTAGTTGGCCTCGCCCTCATTATGCTGGGCGGCTGTAGCACAAACTCCTCCTTAGAGCCTGAAGCAGCGGCAGCAAAACCCCAAGAGCCGTCCACCCAGGCGCCTGCAGAGGCGGCCGAGCCCGTGCCCGAAGTTCCTGAGCGCGCCTTTCCGGACGACTCGCTTTACCCCTTGCTGGTGGCAGAGTTCGCCCTGCGCCGACGCCAGTACGACCTGGCACTGAACAACTACATGGAGCAATCTGAACTGCTCCAGGACGCCGGGGTTAGCGCGCATACCACCAAACTCGCCCAGTTCATGCGGCGCGACCAGGATGCCATTAAAGCCAGCCAGCTCTGGGTCCAGTTGGAGCCAGAAAACCTGGAAGCACAACTCACCCTGGCCAACGTGCTGGCGCGTAACGGTCGCGCACAGGAAGCGCTGCCGCACATGGAAGTTATCCTGCGGGCCGGCGGCGTGGCGAACTTCACCTCGCTGGCACGCGGCTACGGCCAACTATCCCCTGCCAATCAACAGGCACTGTTGCAGCAAGTTGTCCAACTGCTGGATGAGCACCCAGAGGACATCCAGCTGCGCCTGAGCCAGGTGTTGATGCTGGAGGAATTGGGAGAACTCAAACGCGCCCTGGCACTACTGCAACCGATTTTCGAGCAGGATCCAACACAGATCCAGGCCGTTATCCTTGACGCAAAACTGCGCCAGGACCTGGGTCAGAGCAAGGGCATCTTTGACCGGGTCGTTGCCACCCTGGATGAGCAACCTGCCAATAATCGCCTGCGCTTGCAGTATGCGCGGCTGCTGACCCGATCCAATATGGGAGAGGCAGAGGAGCAATTTCAGATTTTGCTGGATACCGCGCCGGACGACCCCGACCTGCTGTTCTCACTGGCACTGATCCAGCGCGAGATGGACGATCTTGAAGCAGCCCGGGAGAGCCTTGAGCGGCTGCTGGCCTTGAATGCCCGAACTGATGAAGCACATTACTATCTCGGCAAGACCGCCGAGGAGCAGGACCGTCTGGAAGACGCCATGGTGCACTATATGCAGGTGCAGCCTGGGCGCGACTTCGGCGCCGCCACCGAGCGTCTCTCACAGCTGATGCTGGCCTCGGGTCAAAGCGCCGAGCTCGGCGCCTACTTCGATCACCTGCGACAGCTGCACCCACAACTGGCTGAACAGCTATACAGCGTGGAAGCCGACCAGCTCATGGGCAGCCGCCACCTGGCCGAGGCATCGTCATTGCTCAATCGCGCCCTCGAGGCATTCCCAGACAGCATCTCGCTGCGTTACAGCCGCTCCATACTGAATGAGCAGCTTGGCAATCTGCCTCTGGCGGAGCAGGACTTGCTCGACATTTTACAGCGTAGCCCGGACAACTCCACGGCGCTGAATGCGCTGGGCTATATGCTGGCCAATCGCACGGATCGCTATCTTGAAGCAGAAGCCCTGATCGCCAGGGCGCTGGAACTCAGCCCGGATGAACCGGCAATTCTCGACAGTATGGGCTGGGTCAAGTACCGACTTGGCGATTACCCGCAAGCGCTGGCATACCTGGAGCGCGCCTACGCGGCCTTCCCCGACCCAGAAGTGGCGGCCCACCTGGGCGAAGTCCTGTGGGTGAGCGGCCAGGCGGATGCTGCCATGGCCATCTGGAGCCAGGCCCTGACTGGCAGCCCGGATCACAAGATCCTGTTGGAAACTATCCAACGGCTGGGCGCGAATCTCGCCGATCGCTAAATGCCGCAATTCCCGGTCGTCATTCGTCTGCTTGCGCTTGCTGCTTTGCTCAGCGCCTGTGCCTCACAGCCCCCGCAAAGCGGTCGCCCCCTGGACTGGGCGTCACAGCAACAGCAACTGACAAAGCTGGACAACTGGACCCTCTCCGGCAAGGTGGCGGTATCCAGTGAGCGCGGTGCCAACACCGCCAGGCTGCGCTGGATACAGCGCCAGGACGACCTGGACCTGAAACTGTCGGGCCCGGTCGGTATGCAGCAAGTCACTGTGCAACGGCGCGGTGAGCAATTGACCCTGTTGCGCAATGGTCGCGTGGAAAGTATTGCCGGTGGCGAAGAGTTGTTCGTGGAGGAGTTTGGCTGGTCACTACCGCTGGATTACCTGCCCTGGTGGCTGCGAGGCCTGCCGGCGCCACAGACCGAACCGACGGCCACGCGTTTCGTCGATGGTCATTTGCAATCACTGCAACAGGCCGGCTGGAACGTGGAGTACCTGGACTACCAGACGGTTGAAGACTACTGGTTACCCCGCAGCATTGGCTTCAGTCGCGACCAGGTGAAGGGCAAGATACTGCTGAAGCAGTGGGAAATTCCCCAAGAGGCAGAGCCAGGTGACTAGCTTGCAGCTGCGCTCGCCCGCCAAACTCAACCTGTTCCTGCACATCACCGGCCGTCGTGAAGACGGCTACCATGAACTGCAAACCCTGTTTCAGCTGCTGGATTTTGGCGACGAGATGCGCATCACCGCCACCGACGACTCCGCACTCACCGTATCCTGCCCACAGTTGCAGCTGCCCGAGCAGCAAAATCTTGCCTGGCGTGCCGCCGAACTGTTGCGTAAGCATTGCAAGTCTGGGGCTGGCGCCCACATCACCATAGACAAGCGCATTCCCGCTGGTGGCGGACTCGGCGGCGGCAGCTCCAACGCGGCCACCGTGCTGTTGGCCTTGAACCAGTTATGGGAGCTTGGCTTATCGCGAGCGAAGCTGGGGCAACTGGGCCTTAAACTGGGCGCCGATGTGCCACTATTCGTACACGGACGCAGCGCCTGGGCGGAGGGAATCGGCGAACAACTGGAACCGGTAGAGATTCCGGCCAGCCACTACCTGGTGGTAGCGCCAGCCTGCGCCGTTGCCACCGCCGAAGTTTTTTCACACCGACAATTGACACGCAACACCTCTCCCATCACAATAGCGGCCTTTTTTGAGGGGGGTGCGCCCAACGACTGTGAAAGCGTTGTGCGCCAGCTTTATCCCGAGGTCGATAAGGCATTGATTTGGCTAGGAAAATTTGGCCAACCCCAATTGACAGGTACAGGGTCCTGCGTTTTTTCCGCCTATGCATCTCGGGCGGAGGCGGAGGCGGTAAAAGACCAGCTTCCCGATAATTGGCAGGGCTTCGTGGCCAGCGGCATAAATGAGTCGCCGCTACTGAAGGTATTGGGTTAGCTGCCAACTGAATTACTGGGGTGTCGCCAAGCGGCAAGGCACCGGGTTTTGATCCCGGCATTCGCAGGTTCGAATCCTGCCACCCCAGCCATTTTTGACTGATCTCATTAATTGCCTGAAGGAATAGATCGTGACTGCAAAGATGATGGTGTTCACCGGTAACGCCAACCCCGAGCTTGCCGCCAAGGTCACCAGAAGGCTGCATATCCCCCTCGGCAGCGCAGATGTCACCAAGTTCAGCGACGGCGAGGTGGCGGTAGAGATCAACGAGAACGTCCGCGGCAAGGACGTCTTCGTCTTGCAATCCACCTGCGCACCCACCAATGACAATCTGATGGAACTGATTGTCATGATCGACGCACTCAAGCGTGCATCGGCCAGCAGAATCACTGCAGTAGTGCCCTACTTCGGTTATTCCAGGCAGGACCGGCGGGTAAGGTCTTCGCGGGTGCCGATCAGTGCCAAGGTGGTCGCCGACATGATGGTAAGTGTGGGCGTAGACCGGGTGCTCACGGTTGACCTGCACGCCGAGCAGATACAGGGCTTTTTTACCTGCCCGGTGGACAATATTTACGGCTCGCCGGTGCTCAACGACGACATTGAGCGCTGCGGCTATGAAAACCTGATCGTGGTATCACCGGATATCGGTGGCGTGGTCAGGGCCCGGGCTGTTGCCAAGCAGTTGAATGAGGTCGACCTGGCCATCATCGACAAGCGGCGCCCGCAAGCCAATGAAGCCCAGGTCATGAATATTATTGGAGACGTCGACGGCCGCACCTGTTTGTTGGTCGACGACATGGTCGATACCGCCGGCACCCTGTGCAAGGCGGCTGATGCGCTGAAGGAGAAAGGCGCCTCGCGGGTAATTGCCTATTGCACCCATGCGGTGCTCTCGGGCAACGCCATCGACAATGTAAACAACTCCCAACTCGATGAGTTGGTAGTGACAGATACGATTCCTTTGAATGGAACCGCTGACGACTGCAAGCGCATACGCCAGCTAACCATTGCCGACCTGCTCGCAGAAGCAATGCGTCGCGTCAGCAACGAGGAATCTATTAGCGCGCTGTTTACCTGAGTTCAGGCAGGCAGCGTTTTTTAAAACTCACCGACACGCTGGTCGCAGGCGTACGGTGCAACAATCAAAGGAGTCCAGACTATGTCTGACGCATTTGAACTTACAGCTGAGGTCCGGGAAGACATGGGGAAAGGTGCGAGCCGCCGCCTGCGTCGCCTGGCCGATCAAATACCCGCCATTCTTTACGGTGGCGAAAAAGCCCCAACGGCACTGACGCTGATTCGCAAGGATCTCGAGCACGCCCTGGAAAATGAAGCTTTCTACTCTCAAGTGTTGACCCTGAAGGTCGGCAAGAAGAAGGAAAAAGCCATTCTCAAGGATCTGCAACGCCATCCAGCCAAGGAACTCGTTATGCACGCTGATTTCCTGCGTGTGCGTGATGACGTGGCAATCAAGGTCAACGTGCAGATCCACTTCCTCAACGAAGAAGACTGCCACGGCGTCAAAAACGAAGGCGGCATGATCCAGCACGCGGCCACAGAAGTTGAAATTCTGTGCTTACCCGGTGACATGCCTGAGTACCTGGAAGTCGATATGCTTGAGCTCAACATCGGTGACAACGTGCACCTGTCTGACATCAAGCTTCCGCAGGGCGTTGAGTCTGTGGCCCTTAGCCACGGCGAAGACCACGACCTGATGGTCGCCAGCGTACTGGCACCCAAGGTTGCTGAAGAGGAAGACGAACTTCTCGAAGCCGCCGAAGGTGAAGGTGAAGGTGAAGGCGAAGCTGCCGACGCTGGAGAGGAAACTGGAGACAGCCCCGCCGAAGAAGACGGCGAGGACTGATCCTCAGCATCGCCTGCTTTGTCTGGACAAATCCAACTCATTGTTGGGTTGGGTAACCCCGGTGATGAATACCGGGGCACCCGCCACAATGCAGGCGCCGATTTCGTCGACGAGTTGGCCCGTTATCACGGGGTCAACTTGTTGCCGGAATCCAAGTTTTTTGGTCTCAGCGGTCGACTTCAGGCCCAGGGCATGGATGTTCGGCTGCTGATACCCACTACCTTTATGAACCGCAGCGGCCAATCGGTTGCAGCGCTGGCCAATTTTTTCAAAATTACATCCGATGCAATCCTGGTCGCCCACGACGAACTGGATTTCGAGGCGGGTATCGCCCGTTTCAAGGATGGTGGTGGCCATGGTGGTCACAACGGCCTGCGCGACATCAGCAAGGCTGTAGGCGATGACTATAAGCGCCTGCGCATTGGCATAGGTCACCCGGGCTCGGCTCGCGATGTCAGCGACTACGTACTGTCCCGTCCATCTAAGAGCGACCGGGAACAAATCGACGCCTGTATCGGTGATGCCATCAGTGCCCTGCCACTGCTGGTAGACGGCGAATGGGCCAGGGCAACCAAGCAACTTCACACTGTCAGCTAATAGATCGGGAACATCGAATCATGGGATTCAAATGCGGTATTGTCGGCCTGCCCAACGTGGGCAAATCCACTCTTTTTAATGCCTTGACCCAGGCGGGTATCGACGCGGAAAATTTTCCTTTCTGCACCATAGAACCCAACGCGGGCGTGGTGCCGGTACCGGATTCTCGCCAGGATAAAATCTCCGCCATCGTCAAGCCGCAGCGGGAAGTGGCAACCACCATGGAGTTTGTCGATATTGCCGGGCTGGTGGCCGGGGCCTCCAAGGGTGAGGGACTGGGCAATCAGTTCCTGGCCAATATCCGCGAGACAGACGCCATCGCCCACGTGGTGCGCTGCTTCGAAGATGACAACGTGATTCACGTGTCCAACAAGGTCGATCCCGCCGGTGATGTCGAGGTAATCAACACGGAACTGGCCCTGGCCGACCTCGAGAGCTGCGAAAAGCAGTTGCAGCGAGTCAGCCGGACCGCCAAAGGTGGCGATAAGGACGCTATCGCCCTCAAGACCCTGCTGGAAGACAAGCTGCTGCCGCAGCTGAACGAGGCATTACCGGTGCGGGCGCTGGAACTCCAGCCCGAGCAGTGGAAGCTGGTGGACAGCCTGCACCTGCTCACAGTCAAGCCGACCATGTACATCGCCAATGTCGACGAGGACGGCCTGCAGGGGAATGCCTGGACAGAACAGTTGGAAACGATTGCCGCTGCCGAAAACGCGGTGGTGGTAATAATCTGTAACAAGCTGGAGTCGGAAATTGTCGAGTTGGAAGACGACGAGCGCAGCGAGTTCCTGGCAGATATGGGCCTTGAAGAGCCCGGCCTGGACCGGGTTATCCGCGCCGGCTACGATCTACTCGGCCTGCATACCTACTTCACCGCCGGCGTGAAAGAGGTGCGTGCCTGGACCGTCAAGGTGGGCGCTACCGCCCCTGAGGCCGCCGCCGTTATCCATACAGACTTCCAGAAAGGCTTCATCCGGGCGGAGATTATCGGCTACGAGGACTTCATTTCGCACAACGGCGAACAGGGCGCCAAGGACGCCGGCCGCTGGCGCCTGGAAGGCAAGGACTACGTGGTACAGGATGGCGACGTCATCCACTTCCGCTTCAACGTCTAGTCAAACTCCGCGCCAATCGGCCCCTGAATTGACCTCGTGACCAGCTTTTTGCCGGCAAAATCCTCGTTTTCGACCCCTGCGGAGCCCCGCCAACTGATCAGATAAACTTCATTGCTGTGCTTGAAGGGCGCTGGCAATCACCTATACTTCGAGGCAGGGACGGTATACGTTGTCGCGTGGCAGCTCTTGCAACACTTGTTTTGCACAGAGATGTTATCAAGGGTCGCAACAGGCCTGGCACCGTAGAGGGGACAGATGATTTGAGCTTTTTCCGCTTACACGCGGCAGCAGTGTTGGTGATTGCAGCACTGGCGTCGCCCTTGCAGGCCCAGGACAGCCTATCGGCCGCGCAACAGAAAGCCCTGTTGGCCGAGGCCAAGCAACTGGTTTTGCAAAACCAAATGCAGCAGGCTTTCGAGCTGCTCAGCCCCCACGAACTTGCGCTGGCGGGCAATAATGACTTCGACTACCTGTACGGTACCGCGGCGCTGGATTCCGGCCATGCTGACCTGGCGATTTTTGCCCTGGAGCGTGTGTTGGATCAACGGCCTTCATTTTCCGGTGCTCGCATCGAACTGGCCAGGGCATATTTTAATGTTGGTGATAACGAAACTGCGCGCTATCACTTCGAGTACCTGCAGGGTGAAAACCCACCGCCCAATGTGCAGCAGGCAATTACCAGTTATCTGCGAGCCATCGACCGGCTAGCCAGCAGCTACAAGTCCATCCACCTGCCCAATGTCGCCGGCGGCTTCGGTTGGGATAGCAATGCCAATGCCTCCACCCAGGTTGAACAATTCCTGGGGTTCGCATTAGACGGCAACAACGTGGAGACTGACTCTCCCTACTACTTCGCCAGCCTCGGCGACTATTACAGCCGACCCTTAACGCCGGATTTGAAGTTGGTACTCACCGGAGCCGTGAGTCAACGCAACTATCCCGACGCCAGCTTCGTCGATTCAACCGATGTTAACGGCAATGCCGCACTGGAATGGAATTATGGCGATACCAAGGTTATTGCCACTGGCGGGCTAGCACTGAACTGGCTGGACGGCGACGACAACCTGGATCGCTATATTGGCGATGTACTGGTAACCCACTCACTCAATGATGACTGGAAGTTGCTGGGGGGCGTGACCGCCGCTGCGCATCGCTTCACCAACGACCTGGAGATTCGCGACGCCGACATTTACAACGGCCGTGTTGGGGTTGAACACTACCTGAATCCGAGCCGCGGCAGCGTCCTCTCCGGCATGCTTATGTTTGGCACCGACAGCACAACCGACAGCGACTCACCCTTCGACAATGATCGCTGGGCCCTGGCGGCCAGTGGTAGCACCCTGCTCATGCCCAGGGTCCTGTTGGGTGTCAGTGCCGGCTACAAGAATACAGACTATAACGGACGATTTTTTTCCCGGCCGCGGGAAGATGACCAGTGGAACGCAGCTGTTTCACTACAATTGTTCGACTGGCCCGCCCAGGGCTGGCGCATGATAGGCCGGGTTGGCTACACGGATGTGGACTCCAATCTGGACCTGTATACCTATGACCGGACCGAGGCAGGATTGACCTTTTACCGGGCCTTCGAGTAAACGCGAGGTAGGCTATGAAAATAGCCACATACAAGCACATCCTGATCGCCCTGTTGCTGGCGCTGCCGGCATTCGCGCAGGCCAATGTTGGCAAGGTGCTGTTCTCCGCCGGGCCCGTAACGGTTGAACGCACCGAGAGCATTGAGCTAAATCGCGGCGATACCCTCTTGCAAGGCGACATTATTGTCACTGGCAGTCGGGCCCGGGTACAGCTGCTGATGCTCGACGGTGCCCGCATATCAATTCGCGCAAATTCACGCCTGGAATTGGAAAGCTACCAGCTGGATCCTGGTCGCGCCTCCGCTGTCGCCAGCAGTGGTGCCGAAGGTGAAGTCGCCCTGAATTTGCTTAAGGGCGGATTGCGCACCATTACCGGTGCGATCGGTAAAGTAGATCATGATGACTACAGCTTGCGGACCCCGGTGGCAACCCTCGGTATTCGCGGCACCGCCTATGGCGTCGTGCACTGCGATGGTGACTGCCTGCCTGAAAGCTCCGGAGCAGAGCCCCCCGCGAACGGCACCTACGCCGGCGTTGATAGTGGCGGCATACAGCTCAAGAATGACCTGGGTGCGTTAGCACTGCGCACTAATCAGTATGGTTTTGTGAAAGATGCATTCACCCCACCGGCATTACTACTCGCGCCGCCGCCCGCGCTTACCATCGGCGGAGCCAGACAAGAGCAGGCGGAGGAGGAAGCAGAGGCAGCGACAGCGGAGACCTCTGAGGAGGATCAGACAGACGCTGTTGAAGAGGATAGCGGCGCCCTCGACGACGACAGCTTACCGCCAGACGATGGCGGGGAGACTCAAGAGGCTGAAGGCAGGCAGCCGGAAGAGGAGCCCGCACTGGAGATCTTCATCACTGATGAGGAAACCGGGGCGAGAATTCGAATCGATACCGGCAGCCCAACGGATGCGGATGGCAATCCGATAGATCCGCAGCCTGAACCTGAGCCCGAGCCAGAACCCGAGCCAGAACCCGAGCCGGAGCCTGAGCCAGAACCTGAGCCCGAGCCAGAACCAGAGCCCGAGCCAGAACCAGAACCCGAGCCGGAACCCGAGCCGGAGCCGGAACCCGAGCCCGAACCGGAACCCGAGCCGGAGCCTGAACCAGAGCCAGAACCAGAGCCAGAACCTGAGCCGGAACCTGAGCCCGAGCCCGAGCCGGAACCTGAGCCGGAACCTGAGCCCGAGCCTGAACCAGAGCCCGAGCCCGAGCCCGAGCCGGGGACCGCCATACAGGGCTTCAGCTATGTCGATACCGGCATACTGTATGCCGAGCGCGATAGCAGCGATAATTTCGGGGAGGCTGACGGCGTACTAGCCAGCTTCACGGCACCGAGAACGGCTGCTGATCTGCCAGGCAATGTCATAGAAACGACCAGCAGGACGCTGGTGGAAGCGCAGGCCTCGTCAAGCCATGACCTGGAATGGGGCCGCTGGGGCATCGAGTATCGCAGTGGTGGCAACCTGGTTTCCCTGGAACCAGATCAATATCTTCACTATGTACGCGATACGGGCAGTAACACAGGAGAGACTCCCGCGCTGCCCATCTCCGGTTTCGCTGACTACAATTATCTCGATGGCACGGTGCCCTCTGACAATCAGCCTGGCGCTGACAGCTACAATTTCCCGCCATTTGGCCAGGACATCAGTGTGAGAGCCGACTTCACCAATATGACCGTGAACGCCAACATCAGTGTCTTTGTTAACGGCAACGCCTGGCAGGGTCAAGGCGTTGCGCCGCTCAAGCCCGAACTGGTGTTTGCGGCGCCGCTTGAGACGGTGACCGTCAACGGCAGCGCCGGAGACGGCGCTTTCTCTGGCTTCTTCTCCGACTTGTCAGCTGGCAACCCACCTGGCGCCGCGGGTATGAGTTGGTTCATGCAAGGTGATATCAACGGCATCCCTACCACCCTCCACGGCGCGAGCGCGCTGCGGTTCTTCCAGTTCGGCGAGCCGGAGCCGCCGTAGACTTCGCGGGTGTGAATTCCAGCGTGGCCTTGTAGCTCCAGCCAGGCGGGACCCGGAGTGACCTTTTACGGAGCTCTTGAATAAGCGCGGGGTAGGCTATGAAAATAGCCATCGACAAGCGTATCTTGATCGTCCTCTTGCTGGCGCTGCCGGGATTTGCGCAGGCAAACGTCGGGAAGGTCTTGTTCGCTACCGGCGCCGTCACCGTTGAGCGAACCGAGAGCATTCAGGTAAAGCGCGGCGACACACTGCTGCAAGGCGACATAATTGTCACTGGCAGCCGAGCCCGGGTGCAGTTGCTCATGCTAGACGGTGCCCGCATATCGATTCGCGCAAATTCACGGCTGGAATTGGAAACCTACCGGCTGGACGCAGCGCCAAGCGCTGTGATCGCCGGCGGCGGGGCCGAGGGTGAAGTCAGCCTTAACTTGCTTAAGGGTGGACTGCGCACGATTACGGGCGCCATCGGTAGAGTAGAGCATGACGATTACAGCCTGCAGACACCTGTAGCCACACTCGGTATTCGCGGCACAGTCTATGGCGCAGTGCACTGCGATGGCGACTGCCCAGCAAAAGAGCCGGGCACGGAGCCGCCTGCCGACGGCACCTATGCTGGTGTTGACATTGGAGGCGTAAATCTTAAAAACAAGCTCGGTGCCGTCAACCTGCGACGCAATCAGTACGGCTATGTAAAAGACGCGTTCACACCACCGGAGGTGCTGCTGGCACCGCCGTCAGTACTTTCAGGTGGCGACGAACAAGGGGGTGAAGAGGAAGGGGGCAAAGAGGAAGGGGGCAAAGAGGAAGGCGCGGATGAATCAGGGACTGACGGGGCTGCAGAGGACAGTGGCGCCCTTGACGGTGACGAATTGCCACTTAACAAGTCTGATGAGCCTCGTGATCCAAATACCGGCGCTCCACCGCCACTGGAAATTTTCATTACTGACCCGGATACCGGCTTGAGAATTCGTATTGATACCGGTAAACCCACTGATGCAAACGGCGACCCATTGCCACCCGTTCCAGTCGCTGTGCCAGAACCAGTGCCCGAGCCAGAACCAGAGCCGACGCCCGAACCGGAACCAGAGCCGACGCCCGAGCCGGAACCAGAGCCGACGCCCGAGCCGGAACCAGAGCCGACGCCCGAGCCGGAACCAGAGCCGACGCCCGAGCCAGAACCGGAGCCAACGCCCGAGCCAGAACCGGAGCCAACGCCCGAACCGGAACCAGAACCGCAGCCCTATCCATACACAGACGCTGAGACCGGAGATGCACTGGAACCACCACCGAGTCCGCCGCCACCTCCCACCCCGGCAGGACCATCTCGCGAAGACATCTACCTGGGCCTGGCCTATGCCGTGGACGAGACCAGTTATGCAGAGCAAGACACAGCCGACACCCTGACGGTGACCGCGAACGCCCTGACCGGCTTTACAGCTCCCTTAAACTCCAGCGATCCACCCAGCAACGTGATTCGGACAAATGGTAGTACTATTGTTGAGGGTACCACTGCGATTGAGCACGACCTGCAATGGGGTCGCTGGGGCGTGTCCTTCACCAGTGGTGGCGTTAGCAACTCGCTGGGCACCGGTGAGCACCTGCACTACATACGAGAGGTTGGTGATCGCACCAATCCCACACCGGTGCTGCCCCAGTCCGGTTCAGCGGAGTACCGTTACCATGACGGCACCACGCCCTCTGACAACATCCCGGGAGTCGACAGCGTAGATCCCATCTCGCCCTTCGATATAACCTTGTCCGCAGATTTCGACGAGCAGCTGATTGATGCCTATATAGAGGTGACGGTGAATGGCAACGAGTGGACGGGCGAAGGGTCGGCGCCGCTTGGCTCCGGCCCCACTTTCAGCGGCATACTGGACTCCGTCTATGTCGATGGCGGCGACTGCGAATGCAGCTCCGGCCATGGTGCATTCCAGGGCTTCTTTACAAATTTTGCTAGTGACAATCCGCCCGGCGCAGTTGGTATGAGTTGGTTTATGCACGGCTATATTGAAGATACACCTACCACAATCACCGGCGCATCCGCGCTGGAATTTAACATGTCTCTGGACGAAGACTACTGATCGTTGTAGCCCACTGAGCCGCTTCCCATGACATTTCCCTGATTCAGGCCCGGTGCAGCCAATGCTAATATAGTGCGACCAGCGCTGAGTAGGAAAGACCCATAAAAGACTATTGGTACCATATTGTCATCGCCACTGCGGTAGCGCTGCTTCTGATTATGCATATCAGCGGCACCCTGCGCATACCGCTTATCGACGAAATTGAGGAGTACCTCTACGACTCGCGCCTGCGCTGGAATATGCCCAGCACTGTCGATGAACGCATCGTCATCGTCGATGTCGATGAACGCAGTATTGCTGCCGAGGGCCATTGGCCCTGGCAGCGAGATAAGCTGGCGGCATTGATCAATCGCTTATTTGATGACTACCAGGTCCGCGTCGTGGCCTTCGATATGCTGTTTGCCGAACCCGAAGAGTCGACTGCGCTGCAACTACTCGAGCAGTTGAAGAGCATGCCTGGTGTCGACGCGGCCGCTCTGCCAATAGAATCCCTGCAGGAGCAATGGCAAACCGACCGCCTGTTTGCGGAATCGGTTATTGCTCGCAATGTCATACTGGGCTTCGCCTTCAAACAGCGCGTGCCCGAGCGGGAAGCAGCGGAGTCCGGGCTACTGCCCATGCCTTCATTGTTCGCCGATGAGCTTGTCGGCGTCGACATCCCGCTTTATAAAGCCGCAGGATTTGTCGGCAACTTCGACCAGCTACAGCAGGCCTCCGAGTATGGCGCCTTCTTCAGTTATCCTCGACTGGACGACGTAACTCGCGTCACCCCGCTGCTTGAGGCCTACCAGGGTGACGTTTATGAATCTCTCGGAATGGCAGCAGCAAGGCTTTACCTTGGCAACCCACCTCTACAACTCCAATTTGGCGACAGCGAAAATTTCTCGGGGCTGACACTGGAGCACCTTGTCATTGGCGAGACAAAGATACCGGTCGACGAAAAGGCACAGGTCTATATACCGTTTCGCGGCGTGCAGGGCAGCTTTCCGTATGTTTCGGCCACAGACATTCTCTCGCTCGCCGTCACGCCGGAGCGCCTGCACGACAAACTGGTCTTTGTGGGCACCAGTGCTGCCGGCCTGCTGGACCTGCGCGCCACACCGGTGGCAGACGCTTACGTCGGCGTGGAGATACACGCCAACCTGGCTTCCGGAATTATCGACCAGCGCTTTATGAAAAGCCCATCCTATGTACGCGGCATTGAGTTCGTACAGATACTGTTCACCATTTTGCTGATGGTCATTTGCATACCTCGACTCTCACCCGCCCTTGCCGCGCTATTTATTGTTTCCCTCGGAGCAGCCGCCATTGGTTTCAATTTCTACCTCTGGAATAGTCACAAGTTGATCTTGCCACTCGCCTCGGTACTGATCGCCGTGAGCACGATGGCGTTTTTGCAGATCACATACGACTACTTTATAGAATCAAGGCGCAAGCAACGGCTTGGTCGCATGTTTGGTCAGTACATTCCCACCGAGGTGGTAGAGGACATTGACGAGAGCGGTGAGGAGCTAAGCCTGGAGGGCGAAAGCCGGGAGATGTCGGTGCTGTTTTCTGACGTGCGCGGCTTCACCACAATTTCAGAGAGCCTGGAGCCCAGGGAATTGACTCGTTTCATGAACGAGTTTCTCACACCCATCACCCGTATCATCCACGACAATCGCGGCACCATCGACAAATACATGGGCGACGCGGTCATGGCATTCTGGGGGGCACCCCTGCAGGACGAGCAACACGCCCAGCACGCGCTGATTGCCGCCCTGGAGATGGTCGAGGCTATGAAACAGGTAACAGTGGATTTCGCCGACAAGGGCTGGCCGCCCATCAAGGTGGGAATAGGCATCAGTTCTGGCCCGATGAACGTGGGTAATATGGGCTCTGAGTTTCGTATGGCCTATACCGTGCTCGGCGATGTGGTCAACCTGGGTTCCCGACTCGAGGGACAAACCAAAAATTACGGTGCGGATATCCTGATCGCTGAGGAGACAGCGGCCCTGGTTAGCGGTTTTACGCTGCGGGAACTGGATCTCATCCGGGTCAAGGGCAAGTTGGTCCCTATAACCGTATACGAGCCCCTGGGCAGAGCCGAAGACATCAGCACCGATCAAAAACAGGATATTGAGGAATACCACCAGGCCCTACAGCTGTACCGCCAGCAGGAATTTGACGCCGCCGGGCTGATTTTCGACAAATTACAGCAAAAACAGCCCTCTCCGCTATATGAACTCTATTTAGAGCGCATCGCCGCATTCCGCCTGGAACCGCCCCCCGGCGACTGGGATGGCGTATTCGTGGCCACCAGCAAGTAGTAAGCAGTTTCCAGTCCACATTTTAGTTGATTGGCTGTGCTTTCCTGACTAATACCCATTAGTTTGGCTAATGAGTAGAGTTACCCGCCGATTGGGCACAAATCGGGAATATGCACTATAATTGACAAGCCTAACTTTAACTATTTGATATTAAACAACTTTTTTAAAACGTCTGCTTTTACGTGAACTGCATCACAGTTTGAGCCGATATAGATGCAAGTGTGACAACAATCACATAACGTGCACACTAAGGATCAATGCCCGCCTTATCTTCAAAGAGTGGCAGAGGACGTAACCGTGAACAGGCTGTTTACAGCTCTAATTCTGGTCGCAGCGCAATTTGTAGCGACTTCCGCCAGCCAGGCTAGTGCCGTGGCCGGCGAGGTTCTGTTCGTTGCCGGGCCCAACAGCGTCGAGCGCGAAGGCCCCACTATTGGCCTGCTCAAGGGTTCCTTTATTTTCGAAGGTGACACCATTAACACCGGCGCCAAGGGGCGCATCCAGTTACTGATGGTTGACGGCGCCCGCATTGCGATCCGTCCCAATACCACATTTTCGGTCCAGACCTACCAACTACCCGGTAGAACCAAAGATCCCATCGCCATCGCCAGCAATGACGGCAAAGCCGTGTTGCGTCTGGCCAAGGGCGCCTTCCGCGCCATGTCAGGCCGCATCGGCAAGAGCTACAACAAGGCCAATTACCAGGTAATAGCACCGGTGGCGACCATGGGTATCCGTGGCACCGACTACACGGTGCGCTTCTGCTCTGCAGATTGTGGCAAGGGCAAGGCACAGGGAGCGGCACCCAAGAATGGCCTGTATATCGGCGTAAATTCCGGCGGCGTCTGGGCACGCAATGCCGAAGGCGAGATTAACGTCAACAAGAACCAGTTTGCCTTTATTGGCGCAGCAGATGCGAAGCCTGAATTCTTGTTGCAACCGCCCGCTCTGTTGCGCGCACGCGCGACGGAAGACGAGGGCGAAGCAGAGGAAGAGGACAAGGATTCTTCCGAAGGTAAGGATGCCGATGCTGAAGCCGATACAGATGCAGATGACGATGACGGCAGCGACGAAGATGCCGACGGCGACTCCAGTGTGGAAGATTCTCGCGAAAACCTGGACCCGCCAGCAGCAGAATCCGGTGAGGACACAGGCGATACCGGAACGACTCCCGATGATTCCTCCGACACCGACAAACCTGAACAGACGATCACTGCACAAAATGATGAAGGTGACGAATTAAGCCTGGAAGATGGCGAAATTCTCGACGACATAAAGGATATTGTCGACCTGCCTGAACCTGACGATCAGGACGGCAACAACGGCGGCGGCGATGACAACAAGCCCGATGACGGCAACCCCAACGACGGCAAAGACAACGATCCCGATGACGGCAATGCGGGTGGCGGCAACGACGACGACAAGGACAGCAATCCCGACGACGGTAACAACGGCGGCGG
>JBDXHU010000012.1:0-279519 GCA_039989475.1 Halieaceae bacterium | reverse complement strand
CTACTGGAACACCGGTAACTACTGGAACACCGGTAACTACTGGAACACCGGTAACTACTGGAACACCGGTAACTACTGGAACACCGGTAACTACTGGAACACCGGTAACTACTGGAACACCGGTAACTACTGGAATACTGGTAACTACTGGAACACTGGTAACTACTGGAATACTGGTAACTACTGGAATACTGGCAACTACTGGAATACCGGAAGTTCGCGACAGATCTAGTTAGGACTCAGCGCGAAGTTCGATAATGCGCGGATTTCGAGGCAAGTTTTCCTAATTAGGTAGGCATCTACTAAGTACTATGGGCCTGGCCAAACATCTGGCCGGGCCTTTCATTGTTTGAAAACAGGGGTTTTATATTACCGTTGCGGCGATATAATGCTGCTGTGAAAATAAAAACGCTTCTTTTTCATATAGTTACGCTGGCTTGCTGTCTTCCGATAGCTTCCTATGCATCCTCGCATCTCGCTGCATCGTACGTTTTCACTGAGTCTGCACTAACTGGTGAGCTTAGCCAGGTATCTGCGCGCGCAATTTATCAAGACTCCACTGGGTTTATCTGGGTTCTCACGCAGGAGGGCCTGAATCGCTTTGATGGCAAAGAAAACCTGACGTTTAAGGCCGACGTGAACATTGAAGGGACTCTTAGTCACGATGGCGTGACTGGCGTTGCCGAAGACGAAGAGGGAAATCTCTGGGTCGGCACTAGTGGCGGTGGCCTGAATCGCTTTATTCGGGAAAATCGCAGCTTTGAGATATTTCGAAAGGGCATGGACGCATCCGTCAGTCCGCTCTCTGATCGCATCCGCACGGTAAACGCGGGTCTCGATGGAAGGATTTGGCTGGGTTACCAGGATGGTGGATTCAGCGCCTTTCATCCAGCAACCAAACTGTTCAAGCATTACACCCAGGAACGCTGGCCACAAATTTCCGGGGATGCGGTTACCTCTATTCTGGAGGAGGCGGATGGTGGCGTTTGGCTCGCCACTGATGGTAATGGTCTTCTAAAGCTGGATTTGAGTACTGAAACTGTTAGCCGTGCAGGCGGAGAAGCCGGGGAACCTATCAGGCTGGCGTCAAATTATGTGCAGACGATTTATCGCGATTCATCCGGTGCGCTCTGGATAGGTACTCGAGATAAAGGTGTTAGCAGGTCAACACCCGATGGTCGCACAAGGGTATATACCCGGATTGTCTCTCCTTCAAAGTCAGAGTACGTGGAGTTGACGGGTGTGCACCAGGTTCGAGAGGACTCAGTGGGGGCGATATTTTTTGCGACACATTCGGGTATCGCGCTTTTTGACAAAGACTCCAATGCATTAACCGAGATTCCAATCAGAAATCAGGCTGATGCTACCCCCCGGCTCTTCTCCTTCATTCAAGACCGGTCTGGACGCTACTGGGCGGGTGGCGTTACCGGTATTTATAGTGGATTCAAATCTCCCTTCGTCAATATCAACTCGGATTCGGGTTTGTATGACGAAAACATTTTGAGTGTTGCGACCGCCGGCGACGGGAATGTGTGGGTTGGTACGGCGGCTGGTCTGCAACGTGCCTATCTCAGTACAAGTTCAGGGCTGGCTTCATCCCGTCAATCCGGTTTGCTCATTGAGTCACCTGTCACAACCTTGTTGGCTGAAGACAAGACTCTGTGGGTAGGCACATTCGATTCCGGTTTGACGGCGATCGACTTGTCGGGCGATGACGCCAGGCATTACCTGCCAGACCCGAAACTAAGAAGCAGCCTGAGCTCCAACCAGATAACAACCTTGCTGCGCGACTCCTTCGGTAACCTGTGGGTGGGTACCTTTGCCAATGGTCTCAGTGTGATGAAAGCCGGGGAGAGCGATTTTGTACATCACATGCACGACCCGGATGATCCCTACACCATAAGTGACGATACGGTTTACGCGCTTTACCAGGAACGCAACGGTGATCTCTGGGTTGGCACCAAGAACGGACTCAACCGCTTTAATTACGATGTCGGCAGCTTCGACAGATTTATGCATGACCGGGACCGCCCCGGCAGCCTCTCCAGCCGGGTGGTTTACTCCATTCATGAAGATGCCAAGGCCCGTCTCTGGGTGGGCACCCAGGGTGGTGGACTGGACATGTGGGAGCCAGTGGATCGCAAAAGCTCGATCGGGCAGTTCCAGTATTTCCAATCCAATATCGGCCTCCCCAGCAGCACCATTTACGCCATGCAGGGAGACAACCAGGATAATATCTGGTTGTCCACCTCCGGTGGTTTGACCCGCTTCAACTTCGAGCGGATGGAGGCCAAGAACTTCACGGCGGATGACGGGCTGCAATCCAATGACTTTAACCTCGGCGCTTCCGCCAGGGACAAGTCCGGACGCCTCTACTTTGGTGGCAGTAAGGGCCTGAACGTGTTCTACCCCGACGTCATCGAGGACAACCCGATTCCGCCGGCCATCACCATGACCCGAATCTCCCTGGGTAATGAGCAGGTCTGGTTTGACGAGCCCTACGATGAGGTCGCCTCAATCGAACTCCAGCCTGACGAATATATGCTGGGCTTCTCATTCGCGGCCCTGGATTTCAATGCGCCGATGAAAAACCTGTATCGCTACCAGATGGTTGGCCTGGATAAAAACTGGATCAACCTGGGCAACAGGAACACTGTTGATTTTACCAACTTGCCCATCGGGCAGTATGTGTTCCGCGTGCAGGGGGCCAACCCCGATGGTATCTGGAACCCCAGGGGCATCGCCATTGATGTCACGGTGCACCCGCCCTTTTATCTCACCTGGTGGGCTTTCTTCTTCTACATCGTCTCCTCGCTGTCCACAGTGGTCTATATCGTTTACCGGCAGCGCCAGAAAGAAGAAATGCAACTGCAATACCAGAATCAGCTGGAGTCGGATGTAAGAGGGCGTACCCGCGATCTGCGCCGTTCCAATGACAAACTACAGTCTGCCGTCGACGAAATCGGCAGGGCGCGCCTGGAAGCGGTTGACGCCAACCAGGCCAAGAGCGAGTTCCTGGCCGCACTCAGCCATGAAATCCGCACACCCATGCACGGCGTGTTGGGTATGACAGACCTGCTGCTGCATTCGGGCCTGAGCGAGCGCCAGCATGGCTTTGCCGAATCTGCCCATGTCTCCGCGAACGAACTGCTGGGCTTGATCGACAATATCCTCGACTTTTCCAAGATCGAGGCCGGCAAGCTGGAGCTTGAGGAAACCACCTTTAACCTGCGCGAGGCCACCGAGAACCTTTGCTATCTCTACGGCGAGCTGGCGCAGGCCAAGAATGTTGAGCTGAACCTGATTTTTAATGCCGATTTACGGCGGCAAGTTTATGGCGACCCGGTGCGGCTGCGACAGGTCCTGCAAAACCTTTTGAGCAATGCGATCAAGTTCACCAAGCGCGGTTCGGTCAATGTGACCGTGAATGAACTGGCGCGGCGCGGTAAATCAATACAGCTGGAATTCCTGGTCGAAGACACTGGCATTGGCATGACCCAGGAGACCATACACCGTGTCTTCGAGGCGTTTTCGCAAGCCGATTCCTCCACCACCCGTCAGTACGGTGGCACCGGTCTCGGGCTTTCTATTGCCAAGCAGTTAATTGAGTTGATGCATGGTGAGCTGCAGGTGCGTTCCAAGGCGGGTGTCGGCACTACCATGGCGGTAGAGCTCGCCCTGGTGGAGTCCCCGATCTACACCGATAAGCTGTCCACAGCCGCGCTTGAGGATTTCTACGCTGAGGTCGTGGCGCCGATGCCTGAGACTCGTGCGATGTTGCGCAGCCAGCTGGAGTCACTGTCCATGCAGGTGCGTGAGTGTTCCGTGGTGGAAGAACTGGCGCCGCAGGCAGAGCACAAGCGCTTGGTGCTGGTGGATGTTAATTGCCTCTACAACAGCGCCTGTATCGCCCAGATGGAAAACCTGTCGCAGGATCCTGCCACCCTGGTGTTGCTGGTGGCGCCCTTGTCGTTGGAGGGTATCCCCCCTGAGTTGGAACACCTTCCCCATACCACCAAGCCATCGCGCTCGGCTGGCCTGGTGAACGACATACTGGCGGCGGAATCTGATGAAGCGCCGAGCTCGGATGGTGAGCATGTACCGCTGCTGCGTTTCGACAAGCGAATCCTGCTGGTAGAGGATATGACGGCCAACCAGGAAATAGCCCGCGCCATGCTGGAGTCCTTTGGCTGCAGCGTTGCCATCGCCAGGAATGGCAGCGTCGCGCTGGAGATGTACCAGCATGATGAATTCGATTTTGTGTTGATGGACTGCCAGATGCCGGTGATGGACGGCTTTGAGGCCACCCGCCATATTCGCCAGCTGGAAACGCAGCTGCCCGGCAGTGCCAGGATACCGGTAGTTGCACTTACCGCGGGCAAAACCGAGGTTGAAAAGGAGCGTTGTTATGCCTCGGGCATGGACCGCATCCTGTTCAAGCCTTACTCCACCGCTGACCTGAATAGCATTTTGGGGCAGTACTTTGATGCCTGTGGTGAAGTAGAGATTCCAAAAGTTCAATCAGCAACCCCAAAATCCGCAGGTGTCGATTTGCTGGATATTGCGGCGCTGGACAATATTCGCAGCGTCGAGGTGCACAGTGGGAACGCCCTGCTACCCATGGTATTTGAGAATTTCAAAACCGATGTGCAGTTGAAGCTGGATGAGTTGCGCGCCAATGCCGATGATGCCGCTGTATTAGGCTCCGGCGCCCACGCCATCAAGTCGATGAGCCTGAATATGGGGGCCAAGGCGCTGAGCGAATATTGCCGCATCTGCGAGGCTAGCTGGAAGAAAGAAAATATTGCCAATGCACCGCGGGAGATAGAGGTATTACACGGCCATTTTGTGGATGCCGTGCGCGCACTTGAGCAGCTAATCGAGCCCGATACCGAAGCGGCGGAGTCCTAGGCGACGACCTCGCGCTGCCAGTGTGTGCTGAAGTCCTTGCGCAACAAGTCCGGCACCTGCTCCGCTGGCACTGGCACACTGAAGTAAAAACCCTGCAGCAGGTCACAGTCCTGTGCCATCAGGTATTCCAGCTGTAGGTCGGTCTCTACACCCTCGGCGACCACTGCCAGATCCAGGGTTCGGGCCAGGGCGATGATGGCATCGACGATGCCCTCTCCATCGGCGCTATTCATGTCGGCGACGAAGCTCTGGTCAATCTTCAGGGTATCGATCGGGAATTGCCGCAGGTAATTCAAAGATGAGTAGCCCGTGCCAAAATCATCGACGGCGAGCGAGATCCCCATGTTCTTCAGGGACTGCAGTTTCTCAATATTAATTTCGGCATCGGTCATAATCGCCGACTCGGTCAGTTCGAGTTCCAGTTTCTTCGGGTCCATGCCTGAACTACTTAGAAACTGGGCGATGGAATCGGTGATGTTAATCTGGTTGAACTGTAGCGGTGACATGTTCACAGCCACGCGGAAATTGTCGAGATTTTGTTCTTCCCAGAGCGCGCACTGACGTGCGGTTTCATTCAGCACCCAGTTGCCCAGGTCAACAATCAGTCCGGTTCGCTCCGCCACGGGAATAAACTCGCCGGGCATGATCATGCCTTTCTCTGGGTGGGGCCAGCGCACCAGCGCCTCCATGCTGATGATGCGACCACTGCGGGTATCAATCTGCGGTTGGTAGTGCAGCGCCAGCTTGTCGGTAAGAATCGCTTCGCGCAGATCCTCCTCCAGCTTCAGGTGCTCTACAGCCAATGCATTCATTTTCTCGTTGTAGAATCGATAGCAGGCGCGCCCCTGGGATTTGGCCGCATACATGGCAGTGTCGGCGTTGCGTACCAGGGTGTCCGGGTCGGCGCCGTCTACGGGGAATATGGCGATGCCAATGCTGGGAGTTACTACCGGATTGTGGGAATGCAATGCTATCGGCTGTGACAGCTCGTGCAGGATGCGCTTGGCCACCGTTTCCACGTCGGCGACGTTTTCAACGTCAGACAAGACCACGGTGAATTCGTCTCCGCCCAGCCTCGCTATGGCGGTAGAGCCGTCGTGCTCTTCCTCGTCATCGACAGCCATGTAGCTGATCGCGTCTTCCTGGCGCAACTCCAGTGTCAGGCGTCTGGCAATCTCCACCAATAATTTGTCGCCGCGGCCATGACCGATGGAGTCGTTGATGCGCTTGAAGTTGTCCAGGTCGATGAACAGCAGGGCGGTGTTGGTATCGCGTCGCCGGCTCTGTTTCAGAATCCGGTTCAGTTGTTCGGTAAAGCTGCGCCGGTTGGGTAAATTGGTCAGTGGATCAAAGTAAGCCAGGTAGCGCAGTCGGTCTTCCTGGCGCTTGAGCGCATTGAAGGCATTGCTGGCGCGCAACATATATTGCACATCGCGGCCCAACAGGGACCAATTTACAGGCTTGGTTTTATACTGGGTGGCACCTGCTTCGAAGCCATGATCAATGGATTCGCGATCATCGGAGCCGGTTACGATCATGATGGGGGTAGCTTCCCCCTGTGGCAGTTCCCTGATATGACGGCACACTTCCAGGCCGCTCATGCCGGGCATCTCAACGTCAAGGAAGACAAGATCAGGGCGTTCAGCGACAAACAGCTCCACCGCCTCCGGTCCGGAGCTGGCCTCAATAACGAGCATATCGTCCGCTTCCAGGCAGCGTCGGGTCAGCATGCGGACATTGCTGTCGTCATCGCACACCAGCACCTTCGGACTGTTGCGAATTTCACCTTCCGGAGACATTTCGGAGCCTGTGGTTTTATTATAGGCTTAAGGCTAACACCACCCGTTATATTACTCAAAAACCTATAAAGAGGCGGGTGCTACCAGGGAGACCACAGGATTGCACCCGAATGCTGTATTGCGCCTGGTGCTGCCGGCCGTTTTTATGGGCCTGGCGGTGCTGGGCCGGAACCTGCTGGTTCAGCTCTCGGAAGAGCAGCTGAAGCTGGCGTCCTTATTGCCCTACCTGCTGGCGACGGTGAGTGTGGTGCTGGCCTACCAGTTCAACCGGATGCGCTTTATATTGCTGGCGCTGTTCACGGGCGGTGGCTTCTGGGTGATCCAGAACCACCTGCAGGTATCGCTTGCTGAGCCAGAGGCCGTGGGTGCCTTCAAGGCACTCGCTTTTGCCTGGCCGTTGATGATATTGCTGTTGCTGCTGTTTCCTGAGCGCGGTATCTGGAACCGCTACGGCTTGATTTATACGCTGGCGATAGGCGTGCTGGCGCTGGCGGCGCCGCGACTGTCTGAGATGTTCGCCATGCTATTGGTCGACTACGGGGACTGGATGCAGATCTGGCCGCGGCCAAACTTCGTGATGCCGCTGGCGGCCGCAGCGGTCTTCCTGTTCACGTTTGTGCTGGGCCTGGCCCTGCTGCTGTGGCGCGATGATGAAACGGAAGTGGCCCTGCTCGCTAGCCTGGGCGCCGGTTATATCGTTTTGGGTGGTTTTCACCTGTCGTTTATTTCGCTGGTGATGTTTGTGGTGGCGGGCCTGATCCAGGTTTCCAGCATCCTGCGCAGTTCCCACGCCATGGCCTATCGGGATGACCTGACCGGGTTGCTGGGGCGCCGCGCCCTCAATGAACGCCTCAATGGGCTGGGGCCGCGCTATAGCCTGGCGATGCTGGATGTGGATCACTTCAAGAAATTTAACGATACCCACGGTCATGATGTCGGCGACGAGGTGTTAAAGATGGTCGCGGCGCGCATTGCCAAGGTCGGTGGCGGCGGCACAGCCTTTCGGTACGGGGGCGAGGAGTTCGTCGTGGTATTCCCCCGGCGGGGCGCCGAGCAGTGCGTCGATGCACTGGAGGCTATTCGCGAATCCGTTGCTGATTACCGCATGACCCTGCGCGACAAGGGTCAGCGTCCGGTCAAAACGCGAGAGGGTGAACGCAAGCGCGGCAATATGGCTACCAAGATACAAAGTGGCACGGTGGCGGTGACTATTAGCCTGGGTCTGGCCGAGCGTACGGAAGACCTGTTGACGCCGGAGGAAGTGATCAAGGCTGCCGACCAACAGTTGTACCGTGCCAAGCAGGCCGGTCGCAACAAGCTCTGTTATTGATCCATCTGCCTAGTGGTAGGCGGCAATCTTGAAGCGCTGCTCTTCGATGTAGCGTGGGATTTGCTGCAGGGGTACGGCGGGGCTGTAGAAGTAACCCTGCACCTGCTGGCAGTTGGCTGAATTGAGGAAGTCGATCTGTTCCTGGCCCTCGGCGCCCTCGGCGATGACCAGCAGGTCCAGGCGTTGGGCCATATCAATAATCATCATGCACACGGCCTGCTGGTGGCGGTTGCCAGAGACTTCCTGGACAAAGCTGCGGTCGATTTTAAGCGCCGAAATTGGCAGGTCGGTCATATGCGATAGCTGGGAAAAGCCGGTACCAAAATCATCCAGCGAGAAGGAGTGCCCACGTGCCTTGAGCTCATCCATGCGCTCGCGGGTCTCGGCCGGGCTCTTCAGCACGGTGCTCTCAGTCAGCTCGAACTCCAGCCGCTTGGGGTCTATGCCGGAGCGATTGACGATGTCCTTGGTGTTCTCGAGGAACTGATCGTCCTGGAACTGGGAGAAGGAGACGTTAACAGCAATATCGATATTGAACAGCTGCTGCTGGTCCAGCCAGTTGATGGCCTCGCAGGCTTTCTCCGTGGCTTTGTAGCCGACGGTGCGCATCAGTCCCATGTTCTCGCACAGGGGCAGGAACTCATCCGGGCGAATCAGGCCGCGTTCCGGGTGATTCCAGCGCAGCAGGGCTTCCAGTCCCACCACCTGCTCCGTGCCAAGGTCGATGCGGGGCTGGTAGTGCAGTACAAATTGGTCGTGGCGTACGGCGTGACGTAAGTCGGCGGCCAGGTTGTAACTGGTGTTGCCCTCGCCAAAGCTCAGCTGCTCCGTGTACTGGAAATACTTATTGCCGGTCACGGACTTGGCCTGCAGCATGGTGCTGTGTGCCGCTTCCACCAGGTCTTCAAAATTGCCGCCGTGATCAGGGCAGATGGCTGCCCCGACTGATATTTCCACAGACACTTGTTGATCGTTGAGGCTCATTGGCTCGCTGACCGCCGCCATCATTTTTTCGGCGATCATCTCCACGTTGGCTTCATCGCTGACATCTTCCAGCACGACCGCAAACTCGTCACCACCGATGCGCGCGACGCTGTCGGTATTGCGCTTTCTGTTAGACAGGCGCCGGTACACGGTCTTAATGGCCTGGTCGCCGGCGCCCTCACCGTACTGATCGTTGATCTGGCTGAACTGGTCCACATTGATATAGAGCAGGGCGGTTTTGAACTTGTAGCGGTCCGAGCGCTCGATAGCGCGCTCAACGTGAGCTCGAAAGCCGGTGCGGTTGAGGGCGCCGGTCAGTGCGTCGCGGTTGGACAGGTTGCGGATCTTCTGGTCCGCCGCGCTCAGTTCAATGCTGTAATCGAGAATGCGGTGTAGCAGGTCATCGTGGATGTTGCTGCGCAGCAGGAAGTCACGGGCGCCGAGCTCGCGCAGACGCTGCACTGTTGAAGCACTGGCCTCGGACAGAATCACGATGATCGGTACTGTAATGTTCTGTTTCTGCGCCAGGCGCAGTAGATAGTCGGTTTCCGGTGCCTGGGCCAGGATGACGGCGTCGTTGCCTTTATCCAGCAGTGCGTCCAGTGGACGTTCCATGGCGGTGGCGGTCGTGATGTTAAAGCGCTGCGGAACCGCGCGCTCAAGTGATGCAGAGATGACCAGATGATCGGTCTTTTCCTCTGAAATAATCAGTATGTTTTTCAGGCCCACACGTGCCTCTAATGGTCTTGCCAGTGTTTAATTCCGGCTCGAAACCAACCCCCTAAGCCGGCCCCCGCTGAAACTAAATTTCTTTTTATTCTTTAATTACAGGCAGTTATACGTAAGTATTCAATGAAATTCTAGTAAAAATGAAAATATTTTTCCAAAATCTCCCGAAATGATTAATTTCCCCACCTTTGTTGACCTCTGTAGCCATTGCGCCAGCGGTCCTGCCCGCTATGCTGAATAGCTCTAGCGCAGCTATGGAGCCCCAATGAGCGAAGAACTATTGCTCGATGTCCAGGACGGCATCGGCTTGATCACCTTGAATCGTCCGGAGGCACGCAACACCCTGAGTGCGGACATGATAGACGGCCTGGGTGAGGCCTACCGGCGGTGTGACGGCGACGACGCGGTGCGGGTGGTGGTGTTGACCGGCGCGGGTGACAGCTTCTGTGCTGGCGCTGACATGAGCGCTGGCGGCGATACCTTCGCCGGCGAGGGCAAGGCGCTGGATTTTAGTTCCTGCCCCCTGTCGTTCCAGGCCTGGCAGGTGCGCAAACCCGTGCTGGCTGCCTGTAATGGTCATGCCCTGGGGGTCGGCCTGGGAATCGCCCTGCAGGCTGATCTGCGGGTGTTTGCTGCAGCAGGCAAGTATGGGTTCCTGCAAAATCGGCGCGGCGTGGTGGCTGATTTTGCGGCTGAATATTTGCTGCCGCGGCTGGTTGGCTTTGAGCGAGCCTTTGAATTGTTGGTGCGTGCGCCGAAGTTGAGCGGCGACGAGGCGGTGGCATGGGGTCTGGCCAGTCGGGCCGCAGCCGCCGCAGAGGTCCTGCCCAGGACCCTGGAAATTGCCGAGGATATGGTCGCCAACTGCTCACCACTGGTGATGGGATTGCACAAGCGGCTGCTGTGGCGTTCGCTGGATACAGCGCTGCCTGAATTGATCGAACTGGAAACCCGAGCCCTGCATCACAGTATGGGCAAACCCGACGCGGTAGAGGGCGGCCTGGCCTGGTTTGAACGCCGTGTGCCCCAGTGGCAGAGCGCCTTAAACCAGGATTGGCCGGACTGGCTGGATTGAGTTGACCGCGCTGCTGTTGCTCGCCCGGTGGGATTGCTGTGGTAAACTGCCCGGCCTTTAATTGACCTAGCACAGAGCGCAACCCGGACTATGAGTATTGCCAGTGACCGACTGGAGGTGATCCGCAAGCAGGTTGAACAGCACCTGGATCATGCGGAGCAACATAAACTGTCTGAACAACAGAAGAGCGTCCTCAGGCAACAGATCAAGGGTCTGCTCGAGCAGGAAGATGCTGTGCTGGTGGCCCACTATTACACCGCACCGGAGATCCAGGCCCTGGCTGAGGAGACTGGCGGCTGTGTTAGCGACTCGCTGGAAATGGCGCGTTTCGGACACGACCACCCGGCTTCGACCCTGATTGTTGCCGGCGTCCGCTTCATGGGCGAGACGGCCAAGATACTCACGCCGGAGAAACGGGTGTTGATGCCGACACTGGAGGCGACCTGCTCGCTGGATATCGGTTGTCCTATCGACGAGTTTTCCGCCTTCTGCGACCAGCATCCCGAGCGCAAGGTCGTGGTTTATGCCAATACCTCAGCGGCGGTGAAGGCGCGTGCTGACTGGGTGGTGACCTCCAGCATCGCACTGGATGTGGCGGAATACCTGCACGACCAGGGCGAGAAAATTATCTGGGCGCCAGACCGGCACCTGGGCGACTATGTGCAGCGCCAGACCGGCGCCGATATTCTCATGTGGGACGGTGCCTGTATTGTGCACGAGGAGTTCAAGGCGCGAGGCATAAAGGACCTGAAAAAGGTCTATCCCGATGCGGCCGTGTTGGTACACCCCGAGTCACCCGCGAGCGTAATCGAACTTGCCGATCGGGTGGGATCCACCACCCAGATTATCCAGGCAGCACAGGATATGGATTTCCAGCAGTTTATTGTTGCCACAGACCAGGGCATTTTCTACAAGATGCAGCAGGCGGTGCCGGACAAGGAGTTGATCATTGCACCCACCGCCGGCCATGGCGCGACCTGCCTGAGCTGTGCGAATTGTCCGTGGATGGCAATGAACGAACTGGAAACGCTGGCGCAGGTTTTCGAGCGCGATGACAATGAAATATTTGTTGATGCCGCGATTGGTGCCCAGGCCATGGTGCCGTTGCAGCGTATGCTGGATTTTGCGCGCCAGCTGCGTACCGGCGTGGTCGGTCGCGCCTGAGCGTCTGCCTAGAACTCCATGCGCCCGCGCAACTCGGCGACGTCTCGCAGGCGTTGGCTGATTTTAGCGGTGGTGTGATAGTCGTTGCGGGATAACTCCATGGCATAGTTGAGCTGCCGCTCAGCCTCGTCCAGCACTCCGTTGAGAATAAAGTACTCAGCCCGCGACTGGTGCAGGCCGACGATGTTGCCGGACAGTCCCTGAATCTCTGCCAGTAAATACCACAGCCCCGGGTCTTCGGGTTTGATGTAGCTCTGCTCTACCAGTACTTCTTCGGCGATATGCGCCTGGTCATTCATCAGCAATGCCCGGGCGTAAGCCATGGTCAGGGCGTGGTTGCCGGGGTACAACTGCAGCTCCCGGTCGATGGTGCGCACGGCTGACTGGGCCTCGCCAATACTCATATCCAGGTCGGTCTGGGCGATGACGAATTCCAATTGGTCCGGATTGTCGGCGCTGAGCTTATCCAGCTGCTCCTGGGCGGCGGCGGGCTGGCCGCTTTCGGTTAGCGCCAGCACCAGGCCGTAGCGAGCGCCCTCGCGGGAAACAGGTTCTCCGGAAAGGCTGCCGCGGAAGTTTTCGACAGCGCGATGGGGTGTCTCGGCGTGATGAACCTGCATGCGAGCCCGCATCAGGTGAAAGGGCAGGCTCTGTTCTTTTACCACCTTGGGATATTTCCTGGCCCGGTTGCGGGTATCGGCTATGCGACTTTCCGACAAGGGGTGCGTACGCATAAATTCAGGTACGCGATTGGCGCCGCTGTAACGGCTACCCTGCAGCATGCGCTCAAACATGGCCGGTGCCGCATGCGGGTCCATGTCTGCCCTGACCATGGTTTGCATACCGATCCGGTCAGCTTCCTGTTCATTGGAGCGGCTGTGGCGTAGCTGGGCATCCATCGCCGCGGCCTGGGTGGCGCTAAGTGCCGCCATGCCTGCAGCGCCACCGGTCGTGGCGATCAGCACCGCGCCAGCCAGCATGCCGGCCAGGGTTAATGGCATTTGCGCCTTCTGCAATTCGACCCGGCGCGAAAAATGACGTTGGCTCAGGTGTGCGATTTCGTGGGCCAGCACGGTGGCCAGTTCATCCTCGCTCTGGGCATAGAGCAGCAAGCCCGTGTGTATACCAATGACGCCGCCGGGTACCGCAAAGGCGTTGATTACCGGGTTGTCCACAATGACCACCTCTACCCGGCGGTCCTGTAATTCGCTGTGGGTGATAAGTCGATAGACCAGGTCTTCCAGGTAGTCCTGCAGCAGTGGGTCATCGAGGGTGGGGGCCTGTGAGCGGAACACGCGCAGCCAGGCGCGCCCGAGCTGATATTCCTGCTCGGGAGAAAATATACTGGTGCTGCTTTCGCCGAGATTCGGTAGTTTCAATTCGTCGGCGGTAACGGAGCTGGCTGCGAACAGCACAGCTGCGAGCAGCGTTTGCGCTAGATATCTGGTCACTGCGGGAGGGAGTTGCACTCGCGTATCGGTATCTGCCGTTACTTTAGGTGAGTGGCTTATGAGTAGCAACAATAGTGAAAGTTCCACTTCCACAGCTCCTCTCGCTATACTGCCTGCTTGCATGACTACCAGGTGGAAGTACCTTTGTCGGAAACGGAACTGGATGCACGCGGTTTGGACTGTCCCATGCCCTTGCTCAAGGCCAAGCGCGCCCTCAATGCTATGGCTGCGGGCGAGCGTTTGCGCGTCTTCGCCACGGACAAGGGCTCGGTGCGCGATTTCCAGGTTTTTGCGGAGCAGTCCGGTCATCCCCTGATAAGCAGTGAAGAGCGCGACGGCGTATTTATCCACGTCATCGAAAAAGTGCAGGCTAAGGACTGAGTCATGCTGGAAATTTTCCAAAAATGGTACGAGCGCTACTTCTTCGAGGAAGAGTCCATCCTGCTGCTGGTCTTGCTGGGGCTCGGACTGTTGTTGGTGCTTACCGTGGGCGACATTATTACCCCGCTGTTGGCGGCCATGGTGCTGGCCTACCTGATGCAGGGTCTCAGTACCTACATGGAGGACCGTGGCCTGCCGCACTGGGTGGGGGTGAGCTTCTCTTTTCTGGTGTTCGTCGGCCTGTTCTTTGGTTTCCTGTTTTTACTCATGCCCCTGGTCTGGCGCCAGTCGGTGAGCCTGATTGGTGAGTTGCCGCGGATGATCGATCAAATGCGCCACTGGTTGGCGGTATTGCCAGAGCGCTATCCTGAGCTGATTACCCAGGCCCAGATCACCGAAGCTGTGGGTGTGGCCCAGCGTGAGCTGGCAGAAATGGGACAGTCCCTGTTGAGCCTCTCGCTGGCTTCACTGCCGGTGCTGGTGCTGGTGATGATTTACGCCATCCTGGTGCCCTTGCTGGTGTTCTTCTTCCTCAAGGACAAGGAGAAAATACTGTCCTGGCTGGGTGGCTTCCTGCCCCATGAGCGCCCGCTGTTGAACCGAATCTGGGTCGAGATGGACCAACAGGTTTCAAATTATGCCCGCGGCAAGCTGATTGAGATCCTTATTGTGGGTGCGGTGACCTATGTGTGTTTTGCCTTGCTCGGCCTCAATTACGCGGAACTGCTGGCATTACTGGTAGGTCTCTCGGTCATCATCCCCTATATAGGCGCTACCGTGATTACCATTCCGGTCGCCTTGATCGCACTATTTCAATTTGGAATCGGCTCGGAATTTTATACCGTGCTGGTGGTCTACCTGTTCATCCAGGGGCTGGATGGCAATGTACTGGTGCCGCTGTTGTTTTCAGAAGCGGTGAACCTGCACCCCGTCGCCATTATCCTGGCCGTGTTGTTCTTTGGCGGCATCTGGGGAATGTGGGGCGTCTTTTTCGCGATTCCGCTGGCCACCCTGGTCAAGGCGGTGATCAATGCCTGGCCCAGTCCGTCTGGGGAACAAGCAACCGAAGTTTGAGTTTGGAGAAAGCAATGACCCGATTTACATCCCTCAGGACGGGGCTGTCACTGGCCGTTCTGGCGATGGCCATGCTCAGTGCTTGTGCCCAACAGGGCGGCCAGGGTGCAGCGCCTGCGGTCAAGAGTCAGTTGCCGCTGGCGCCGGTAAAAAGCCCTAATGACAGCAAGGATTATCGCTACATTGAGCTGGATAATGGCCTGCGGGCACTGTTGATCTCCGACCCCAAAACCGAGAAAGCAGCCGCCGCCCTGGATGTGTATGTGGGTAGCGCCAGCAACCCCAGGGATCGAGGAGGCCTCGCACATTTTCTTGAGCACATGCTGTTCCTGGGGACCGACAAGTACCCGGACTCCGGCGAGTACGCCAAATTTATCAGCGAGCACGGTGGCTCGCGCAACGCCTACACGGGTTTCGAGCACACCAACTACTTTTTTGACATTGAGCAGGCTTCTCTACCCGAAGCACTGGATCGCTTTGCCCAGTTCTTTATCTCGCCGCGCTTCGATGCTGAGTACGTGGAACGGGAGGTGAATGCGGTTAACGCTGAGTACCAGTTGGGACTCAACACGGATGCGCGCCGCAACCTGGACGTGATGCGAGAGATTACCGACCCGGACAATCCCTATAGCATCCTCGCGGTGGGCACTGCTGAAACCCTGGCCGACCGGCCCGGCGATCCGGTGCGCGAAGATTTGCTCGAATTTTACGCCAACTATTATTCGGCGAACCTGATGTCCCTGGTGGTGCTCGGTCGTGAAAACCTCGATGAGCTGGAAGCGCTGGTCAAGACTACCTTTGCCGCCGTGCCCAACCACAATGTCTCGATTGCGGACATTGAGGCGCCGCTGTTCAGTCCGGGCACCTTGCCCATGACCGTATTCATACAACCGGAAGCCAGCGCTCGCAGCATGATGTTGTCCTTCCCCATGCCGGATTACCGCGACCGCTATCGCAGCAAACCGCTGATCTACATCGGCAATCTCCTGGGTCACGAGGGTGAGGGCAGCTTGTTGTCCCTGCTCAAGCGCAAGGGCTGGGCCGAGGCGCTGGGCGCAGGCTCTGGTATCGCTTATAGAGGTGGTGCCGCGTTCAATATCAATATCACGCTCACCGAGAAAGGCCTGCAGCAACGTGAGCAGGTGCTGAATTCGGTTTTTGAGTACGTGCGCTTATTGCAGATCAAGGGGCCGCGCCGGGAGTTGTACAGGGAACAGGGCCAGGTCAGTGCCTTGCAGTTTCGTTTCCGGGAAAACGTGCAGCCTATCAATTATGTGAGCTCACTGGCCAACGATATGCATCTGCTGGCGCCGGAGGATGTGCTGCAGGGCAACTTCCTGATGACTCAGTTTGAGCCACGCTTGATCCAGACCATTCTCGATACTTACTTTGTGCCCGCTAACGTGCTGGTGACTGTGACCGCAGCCGAGGTGCCCGTGGATCGCCAGAGCGAGTACTACAACACGCCGTACTCAACCCAGGCTGTGGACCTGGCGGCGGTCAGCTGGGACAGGGCCAGCAAGTTGAACAAAAAGGAACTGGACCCGCGGCTGCAGCTGCCAGCGCCCAATGTCTTTATCGCGGAGAACGTCGAGGTCTTGCCTCTGGCTGAGAACAACCCGAAAGTGCCGACCCTGGTGCTGGATGAGGCGCGCCAGCGTATCTGGTACCGCCAGGACCAGGCCTTCCGCATTCCCAAGGGAGCAATGTACAGCAACTTCCGCTCCGGCAGGGTTAATGCGACCGCGGCGGACGCGGCCGCTTCCCAGCTCTATGTCAGTTTGCTTCGCGACGCCGTTAACGAATACACCTACCCGGCCTACCTGGCGGGCCTCAATTTCAATATCAGCACAAACCGACGCGGCATCAGCCTCACGGTTAGCGGCTATAACGACAAACAGCAATTGTTGTTGGCGCGGATCGTGCAGTCGATTATCAATGCCGATCTGGACACGGACCGCTTCGAGAATATTCGCGCGGACCTGATCCGTAATCTGGAGAACGTGAAGACCGCGCGGGCTTTCCGCCAGGTATTGGGTGACTCAGGCCAACTGCTGCTTTCCGGGCAATACGATGAAAAGGACCTGATCGTCGAGCTGAGAAAACTGGACCCGAAGCAGGTGGCTGAACATGCCTCCAGGTTTTGGAGCAGCAGCAGTGTCGACGTGATGCTCAACGGCAACTACGCGCCCGCGGAAATCAAGGCAGTGCAGAAGTCACTGGCACCTCTACTGGCGCACAAAGGCGAGTCATCGCCCCCCCGCTTGCAGGTCACCCGGCTGGCGCCCGGTGAAGACTTTGTCTATCCCGCACCGATCGAGCACAGCGATGCCGTCTTGTTCTGGTACTTACAGGCGCCGGATGACAGCCTGGAAAGCCGCGCCCTGGCCGGGTTGTCGGCCCAGGCTGTTAGCGCCAATTATTTTGAGGACCTGCGCACCGAACAGCAGCTTGGCTATGTGGTTACCGCTTTTTCCAGGCCCTTGCTGGATGTGCCGGGCATAGGTTTCCTGGTGCAGTCCCCTTCCACCAGTGCGCCGGAACTATTGGTTGCCACGCAGAAGTTCCTGCGTGAGCAGATTGCCAGCGATGTCATTACCGCCGAGCAGTTCCAGCGCCATCAGCAATCCCTGTTGCGGAAGATCTTGCAGCCGCACAAAAACCTGTGGGAGCAGTCCGACTACTTCTGGGGACAGATCGCCAAGCGCGAGCTGAACTTTGACTCACGCCAGAAGCTGGCGGCGGCAGTCAGGGCGATCACCTTCGAGCAGTGGCAGGAATGGTTCAAGCAGGTGCTGATCGAACAGCCTGCCTCGCTGGTGGTAACGGCACTGGGCCAGTGGGAGGAAATGCCACCGGGCACCGAGGTGAGCAGCCCGGCTGAGTTCCGGGCCAGCCAGCCCAGTTACCAGCGGCAGTAGACGGCCGCGTCGGTCGCGAATCGTCGACCACTGTGAATTCGCAAGCTCAGGCAGCTTGTCCTACCTTATATAAGTACCGGTACTTATATAAAAGTACCGGCTCGGGGATGCGCCGGTGCGTATTCATTAAGACGCTGGGCCTGTACACTGGCCAACCCTTATTTAGTGACAGATTGTGAACGCCGGTCAGGAGACAGCAATGATTGAGGACAAGGACCCCATCGAGACCCAGGAGTGGCTGGACGCCCTGGACGCGGTGGTGAAGAACGAAGGTCCCGAGCGCGCGGCCTACCTGTTGCGCAAGCTCTCCGAGCAGGCAGTTATGCGCGAGACGCGCCTGCCCATGGCTATCACCACACCCTTTCGCAATACCATTGCGCCCTCGGCGGAAAAACATATGCCGGGCGACCTGTTTATGGAGCGACGCATTCGCTCGCTGGTGCGCTGGAATGCGCTGGCCATGGTCATGCGTGCCAATGACAATGATGAGGGGCTGGGCGGGCACATTTCCAGCTTCTCATCCAGCGCCACCCTGTATGACGTTGGTTACAACTATTTCTTCCGGGGTAACAGCGGCGGTCACCTGGGCGACATGATTTTTTACCAGGGCCACAGCGCTCCCGGCATGTATGCCAGGTCCTACCTGGAAGGCCGCTTCAACGAGGAGCAACTGGACAATTTCCGCCGGGAAGTCGACGGCAATGGCCTCTCATCCTACCCCCATCCCTGGTTGATGCCCGATTACTGGCAGTTCCCGACAGTGTCCATGGGCCTGGGGCCGATTCAGGCGATTTACCAGGCTCACGTGATGAAATATCAGCAGAGCCGGGGCCTGGTTGATCACGGCGATCGACGGGTCTGGTGCTTCATGGGCGACGGCGAGAGTGATGAGCCGGAGTCACTCGGTGCAATTGCGCTGGCCGGGCGCGAAAAGCTCGACAATCTCACCTTTGTCATCAACTGTAACCTGCAGCGACTGGATGGTCCGGTGCGTGGTAACGGCAAGATTATCCAGGAACTGGAGGGTGTCTTCCGCGGGGCCGGCTGGAAGGTGTTCAAGGTGATCTGGGGGCGGCATTGGGATTCGCTGCTGGAGCGGGACAGCAGTGGTTTGTTGCAACAGCGCATGGACGAGGTTTGCGACGGCGAATTGCAAAACTACAAATTCAACGGCGGCGCCTATACCCGCGAGCATTTTTTCGGCAAATACCCGGAGACACTGGAGCTGGTCAAAGACCTGTCCGATGACGACATCATGTACCTGAACCGGGGCGGACACGACCCTTACAAGGTGTATGCGGCCTATGCCGAGGCGGTGGCTACCGAAGGGCGACCCACGGTGGTGCTGGCGATGACGGTGAAAGGTTATGGCACCGGTGAGGCGGGCGAGGCCAATAACGAAACCCACTCCCTGAAAAAGCTGGATATGGAAAGCCTCAAGGCCTTCCGCGACCGCTTTGCGATTCCTATCAGCGACGGTGAATTGAAGAGCGTGCCCTATTACCGGCCCGCGCCAGATAGCCCGGAAATGCGTTATATGCGTGAACGTCGCGAAGCTCTGTCGGGGCAGATTCCGTCGCGGCGAGATGACTTTGAGGCGCTGGAGGTGCCCAGCCTGGAAGATCTGGGTGGGCAGCTCAAGGGCAGTGGCAAGCGCGAGGTGTCGACCACCATGTCCTTCGTGCGCACCCTCTCCACCCTGGTGAAGGACAAGAAGATTGGTGAGCGTGTGGTGCCTATTGTGCCCGATGAAGCGCGCACCTTTGGTATGGAGGGCATGTTTCGCCAGCTCGGCATTTATTCTTCTGCAGGCCAGAAGTACACACCGCAGGATGCCGGTCAGATCATGTTCTACAAGGAGGACAAGCAGGGCCAGATTATGGAGGAGGGCATCAACGAGGCAGGTGCTTTCTCCGGCTGGTTGGCGAACGCCACCTCCTATTCGACCAGCGGCTTCCCGATGATCCCGTTCTACATCTTTTACTCCATGTTCGGCTTTCAGCGTATCGGCGACCTGGCCTGGGCGGCCGGTGACTCGCAGGCGCGCGGATTTCTGATCGGTGCCACCGCGGGCCGCACCACCCTCAACGGCGAGGGCCTGCAACACCAGGATGGCCACAGCCTGCTGATGGCCGCCACCATTCCCAATTGTGTCGCCTATGATCCGGCCTACGCCTATGAGCTGACGGTCATTATTCAGGATGGCCTGCGGCGCATGTTCGCGGAGAAGGAAAACAAGTTCTACTACATCACCACCATGAACGAGAACTATGTCCAGCCGGAAATTCCCGTGGGCGTGGAAGAAGGTATCGTCAAGGGTCTCTACCCACTCAGCAAAAGCAAGAAGCGCAGCAAGTTGAGCGTCGACCTGATCGGCGCCGGTACTATTTTGCGTGAGGTGGAAGCGGCAGCCGAGATCCTGGAGAAAGACTACAAGGTGGCAGTGAACCTGTGGAGCATGACCAGCGCCAATGAACTGCAACGTGAAGGCAAGGCGGTCGACCGCTGGAATATGCTCAACCCGGAAAAGGAAGCGCGTGTGCCTTATGTCACTGAGTGCCTGGCAGATGGCAAGGGTCCGGTGGTTGTGGCGACCGATTACATCAAGGCTTACAGCGACCAGATTCGTGAGTTCGTGCCCCGTCGTTACGTGGTGCTGGGCACCGATGGCTTTGGTCGCAGCGATACCCGCAGCAAGCTGCGCACGTTCTTTGAGGTTAGCCGTGAATACATCGTGCTGGCTGCGCTCAAGGGACTGGCCGATGAAGGCAGCATTAAGCCGGCGGAAGTAGGCAAGGCGATGAAGGCCTTGAGGATAAAGCCGGGCAAGATCGACCCGACTACGGTGTAAGCAGCGCGGCTCGAAGGGATAGAAAAAGGAACCGGATGTGGCAAAACATACAATAACAGTCCCGGATATCGGTGGCGCTGAAGACGCTGAAGTTATTGAGGTGAGCGTCGCGGTAGGCGACAAGGTCGAGCTCGAGCAGGGTTTGATTGTGCTGGAGTCTGACAAGGCCTCCATGGAAATACCGGCGGAGCAGGCGGGTACGGTGCTGGAATTACTGGTCAAGGAAGGCGACACCCTGGCCGAGGGTGCTGCGATCCTGGTATTGGAAACCGATGGCGCCGCGGCTGCCGATGAGCCCGTCACTGAAGAACCGGTTGCAGAGCCGGCAGCCGAACCGGAACCGCAAACCCAGGCTGAACCTGCAGCAGAAGCCGCTATACCAGAGCCAGCTGGCGCCAGCAGCGAGCAAGTCGTCGTGGTGCCGGATATTGGTACTGAAGAAGAGGTCGAGGTGATTGAGATCTCTGCCGCGGTCGGTGACACGGTGGCTGAAGGTGATTCCCTCGTGGTGTTGGAGTCCGATAAGGCGTCCATGGAAATTCCTGCCCCCTTTGCCGGCGAGCTGGTCAGCTTTGCCGTGAAAGAGGGTGACCAGGTATCCCAGGGTGCGGCGATCGCCACCCTGCGTACAACGGCCTCTGCCAGCCCCGGGGCGGCAGCGGCTCCTGTTGCTGAAACAAGCCCTGCCGCTGCCGACAAGAGCGCAGCTCCCGCAGTCGATAAACCCGCTGCGGCTGGTAGTAAACCCGCCTCGGCGTCTGTTGGTAAACCCGCCACGGCGTCTGACAGTAAACCCGCCACAGCGTCTGACAGTAAACCCGCCACGGCGTCTGGCATTTACGCCGGTCCCGCGGTGCGCAAATTGGCGCGGGAATTCGGCGTCGACCTGGCCAGTGTCAGTGGCTCCGGTCCAAAGGGTCGTGTGCTCAAGGAAGATTTGCAGGACTTCGTCAAGAATTCCCTGCGTGGCGGTACCGCTGCGGTCACCAGTGGCAGTGGAATTCCGCCAATACCCGCCGTGGATTTTGCAGCCTTTGGCGAGGTCGACATCCAGCCCATGAGCAAGATGGACAAGCTGACGGCCGCTAATATGCAGCGCAGCTGGCTCAATGTGCCCCATGTTACCCAGTTTGACGAGGCTGACATTACCGAGCTGGAGGACTTCCGCGCCGGAATGAAAGCGGAGGCGGAGAAGCGCGGGGTCAAGCTGACACCGCTACCCTTCCTGCTCAAGGCCTGCGCGGTGGCGCTGAAAGACAATCCCAAACTGAACCTGTCACTGGCCAGTGATGGCGAGAACTTTGTTTACAAGCAATACGTGCACATTGGTATGGCGGTGGATACGCCGGCCGGTCTGCTGGTACCGGTAATCCGGGACGTGGACAAGAAGAGCCTGTGGGAGCTGGCGGCAGAAACCGCGGAGCTCGCGCAGAAAGCCAAGGAGCGCAAGCTCAAGCCGGGCGAAATGCAGGGTGGCTGCTTCACTATTTCCAGCCTCGGCGGTATTGGTGGCACCGGCTTTACGCCAATCGTCAACGCACCCGAGGTGGCCATTCTCGGTGTCTCAAAGCTGGCTGTGAAACCGGTCTGGAGTGGTAGCGATTTTGAACCGCGCAAAATGCTGCCCTTGTGCCTGTCCTACGATCACCGTGCCGTTAACGGCGGAGATGGTGGTCGTTTTATGACCCAGCTGGGCAGCCTGCTGGGTGATATCCGGCGCCTGCTGCTCTAGGGCACAGGGTGTCGGGCTGAGGTTTACAACGGCCCTGCTGTGGTACAATCGCGCGGCTTTTTACCCCGGAATTCAGCTGCAAAAAGGAAGCCCTCAACCATGATTATCAAGCCGAGAGTTCGCGGTTTCATGTGCATTACCACCCATCCCACCGGGTGTGAGGCCAACGTCAAGCAACAGATCGATTACGTCAAAGCCCAGGGCGGTATAGAGAACGGCCCCAAGCGGGTGTTGGTGATCGGTGCCTCTACCGGTTACGGCCTGGCCTCGCGTATCAGCGCGGCCTTTGGCAGCGGCGCCTCGACACTGGGCCTGTTTTTTGAAAAAGAAGGCAACGAGAGAAAGCCCGGCACCGCGGGCTGGTATAACTCGGCCGCCTTCCACAAGTTTGCCGAGGCCGAGGGCCTGTATGCCAAGAGCATTAACGGCGACGCCTTCAGTGATGAGATCAAGCAGAAGACCATCGAGGTGATCAAGGAAGACCTGGGCCAGGTCGACCTGGTGGTCTACTCGCTGGCCTCACCGCGGCGCCAGCATCCGGTGACCGGGGAGGTTCACACCTCCACACTCAAGCCCATCGACCAGACCATTACCTATAAAAGCCTGAACACCGACAAGGAACTGATTGGTGAACTGACGGTGGAGGCAGCCTCCCAGGAGGACATCGATAACACGGTGGCGGTCATGGGTGGTGAAGACTGGCAAATGTGGATCGAAGCGCTGGATGCCGCCGGCGTTCTTGCTGCCGGTGCCAAGACCACGGCTTATACCTACCTGGGCGACAAACTGACCTGGGACATCTACTGGCACGGCACAATCGGGGCCGCCAAGAAGGACCTGGATAAGCGGGTGGTGGGTTTGCGTGAGCGACTGGCCGCCAGCGGTGGTGATGCCCGGGTTTCCGTATTGCAGGCGGTGGTCACCCAGGCCAGTTCCGCCATTCCCGCCATGCCCTTGTACCTGGCGCTAATGCTGCAGGTTATGCAGGACGAGAATGCATTCCAGGGTTGTATAGAACAGGTCTATCGGCTATTCCATGACAGCCTCTATGGCGACGCACCGCAACTGGACGATGAAGGCCGGCTGCGTGCCGATGCCTGGGAAATGCAGCAGGCGGTGCAGGAAAAGATTGGCCAGATGTGGGATGCCACCACCACCGAGAACCTGTACGAGGTGTCAGACTTTGCCGGCTACAAGCGCGGCTTCCTGCAACTGTTTGGGTTTGAAGTGGACGGTGTCGACTACCAAGCCGAGGTCGATCCTGTGGTACCCATCGCCGGCCTGGTATGAGCGACGAGTTTGCGCCGGGAGTACCGGTAAGGCTCAATTCCCGGGTGCGGCGGATTACCGCACCTAATCCCGGCGTTATGACAGGCCCGGGTACCAACAGCTATCTGTTGGGTGATGACGCGGTGGCAGTGCTGGATCCCGGTCCGCTGATCGATTCCCATGTCGAGGCGATTCTTGCTGCCGGTGCCGGCAATATCCAATGGCTGATCGCCACCCACACCCATCCCGATCACTCGCCGGCCTGGGCGCCACTGAAAGAGGCGACCGGTGCAGAGGTGATTGGCGCGCGCCCCTGGGACGACATGTTCCAGGACGAGACCTTCGCCCCGGAAATTGAAGTGAGCCACGACTACCTGCTCGCGACCGGGGAATTCCGGCTGCGCGCCGTGCACACTCCCGGCCATGTCGGCAATCACTACTGCTACCTGCTCGAGGAAGAGGGCATGCTGTTTACCGGTGATCACATCATGAGTGGTTCGACGGTGGTGATTGTGCCCCCCAGTGGTGATATGAAGGCCTATATTGACTCCCTCCGGTTATTGAACGACTACCCGCTGCGCAGCATGGCGCCGGGGCATGGTGCGGTGATTGAAGATCCGCAGGCGGCGGTAGACTGGTTGATTGCGCACCGGCTCAAGCGCGAGCAGAAGGTGGTCGATGGCCTGGCTCAACTCGGGGAGAGTACGCTCGATCAACTGGTGCTGGTGGTGTATGACGATGTCGACCCGGGCATCCACCACATGGCCATGCTGTCACTGACTGCGCACCTGCTCAAGTTGGAGCAAGAGTCCCGCGCCAGCCGCGATGCCGAAGAGCGCTGGCGTCCCGCATAAGATAGCTCCAAAAAGCAGAGACCAGGCGCCATTGCCAGGACCTGAGCGTAGAGCAGGCTCCGGGCTTCAGCTGTCTGGAATAAGCTGACAGCTATTTATACCGATTAGTGATATTCGTAGAATATCGTCCAATATATTACGAATATCTATTGTCATATCCGGTATCGGTGACTAATATTACGGCACTTTCGCTGTTTTAATCCCGTTTCCCGGAGTTCTCACCCATGGGTGAAGCCGTTCCCGAGCCACGCACGATGCCCCAGGTGGTTGCGACCGCCGCCCAGCACTACGGTGAGCGTATCGCCATCGTCGATGGCGAGGTGCAACTCAGCTTTGCCGACCTGGACCGGGCGCGCCGTCGCTCGGCGGCGGCGATGCTGGCCGCGGGCTTGCAGCACGGTGATCGCATCGCCATCTGGGCACCCAATATCTACCAGTGGATTCTCGCCGCGATTGGCGCCCAGAGCCTGGGTATTGTGCTGGTGCCGGTGAACACACGCTGGAAAGGTTCGGAAGCGGCTTACGCGCTCAGGCTGAGCGAAGTAAAGCTGGTATTCACCGTCGATGAGTTTCTCGGCCAAAACTACCCGGCCATGCTGGCGCAGCAGGAATTGCCGCAGCTGCAGCGCACGGTGTTATTGCAGGGTAGCGATCCACTGGCGCAGGACTGGGATACATTTCTCGCTGCTGGCGCTGACATCAGCGATGCAGAAATCGACGCCCTGGCGGCCCAGGTCAGTCCGGATGATGTGCTTGATATTGGTTTTACCTCCGGTACCACTGGTGCACCCAAGGGTGTGGTTACCAATCACGGCCAGAATATCCGGGTATTTGAGACCTGGAGTAGCACCGTGGGCCTGCGAGATGATGATAACTATCTGATTATTAACCCCTTTTTCCACGCTTTTGGTTACAAGGCCGGCTGGCTGTCTGCCATTATCCGGGGTGCCCGCATCCTGCCAGTGAAGAGTTTTGACCTGGATGCGGTACTGGCGCAGATAGAGCGGGACCGGGTCACCATGTTGCCCGGCGCGCCCACCATCTACCAATCCATCCTGGCCCATCCCGAACGCGCCAACTATGACCTGTCCAGCCTGCGACTGGCGGTCACCGGCGCCGCGCCGGTACCGGTGGAACTGGTCAATCGTATGCGCAGTGAATTGCAGTTTGAAACCGTGGTCACGGCTTACGGCCTGACCGAAACCTGTGGCACGGTCACCATCTGCGAGGCTGACGATCCCGCCGAGGTGATTTCGGGCACCTCCGGCAAGGCTATGGCGGGGGTGGAAGTGCGCATTGTCGACGCCGAGGGTGCCGATCTGCCCGTGGGTGAACCCGGAGAGATCTGGGTGCGCGGTTATAACGTGATGCAGGGCTACCTGGATAATCCGTCGGCGACCGCAGAGGCGATTACCCCTGAGGGCTGGCTGAAGACCGGTGACGTGGCCGTCATGGATGCCGCGGGCTACGTCAATATTACCGACCGAATCAAGGACATGTTCATTGTCGGTGGCTTTAATTGCTACCCGGCTGAAATCGAAAACACACTGTGTTCCCTGCCGGGGGTTTCCCAGGCTGCGGTAATCGGGGTGCCCGATGAGCGACTGGGTGAGGTGGCCTGCGCCTTCCTGATCCTCGACCCCGGCGCCGACCTGGAGCCTGATGGCGTAATCGACTGGTGCCGCGAGCAAATGGCGAACTATAAGGTGCCACGCGCGGTGCACATTGTCGCCAGCCTGCCCACCAATGCCTCGGGCAAGATATTGAAAACCGAACTGCGTGCACAGGTGGCATCTTGAACACGCCGCAGTCTATTGAACTGGACGCCACCGACGAGCGCATTATCGATTTGCTGCGCGGTGATGGTCGTATGGCCTACCGCGCCATGGCCGCGGAGTTGGGTCTGACCGAGGCAACGGTGCGGGCGCGAGTGCGGCGACTGGAAGACTCGAATGCCATGCGGGTCGTGGCGGTGACTGATTTCCAGGCGGCCGGCTACGAATTGATGCTGGCGGTGGGCATACAGGTGGAGAACCGCACCCCGGCCGAGGTAGCTGCCGACCTTGCGCAATTGCCTGAGGTATTTTCCATCAACGTGGTGATTGGCACCTATGACATTGAGGTGCTGGTGGTGGCGGAAGACCAGGCTGCGCTGGCCGAACTGATCTACAAGCGGCTGGCGCTGCTGCCCGGTGTGCGTCGGGTGTCGCCCTCTCTGGCAGTGGATGTGTTGAAGAACCAGCCGGACTGGGTGCCGTTGTCTACAAAGACCGCTGGAGATCCAGGTGGTGATGGGGGTCGAGGCGCTACATCACCGTCTGCGAAGTCCGCTCGGGACCCAGGTGGTGATGGGGATCGAGGGGCTACGTCACCGTCTGCGAAGTCCGTTCGGGATCCAGGTGGTGATGGGGGTGGAGGGGCTACGTCACCTTCAGCGGAGCCATTATTGTGAAGCGGCGACTGGATCAGATGGATCAACAAATCGTCGAATGGCTGGGACGGGATGCGCGCACCAGCAATCGGCAAATCGCCAGGGCCCTGGGTGTCACCGAGGGTACCGTGCGCGGACGCATCAAGCGCATGGAGGACGAGAAGCTGATCCGCATTACCGCGGTCACCAATATCGACCGCTATGCCGATGCCGCCCTGGCTTATGTCTGGGTCGAGGTGGAGCGCAGTGAACAGGCCGCGCAGGTGGCGAGAGACATGGCGGCCATGAAAGAGTTTGGCTTCGTCGGTTTGATGATGGGTCGCTACGATATTCTCGGTATCACCATGGTGCGCAACACCGAGCATCTTGCCCGTTTTGTGCACAGGCAAATCAGCAGCCTGGAAGGGGTGCGGCGCACGGAAAGTACCCTCAGCGTGAATTTTGTGAAACATGATTACCGCATGAGTCGGATCGTGAGTTAGGAGGCAGGAGAACACATGGACAAGCAAATGACGGCAGCCGAGGTTGTCGCCCAATTGGAAGACGGCATGACCGTTGGTATCGGAGGCTGGGGTCCGCGCCGCAAGCCTATGGCCCTGGTGCGCGAGATCCTGCGTTCGGACCTGAAGGACCTGACTATTGTTTCCTACGGTGGTGCCGATGTCGGCATGCTGTGTGCCGCTGGCAAAGTGAAGAAGCTGGTGTTCGCATTTGTCTCCCTGGACTTCATCCCGCTGGAACCGTTTTTCCGCAAGGCGCGGCAGAGCGGTGCCATCGAGGTGTCAGAGCTGGACGAGGGGATGATGTTGCTGGGCCTGAGGGCGGCTGCCTGGGGCTTGCCGTTCATCCCGACTGAAGTGGGGCTGGGTACCGACGTGGTCAGCAAGAATGCGGACCTGAAACTGGTCGACAGTCCCTATGATGACAAGGAGTGGGTGGCGGTGCCGGCGCTCAAGCTGGACGCGGCACTGATTCATGTTGATCGTGCCGATGCCCGTGGCGTGTGCCAGATTGCCGGACCCGATCACTACATGGACGACATGTATGCCCGCGCCGCCGACAAGACCTATGTGTCCTGCGACGAGTTGGTGGAAACCTCGTTCTTCAACGATCCCGCGCAAGCCAGACTGGTGTTCTGGGAGCGTTCCGCCACCGCCGGCGTGGTACACATTCCCGGTGGCGCCCACCCGTCTTCCTGTAGCCCCCAGTACGGCTTCGATGTGCCGCACTTCAAGGAATATGCCGGCTTCGCCCGCGACGAGGCCGGTTTCGCCGGCTACGCCGAGAAATACCTGCAAGGCAGCGAGGCAGACTACCAGTCTGCGGTAGGTGGTCTGGATGCCATCCGCGCCCTGCCACTGCCAACCTATTGATCAGCCGAGGAAGAAACCATGAGTAATGATTACAGCCTGGCTGAACTATGCATTTGCGCGGCGGCCCAGGCCTTCGCCGGCGACGGCGAGGTACTGGCCACTGGCATCGGGGTGATTCCGCGACTGGCAGCGAGCCTGGCCATGAAGACCGTCAACCCGGACTTGATGATGACGGACTCGGAGGCCTTTATGTTGGCAGAGCCGAATCCGATCGGTGAGCGCGGTGCCGACTTTGTGCAACAGAATGAAAGCTGGATGGGTTTTTCCCGCATCTTTGACAATGTCTGGAGCGGCAAGCGACATGCCATGTTGGGGCCAACCCAGGTGGATCGCTTCGGCCAGTCCAACACCTCGGCCCTGGGCGGCAGCTACGAACAACCCAAGGTGATGATGTTGGGCGCGCGCGGATTCCCCGGTAACTCCATTAGCCACGCCAACAGCTTTTTCGTACCGGCACACAGTGACCGGGTCTTTATCGACGGTGAATGTGATTTCGTGTCTTCGATTGGTTATAACCCGGAGCGCCTGCCGCGCGGTCGCTCACTGGACGAAGTGGACATCCGCTTGATCGTCACTGATTTGTGCGTGATGGACTTTGCTGGGCCCGATCACCAGGTGAGACTGGTCTCCCTGCACCCGGGCGTGAGCCAGGACCAGGTGCTGGAAAATACCGGTTTTCCCTTGCATGTGCCGGACGAGGTGCCGACCACCGCAGCGCCGACCGCAGAACAGCTGGCGATTATTGCCGCCATGGACCCGCACCAGCAGCGGGCCATGCAGATCAAGGATAATCCTGTGGGCGACCGCAGCTGATCATGCTGGATACCCGACTCACAGAGCTGCTCGGCTGCCGCTACCCCATCGTGCAAACCGCGATGGGTTGGGTGGCCGACCCGAAACTGGTGGCGGCCACCGGTAATGCCGGTGGCTTTGGTTTCCTCGCCGGAGCCACTATTCCGCCGGAGGAAATGGAGCGGGATATTCTCGCGGTCAAGGCGCTGACGACGGCGCCCTTTGGTGTCAATTTCCATATGTACCAGCCCAACGCCGCCGAGATAGTCGACATGGTGATCGCCCAGGGCGTGCGCGCGGTCAGCTATTCCCGCTCGCCGGGTCCGGCCCTGATTACAAAACTGAAAGACGCGGGTGTCATCTGCATGCCCACAGTGGGCCTGCCCAAGCACGCCACCAAAGCGGTGGAACTGGGAGCCGATGTGGTTACTGTACAGGGTGGTGAGGGCGGCGGTCACACCGGCGCTATTCCCAGCACCCTGTTGATACCCCAGGTGATTGATGCCGTGAGTGATCAAGTGCCGGTGGTTGCTGCCGGCGGTTTCAAGGACGGTCGCGGCCTGGTGGCTGCGCTGGCCTGGGGCGCTGACGGTATTGCCATGGGTACCCGCTTTTTGCTCACCAGTGACTGCCCGGTGCCGCGCTCAACCCTGGAGCGCTACCTGGAGTGCAAAGACCCGGCGGTCATCATTCGTTCCACCGCCATGGATGGTTTGCCACAGCGCATGATCATGAACGAGGTGTTGACCGAACTGGAACGCGCCGGGGCACTGAAGAAACTTTGGCTGGCCCTGCGCAATGGACTGGCCTTCCGTCAGCACACCGGTGCCAGTTTGACGGGCCTGCTGCGCTCGGCGATAGCCATGCACCGGGATGACGGGCTCAGCCTTGCCCAGGCCATCATGTCGGCCAATGCGCCGATGATCATTATGAAAGCCATGGTCGACGGCGAGCCGGGCCAGGGCGTGTTACCCAGTGGCCAGGTGGCCGGGGTTATTGACGAGTTGTTGAGTTGTGAAGAATTGATCAAACAGATTGTGGTCGAGGCGGAACAGCGCCTGGCCGCACTGGCGCCGCGTAGCGGACAGGAGCAGAGCCATGTCTAAACCGTTTAAAACCACACTGCATGACGGCGTTGCCGAAATGCTGCTGGACCATCCCCCGGTCAACGCCTTCGACAGTGCCGGCTGGTTTGCCATTGCCGCGGAGATCGACGCGCTGGGTGAGAACGACGCGGTACGAGTGATTGTGATCGGCGGTGAAGGCAAGGGCTTTTGCGCCGGGGTCGACATAAAGGAACTGGCTGCCGACGCCAGCAAGATCCTGGACGTCAACAAAGGCAACTACGAAACCTTCCGCGCCATTCACCGCAACCCCAAACCGGTGATCGTCGCCCTGCACGGATTTGTACTGGGTGGCGGCATCGGCATGGCGGGTGCTGCGGACATCGTGCTCTGCTCCGATTGCGCGCGATTCGGTGTGCCGGAAATTGATCGCGGCGCCATGGGCGGTGGCGCCCACCTGCAGCGCCTGTTCCCCGTTCAAAAAGTGCGCTACATGTATTTCACCGGCGAGTTCATCGACGCCGAGGAAGCCTATCGCCTGGGTGCTATCGAGCGGGTGGTGCCACGGGATCAACTGCTGGATGCTGCCCGGGAGATTGCGGCAAAAATCGCCGAGAAGTCCCCGGCGATGGTGCAGATCGCCAAGGAATCCCTGACGGGTATCGAAGACGGCAATCTCGAGGACAAGTACCGCTGGGAGCAGGGCTTCACCTATGAGGCCTACACCCACGAGGACTCCCAGGAAACCCGCGACGCTTTTGTTGAGAAACGTGATGCGAAGTTTGATGAGTGATGTTGCTGGAACCGTGGGCGCTGATGTATATGCTTTTTCGAGACGCGCCGCACCCGATAAAGCGGGGCGGGCCCTAAACCCGTCCATGGGGGCTCGAGGCCGACATCCCTGTCGGCCACGGTCTCGAAAAAGCATATACACCATCGCCCACTCACACCGGATCACTCGTCAAGTTTGGCACGAAGTCTCGGGCGGTGACCTGCTCCTTCCGGGACCGTCGGCGACAGGGATGTCGCCGTCGAGCGTACATGGACGTATTCACAGCGTGTCCTGGAAGGAGCAGGTTGCTGACCGAGACGCTCCCGGCGCACAAGCAACACTGAAGAGCTGACTGAACGAATGGATTTGAGCTACACAAACGAACAACAAGCCTTCCGCGAAGAAGTCAGGAGTTGGCTGGCGGCCAATGTGCCGGCCGAGCCACTGAAGAGCTTCGATACCGAGGAAGGTTTTCAACAGCACCGTGAGTGGGAGGCGACGCTCAATAGCGGACGTTGGGGAATGGTGACCTGGCCGGAAGAGTTGGGAGGTCGTGGCTGTGACCTGATCGAGTGGCTGATCTTCGAGGAAGAGTATTATCGCGCGGGTGCGCCGCTGCGGGTAAACCAGAACGGGATCTTTTTGCTGGGACCGACCCTGATGGAATATGGCACGGCAGAGCAGAAAGCGCGCTTCCTGCCGAAGATGGCGACCGGGGAGGAAGTCTGGTCCCAGGGTTGGTCGGAGCCCAATGCGGGATCTGACATGGCGGCGATACGCTCCCGGGCCGACCTCGATGGAGACCACTATGTGATCAATGGCCAGAAAACCTGGTCGACCCGGGCGGTGTGGGCGGACTGGTGTTTCGGCATGTTTCGCACCGACCCGGATTCCGAGCGCCATCATGGGCTGACCTTTATCCTGGTGCCGCTGGATTTGCCGGGTATAACCGTAAGACCGATCCCGCAGCTGGATGGCTTGCCCGGGTTTGCCGAGATCTTCTTCGACAATGTCGAAGTGCCGCTGGAGAATCGGCTCGGTGGAGAGGGCGAGGGCTGGGCGGTGGCGATGGCGACAGCCGGCTTTGAGCGCGGACTGATGTTGCGCTCGCCTGCACGTTTCCAGGAAACAGCACGGCGGCTGGTGGAGTTGTATAGGGAAAATCGAGACAGTGCGGATCGCGATCCGGCGGTGCGTGATGCGGTGATGCAGGCCTACCTGGATGCGGAGAGTTATTGCCTGACTACTTACCAGACAGCCTGCCGCATGATGGCCGGCGGCAAGATTGGCGCCGAGGCCTCGACCAACAAAATCTTCTGGTCAGAACTGGACCAGCGTATGCATGCCACCGCCTTGAGTATTCTCGGCGCTCGCGCAGAACTCTGGCCTCATGCGCCGGATGCGGACGGCGTCGGCAACTGGCTGGATGGCTGGTTGTTCTCCCAGTCGGGACCGATATACGCCGGTACCAATGAAATACAGCGCAATATTATTGCCGAGAGAATGCTGGGCATGCCGCGATGAACTTTACCTTCAGCGAAGACCAACTGTTGTTCCAGCAATCGGTGCGCGATTTCCTGGTCAAGGAAGTCACGCCGGAAGCTATTCGTAATCTCTGGGATTCGGAAAGCGGTCGCAGTGATGAACTGTGGGGGCAACTCACGGAGTTGGGCCTGGTGGGTATGACAGTGCCGGAGGAGTTTGGCGGTCTCGGCATGACAGAGTTGGACTTCGTGCTGCTGGCCCAGGAATGCGGCTACGTGGCGCTGCCGGAGCCACTGGTGCATACGGCCCTGGTGGCGGTGCCGATGCTTCGTGATATCGGTGGCGAACTGGCGGCGCAATGGTTGCCCAGGATTGCCGTGGGTGAGGCCAGGGTGGTTGTGGGCCTGGCGCTAAACGGACCGGTAGAAGACGCCCATGTGGCCGACCTGTTAATACTGGAGCGAGATGAAGTGCTGTATGTGCTTGATCCAGCCGCTGCGACTATTCGCGCCAACGCCTCGGTGGATCCCTCGCGGCAGTTGTTCGCGGTGGAATTCGATACCTCGGCGGCAACCCCGGTTAGCGGAGATGGCGAGCTGATCGCGGCGGCACTGAATCGCGGCGCCCTGGCCAATGCCGCCCAGTGCCTGGGCCTGGCCCAGCGCATGGTGGATTTGTCGGTGGCCTATAGCGGTGATCGCCAGCAGTTCGGTAAAGCCATTGGTTCCTTCCAGGCGGTCAAGCACCACATGGCCAATGTGGCGGTCAGCCTGGAATATGCCAAGGCGCCGGTGTACCGGGCGGCTTACGCCCTGGCCCATGATTCCGATGGTGCCGCGGTCACTGTCAGTCACGCCAAGCTGGCGGCCTGCGCCGCGGCCAATCTGGCGGCGAAAAACTGTATCCAGTTGCATGGCGCCATGGGCTACACCTGGGAAGTCGATCTGCATATTTATATGAAGAAGGCCTGGGCCATGGCAGGTAGCTGGGGCGATACCGGATTACACAAGCAGCGAGTGGCTGAATCAATTTTCGCAGAGGGTGCGGCGCTGGGCGCCGGCGCCACCTTTTAGAGGAGTAGAACGATGGCTGAAGCCTATATTGTAGATGCGGTGCGCACCCCGACCGGGCGCCGACGCGGTGGCCTGGCCCATGTACATGGCGCCGACCTGGGTGCTCATGTACTCAAGGCATTGGTAGAGCGCAACAATATCCCCGACAGCGATTACGACGACGTGATGTTCGGCTGTGTCGATGCCATCGGACCACTGGCGGGCGATATTGCCCGCACCTGTTGGCTGGCGGCAGGCCTGGCCCAGGAAGTGCCGGGTACCACCATCGACCGACAGTGTGGTTCCTCCCAGCAATCCGTGCACTTCGCCGCCCAGGCGATCATGTCAGGTATCAATGATGTGGTGGTGGCCGGCGGAGTGCAGACCATGAGTTCGATCCCGATTTCCTCGGCCATGCTGGCGGCCGAGCCGCTGGGTTTCAGCGACCCCTTTTCCGGCTCCCAGGGCTGGACGGCGCGTTACGGCGATACCCCGGTGTCCCAGTTCAACTCGGCGCAGATGATTGCCGACAAGTGGAAACTGAGTCGGGAAGAGATGGAGGCCTTCGCATTGGAATCCCACAGCCGGGCGCTGCGGGCGATCGAGGAAGGGCGCTTTGACCGGGAGGTGTTACCCATGGAAGGGGTGGAGATGGACGAGACGCCGCGCCAGACCTCCCTGGAAAAAATGGCGGAACTGTTGCCGCTGGCCGAGGGAGGCACAATTACCGCAGCGGTATCGAGCCAGACCTGCGACGGCGCCTCAGCCATGCTGCTGGTGTCGGAGGATGCGTTGAAGCGCTACCAGCTGACACCGCGGGCTCGCATACATCACATGAGTGTGCGCGCCGACGATCCAATCTGGATGTTGACCGCACCGATTCCTGCCACGGAATACGCAATGAAGAAAGCCGGCATGAAGCTGGAGGACATAGACCTGGTGGAGATTAACGAGGCCTTCGCCTCGGTCCCCATGGCCTGGCTCAAGGACACCGCTTACCCCCACGAGAAGACCAATGTGAACGGTGGCGCTATTGCACTCGGTCACCCGCTGGGTGCTACCGGTACCAAGTTGATGACCACGCTGCTGCACGAACTGGAACGCACCGGCGGTCGCTACGGCTTACAAACCATGTGTGAAGGTGGCGGTCAGGCCAACGTAACAATTATTGAAAGGCTGTAACTCGGAGATTTGGGCTGTCCCGGGGAATAGCTGGTACTTCCGGGACCGTCGGCGGCCATGGACGGCCGCCGCCGAGCGTACAGGGACGTATTTACAGCGTGTCCCGGAAGTATCAGCTGTTTGCCGGGGCAGCAGCGAAAACGCTGAAGCTATGTATAAGAGGAAGCGATAGATGAGTGGGATTCTGGAAGGTCGAGTAGCGATCATCACCGGCGCCGGTGGCGGCCTGGGTGCTGCCCATGCGCGGGTTATGGCGGCCGAGGGTTGTGCGGTAGTCGTCAACGATATCAACACCGAGGCGGCCCAGGCGGTGGTGGATGAGATAAGTGCCAGCGGCGGCAAGGCCGTGGTCAACAGCTCGGATATTACCAATTATGACGACAGCCTTAATGCGATCAAGCAGGCTATCGACAGCTTTGGTGACCTGCACATCGTGGTCAATAACGCCGGCATAAACCGAGACCGCATGTTTGCCTCCATGACCGAGGCCGAGTGGGACGCCATCATGGCGGTGCACCTGAAGGGGCACTTCTGTATATCCTCCCACGCGGTGCACTACTGGCGCGGCCAGTCCAAGGAAGGCAAGGCAGTAGACGCGCGCATTATCAACACCACCTCGGGTGCCGGACTGCAGGGATCTATTGGCCAGTCCAACTATGCCGCGGCCAAGGCCGGTATTGCTGCCCTGACCCTGAACCAGGCCGCCGAGTTAGCGCGCTACGGGATAACCGCCAACGCGCTGGCGCCCAGTGCCCGCACCGGAATGACCACTGCGGTAGAGGCGATGGCCGAACGCATGAAGCAGCCCGACGATGGCAGCTTCGATCATTTTGCCCCGGAGAATGTGTCATCGCTGGTGGCCTGGCTGGCATCCCCGGCAGCGGCCCATGTCAGTGGCCGGATATTTGAGTCGGAGGGTGGCCGCATTTGTATCTGCGACGGCTGGCGCACCACCGAGGGCGTCGACAAGGGCGAGCGTTGGCAGCCCGCCGAAATCGGTGAGGCCGTGGAGGTATTGTTGGGCAAGGAAGAGCCCGCGCAGAAAGTCTGGGGAATGTAAGTTTTTGGGTAATTACGCATAGAGGACAATGGGCAAGCTCGATGGAATTCAGTTTTAGCGAAGAACAGCAGATGATCCGCGACACCGCGGCGGCCTTCCTGGCGGAAGTGTCCACCAGCGAGGCGGTGCGTGCGGCCATGGCGACAGAGGCCGGCTACGACGTGGCGCTGTGGCAGCGCATTTGCGAGGAGCTGTACTGGCCGGCCCTGCATATTCCGGAACACTATGGTGGCCTGGGCCTGGGTTACGTGGAACTGGTGGCGACGCTGGAACAAATGGGCCGTTACCTGTTGTGCTCGCCGTATTTTTCCACCGTGTGCCTGGGGGTGAACGCCTTGCTGATCGCGGGCGATGAAGCCCAGAAGACCGAATATCTTGGCCAGATTATAGAGGGGCGCACCGCGACCCTGGCCTATACCGGAAGCAATGGTCGCTGGGATGCCACGGCGGTGGAAGGAGAGTATCAGCGCGATGGTGATGACTATCTGTTAAATGGCAGCTGGCGTTATGTTCCCGATGGTCATAGTGCGGAACTGCTGATTGTCGCAGCCCGGGAGCCCGGCAGCAGCGCAGAGAACGGTGTCAGCCTGTTCCTGGTTCCCGCCGAGACTGCCGGGGTCGAGCGGGAATGGCTACCGACCATGGACCAGACCCGTAAACAGGCTGAATTGCGGCTGACGGATGTGAAAGTGTCGCAGGCCAATCGCCTGGGTGCGGAAGGACAAGCCTGGCCTCAGCTGGCACAGATTATTGATCTCGCCACGATTGCGGTGGCCGCAGAGCAGGCCGGTGGCGCCCAGCAGGCGCTGGACTCCACCGTGGCCTATACCCAGGATCGGGTGCAGTTCAATCGACCCATCGCCAGTTACCAGGCAGTAAAACACAAGGCGGCGGATATGATGGTCAAGGCCGAGGCGGCGCGCTCGGCGATCTATTACGCCGCCTGTGTGGCCCAGGAAGTATTCGAGGATGGGCCCATGGCCGGAGAACTGGCGGAGGCCGCCAGCATTGCCAAGGCCTGGTGTTCCGATGCTTATTTCTTTAATGCCGGCACCGGCATCCAGTTGCACGGCGGCGTTGGTTTTACCTGGGAATACGACATCCAGCTCTATTTTAAGCGGGCCCGTTCCTCCGAGGCCTTGTTAGGAAACGGCGCCTATCACCGCGAACGTATAGCCAGTCAGCTACTGGATGCGGAGGTGGTACTGTGAAACTGAGCTTCAGTGCCGCCGACGAGCAGTTCCGCGAGGAAATCGCCAGCTGGCTGCGCGACAATCTCTGCGGTGAGTTTGAGCCAATACGATTCCGTGGCGGCCCCGGCGACGAGCATATGTACCCGGAGGAGCGCAAAGCCTGGGAACGCAAGCTGGCCGAGGGTGCCTGGACCTGTATCGGTTGGCCGACAGAGTATGGCGGTCGCGGTGCCTCCATAGAACAACAGGTGATCTTCCACGAGGAATACGCCCGTGCCGGTGGACCCGGTCGCATGGGTCATATTGGCGAGGGGCTGACCGGTCCGACCCTGATTGCCTTCGGCAGCGAGGAGCAGAAGCAACGCTTCCTGCCGGGTATTCTCAATGGCACTGAATACTGGTGCCAGGGTTATTCCGAACCCAGTGCGGGTTCCGACCTGGCCAATGTCAAAACCAAAGCCCGCCTCGATGAGGCCAGCGGCCGGTGGCGGATTAGCGGCCAGAAAGTGTGGACCTCCAATGCCACCGAGTCGGAGTTTTGCTTTGTCATTGCCCGCACCGACCCCGAGTCGGTCGGTCACAAGGGACTCGGCTTTTTCCTGCTGGAGATGGATCAGCCCGGCGTGGATGTACGACCGATTGAGCAGATGACCGGTACCAGCGAATTCAACGAGGTGTTCTTCGATGAAGCTCGCTGTGGCGCCGGGGATATCGTTGGCGCCCCCGGCGATGGCTGGAAGGTGGCTATGGGTTTGCTGGGCTTTGAGCGTGGCGTATCCACCCTGGGCCAGCAGATGTTGTTCCAGAATGAGCTGGACGAGATCCTGCGTATCGCCCGGGAAAATGGTGCGGGGCAGGACCCGGCACTGCGTCAGCGTATTGCCGACGCCCATGTGGGTTTGCGCATCATGCGCTACAGCGCCATGCGCATGCTGTCGGGCGGCGGGGATGATGGAGCGCTGAACAGGGAGGCGATGATCTACAAACTGTACTGGTCAAGCTGGCACCGCAACCTGGGCAAGCTGGCCATGGATGTGCTGGGGCCGGAAGCGGAGATCTGCGCGGCGGGTCCCTATGAGCTGAGCCGATTGCAGAGCATGCACTTGTTTACCCGCGCCGATACGATTTACGGCGGCACCAACCAGATTCAACGCAATATTATTGCCGAGCGCGCGCTTGGTATGCCGCGTGAACCGCGCGGATAGGAGGAAACAGAAATGGCATTGAAAGAAGCGCCACCCTATGTGCCCGGCCACAACTTGCTGGCGGGAAAGAGCGTACTAATCACCGCCGCCGCGGGTGCCGGCATCGGCTTTGCCGCGGCCACCCGCGCCGCTGAGGAAGGTGCTCGTGCTGTCATGATCAGTGATATCCACGAGGGTAGACTGGAGAAGGCGGTTGCCGCACTCAAAGAACACACGGGTCTGGATGAGGTTTACGGCCAGCTCGCCAATGTCACCGATGAAGCCGAGGTGCAGGCCCTGGTCGATGCGGCAGAAGACAGGCTCGGTGGGGTCGATGTGCTGATCAACAATGCCGGCCTCGGTGGCACAAAATTATTGGTGGAGATGGAAGACGAGGAGTGGGACCGGGTGATTGATATCACCCTGACCGGCACCATGCGCATGACCCGGGCCATGCTCAGGAAGATGCAGCCCCGGGGCGCCGGGGTGATCGTCAACAACGCCTCGGTACTGGGCTGGCGGGCGCAGAAAGAGCAGTGCCATTACGCCGCTGCCAAGGCCGGGGTGATGGCATTAACCCGCTGCTCAGCCCTGGAGGCCGCCGATCACGGCGTGCGTATCAACGCGGTATCGCCCTCCATTGCCTTCCATGAGTTCCTCAAGAAAACCACGCCGATGGAGTTGCTGGAGGAGTTGGCCAGCAAGGAAGCCTTCGGCCGCGCCGCCGAGGTCTGGGAAGTGGCCAATGTGATGATGTTCCTGGCCTCGGATTATTCCGGCTATATGACCGGGGAGGTGGTGTCCTGCTCTTCGCAGCGGGGGTGATAAGCAAATTGGCCTGGCACTGGCATTGACTAGGATTTTTTGTCGCTGACGATCAGCTTGCTTTTGCTGTGAGTTACGTAAAAAGCATGTCCCGCTGCGCTCCAGTTGGCCACGTCTTGTTCAAATTCCGGGGAGCCGATTCCGAATCGTTTTAGCACGCCGGTGTAGGTCTTGCCCTCACGCACATGTTCGTGGCAGATAAACTGGCAGTTTTCCTCGCGGGCGTAAGCTCTCATCCATTGAATGGTTTTTCCGGGAATGCGCGGGCCAACAGCAGTGGCCACATGTACCGGTATGTTTAGAGATGGCCGCTCCCAGATGGCGCCAGGTTTAATGATGACCTTGGCAATATTGGGCTGAAGCCGGTCCGGCATGGACAGATTCAACAACCAGCCACAGCTGAATATTGCGCAGGGATCTTCCGGGCGCACTGAATAAATGCCGCAGCCTTTAGGCGTAATATGTTTACAGGGATTGCCAGGGCTCAGGTCGCATCCGTCAATAGTGGTGCGCAGCCAGCCATTACAGCAGGCAGTGCATTCGCCGCAGCTGCGTGGTGTTTGATTACTTGACACAATTACTCCGACTACAGGCCTCGGTTAACCCCTGAATCTCAATGCTAGCCGAGAGCTGCCAATGCTGCAAAGCTAGCACGCGACAGCTATCGATGCTGCTTGAAGAACTTATCCCCAATAACCATGGTGCTGTTGCTGGCGGTTACTGTGAAGTCATATCCCGAGGCCTTCCAGTTTTCGACCTCTTGCTCAAATTCCGGGGAACCAGCGCCAAAATACGACAGTGCACCGGTGTAGGTTTTCCCCTCTCGCACGTGTTCATGGCAGAGAAAATCACATCGCTCATTTCTTGCGTAGTTTCTCAGCCACTGAATGGTCTTGCCGGGAATGCGTGGTCCGACCGCCGTTGCCAGGTTCACACGAACTCGCGAGCCTGGGCGTTCCCAGATAGCACCAGGCTTGATGATCACCCTGGCGACATTAGGTTTCATCCAGTCCGGCATCGAATCATTGAGGAGCCAGCCACAGCGGAAACCGACACAGGGATCAAATGGTCGGGTGGCATAAATCGTACAGCCGGTCTTGCTTATGTGCTTGCAGGGTTTGCCAGCGCCAATTTCGCAACCATCGACATTGGTTTGCAACCAGCCATCACAGCAGGCCGTGCAGCCATTGCACTCACGTGTTATTGGTTTATCCGACACTCTGGCCTACCGCTTATCTATCCTGGGGAGGTCATTTTATCGGAGCATATAAAGCATTAATAGTATTTGCCTGTGACAGGCCTTGATTTGCTGTTTGGGAACCGACTGGCATAGATAGGGACTAAGTCATTATGCAGGCAGCGAAAGCAGCGGCTTGTAGAAGACTTCTGGTACAATCGCCGGCTAAAACAGGGGGATAAGTTTGTCGTCATATCTTGGCAGCGCTTTGATGCAGCGCGGTTTGGTATCGCAAGAGGATATTGAGCGTGCAAAAACCGTGCAGGCCAGCCTCGGTGGACGCCTGGACTCCATCCTTATGCGCCTCGGGGCGGTATCGGAGGACAATTTACTGCCTGTGCTCAGCGAGCTCTATGCTGCGCCGATGTTGAGCCCAGCCGATTTGCCGGTGACCAGCGAATCCTTTGCTGAAGTCGTTGAACAGAGCGGCCTGGACCCTGACTGGTGGCTGGATTTGGGCGTTATCGCCTGGATTGATGACGACGTGGTGAATTGCGTGGGCCCCAATGTCTGCGATCCCACGGTGTCGGAAATACTTGAGCGGGCGTTCCACGGTATGCAACTGGCCTGGAACGTGATGCGCGACTACGACCTGGAGCGAGTGTTGGAGACGGTTTCTCCCGATGCCGGCGGCGAGTACTACGGGGATGACGCCGAGCACTTGCGGGAATTGGCAGAAGAGGCCCCGGTCATCGAATTTGTCAATAACATGCTGGCACAGGCCTACGACCAGAACGCTTCGGATATCCACATAGAGCCCGGCGAGCACAAGATGGAAGTGCGCTTTCGGGTCGATGGCGTGCTCTATAATCGCTACACCCTGCCCGTGGAACGCTTCAGCGCGATATCCAGCCGGGTCAAGCTGGTGTCGGGCATGGATATTGCCGAGCGCCGCCTGCCCCAGGATGGCCGTTTTACGGCACGCCTGTCCGGGCAGGAAATCGATTTGCGGGTGTCAGCGGCTCCGGGTGTGCACGGCGAGTCCGTGGTTATGCGCTTGTTGCCCAAGGACAATAAGACGGTGTCGCTGGGCGGTATCGGCATCGCAGAAGACAATATGACCGTCATAAAACGGCATATCACCCAGCCCCACGGGATTATCCTGGTCACCGGGCCGACCGGCTCGGGAAAGTCGACCACGCTCTATTCAGTGCTGGATCATGTCAGTGATGACAGCAAGAAAATCATTACGGTTGAGGATCCGGTGGAATTCCAGCTGGCTGGCATCACCCAATTACAAACCCACGCTGAAATTGGCTATACCTTTGCCACCGCCCTGCGTTCGGTCTTGCGCCAGGACCCGGACGTGATGATGGTGGGTGAGATTAGAGACCTGGAAACTGCGGAGATTGCCATTCAGTCCTCCCTCACGGGTCACCTGGTGTTGTCCACCCTGCACACGAACGATGCGGTTAGCGCGTTTACACGGCTGATTGATATGGGTGTCGACCCCTTCCTGGTCGCCACGCCGGTGCGGATGGTCATGGCCCAGCGCCTGGTGCGGGTCTTGTGTAAGCACTGTGCCGTGCCGGCTGCGCCCGCTGCCGGTATCTCGGAGATGATTGCGCACATCGATAGCGCCGGCGATGAGTGGCGGGATGCGGTTGGTTGCAGTCATTGCTTTGGTCACGGATACAGTGGTCGTACCGGTATTCACGAGGTCGTGGAGGTGACGCCAGCCTTGCAGGAGATGATTCTGCAGGGAGCCAGCCACCAGGATATGTTGCAACTGGCGGTATCGCAGGGTACTCGCACATTGCGCATGGATGGACTGGTGAAAGCGGCGCAGGGTCTGACCAGTGTCGATGAGGTGCTGCGTGTGACTGCGGCGGAGCACTGATGCTGTATTCCTACAAGGGCATAAACCTGCAGGGAAAGACGATCTCCGGGCAACTGGATGCAGCCAATGACAAGGTGGCGGCACGGCAGTTACGCAAAGAGAACCTGCAACTAATTGAGCTGAAGCCGGCGCCTGCGGTTGTGGCCAGGCGCAGCAGTTCCAAGCCGGACAAGGCCGACGACCTGCAACTGGTTATCTACCAGTTTTGCGCCTTGCTGGAATCCGGTGTCTCGCTGGAGGTGGCGGTAAGTTCCATCGCTGACTCAACCCCGAACCAGCAAACCCGTGATGCCTTTAAGCGTATTACCAAGGCTGTGCGCGGTGGTCAGGCATTCTCCCTGGCACTGCGCGAATCGGGCCTGGACATCCCCGGCTATTTTTTCTCGCTGGGTGAATCGGGTGAGATGACCGGCCAATTACCGCAGGCACTGCGTCGTGGCGTGGACCAGTGGTCATACGAATTGGAGACCGAGAAGGAGGTGCGTAATGCGCTTACCTACCCGTCTATTCTCGTGGTCTCCGGTATCTCTGCAGTGATTCTCATTTTTGTCATGGTAGTGCCCAAGTTCACCAACCTGTTGGACAAGGCCGATGGCGACTTGCCCTTGCTGGCATTGATCGTGCTCGGCTCGGGCAAGTTCTTTAACGAGAACATGCTGCTCATAGGCGCGGCGGTTGGCCTGGCGGTATTGTTGGGCGTGACCTGGTATTCCAAGCCGCCCAATCGTCACCAGTTTCGTCAGCGACTGTATGCGGTTCCCATGGTGGGTGCCTGGTTGATCGAGGCTGCCATTGCCCGCTGGGCCTCGTTGTTGGGAACGTTGTTGGAAAACAGGGTGGAGCTGACCCAGGCTCTGCGGCTGGCGGAAAAAGACGTTGAATATGAATCCATGAAGGGGCGCCTGCAACAGGTGGAGCGTTCCGTGCGGGCTGGTGAGAAACTGGCGGAGAGCTTGCAGGCCAACCAGGTGGTCACAGAAATTGGCTTCAACCTGGTCAAGGTAGGCGAGCAGAGCGGCCAGCTGCCGCGCATGTTGGAAACACTGGCGGGCATGCATATCAGCCAGGGTAAGCAGCGGATGAGGAAATTTTTACAGTTGATTGAACCGGTTTCGATTCTGCTCATAGGTGCGGCCGTTGGCTTCATTATGGGTGGAGTGATCCTGGCCATCACTTCGGTTAATGACGTAGCACTATGAGGAAACACATGAAGCGGAGCAGCGCGCTCAAACACCCACAGTCAGGCTTTTCACTGCTGGAGATGTTGGTGGTATTGGTAATCATGGGGATGTTGGCGGGCCTGGTAGGGCCGCGCATGTTTGGCCAGGTCGATGCCTCCAAAGCCAAGACCGCGAAGACCCAGATTAAAATGTTAAAGGGCAGTCTGGAAACCATGCGTCTGGATACCGGTCGTTTTCCCACGGAGGATGAGGGACTGGATACGCTGTATGAGCGCCCCCAGGAAGAGCCGGTGCGCTCGCGCTGGCGCGGCCCCTACCTTGACGAGGCGGTGCCCCCTGACCCCTGGGGCAACGACTATCAATACAGCATTCCCGGCGCCAACGGTCAGCCCTTCGCGCTCTACTCCTTCGGTGGCGACGGGCAGCTGGGTGGAACAGATATCAATGAAGACGTCGGTTATCTTCCCGGTGACACCGAGTAAGACGCCCCAGGCTGTTCCCCGGCACAGCGGTTTCACTATTCTGGAGCTGTTGGTTGTGCTGACCTTGATGGCGGCGATGACCGGTTTGGCCTTGCCGCAACTGGCCAGGCTTTATGATTCGGGGCAGCGAGCCTTTGAGCGGCGCGAGTTGCTGGATGCTATTGCCGCCTTGCCTTACTCGGCCTATCAGCAACAGCAGGGTTTTACCCTCACTGCTCTGCCTGGCCAGGCGCAAGCTGTGCCACTGGACTTGCCTGCCGGCTGGTCTATGAAAGCGGGCGCTGAGCAGGGTATTCGCTATCGCAGCAATGGTGTCTGTGACGGTGGCCGTCTGCAACTCACTCGCGATGATCAGGTCGAGGAGTTCAACTTGACGCCGCCTCTCTGCAGTCCTTTCGCGCCATGATCAGGCAACGGCATAGCGGTTTTACCCTGTTGGAAGCCATTGTCGCCATGACTGTGTTCGCGACCTCGGCGCTGGGCCTCTACAGTTGGATCAACAGCATGATGATCGGTACGGCGCGCTTTGATGCGATCGCGATAGAGAGCACCGATGTAGACAATGCCCTCAGTTACCTCGAGGTACTGAATCCAATGGAGACGCCCAGCGGCAGTAAGCAGTTGGGCGCGGCAATCCTGTCCTGGCAAAGCGAACTGGTAGAACCCGTCAGGCCCGGCAACATGGTTCGCAGTAATGAATTCGGTCTCTATGAGCTAACCGTAAAGCTTGAGCGTGATGGCACGCCCGACCAGACTTTTAAACTGCGTCAGGTCGGATACAGGAAGCTACAGGTGACGGATGCGACCATTGGTATCTAGGCCCGGCAGCCGCGGCTTCACGCTGTTGGAGGTGCTGGTTGTGCTCGTCATTACCTCGATGATGAGCGTGATGCTGATTGACGGGGTTAGCCAGGTGCTGATGATCGAGCGTCGTCTTTCGCAGAAGACGGATGATTTCCGCTCGGCGGAATTGCGCCAATTCTGGTTCCGCCAGCTTCTCTCCGGCGGTATGGCCAGCAAGGAATATCCTTTTAAGTTAAAGGAAGGGCGGGTAAGCGGTCTTACCTTGTCGCCACTGCAGACCGAATCAGGCATTCCCACACCTTTCGAATTGGCCCTGGTGGCCACCGGTGACTTCACAGAGCTGCGTTACAGGGAGCGAGATGGCGAGTACCTGTCGCTGCAAAGCTGGCCACAGTCTGAACTGATCAATCCACCGCGATTCCTGGTAGTAAATAAGGAAGGAACATATTCACCCGGCTGGGTGTCCAATGAAGGCCAGGAACAATGGCCTGCAGGCTTTGCACTGCAAATGCCATTGCTACAGGGAGAGGAGTTTTGGCATGTGGCAATCATAGGGCGGCGAACGCCCCGCCTCGATGTAACGGACATACTGGGAATATGATCTTAAACGCGAACAAGCACAAAAACGTGAGCAGTCACGAAACCGCGAGCAAGCACGAAAGCGTGAGCAGGCACACAGGCGGCTACATCCTTGTAGCCACAATATGGGTGCTGGCCTTTCTTGGTATCGCAGCTGCATCTATCGCCCAGTGGTATGGAAAGTCCTTGCAGCTGGCCGGTAACCGGGTAGACGCCAGCAATGGCGGTATTGCCGAATTGAGCACACGGGCCACGCTACTCTACAAGATCGCCACGGCAGACATCGGGCGTGCCGGCGTTTTCTTGAGCCCGGCAGCCGATGAGGAATCCGTGATCTCGGGATTTGCCCGCATACGCGCGGGTCGTGCCGACCTGATCTTTGATGGAGTGGCTTACCAGGGATACGGCTTCACACGCTTCGCCATACAGGACGAGAGCGGCCTCTATGGCATTGTCCCGCAAGCAACCGGTCGCACCCAGGCCCTGCTGGCCCAACACGGCGTAGACTATCGTGAGGCGGAAGTGATGGCGGCAAGACTGGCTGACTACGTCGACGCCGATGACCTGGTGAGCATCAATGGCGCTGAAGCCCGGGATTATCGCTCCAGGGGTCTGCCACCGCCGCGCAATCGCCGGCTGGAGTCCCCCCATGAGCTGCAGGCGGTTATGGGCTGGTCCGAGCACCGTGATTTGTGGGCGGACAATGCCTTTGCCAATCGCGTCAGCCTGAGCTGGGCGGGTATGCCTAATTCAGCTACCGCACCGGAAGATGTGCTGTTGCGAATGCGCGGCGCCACGCCCGAGCGGGTCGCGGGCCTGATCGCCCAGCGCCACGGCTCTGATGAAGTTGACGATGAGGTCAATAGCTGGATCAGGGATCTGGTGGCCAATAATGAATTCGGTTCTACCCCGCGCCCGTCGCTGGGATTGAGAATGCGTTTCTGGCACGAGGGTGAGGGACAGCTGCGGGAATATGCGGTAAAGTTCACACCCGGAAACCAGGCGCCTGCGCCCTGGATAATAGAAAATAATTACCGCCAACCCTTGCCCAAGGGCTATTTGAGTGAAACTGCAAGAACTGCGCAATTACCTGATTTCGTCCTGTAGATATGTGCAGACGGAAGCTGGCGTCGATTGCCCGGAAGCTACGGCTATCTGGGTTGAGTGGATTGTTGCGCGCTCCCTCTGTGTATTCCGGTCAGTAGATATCGGCGGGGTGGACCGTGGTGACCTCGATGCCCTGTTGCGCTTGCAGGTGCGCGAGTGGGCTCCTTTTGCAGATCCCGAATTCCATTTTGAAGTGCAGGGCAGCCGGGCTTTGATCTGGGCCTGGGACGGGGTGCTGCGCCGGCAGTGCTGTGGGGAATTATCGGTAACACCGGATGCAATTCTCCCTGAAACCCTGGTCCGGTGCTTGTCGCCGGAAGAAGATGAGACACTGGTGTTAAGTCACTGCTGGGAAGGCGTTGAGGCGCGCGGGTTTCTCGATGGCCAGCTCGCGGTCTCCCGCTGGTGGCCGCAACTGCCCAGCCAGCAAAGCTGGAACCAGCTGCGCATGCTGTTCGACCTGGAGCCGGTGCCTGAGCTACCCGGTCCCGTAAATGCTCCGCTGCCCGCTGGCCAGGGGGCTACCCTGCGCAGCATGCTGCTACCCTTTCTGAAGTCAGAGTCGACCTTGTTCGTATTGTTATTTTGCCTGTTTATCGCCGCAGGATCTTTCCAGCTGAGCGGCATCCTCTATGCAGATGTTGCCGCGGCCAGAGCCGAGGCCCGAATTGAAGAACTCAATGGCGCGGTGACACCGGTGCTGGTGGCGCGTGATGTGGCGCTGGATGCGCTGGACAGCATTGAAAGTATTTCCGAGCTGCATTCGGGGCCCCTGCAGCTGCAATACCTGGCTGACTTGCTGGCGCGATTGGCCCTCGAGCGTGACGCCGGCCGGCAAGTGGAGTTGCTGGCCTGGGAATACAGCGGCGGTAACCTGGCAATCTCTGTTGCAGGCGAGTCACTGAGCGCCACTGAGCTGCTGGGAGTATTCGAATCCATACCCTGGTTGCTTGAACCCAGGCTGGGTGATGATGTGGTGAAAGGCAGGATGAAGATATCCGCTCAACTGCAACCGGATTGGCGTTTCGAAACGACTGACGTGGCGGGGTTGGCCGACTCATGAACCTGGATGCGGTCATGCAGCGACTACCGGTGAACCTCGACTGGGTCGGGCTGTTGCGGGGCGAATGGCGGGGCAACCCGAGGTTGCGACGTGGTTTACTGGCAATATGGGGCCTGTTGCTCCTGTATTTTGTGCTGCTTCTATCAGATACGGCCGCTGAGAGCCGACAGGAACTGGCCACCGCGCAGCAGCGCTTGCAGCGGCTCCTGGCGATTGACGCGCAGCAGTATTGGCTGCAGCGGGCAACTGACAGTCAGCAGGCCCTGGAGCAGATCCGGGCTTCGTTTCCCGAGGTTTCCAGCAGTGGCCGGGCCGAGGCTGAACTCAGGTCAATGATGGAGCAGGTCATTGCCGAAGTGGGGCATCGCAAGCTGCGCCTGACCATGTTGCCGGCGGAGTCCGTCAACGATGGTGACTTGTGGCGAGTGGTGGGCTCGGTTAACGGTGTTGCCGATGGTGATACCGTCGGGGACTTTGTCTCCGCCCTGGAGACCCGGGAGAACTATGCCCGTTTTCGGCGCCTAAAACTGGTGCGTGGCCTGACTGCAAAAAAGGTCAGGATCGACGTGGAAGTTGAAGCCTTTTTCCGGGTGGCCGGCTCATGACGCGCAAATACCTGGTAATGCTGTCCGCTGCCTGCGCCCTGGCGCTGGTCACAGCGGTGCTTGGCTTACTGACGACCATGCTGCGTTCGGGTCTGGCCTCAGCGAAAAACAGCGATGCCGATGACTGGGTGCTGGCCTCGGTGGCTCTGCGCAGTGAGTCAGAGTATCAACAGGCGGCAGCAGGCTTCAGGCAGCGCTATCGCTGGCTGGTGCCGCCGGCGCCGTCGCCAGAGGGTTTGACAGATGCGGCTGCTGACAACGCAGATGCGGCAAGGCCTGCGCTACCGCCCTGGCGCTTTGTCGGTGTCTTGCTGGAGGAAGCCGAGTCTGATCGTTTTGCGCTGGTAGCCGAGGCGGGCCGGGTGAATAAATACAAAGTGGGGGATGCATTTGTTGACGGTACGACGCTGCTGGCGATAGAAGTGCAGTCGCTTAAAGTGTCCCAGGCAGGCGAGGAGCGCGACGTGTTCCTTTACCAGCAAAACTAGTCAAGAATCGAGCTAATAATGAATACAAAGATATTGATAAATCTGGGCCTGTTGCTTGCATTGTCAGGCTGCGAACTCTGGGAAACCCGCGATTACACAAGGGAGCCTGATGCCTACGACCGCTATCTTGAAGAGAATAGCGCAGCCACGCCAGAGGATGATTTTGAGGGTGGCCTCAAGGCCGATGCCGAGGCAGGTCCGCGATTTAGCAAAACCCCCGCTGCCCCCCTGTACCGGCCGGGCGACCTGGCTGAAATCAATATTCCCGAAACCGCCTATGCCGAGGCCGAGATCGAGGTGAATTTCAACGGCATCCCGCTGCCGGCCTTTATCAACAAGGTTTATGGCGATTTGCTGGGAGAGTCCTATACCCTGGACCCAGGGCTGCAGCAGGCCGGGGACCTGGTCACCTTGCGCGCAATTGGCAAGCAGAACCTCAATCAGCTGGCGAAAATGGCAGCGGAGGTGCTGGATCAATATGGGGTGGGCATTTCCAGGGAAGGCAGCATCATGCGCTTCTTCCCGCGGCTTGACCGCGGCGCCGACCGGCCGCCCCTGTTGGTGACGGGTAACACACTGCCGGACGTGCCACTGTCGCACAGGACCATTTTCCAGTTTGTGCCCTTGAAGGTGGTGCGCCCGGCCAACGCCACCAACTGGTTGCAACGGATCTTTGCCGGCAAGAGCCTGGAGGTATTTGACGACCTGGAACGCAATTCACTGCTACTCAAGGGCTCGCCGCAACTCGTCAGCTACGCGATTGAGACGATTCAGTTACTCGATCAGCCCTTAATGAGGGGTAAGTTCAGTATTGCAATTAGCCCCTACTACCTGGATGCCAAGACCCTGTCACGAAAATTGGTCGAGGTTTTGAAGGCGGAGGGCTATTCAGCCTCACTGAATCCGCCGACTGGCTCGGTGATTATTCTGCCGATTGAGCAGTCTGAGTCTGTCATAGCCTTTGCCGGGGATGATGCGACGCTGAACCACATCCAGGATTGGGCGATCAAGCTGGATGTGCCCAGCAACAACAAGAATGAGCAGATACTGCACTATTACCAGGTCCGTAATACCCAGGCTACTGACCTCGCGGCAGATATCCAGCAATTGATGCCGGCACTGCGCACCTCCGACACGGGCACCGCCACCGCTGAAGGCGGTTTCAGCGAGCGCCGCAGTATTGGTGGCGATATGGTGGTGGTGGATGAGAACCGCAATGGCCTGATACTGAATATCACCGCCGCCCAGTGGGGTAAATTGCTACCCGTACTGCGGAAAATGGACCGACCGGCCAGGCTGGTGCTGGTTGAGGTGACACTGGCCTCGGTCACCCTGACCGATAACTTCGCCTCGGGTATTGATTGGCTGGAGGCCAGCGCCACCCTGTTTGACTACGATATCGACTTTCAGTCCCTGCTGGCACCGGATGTGGGTAGCCTCACTGCCCGGGTGCTGAACAATGCGGGTGATGTAAAGGCGGTATTGCGGATTTTCGACCAGGATCAGCGGGTCAATATCATGTCCAGGCCGCATATTATGGTGAAAAGCGGCTCGGAGGCCGTGATGGAGGTAGGTACCGAGATCCCGGTGGTAACCAGCGAGGTATCGGCGCCGGATATCCCGGGTGCAACCATTAACCGCAATATCCAGTACCGCAAGACCGGCCTGCTGCTCAATGTGACACCCACGGTGCACTCCGGTGACCGGGTGGATCTGCAGGTGTCCCAGGAGGTTAGCGAGGCCACGGCGGCGGAGGGCGTGGACGGAAACCCCAATATCTTTAGTCGTAAAGTCACCTCCAATATGACCCTGAGTAATGGCGGTTCGGTGATCATCGGCGGCCTGATAGCAGAAAGTGAAACTTATGGTAATACCAGGATCCCGGTGCTGGGTGATGCGCCGGTTATTGGCCCACTGTTTCGCTCAGATACGCGAGAGACAATACGCAACGAGGTTTTGATCCTGATTCAGGCCTATGTGATCGGAGATGACGGTCAGGCCCAGGGCGCCAGTGAGGCACTCAGGGAGCGCTTCGGAGAGGCTAATAGACTCCTGGGAGAGCCCTAATTGAGACATGGTTCACAGTTTGGCCCCTAAATGCCAAGTATTAACCCATTCGTTTATTTGTAATTGCCCCTGATTTGGTCTATAAATTTGCTTGTTGCCCCGCATTGCGCGGATTTGCAGGGATGTACCGGTCGCTCGGTGTGAAGCTGACACCTGGTGCGATCGGGTAAATCTGAGTGGTCTCGATGCTTTACATCGGGTATTTGAGGGTGTAACTTTGGCTTCGACTTTATGAAGTCGCTGGTAACAGGGGTTTCCTCCTGGGATCTGGCACCAAAAAAAGGATTGCTTTTTTATCCACCTGAGCTCAACTCGCGAGGGGTGAAAAAACAATTTGTGAATAATCAATTTCTTCCTAGGGGAAATGAGACATGAAAAAAAGTTTAATAGCATTAGCGATCGCAGGAGTTGCAGCGAACAGCGCTATGGCAGTTGACATGGATGATCCCAAGTCTACGGCTAAAGTGGTTTACGCTTCAGAAATCCAGATCGTCGGTACCGGCGTTGAAGTAGCGTCTACCGAAACAGCGTTCAGCGAAATCGGCTTTACCATCACCGACGCTGCGCCGCGTTTCTTCCGTTACGACCTGACCGGCGGTGCGACCTTCGTAACCAATCCTACACTGGCTATCGATACCGCGGGTACTACCAGTACAGCTGCTGCTGCGATTGTGCAGGCTTCAGGCGGCGCGGGTGAAGCCTTCGTCCTGTTCGAAGTATCCACTGCAGCTGCCGGTAACATCACGGGTGACGCGATTGCCACGATGAGCCTGGGCGCGGCTACGCCTAACCTGGGACTGGCCGGATCGGCTACTATCGCCTACAACCTGTATGAATTTGGTGCGGGCGGCGGTAACGGCCTGTTGGCTTCAGCCGGACCTAACACCTTTGCTGGTTTTGTTCCCGCCTCTACGGCTGGGACAGCTGCTTCAGTAGGTGCTGCGCCTGGTACGCCGGTAGAGCAAACCAAGCTGATCGATGTGTCCCTGGACTCGCTGTTGTTTGAGTCTGGCGTAACTGGAACTGACACCACGTCTTTGGGTTCTATTTACCTGACAGATGCGCCCTTCGGTGCCAATGACGTCACTGGAACACCTGTGTTCCGCGCTGGTGTGACTGCTAGCTCAGTCACGACGGTTACCGGTGATTTCTCTGCTGCCAAGAAGGTTTGGCTGGAAGCAACTACCTGTACAGCGAGCCCTGGCTTGATGGCTGGTGTGATTTCCATGGCTGAAGACGAAGTTGTTTTCCCAACGTCGAATACGCCTAACTTCGGTACCACCAGCGTGAGCACAGGCGGCACCCAACAGGTTGATACTGTTGCCAACGTTTGTATCCAGGTGAACGGTACTGACCCGATTCCTGAAGCAGCCTACGACGGTCTGTATGAGCCGGTTGCTGTCACGGGTTACGCTTTGAGCGACACGCCTCTGCCGCTGGCTACCCTGGGTAACACTGGCACGACTGTGTTCCTGAACCTGCAGTTGACTCCTGCAGCTGACGGTGGTCAGTACAAGAACTACTTCCGCATCACTAACACCTCACAGACGACTGGCCGTGTGTTTATGCGCCTGATCAACGACGACGGTGATACCAGTGCTGCGATTGACATGGAGACCATTTACAACGATGGCGTTAACACCGTTGTTGGACAGGGTTCTTCTCGCCAGTTTGACATTGATGCTGTCTACGCTGCGGTACAGCTTGCTGATCCGACCTTCGCGATCGGCGCTTCACCGACCAGGAAGCTGCGCACTGTCATCACGGGCGAGTTTGGCTCCATGGATGTTCAGACCTACACTGTGTCAACTGACCAGACCACGTTCTCTACTTTCTAAGCCCGGCTTAGTTAATAGAAACGTTATAGCAGTAAAATTGAAGGCAGCCCCTAGGGGCTGCCTTTTTTTATGCCTGTAAAACAACATGCGAATTCTTCATCTCGGAAAATTCTACTGGCCCTACAACGGCGGCATAGAGAACGTCACTCGACTGTTGGCTGAGGGCGCCCAGGCGCGTGGCGCCGATGTGCTGGCGCTGGTACACGCCGACGCCCAGTCTCGCCGTCCGCGGCATGAGAGTATCGATTCGGTTGCTGTGCACCGCTCCCGAAGTTTTGGCCGCCTGGTGTATGCGCCATTCGCTCCTTTTTTCCTGGTCGATCTGTGGCGAGCCTTGCGCGAGCAGCAAGCTGATATTGTTCATGTCCACCTGCCAAATCTATCGGCTTTTTGGCTGTTCCTCTGTCCGCCGGCCTGGGGCCGGAAATGGTTGCTACACTGGCATGCGGATGTGGAGTTTCGCCCCGAACAGCGGCTGCCGCGCCTGCTTTACCAGCTGCTCTATCGGCCACTGGAGTTCTTGTTGCTGCACCTTGCGGATGCAGTTATTGTGACCTCACCCAACTACCTCGCCAGCAGCAAGGCGCTGGCGGCCTTTCAAGGCAAGTGTGTGGTGGTGCCGTTGGCGACTGTGCCGATCACCGCTTCTGCAGCTGACGTAATGGAGGCAGGGCCGACCGGGGTTTCCACTGGCTGGCCCGATACCGGGCTGCGCATCCTCATGGTCGGCCGCATGACCGCTTACAAGGGGCACGCTGTGCTGCTGTCCGCCCTGGCGGAATTAAGTGCTAGTGGGGATGATTTTCATGCGGTGCTGATTGGCAGTGGCGAACTGGAGCCGCAGCTCACACAGCAGATTATCGATCTCGACCTGGCATCATCTGTCACCCTGGCGGGACAAGTGAATGATGCTGCGCTGGATGAATATCTGGGCGGCTGCGATCTGCTTTGCCTGCCCTCGCTGGACAGGGCGGAAGCGTTCGGGATGGTGTTGCTGGAGGCGATGGCCCATGGCAAGCCGGTGGTAGCGAGTGCATTAGCGGATTCCGGCGTGGACTGGGTGGTCGAAGACAATGTAAGTGGCTGGAAATTTCCCGTCGGCGACTCAGCCGCACTGGCTGATCGCCTGCGCTGGTGTATGCAGAACCGGGAGTCGCTGGTGGAGGCCGGACGTCAAGGACGCAAGCGACAGCTGGCCCTGTTCTCTGCCGATGCGGTGATTGCGCAAACCATGCAAATCTACGAGGATCTTTGTGATCAGGACGCATAAGTCTGTTGTGCCAGTTGACTACTGGCCACACCTGGGTCTGCTCTTGCTGGGCTGCGTGGCGGTGTATTGGCATACGCTGGATGTGCCAATGTACCTGGATGATATTTCATCCATCAGTGACAACGCAGCTCTGCACGACCTTTCCCAGTGGCAGCGTATCTGGGCCTTCAGTGAGCTGCGCTTCGTCGGCTATATGAGCCTGGCCCTGAACTATGCCGTGCACGCTAACTCCGTGGTGGGCTACCACCTGGTCAATATCGCCATACACCTCGGCATGGGCGTCGCGCTGTACGGTATGCTGCGCACGCTGGCGCGCACCCCGGCCCTGGTGGGTTCACCGCTGTCAGCAAGAATGCCGGAGCTGGCCCTGGCTGTTGCGCTGTTGTTTGTGGTGCATCCACTGAATACCCAGGCGGTCACCTATATCGTGCAGCGACTGGCATCCCTGGTGGCGCTGTTCTACCTGCTATCCCTGTGGTTTTTTGTGCTGGGGCGACTGGCTGATGGCAGGGCGCGCCGGCTTTACTGGATAATAGCCGCCGGGTTTGGCCTGCTGGCGCTGTTTACCAAGCAAAACGCGGTAACGCTGCCTGCGGCAATCCTGCTTTTGGAGTACAGCTTCTTTGCCGTTAATGCAGCCGCCCGGCGTCGCTTGCTGCGGGGTATTGGCTGGAGCTTGCTGGCACTGCTGATCGCACTTGCAGCGCTGCACTTTTCCGGCACGCTGGGGCTGGAAGTTCTGGACGCCGCCAGCCGCGAGACCCTGCGTATTTCACGAATTGATTATCTGGCAGCCCAGATGCTGGTTCTGTGGCGTTATGTCGGGCTGTTCTTCTGGCCGGCGCCTCTGCTACTGGACTACGGCTTGCTACCCCAGTGGCGCTTTAGCGACTGGCAGGTCGTTCTTGCAGCATTGGCTCACATAGCTGCCATGGGTGGCGCTCTCTTTATTTTGCGCCGGCAAGCCCTGACGGCCGTTGGTATTTTGTTTTTCTACCTGGCCCATACGGTAGAGTCGGGCTTTATTCCCATCAAAGACCTTATGTTTGAACACCGCAGCTATCTACCCAATGTGGGGTTATGCCTGGCATTGCTGTTGCCACTCAGCCTGTTGCGTGAGCGTGTTTTGTTTGCGGTATGCCTGGCGCTGGTCCTGGTCCTGGGTGCCGTCAGCTGGCAGCGCAATGAGCTGTGGCGCGACCAGGTCGCCTTCTTCAACCATGCCATTGAGCACGCTCCCAATCAGCCTCGCAACTGGGTGTATTTAAGCAAGGTCTATCACAAGAACGGCGACAACCAGCAGGCCCTGGAGTTTCTGAATCGAGAGCTGACAGCAAATGAACAGCGCAACGGTCGCCTGCGACTGGACACAGCCACTTATATTTACTGGTCCAAGTTATTGCGCGCCACGGGTGATACCACCAGAGCGGAGCAGATTGACGCCTATGTTGCCGGGCTGCAGACCAGTCCCCAGCAGCGCCAGCGAATATTGCTCAATCAAGGCAATAGCTACCTGCAGGCGGGGGACTATGCCGCGGCTGAGGCTGCTTACCGGCAAGTGCTGGCAGTGAACCCCGCCCATGAAAACGCCAACATCAACCTGGGCGTGGTCGCACTGCTTCAGGAGCGCTACGGCGAGGCGATTGAAATATTTGAGCGTTATCCCCAGCACCCGGTATCGCAGTCGAACCTGCCCAGTGCCAGGGCCGCCCTGGAGGGCAAGCTTGAGTTCGAGGGTTTGTCCGAGCAGGTGCAGGAGAAGGCCGAGTAAAGCCTTGCATCGCTGCGGTCAGGCGGGGACAATACGCGGCTTTTGTCCAGGGGCACAACTCGGGCTCTTTGGATCTACCCAGGTTTAACTAAAGTTTAACTCAGGCTTAACTAAGGCTTAACTATGACCGGCGCGGTTATCATTCCCGCTTATAACGAAGAGGCCACCATTGCCGAGGTAATTGGCGAGGTGCGCGTGGTCGCGCCTGAGCTGGATATTATCGTGGTCAACGACCGAAGCACTGACGGCACTGCCGCCGTGCTCGCGACCGCGGGGGTCATCCAGATCAACCTGGCAGTCAATCTCGGCGCCTGGGCGGCCACCCAGGCCGGCCTCCGTTATGCTGTGACTCACGACTACGATTTCGTGGTCACCATGGACGCCGACGGTCAACACCTGCCGAGTACGCTGCCGGCGCTGATCAGTCGCTTTGCTGAAGACCCTGAGGCCATTGTCGTGGGTGAGTGCGTGCGCCGGGGTTCACGCTCGCGCCGCTTTGCCTGGCGCTATTTCCGCGCTATCACCGGGCTCTCGGTGCAGGACCTCACCTCAGGCCTGCGGGTCTACGGGCGAGAGGCCATCAAGTTATTGTCTTCGCGTGAGGCGACCATGCTTGAATACCAGGATGTCGGTGTATTGTTGCTGCTGCGGCGCCATGGCTTTGATATTCACGAGGTCTCTATCGAAATGCAGGAGCGCGCTGTTGGTGGCTCCCATGTGTTTCGTACCTGGTTGAGTGTTCTGTACTATATGGTGTATACCTCCATCATGTCTGTCGCCAAGGTCAACAGGTAGGCCCCGTGCAGTTGTTCAATTGGCTCACTGCTGTTTCCGGACTATGCTTTTTCCTCAGCATCGTGGTGCTGATCCGTCGCGATCACCTGCACATTCGTTACTCCATCTGGTGGTTGGCGGTAGCGGCGGCCGTGGGCCTGTTTGGCGTCTTCCCCTCAATCAATGACCGCCTGGCCAGCCTGCTTGGCATATCTTATCCGCCGATACTCCCCGTCATCGTGGCCGTCCTGTTGCTGTTATCCCGGCTGTTCCTGGCGGACCTTGAGAGTTCGCGCCGCTCTGTACAACTGACCAGACTGGTGCAGCAATTGGCGATTATGGAGCGCCGGCTGGATAAGCTGGAAAAGCGCGGACAGGATTAGTCCGACGCGATCATGACTCACAGCCCCCTGGTCCACATCGGCTACCACAAGACAGCCAGCAGCTGGTTGCAGCAAGCGCTGTTACCGGCGCTGTCGGCGCAGGTCAGCCTGTTTGATCATCCACAGCTCTGGGATGAGCTAATGCTGCCCAGTGGCCTGGTGTTTGATGCCGGGCGTTGCAAGAGCTACCTGGATGGTCTCGTAGCGCAGGCGCGACAAGAGGGCAAATTGGCGGTGTTTTCCTCGGAACGCCTGTCGGGTAATCCTCATTCAGGTGGCTATGACGCGGCCGAGATGGCCAATCGCATCCGCGCCTGCTTCGATGAGGTGCGTCTGCTGATTGTCGTGCGGGAGCAGAACGCGATACTGGCGTCCAACTACAAGCAGTACATCAAGATGGGCGGTACCTGCACCCTGGAGGAATACCTGACGCCACCCTGGGATGGTCGTGTGCCGCATTTCCGGCTGGACAATTTCCGCTATCACCACCTGCTCGAATACTATTGCCGCCTGTTTGGTGCAGACAAGGTGTTGGTGCTGCCCTATGAGCTGTTGCGGCAGCGGCCGCAGCAGTTCGCGGATACCTTGATTGAGCACATGGGATTGGAGCCGGTACCGCTGGCCCCGGCGGTTTTTGAGCAGGGCGTGAATGTCTCCATGAACGACCTGCAGCTGCGACTTAAGCGCTGGGCCAACAAGCTGTCTGGTAATGACTCCCTGCATCCGGTCAAGCCGCTGGCGCCGGCCCTGGCGAACTGGTGTTTTCAGCAGATAGAAAAACTGGGGGACAGGGATTTTGCCCGCAATCATTCGATGCGGATCGCGCCGCGGGTCGAGGCCGTCGTGGGCGATTATTACGCCGACAGTAACCGACAGTTGCAGGCTTACGTGGCTGCGGACCTGTCAGCCCTGGGTTATCGGGTTTAGCCTGGGGCTGCCCGACTCAGCGCAAGGGCGCGGCGAATTTTACGCTCCTGTAGCGGCAAGCTGATGCGGTCCCACTGGCGCCGCAACCAGGAACGGTGACGGGTGGGCGCAGCATCGGTCCAGCTGAAATTTTCCGGCTCACAGGAAGGGCAGCCGGGCACGCGGCGCTGGGTCCAGAGGTTGATATTGTTGTCCCTGGCGTTCAGGTAACGGTCCAGTGAGCGGAAGCGCACTACCCGGGCCGGGTTGCCGGCCACCACCGCCAGCGGCGGAACCACACCACTAACCACGGCGCCCAGGGACAGTACCGCGCCTTCTCCGATCCGTGACCCCGGCGCGATCATCACATTACGCCCGATCCAAACATTGTCTTCAATCACAATGGGTTTCCGAACCCGGCTGAAACCATAGGGCAGGATGCCTTCCTCGTAATCGTGATTAATGGACCAGATCACGGTTTCATCACCTATCGCCACCTGTTTGCCCAGGGTTACCCCGCCCCCGGCCTGGATTACGATGCGATGTCCCAGGTGCAGGTTCTCGCTGTAGCTGAGCCCCTCGGCGTTGTCGATGATGACATCGTCCTTGATGCAGATATTGTGTTCGGCCGAGAAACTCATGTCCGGTACTCGTAGCCGATACGCGCGCAGACGTCGCGAAACTCAGGGTGCTTGCAGTTACGCTGGAACTCCTGGATGCGCTCTACCAGGAAAGCCTTGTGGGGGTGGTTCTGGGTACTGGCCACCCGGTACTGGAACATGTCCAGTGCCTTCGCGGGTGTGTCCAGGCCCAGCATGCCGAAGATGTGGTTCATATGTGTTTCCGGGTCGCTTACCAGGTCTTCATATTTTAGCAGGTAGGCCTTGTCGCCGAGCTCTTCCAGGTGATTCAGCAGGTAAACGTATTTGGAAGTCCAGCGTAAAAAGCGCTGCCAGACATCCTCGCGGAACCTGTCCTCGTCGTGCATGATTTTCTCCGGGTCCTCCCAGGCGGTCATACCGCTGGCAATGGTTTCGGCCGGGTTGCGGAACAGGAAGATGAAGTTCGGCTGCGGGAACATCTCGCGCAGAAACCAGATCACATGCTGGCCCTTGTGGTAGCGAATTTCCTTGAACCCCCAGTGGACCTGGTCCAGATCGAGATCCTTGGTGAGCAGGGACAGCACCAGCTGACGGTGCTGCTGGTAGACCTCATCGCGGGTAAAGTTGTTAACCCAGCAAATATCCGCCTCCATGTCGCTGATTTGACCATGCAGTGCTTCGGCGGGAATCGCTTGCTCCCCATAGACCCAGCGTTGAATATCCCGGGTCTCGGTCAGCTTGTAATAGGAGTGGGAAATAGGGGCCAGGAAGCCCTCGTGCTCACCGTACATAACCACCTCTGGGTGGGCGTTGAGTGCGCGTTGCAAGAGCGTGCTGCCACAGCGGCCGCTGCCGAACATGAATATCGGTGATTTCATTAGGTCTATGCCAAGGTTTAGAATCAATCCCGACATTGCACTGGCACTGCCGGAAGCGATGGAATTCTAAACGATAACGATAAAAGGCTCTAGCAGGCACATGAGAATAGCAGTAGATGCACGACAGTTGGTGCCGCCGCTAACCGGTATAGGGCGCTACACCGAGAACCTGCTAAGACTGCTGGTCAACTCCGGTGACCAGTGGTTTCTCTACAGTGATCGGCAGCTGTCTCCGGCCGGGCTGCCCTGGCTGGATAGTCCGGCTGTTACGCTCCGGCACGGTGCCGCCCGCGGCAGGGGGCTGGCCAGCCTCTGGCACGCGAATGTTGATTTTGTGCGCTGGGCGCGGCGCGATGACATCGATGTCTTCTGGTCACCACGACATCACCTGCCCTTCTTCCTCCCTCGCCAGCTTGCCGGGGTAGTGACCATTCACGACCTGGTGTGGCGACGTTATCCAGAAAGTATGCCGCTGGCCAATCGCTGGCTGGAGCGTGCCGCAATGGGTTTTTCAATTCGCCGGGCCAGGCGGGTTATCGCGGTATCCGAATTCACTGCGGGGGAAATAGCGCATTTCTACCCCGGGTGTGCTTCTCCGGTCCAGGTGGTGCATGAGGCGGCGCGGTTGCTGGAAGCTGGCACTGCTGTCCCGCTTGATCCGCCCTATTTCCTGTTTGTGGGCACCCTGGAGCCACGCAAGAACCTGGCGTTGTTACTAGAGGCATTCGCGGCCTTTGTGGCCGCCACTGACTGCCCGCATCGCCTGGTGATCATTGGTGCAAAGGGCTGGGGTTTGCCCGACCTGCTGGCACAGGCCAGGACACTGGGCATCGAGCAGCGGGTATCTGTGCCCGGCTTTGTGTCTGATGCGGAGCTGGCTGGCTATTACCAAGCAGCTGCGGCCCTGGTAATGCCTTCGCTCTATGAGGGTTTCGGTCTGCCACTGGTTGAAGCGATGCAGTATGGAGTGCCACTGATCGTCGCCGACCGCGCTGCACTGCCGGAAATTGCCGGTGATGGGGCGCTGCTGGTAGACCCTGAGTCAGTGGACCAGATACAGGCTGCCCTGGCCCGGGTGGCGACTGATGACAATGTGCGCGGGCAGTTGTCCAGGCAAAGCCGCCAGCGCGGCACGGACTTTTCCTGGCATGATGCGGCCAGGGCTACGCTCGCCATACTGCAGCACGTCGGCGCAGATAGCTGATTACTCCGCTGCTGATTGCTGGCTCAGTGCCTCCAGTCGCGCTGCAATCTGCGCCCCTATAGCCTGGCTGGAGAACTCTTCTGCCATGGTCTTGCGTCCAAGGTCGCCAAGCTCCCGCAGCCGTTGTGGCTGCTGGCTGAGCTTGACGATACGCTCGGCGGTTACCGCTACCGAGGGCTCGGCCCACAGTTGTCCGCGGCGATAGGGTCCGAGGTCCACCTGCAGGGGCACCAACTCGTAGTCCAGCAGCACCGAGTTGTCCGGACGCATGAACTGCAAATTGCCGGACCAGCCGGTAGCCACTGCAGCCCGCCCCAGGGCCATGGCCTCGGCCAGGCCAAGGCCAAAACCTTCGGCCCTATGGGTGGACAGGAAGGCGTCGCAGCAGGCGATCAATCGATAGATTTCATCATGCGAAAAATAGCCTTCCAACAAAGTCATGTTGGGGTCGGCCCCTACCTCCTGGCGCAACTGGTCGCCGTGGTCCGGTGTCTTGTCCAGGTTGCTGACCTTGATCACCAGGTGAGCGTCGATCTCCGCATCGGCCTGGGCCTGCTTGAAGGCGGCAATGGCGGCCAAAGGATTCTTGCGCTCCGGTATGCTGAGGGCATCGAACATGGTCAGGAAGCGCACCCCGTCAGCGGGCAAGTCGAAGTCGGCCGCGCTCGCCGTGGCCTCAATAGTCGGCACGGTAATGGAATGCGGTATACAGACCACCGGGATATCGGCCTTGGCCGCAATAGCCTCACGACAGAAATCCGACGGCACCCAGATCTCATCGAGCAGGGCGATGGCGGGTAGCCATTCATCGGGAAATTCTTCCAGCTCCCAGGCCCAGTAACCGATGTTGTAGCGACCACGCAGTAGATCCTGGCCCAGGTGATTGATGGCGCTGACGGTTTCGTCGGCATTAATGTGGAACAGGTTGATGCTGTAGCGGGGTTCCGCCATGACCTCGGCGGGTACTTCCGCCTGCATGCGGGAAACGTTGCCCTGCCGAAAATCTACCACCGCCAGTGGAATTCCCGCAGCGCGAATATTATGGATATTGGAGCGGGCCGACTGGCCGATGCCGCTCTCGGCATTGACGTAACCGAACAGGTTAATGCCCCAGGGCAGGCTGGGGTCCCTGGGGCTGCGCGCTGCCGAACCTGCACCGGTCGATGGACTCGATAGCTGGTCAACCAGGCGTACATGCAGTTTGTGCCGCAACTTCGGTGGCATAAAGGGTCTTACCAGGTGGCGATAGCGCCAGGCGAAGCGATACAGCTGCCGATTACACCAGCGCCGGGCCCGCTGGGCGAAAGAGCCGCTTATCTCTTCGCCGCCAATATTGTCCAGGGCGTGCCTGACGGGCTCAATGAAACAGTCGTCGAAGCGAGCCTGCTCGGCCACACTTTGCAGATACCAGTCGGCAAAGCGCTTGCCATGGGCGCCGCTCAAGTCGGGAAAAGCCGCCTGCAAATCTGTCCGCGCCAGGTACAGCTTGTGGGCGAGTCGGGTCACCCAGGGCAGCCGTTTACCGTTAATGCTGATCGGCTCGTTGAGGTAGCCCAGAAAATTGGCGCAACCTTCGCTGTCATAGGGATTATCGGTGCTGTTCTCCCAGTCATAGTCCTCGCGGTATATGTAACGTGCGAAGTCGGGTATGGGCGTGCCGTCAGCAAAATAACCGTAGGCGTAGGCCAGCTTGCGGGTTTGTGCCTCACCATTCTGGCTCAATTGTTCCGCGTAATCCTTGCACAGTTGTTCCACGGCGGGACCGGCGGATTTCTTGCTGAAGCGATCCTGGTGTTTGCTGAGATTGGTGGCATCGCCGGAAAAACCGGAGAAGTGGAAGAACAGGAGTGGCTCGCCGTTAACGAAATACGCGCCATTGTCTTGTTCGACCTGGCGATGCTTGAGATTCCAGTAGGCGGTGTTCCATGCGGGGTTCCTGTTGATATAGACCCCCGGGTACATACCCGGTGCCAGGTCCACCCACTTCTGGTCGACAAACAGGCCGCGCTCCAGGTCGACCACGCAGTCGGTATAGAGTTTGTCCTCCCACCAGTGCGCGAACTGCTGCATATCCGGTGTATTGCGCAGGCCGATATAGCCGAGGTTGTAGCTGCCGCTGACCAGTATGTTGAGTTCGCTGGGCAGCTTGTCATCGTCCAGGGGGCCGGTCAGGTGTGGGGTGAGCAGCATCTGCTTGTCATCCAGCAGGGCCAGCATCTGCTGCAGGGAGCTATAGATACGGATGTCCGGATCGAAATAAATGACCTTTTCGTAGCCCTGTGCGAACAGGCTGGAAATGATATAGGGCTTGATGGCCGTATTCAGCTCGAGAATGGTGTAGCGGAAAATGAACTTTTCGATCTCCGGTATCGGTAGCTCACGCATTTCCAGTATGTCGAAGTTCTCTGCCGAAAAATCAAAGTCGCCGCGTTCATCGCAGAGGCCCACCAGCCGGTCAGCTTCCGGGGCGAATTGCTCCACGCTGTGCATCAGCGTACGCGCGTAATGCAGGTAGTTGCGCGAAACAATGGTGAAGATGGCGGTATTACTGTTCATTTGTATCGGGTGTTCCCTTCAGGAGATTGCCAAGCCGCAGCCAATGGCGAAAGCGGTGGCGTAGATCATTGAGTTGTTCTGTTGTCGTCGCCAACTCGCGGTTCAGCCGCTCGACTTCGTCAAGCAGTGATTGGGTGTGTTCCTCGCGTCGGCCGATGTCTTCGTCTTTCTGCTGCAGTGTCGCTTCGAGGGATTGCGCGTAGTCCTGCCGGGTAGCAAGCTCCGCTTTGAGTGACTCCGCGTACTCATCGGCTTGCTCCTGGCTTGTTTCCAATTGCCGCAGTTTTTGCTCCAGAGAAACGGCATATTCTTCACGTTGCTTGAGCTCGGCCGACAGGGCATCCAGGTATTCCTGCCTGGTCGTGATATCCAGGTCCCGTGCCTGCAGTTCCTGCTCCAGGTTGGCCGCATAGCGTTGTCGCTCTTCCAACTCGATTTCCATGGCGGTGGAGTAGCGGCGGGCTTCTTCGGCCTGCTCAAACAGCATGCTCTCGCGCGCACCCTGCAGTGCGTCCTGGCTTAATTGCTCGGGCTTGATCCTGGCCGCAGCCAGTTCAGTAGCGCGGTCTGCCAGTGCCATGACCAGGGGGTCGATTGAGCTGGCATAAATTGTCGGCAGCGGCGCATCGCCCTCGGCCAACAACCGGTACAACTGCCCGGACCAGTCATCGACGCTCTCGGTCTGGTGATGCTGCAGGCTGCTGTCGGCGAACCCGGCGTCATCCATGCCCAACTCATGGCCACAGAGGCTGGAAATAGCGGCCAGGGTTTCAGCGGGCTGCTCCAGTGCGGACCGGTAACTGGTCCTGAGTGTGGGCAGGCCCTCGCTCAATTCCATCATATCCAGGTTGTAGCGCAGCCACAGGGCCATGCCATGATCTGTTGCCATGCCATCGCGCTGTTGCAGCGATGCTGTCACCTCCGCTGCGGGGCGCACAATGGTGACGATCCTGAGTGCGATCCCGAGCTCGGTGGCGAGTTCTCGCCATAGCGGTAGCAATCGACACAGTCGCGGGTCCTTGATACTGATCAGCGGCGAGTCGCCAAATTCCTGTTCGATGATCTGGCGCAGTTCCTGCCTGAGCACGTCCATGTCGGGCAGCGACTGCCAGTTTTGCGGCAGGGCCTGGTAGGAAGACCAACTCTGGCCGCAGTTGCCCAGAATTTTTTCATGCAGGCTAACAATGCGCTGATTCTCCCAGAAACCGCGGGGGTTATCCTCGGCCGCCGCCATAATATCGCGACCAAGGTCGACTCCGGCCTGTGCTATCAAGCCACTCAGCAGCGAGGTGCCGCTACGGTGCATGCCGAGCACCAGCAGTGCGGTGCGGTCAGGCTTCGATGTTTTCGGTGCCATTGGCTTACTCAGGGACTGCCCATACTGCGTTCATAGGCGCTAATCACTTCGTCTGGCGAACCTGACATGTGCAGTGCGCCATGCTCCAGCCAGATCACGCGGTCACACAGCGCCCTGACTTCGTTCATATTATGGGAGACAAAGATTGCGGTCTTGTCGGATTTTAGCCGATTGCGCATAGTGGCACTAGACTTCTTGCGGAAGGAGAGGTCGCCTACACCGAGTATTTCGTCAATCAGCAGGATGTCGGGCTCGACCACGGTTGCCGTGGCAAAGCCCAGCCTGGCCTTCATGCCCGCCGAGTAAGTGGCCACCGGGTGATCAATCGCCTGCTTGAGCTCTGAATACTCGACAATTGCCGGCAGCAACTCCTCGATATGCGCTCGATCCAGCCCATAGAGCATGCCCGAGATACGCACATTCTGGCGTCCGCTCAGGTTGGGAATAAAACCCAGGTTGAGAGACAGCAGGGCGACGAAGGAACTGCGGGTGGTAATGCTGCCCTCGCTGGGCTTGCTGATACCGGCGAGCAGGCGCAGCAGGGAACTCTTGCCGGCGCCGTTGCGCCCGATGATTCCCAGACTCTCGCCGCTGTGCACCTCGAAGCTAAGCTTGCGCAGTGCCCAGCTGGTTTCATAGCGCATGAAGCCGGCGCGGCGCTTGTAGGCCATGCCGATATTATCCAGTTGCAGGGCGACGTTATCGAGCATCACAACAACAGGTTGGGGTAGTCGCGGTCAAAACGCGATAGTAAATAGCTGCCGAGAACCGCCAGTGCGCCGCCGAGTAGAGCGATCCAGCCCAGGGCGAACCAGTCGGGTGCGTTGTTATAGAGCAAGACCTGGCGCGACTGGTCGATCAGTACCGCCATCGGGTTCAAGGCAAAATAACCGCGTACAGCCTCAGGCACGCTGGCGATCTCGTAGAAGACACCGGACATGAAGAAGCCCAGTTGAATGCCGTAGTCGATCAGGGTCTTCAGGTCGGGAAAAAAGGGAATCACGGCTGCCAGTAATAGCCCCAGCCCGGCGATGAATGCCAGTTCCGCCAGCAGGATGGGCACGAGTCCCAGCCAACTGCTGCCAGGTTCCACCCCATAGGCCAGCAGGAACACCAGCAGGATTAGCAAGACGCAGAGGAACTTGAGGCTCTGCGCAAACATGGCGGCCATTGGAAACAACAATTTGGAAACATAGACCTGGCGCATCAGGCCGACACCGTTGATAAGCGAGCCGCTGGCGGTTTTAACCGAGTTATCGAACCAGCGCCAGATAACCAGTGCAATCAGCAGTTTCGCAACGAAACCCGGCCCACCGCGCTCGAAGATCACGCCAAACACGATGTAGAACACCGACATGTACAGTAAGGGGTCCAGCACCCACCAGATAACGCCCAGCCGCGAGCGGTTGGTTTCCGATTGCAGCGATGACAGGGCCTTGTAGGAAATCAGGTCCCAGCGCAGGTGCCTGGCGGCTTGAGCAGTTTGCAGTGACAAAATCACGCATTCCCGTTTTGCTTTGGATTCTTTAACTGGGGGATAATACTTTTTTAGCTATTCTAAAGACAGCGATGAAGGTTCTACACGTCTACCGCACTTACTTTCCCGATTCCCAGGGTGGACTGGAGGAAGTTATTCGGCAGATATGTCTCAATACCCGCGACCACAATGTCGAGAGTCGCGTCTTTAGCCTCAGCCGCAATCCAGTGCCGGCGGAAATTGAGGCGCCGGAAGGGCGCACGGTGCGCGTTAAGCAGAGCTTTGAGATTGCATCCTGCGGTTTCTGTTTCGGCGGCATCGCCGAATTTCGCCGCCAGGTAGCCTGGGCGGATATCGTCCATTACCACTTCCCCTGGCCCTATGCCGATGTGCTGCATGCGCTGGCGGGGCATCCGGCGCCAGCGGTGCTGACCTACCACTCCGATATCGTGAGGCAAAAGTTCTTGTCCTGGGTTTACCGGCCGCTGATGAAGCACTTCCTCGGTAGTGTTGCGCGTATCGTTGCGACCTCGCCCAACTACTTTGCCACCAGTGATGTGCTGAGACACTTCAGTGACAAGGTGGAGATTATCCCGATCGGTATCGAACGCGACTCCTACCCTGAACTGGCTGAGGATAGCGTGGCGTTGCGTGAGGCGGAGGCCGAGTATGGCCGCGGCTTTTTCCTGTTCGTCGGGGTGCTGCGTTATTACAAGGGCCTGCATATTTTGCTGGATGCCATGAAGGATGCCTCCTATCGTGCGGTTATCGTCGGCTCTGGCCCGGTGGAGCAGGAACTGCGGCAGCAGGCGACACGGCTTGGTCTCAACAATGTGCGCTTCTGTGGCTACCTCGAGGATGACATCAAGATGGCGCTGTTCCAGCTCTGCCGCGGGGTGGTGTTTCCCTCTTACCTGCGTTCGGAAGCCTTTGGCGTGACCCTCCTGGAAGGCGCTATGTCTGGCAAGCCGCTGATTTCCGCGGAGGTGGGTTCTGGCACCAGTCATATCAATGTTGATCAGCAGACCGGTTTGGTGGTGACGCCGGGCTGCTCCCGTTCCCTGCGCGAAGCCATGGACCGCATTTACTATCACCAGGCTGAAGCTGAAGCCATGGGTGAGGCCGCCAGGCTGCGCTATGAGGAATTGTTCACCGGCATTGCCATGGGCCGCCGCTATGCCGAGGTCTATCGCAATGTATTGCTGGAGCGGACTGCTGATTCCCGCCTGGCACTGGACCCCAGCGAGTAAGCTGGATGCGTATTGCCGTTGACGCCAGGCCACTGGCGGCGCCCCTGACAGGTATTGGCCGTTATACCCGCGCCCTGCTGGAAGCCATGGTGCCACTGGGGCATCAATGGTTTCTCTACAGTGATCGACCCCTGCATATGCAGCTACCGGAAAATCCACGGGTAATGGTCCGCCACGGTGACGCCCGTGGTGGCACGCCCGGCAGTCTGCGCTGGGCGCAGTGGCAATACTCGCGCTGGGCACTGCAGGATGTCGCAGACCTGTTTTGGTCGCCGCGCCATCACCTGCCGCTATTGCTGGACAGCCACATCGCCCGGGTGGTCACGATACACGACCTGGTATGGCGTCAATTTCCCGAAACCATGCGGGTCAAGAATCTGTGGCTGGAGCGCGCCCTGATGAGCCCGTCCATTCGCAGTGCCGACCAGGTGATCTGTGTCTCCAGGTTCACCGCCAGCGAGGTGTCCCGCTACTACCCGACCGCGGTCGGCCGCTGCCGTGTCATTCACGAAGCGGCGGAGGAAGCGGTTGCCATAGCCCCGCCGCCGATTGATTTGCCCGGGCAATACCTGCTGTTTGTCGGCACCCTGGAGCCGCGGAAGAACCTGCCGCGCCTGTTGCAGGCGCTGGCTGCTTTGCGCGATGACCCCGCTGTACCGCCATTATTAATCGTCGGTGGCAGCGGCTGGGGCGGGGAAGACCTGCCCCGGCTGATTGCAGAACTCGATCTCAAGGACAGGGTCCGCTTGTGTGGCCACGTGTCCGATGCGGAGTTGCAGGGTCTCTATGCCGGCGCCCATTGCCTGTTGATGCCCTCGCTGTACGAGGGCTTCGGCTTGCCGCTGTTGGAGGCTATGCAGCACGGGGTGCCGGTTATTGCCTCATCCACCAGTTCGCTACCCGAGGTGGCCGGTGATGCCGGCCTGCTGATAAACCCTTATTCGGTGGCTGAGCTGGCCGATGCCATTCGGCGCATGGTCCACGAGCCGGAGTTGCACGCCCGCTTAAGCCAGCGTGCCGGCCTGCGTGCAGCTCAGTTTTCCTGGCGGCGCGCGGCCGAGGAAACCCTGCAATTGTTTGAGCAAACCCTGGCTGAGCACGAACCCAAAGCCTACCGCCATCGACATGTGAGTGGGGGGCAGCAGCTTGACTGAGACCAGGGAGACGCTGCGCGAGGCGATCTTCAACCAGCGCATGCTGATCTGCATATTCACCGGTTTTGCCTCGGGCATGCCGTTGTTCGTGCTGCTGCAACTGGTGCCGGCCTGGCTCAGTGACAAGGGCGTTAGCCTGACGGATATTGGCCTCTTTGCCCTGGTCGGCATTCCCTATACCTGGAAGTTCCTGTGGGCGCCGCTAATGGATCGCTATGTGCCACCGTTCCTGGGGCGCCGCCGGGGCTGGATGCTGGTGACCCAACTGGCATTGCTGTTCAGCATTGGCGGCCTGGGTTGGCTGCAACCGGAGTTTTCCCTCGGCAGCGTGGCGCTGCTGGCGTTCATTGTGGCGTTTTTTAGCGCCAGCCAGGATATCGTGCTGGACGCTTATCGCCGCGAGATCTTGCCCGACCAGGAACTGGGCCTGGGTAATTCCATCCACGTGCAGGCCTACCGGGTTTCCGGACTGATTCCCGGATCACTGTCACTGATACTGGCGGACCATCTGCCCTGGGCCAGTGTGTTCTGGATCACCGGCGGCTTCATGCTGGTGGGCCTGGCCCTGTGCCTGTCGGTGCAGGAGCCTGATTCGGAGCTGCCGCCGGCGGTGGGTCTGCGCGAAGCGGTGGTGGCACCTTTTCGGGAGTATGTGCAGCGCCGGGGTTGGCGCGCGGTGTTGCTGGTGCTGGGTTTCATGTTTTTGTACAAGATCGGCGACAGCATGGCGACCGCCCTGTCGACGCCGTTTTATCTTGATCTTGGCTTCAGCAAGACCCAGATTGGGCTGGTCGCCAAGAATGCAGGGCTCTGGAGTGGCGTGGTCGGCGGACTGCTCGGGGGCATATTGATGATTCGCATTGGTATCAATCGGGCTCTGTGGCTGTTCGGCGTGGTGCAGCTGGTGAGTATCTTCGGCTTTGCCTTGCTGGCGGAGGCCGGGCCGGTGCTGTGGATGCTGGCCCTGGTTATCGCCTTTGAATACCTGGGGGTGGGTTTGGGTACGGCGGCCTTCGTCGCCTTCATTGCCCGCGAGACCTCGCGCCAGTATGCGGCTACCCAGTTTGCCCTGTTCACCGCCCTGACCGCCTTGCCGCGCACCTTTGCCAATGCCTCCACCGGCTGGATCGTGGAGTCAATCGGCTGGACCGAATTCTTCCTGTTCTGTGCGCTGATTGCGCTGCCGGGTATGTTGCTGCTGTGGTGGGTGGCGCCCTGGAATGAGCCGGACTAGTTGCCGTCCCACCAGCAGGCCTTTGAAGCCAGCCTGCCATTGTCGTTGAATGTCACACCTTCCTTGCGCAGGCGCCGGCGTTGTTCCAGGTAGCCCCGGGAGCCTTCCGGCATGGAGATCTTGCCCTGGGCATTGATGACCCGGTGCCAGGGGATCTTTGTATCCCTGGGCAGGTAGCGCAGGGCCCAGGCAGTCTGGCGGGCGCCATTGCCGAGACCGGCCAGTTTGGCCACGCCGCCGTAGCTACAGACACGCCCCGCCGGTATGGCGGTGATTACCTGCCAGATGCGCTGTTTGCGATCGGCCTGTGTTTTTTCCCTGGCCTCGGCCTGGTCCGTCCTTGTGTCGGATGCCGCCATCTGTCTCTATCACCCGGCGACCCCTGGTGACGATGAACTGTCTTGCAGGGCCAGTGGTGATTTCCTCTGGGTCTGGATGTGAGGAGGCAGATAATACAACAGGCTTCTCTCCGCTTGAAACCGGCGGCTGCAGCCCCCATAGTCTGGTAATGCCCTGGATTATTCTCTTATTACCCTGGTTGGAGCTGTGGACCCTGATTGAACTGGGGGCTTCCACCAGCGCCCTGACGGCCCTGGCCTGGGTATTTGCCACACTGCTGCTGGGCCTGTCCATGATTCGCCGCCAGGGCCTGCAAGTGCTGCAGCAGATGCAGCGTGATGCGGACACCGGCTTTTTCAGCCCGCAGCTGCTCTCGGACGACCTGGCCATGATCTGTAGCGGCATGTTGCTGATGGTGCCCGGCTTGATCACCGACAGCCTGGCCCTGCTGGTGCTAATTGGGCCCCTGCGTCGTAAATTGCTCGGTCTCGGCAAGTGGCAGGTCCAGTCTGGCACTGCCAGCTATCGCCAGCGCTCGCCAGAGAGCCCCCAATCCGGCGATGAGCCCACCACCCTTGAGGGCGACTTTCGCCGTCTAGACGACTAATTCGGTCTTGACCTGCGGGTTTTCATGACTATGATTAGCACTCTCTCGGCGAGAGTGCTAATTTTTTGGCACTCTGCCCTGAAAAGTGCCAATGAGGGCCTTGAATACACCATTTCTACCCCCATTAAGCCTGCAGCCGGAAATATTACTTTGTTCCGCAACAACACTAATCATTTGGAGACCAGATCAGATGAAGATCCGTCCTTTGTACGACCGCGTTGTCGTCCGCCGCAAGGAAGAAGAAGAAACCACTGCCGGGGGCATCCTGCTGCCCGGTTCCGCCAAGGAAAAGCCCAACCAGGGTGAAGTGGTCGCCATTGGCGAAGGCAAGTCGTTGGACAGTGGCGAGATTCGCCCACTGGCCGTAAAAGTAGGTGACACGGTTGTGTTCGGCCAGTACGCCGGCAGCAACACCATCGAGCTCGATGGTGAGGAACTGATCATCATGGGCGAGAGCGAGATATTTGCCGTCGTCGACTAAACGACTGGCATCGCATTCCTCCTATTCTAATTTTGCTTACTGTTAAGGATTTAAATCATGGCAGCTAAAGACGTATTTTTTGGTGATGACGCGCGCAGCCGTATGCTGAACGGCGTAAACGTTCTCGCCAATGCCGTAAAGGCAACCCTGGGCCCCAAGGGCCGCAACGTTATTCTCGACAAATCTTTCGGTGCACCGACGGTGACCAAAGACGGTGTTTCTGTGGCCAAGGAAATCGAACTTGCTGACAAGTTTGAAAACATGGGCGCACAGATGATCAAGGAAGTCGCTTCCCAGGCCTCTGATGCGGCCGGTGACGGCACCACCACTGCGACCGTACTGGCCCAGTCCATTCTCAATGAAGGCCTGAAGTCAGTTGCCGCGGGCATGAACCCGATGGACCTCAAGCGCGGCATCGACAAGGCGGTTATCGCTGCGGTTGCAGAGATCCAGAAGATGTCCACGCCCTGCGAAGACACCAAGGCGATTGCCCAGGTAGGCACCATCTCCGCCAACAGCGACGAGCAGGTTGGCGAGATCATTGCTGAAGCCATGGACAAGGTTGGCAAGGAAGGCGTTATCACGGTTGAGGAAGGTTCTGGTCTGCAGAACGAACTCGACGTGGTTGAAGGTATGCAGTTTGATCGCGGCTACCTGTCTCCCTACTTCATCAACAACCAGGAAAATATGAGCGCCGATGTCGAAGCGCCCTACATCCTGCTGGTGGACAAGAAGATCTCCAACATCCGTGAGCTGCTGCCCCTGCTGGAGCAGGTTGCCAAGGCTTCCAAGCCGCTGGTAATCGTTGCTGAGGACGTGGAAGGCGAAGCGCTGGCTACCCTGGTAGTCAACAACATGCGCGGTATCGTTAAAGTAGCTGCCTGTAAGGCACCTGGCTTCGGCGATCGTCGCAAGGCCATGCTGCAGGATATCGCTATCCTGACCGGCGGCACCGTGATCTCTGAAGAAGTGGGCCTGGACCTCGAGTCAGCCACTCTGGAGCACCTCGGTTCAGCCAAGCGTGTCACCATGGACAAGGACAACAGCACGATCATTGACGGTGCTGGCGATCACGATGCTATTACGGCTCGTGTTAGTGAAATCCGCGTCCAGGTTGAGAACACGTCTTCTGACTACGATCGCGAGAAGTTGCAAGAGCGCGTGGCCAAGCTGGCCGGCGGTGTTGCGGTAATCAAGGTTGGCGCTGCCACCGAGATCGAGATGAAGGAAAAGAAAGCCCGCGTTGAAGATGCACTGCACGCGACTCGTGCGGCGGTGGAAGAGGGTGTTGTTGCCGGCGGTGGTGTGGCACTGGTGCGCGCTGTTGCGGCCATTTCCAAGCTTAAAGGCGACAACGAAGACCAGAACCACGGCATCAGCGCTGCACTGCGCGCCATGGAAAACCCCCTGCGCCAGATCGTGGAAAATGCCGGTGATGAGGCCTCTGTGGTCCTCAACAACGTCAAGAACGAAGGCAAGGGTAACTACGGTTACAACGCAGCCAGCGGTGAGTATGGCGACATGATCGACATGGGTATTCTCGATCCTGCCAAAGTCACACGTACTGCCCTGCAAGCGGCTGGCTCTGTGGCTGCACTGATGATCACCACGGAAGTGATGATTGCCGATGCGCCTGATGACAGCGCTGCTGGTGCACCTGCTATGCCTGATATGGGCGGCATGGGTGGCATGGGCGGCATGATGTAAATCGCTGCTCAGCTCAATGGAAAAGCCCCGCATTGCGGGGCTTTTTTATGGGCGAGAGAAACAAGCGCGGTTCACTCTGCGCGCAATAACCCGTAAAATACCGGCTTTGCACGATTCGGTGCAGGGCGTATAACAACTCATCCTTAAATGGGGAAAGACCAATGATTCTCGAATTTATTTTCCGCTGGGCTCACGTGCTGTTTGGCATCACCTGGATCGGCATGCTCTACTACTTTAACTTCGTGCAGACCGAGTACTTCAAGGAAGCCGAGGCCGATGCCAAGGCCGACGCCATGAAGAAGCTGGCGCCGCGAGCCCTGTGGTGGTTCCGCTGGGGTGCCATGTTTACCTTTATCACCGGCCTCTACCTGCTCTACGCCGTGGGCGCTCACAGTAACCTGATGGGTCAGCCGGCAATCTGGATTGGCGCACTGGCCGGCACCTTCATGTTCCTGAATGTGTGGCTGATTATCTGGCCCAAGCAGCAAATAGTGCTGGGTATGAAAGAAGGTGATGGGCCCGCAGCAGCGGCGAAGGCCGGCCTGGCATCACGCACCAATACCCTGTTTTCCGGCCCCATGCTGTTTGGCATGCTGGCCAGCAAGCACCTGTATATTGCCGATATCAGCAGCACAGCGGTGTACTTGAGCCTGGGCCTGATCGTAGTGCTGGAGATCAATGCCCTGATGGGCAAGCTGGGTCCGATGGCATCAGTCAAAGGCGTGATCCACATGAGCCTGGCACTGGTTGCGGCTATCTGGGCAATTCTCGCCTTCGTCTGAGCGCGAGTCTTAATGGGGCCGGGTCATGCCCGGCCTGCTTGATTATTCAATGAGCGGTACAGCGGCATGAGCGACGGCACCACCCGCAACATCGACAACATACCCCCGATCATCCCGGCCCGGGATGAGGTGGTGTCCCGTCAGCGCAGCAAGAAGACAACTGGCGGCAAGCGCGGCAAAGCACCCGCTGGCGGCGGTTCTGGATTGCTGGCGCGGCTGTTTATCGCGATTGCCCTGGTGGTGGCGGCCGTGGCCTGTGCCTGGGCCTGGCAGTTGCAGCAGGAACTGGACCTTGCAGATACGGCCCTGCGCGACTATGAAATGCGCATCAGTGACCTGGAAGACCGTCTCTCGGATACCGATGAGGGCATGAACCAGTCAACCGCCGCGATGGCGGTCAAGATCAAGGAGCTGTATTCCGAGGTCGACAAGCTCTGGGGCTCGGCCTGGCGTCGCAACCAGGCCAGCATCAAGGCCCTGCAGAAGAGTAAGGACGAGCAGGGCAGCCAACTGGCAACCCTGGCAGCAACTGACACGGCCTACTCCGCCCAGTTGCAGGCATTGGCGACGGATATTGGTAAACTGCGTTCCGTCGCCGGTGACCTGGATCGGCTGGTGTCGACGGCCAGGGCCAATGAGGCCCTGCTGGAGCGCCTCGGCGATGATGTCAGCCGCGCTACCCTGGAGGTTGCCAAGTTGCAGAAGCGGGTGCAGACCGGCGAAGAGTGGCAGGCCTCGGTGGATGGCTTTCGCAAGCAGGTCAACCAGAGCCTGATTCGACTGCAAGAGAGTGTGGGTGCCCTGCAGGGCGGCGCTCCCGCTGGTGTACAATAAGCCACTAGCCCGGCAACAAACTCAAGAGGTTTCCCCATGACGGTTATTCGCCAGGATGACTTCATCGACAGTGTGGCTGACGCACTGCAATTCATCTCCTATTTCCATCCACTGGACTTTGTGCACGCTGTGCATAAAGCCTATGAAATGGAGCAAAATCCAGCGGCCAAAGACGCCATGGCGCAGATTCTGATCAATTCGCGTATGTGTGCCCAGGGGCATCGCCCGATTTGCCAGGACACCGGTATCGTCACGGTATTCCTGAAAATTGGCATGAACGTGCAATGGGAGGCCGACATGTCGGTCGCGGATATGGTCAACGCGGGCGTGCGCAGGGCCTACCTGGACCCGGATAACGTGCTGCGTGCCTCCATTCTCGAAGACCCCGCCGGTGCCCGCAAGAACACCCGGGACAATACGCCTGCCGTGATCCACATGGAGGTGGTCGAGGGCGATACCGTGGATGTCCAGGTGGCGGCAAAGGGCGGCGGCTCCGAAAACAAGTCCAAGCTGGCCATGCTCAACCCTTCCGACAGCATCGTCGACTGGGTGGTCAAGACCCTGCCCACCATGGGTGCAGGTTGGTGTCCGCCGGGCATGCTGGGCATCGGTATCGGCGGTACCGCGGAGAAAGCGGCGGTACTGGCCAAGGAGTCCCTGATGGACCCGATTGATATCCAGGAGTTGCGTGAGCGCGGTCCGGCCAACCGGGTTGAGGAACTGCGCCTGGAAATCATGGATGCGGTCAACAAGCTCGGTATCGGCGCCCAGGGCCTGGGCGGCCTGACCACGGTGGTTGATGTAAAGATCAAGGATTACCCGACCCATGCCGCATCCCTGCCGGTGGCCATGATTCCCAATTGTGCGGCCACCCGCCATGCCCATTTTGTCCTCGATGGCAACGGTCCGTCCCTGCAGACGCCACCCAGTGTCGATGACTGGCCGGATATTACCTGGGAAGTGGGTGACAACGTGCGCTCGGTCAACCTGGACACGGTAACGCGCACGGAGATGGCCGACTGGCGGCCAGGCGACACCCTGTTGCTGTCGGGCAAGATGTACACCGGTCGCGATGCGGCCCACAAGAAAATCAGGGAACTGATAGAGAGCGGCGAGGGCTTGCCACCGGAAGTGAACCTCAGGGACAAGTTTATCTACTACGTCGGACCGGTCGACCCGGTGCGCGAGGAAGTAATGGGTCCCGCTGGACCTACCACGGCCACCCGCATGGACAAGTTCACCGATTTCGTACTGGAGCACACCGGCCTGATGGGCATGATCGGCAAGGCCGAGCGCGGACCGACCGGAATCCAGGCCATTCGCAGGCACAAGGCCAGTTACCTGATGGCGGTCGGCGGCGCTGCCTACCTGGTGTCAAAGGCGATTACCGCAGCAAAGGTGGTGGCCTTCCCGGAGCTGGGCATGGAGGCTATTTACGAGTTCGAGGTCAAGGATATGCCGGTGACCGTGGCGGTTGATGTCCACGGTGACTCGGTGCACCAGATCGGCCCCGCCATCTGGAAAGCGAAGATCGAGGAGCAGGTGATCGAGCTGATCTGAGGAAATTACCTTGAGCGCGTCTTTTTATTGGCACGATTACGAGACCTTTGGCACCGACCCCAGTCGCGATCGCCCGGTGCAGTTTGCCGGCCTGCGCACCGATGCCGAGTTGAATATTGTCGGTGAGCCCCTGGTTGTATTCTGCCGGCCGGCGCGGGACGTGCTGCCCCATCCGGAGGCCTGTATGGTCACCGGGATTACTCCGCAGCGGGCCCTGGCGGAGGGTGTCATCGAGTGCGATTTTATCGAGCAGATTCATGCACAGCTGTCGCAGCCGGGCACTTGCGGGGTTGGCTATAACAGTATCCGTTTCGATGACGAGGTCAGTCGCTACACCCTGTACCGGAATTTCCATGACCCCTATGCCCGTGAGTGGAAAGACGGTAATTCCCGTTGGGACATCATCGATATGGTGCGCCTCACCCACGCGCTGCGCCCGGAGGGTATCAACTGGCCCAAAGGCGAGGATGGCAACAGCAGCTTCCGCCTGGAATTATTGACCGAGGCCAACGGTATTGGGCACGAGGCCGCGCACGACGCACTCTCTGACGTGGAGGCCACCATCGGCCTGGCCCGCCTGGTACGGGAGCGCCAGCCACGCCTGTACGATTATGCCCTGAGTATGCGCAGCAAGCGCACCGTGTTGGAGCAACTGGATATACCGGCCATGCGCCCGGTTTTGCACGTGTCCGGTATGTTTGGTGCGAAACGCAATAATATCGCGCTGATAGCGCCGGTGGCCCAGCACCCCAACAACAAGAACGAAATCATCTGTTACGACCTTTCAGTCGACCCGGCGCCGCTGGCGGAGCTGGACGCCGACAGCCTGCGCCAGCGGCTGTTTGCCCGCGCCGCCGACCTGCCCGAGGGCATAGAGCGACCGGGTCTCAAGAGTATCCATATCAACCGGGCGCCGGTCATCGTCACGCCGAAGTTGCTCGATCCAGCCACGGCCGAGCGACTGCAGCTGGATGTGGCGCGCTGCCGTGCGCACCGCGCCGCCTTGCAGGCTATGCCCGGCCTGGTCGACAAGCTGCAGGCGGTCTATACCGGACGGGAGCTGCCACCGATTACCGACCCGGACCGCATGCTCTACAGTGGCGGCTTCTTCAGTGATGCCGATCGCCGGCAAATGGACAAGATCCGGGCCGCCTCACCGCAACAGCTGGCGAATGAAAGCTTTGTGTTTGAGGATTCCCGGGTGCCTGAGATGCTGTTTCGCTACCGGGCGCGCAATTTCCCCGACAGTCTCAGCGCAGAAGAGACCGCCCAGTGGGAGGAGCAGCGCTTCCAGTACCTGACCGATCCCGAGGCGGGTGCCGGTATCACCCTGGAAGAATACCAGGACAGCATCCAGCGCCTGTCCGCTGATGCATCGCTGGCGCCTGACAAGCAGCAGCTGCTGGCACAGCTGCTGGAATACGGGGATGCCTTGCTGGCGGGCTGAGCCTTCAGCCCTGGTGCCGATCCGCGGGCGTAAATTTTTCTTTTCACCAGCACAACTATTCCCATTCTGCGGGGCCCTCCTGCGTCTATAATAATCAGCGGAAATCTCAGGAGAACCCATGCAGTTCGCCGGACAACATATTCTCTCGGTAAACCAGTTTGAGCGCGCCGACATCGAGACTATTTTCGAGGTGGCTGATCGCATGGTGCCCTATGCCCATCGCCGACGGGTTACGCGGGTGCTGGAAGGCGCAATTCTCGGCAATATGTTCTTCGAACCAAGTACCCGCACCCGGGTCAGCTTCGGCAGCGCCTTTGACCTGCTCGGGGGACATGTCCGGGAAACCACGGGTATCAAGGACTCGGCTATCGCCAAGGGCGAATCACTCTATGACACGGCCCGGGTAATCAGTGGTTACAGTGACGTCATCGTCATGCGCCACCCGGAGGCGGGTTCGGTAGCCGAGTTTGCGGCGGCCAGCCGGGTGCCGGTGCTGAATGGCGGCGACGGTGCCAACGAGCATCCTACCCAGGCCTTGCTGGACCTATACACGATCAAGAGCGAAATGCAGGGCCGTGGCCGCGGCGTGGATCAATTGCGCATCGCCATGATTGGCGACCTGCGTTTCGGCCGCACCGTGCACTCACTGAGCAAATTGTTGTGCCTGTTCGACAAGCTGAGCGTGCGACTGATATCCCCCGGGGAATTGCGCATGCCGGCGGAGATAGTTGAGGCCCTGCGTGCGGCCGGTCACGAGGTGACCGAGACCGAAGAACTCGAAGCGCATATTTCCAATATTGATATTGCCTACTCAACCCGTATCCAGGAAGAGCGTTTTGGCTCCCAGGAAGAGGCGGACATGTACCGCGGGCGCTTTCGCCTGAATCAGAATATCTACACCAGGCACTGCGAACCCAATACCGTGATTATGCATCCACTGCCGCGGGACTCCCGCTCCGGCGCCAATGAACTGGATAACGATCTCAACGATAATCCCAACCTGGCTATCTTCAGGCAGGCTGACAACGGGGTGTTGGTGCGCATGGCCTTGTTCGCGCTGGTGCTGGGAGTGGCAGACCAGGTTGATCGCGATGCCAGGGATGTAAACTGGTATACGGGCAGCCGGTTCCAGTAGCCATGGACAGGCAATTTGGCGCCGAGGACGTGCGCATTCTGGCGCAGCCCCGAATTTTCAACGGCCACTTCTCGATTCGTCGCCTGCAGCTGCAACATCGCAGTTTTAGTGGTGGCTGGTGCCAGCCACTGACCCGCGAGGTCTTTGACCGCGGTGACGCGGTGGGGGTGTTGCTGTGGGATCCACAGCGGGACGAACTGGTGATGCTGGAGCAGTTCCGTCCCGGCGCGATTCGTGGCAACGAGAGTCCCTGGATGTTGGAGTTGGTGGCCGGCATCGTCGAGGCTGGTGAAGAGGATGAGCAGGTCGCCAGGCGCGAAACCGTTGAGGAAGCCGACCTGCAATTGCTGGCCCTGGAACCCATCGCCCGCTTCTACCCCAGTGCCGGAGCCTGCTCGGAACAGGTGCGACTGTTCCTGGGCAAGGTTGATAGTGCCGCCGCGGGCGGCGTGCATGGTTGCGCTGAAGAGGGCGAGGATATCCGTGTCCAGGCCTTGCCGCGAACACAGGTGCTGGAGTTACTGGCCGCCGGCCTTATCAGCAATGGCCACACCCTGGTTGCACTGCAGTGGCTGCAGTTACACGGCGAAGCACTACGGCAGCGCTGGACCTGATGCGATTATTCCTCGGCTTTGCGCCCGCGACAGCGGAGCGCGACATTTACCAGCTCTGCCAGTCGGTGAAGGGGTCTCAGCTGCTGCCTGCGGAATTGCCGCTGCGCTGGGTGCCATCTGAAAACTGGCACGTGACCCTGGTGTTCCTCGGTGAAATAGCCAATGCCAGGCTGGCCCAGCTGGTAGATGCGATCAGCCCGGTGATCGCCGAGCACAGCCAGATGCAACTCAGCTTTGAAGCATTGGCATGGTTCCCGTCTGCCAGCAAGGCTCGCATGCTGACCCTGTTGGCGGAGGCGCTGGATCCCTTGCTGAATTTGCAGCGCGAGGTCGTTGCCGAATTGCGTCGCGAAGCCTTCCACACTGAACGTAGAGCTTATCGGCCGCACCTTACCCTGGCCCGACTCAAGGGCCGGCGCAAGGATTATGCGCCGCCGGCGCTGCCCGCGATTCAGCCGCTGACGCTGCAGTTGCAGGAAGTGACCCTGTTCGAAAGCGTGCAGGCCGGGCGTGCATATGTGTATGAGCCACTGCAACAATTCGGGCTGCGACCGTGACCCAGGAACAGACCTCAGCCGCTTTGGCCGGCGAAGACAGCCGCCTGCTGAAGTCCAGTGCCGTGGTCGGTTCCATGACCATGCTGTCGCGGGTGCTGGGTCTGGTGCGGGATGTTGTTATCGCGGTATTTATTGGTGCTACCGCCAACGCTGACGCGTTTTTTGTGGCCTTCAAAGTACCCAACTTCCTGCGCCGCCTGTTCGCCGAAGGCGCATTTTCCCAGGCCTTCGTGCCGGTATTGGCCGAGTACCGGGAACGCGGTTCGACGGCGCTGGTGCGTGAACTGGTAGACCGGGTCGCGGGGGTTCTTGGCGGTAGCCTGCTGGCCTTAACCACGCTGATGATCATTGGAGCACCAGTGGTAACCGCGATTTTTGCGCCGGGCTTTGTTAGCAATCCTGTCAAGTATGGACTGACCGCGGACATGATTCGCATTACCTTTCCCTACCTGTTCCTGATTTCGATGACCGGCTTCTGCGGCGCCATACTCAATAGCTATGGCCGCTTCGCCGTACCCGCCTTTACCCCGGTGTGGCTCAACCTGTCCTTGATTTCGGCGGCGCTGATCGCCGCTCCCTGGTTCGAGGAGCCGGTCTTTGCCCTGGCCTGGGGTGTGATGCTGGCGGGCGTGGTGCAATTGCTGTTCCAGTTACCGTTTTTGTACCGGCTGGAGCTGGTGCCGCGACCGCGCTGGGATACCCGGCACCAGGGTGTGCGGCAGATTGCCCGGTTGATGGTGCCGGCACTATTTGGTGTTTCCGTCAGCCAGATCAACCTGTTGCTGGACACGGTACTGGCCTCGTTCCTGCCCACCGGCAGCGTGTCCTGGTTGTACTATTCTGATCGGCTGACCGAATTGCCGCTGGGCGTGTTCGGTATTGCCATTGCTACCGTGATCTTGCCGCGGCTGTCGCGGCTGCAGGCCGGTGAAGCAGAAGGCCACTTCTCGGAAACCCTGGACTGGGGAATGCGGGCGGTGGCCTTGATTGGTCTGCCCGCCAGCGTCGCCCTGATTTTATTAGCCGAGCCGATCCTGGTAACCCTGTTTCAATACGGGGCGCTGGAACTGCGCGATGTGCAGATGGCGGCACTCAGTCTGCGCGCTTATTGTGTTGGCCTGTTGGCGTTCATGCTGGTGAAGGTGCTGGCCCCCGGCTTCTATGCGCGCAAGGATATGGTCACCCCGGTAAGAATCGGCATCACCGCCATGGTTGCCAACATGGTGATGAACCTGGCTTTCGTGGTGCCGCTGTACCTGTATTACGATATCGGCCATGTCGGCCTGGCCCTGGCCACCAGCCTGGCGGCCTGGCTAAATGCCGGCCTCTTGCTGCGCGGCCTGCGGCGCACCCAGGTACTGGCTTTTCAGCCTGGCTGGGGGCCATTCCTGCTGCGCCTGTCGCTGTCTACTGCGGCCATGACGGCCCTGTTGATGTGGCTGACGCCCGGGCTGGCACAGTGGCAGTCCTGGGGCTGGTTGCAGCGCAGTGCAGAGCTGGCCCTGTTGGTGAGTGGGGGGCTGGGTGTCTACCTGGCATGCCAGGCGCTACTCGGAACCCGAATGCGCCATTTTTACACGCAAAAACCTGATTGAATTGGCTATAATGGCGCGCTCAGCCTGACCTGACCCCCTGCATTCATGGAGCTCATACGCGGTCTTCACAATCTGCGACCACGGCATCGTGGTTGTGTCGCCACAATTGGCGCCTTCGACGGTGTGCACAATGGGCATCGCGCGGTGCTGGGTCATGTGCTGGAAAAGTCGGTGGAACTGGGTTTGCCTTCGGTGGTCATCCTGTTCGAACCATTGCCGCGGGAGTATTTTGCGCCGCGGCAAGCACCGCCCCGGCTGATGAGTTTCCGGGAGAAATTCGATGCCCTCAAGGCCCTGGGGATTGACCGGGTGTTGCGGGTTCGCTTCGATGAGGCCTTGCGTACCATGAGCGCGGTCGAGTTCATCAGCCGAATTTTCGTGCAGGGCCTGGGGGTGCGTTATGTTGTGGTGGGTGATGACCTGCGCTTCGGCCATGATCGCGAGGGCGACTTCGCCTTAATGAAGGCCGAGGGTGAGCGTTTTGGTTACCAGAGCATGCACACGGCCACGCTGGGTATATCCGGCACCCGGGTGAGTAGCACGCGTATACGCGAGGCGCTGGAGAATGCCAACTTCACGCTGGCGGAAGCCCTGTTGGGCAGACCCTATACGATTTCCGGCAAAGTGGTCTATGGCGACCAGCGGGGAAGGGGTCTCGGCGCTCCGACTGCCAACATGGAGTTGCACCGGCTGCGCGCACCGCTGTCGGGTGTTTACGTGGTAGAGGTAGAGTATGAGGCAGGCGGCTTCTTGATTGGGCCCTTGCCGGCCGTGGCCAACGTGGGCACACGGCCGACGGTAGGCGAGGGGTTTCGCGCCAACCTGGAAGTACATTTGCTGAATTTTGAAGGTCACTTGTACGGCAAGCGCCTGGCTGTGACTTTTCGGGAAAAAATCAGGGAGGAGAAGAAGTTTGATTCCCTGGACGATTTACAAACCCAGATACACAAGGATATCGCCCACGGGCGCAAGTTCTTCCAACTAGATTCGACAAACTATGAGTGATTACAAAAGTACACTGAACCTGCCACACACCGAGTTCCCGATGAAGGCCAGCCTGGCCCAGCGGGAGCCAAAGCGCCTGGCCCAGTGGCAGGCGCAGGACCTGTATGGGCAGATTCGTGAGGCCCGGGCCGGCCAGCCGAAATATATCCTGCACGACGGACCTCCCTACGCCAACGGGGAGCTGCATGTAGGCCACGCGGCCAACAAGATCCTCAAGGATATCGTGGTCAAGTCGCGGACGCTGGCGGGCTTTGACGCACCCTATGTGCCGGGTTGGGATTGCCACGGCTTACCGATTGAGCTCAATGTAGAAAAGAAGGTCGGCAAACCCGGGGTCAAGATCAGCGCCCACGAATTCCGCGACAAATGTCGCCAGTATGCCGCCGGCCAGGTCGACGCGCAGCGCGAGGATTTTGTGCGCATGGGTGTGCTGGGTGAGTGGGACAAGCCCTACCTCACCATGGATTTCGGCTTTGAAGCCAATATCATCCGCACCCTCGGCCAGATCATCGACAATGGCCATTTGCACAAGGGTTCCAAGCCGGTGCACTGGTGCCTGGACTGCGGTTCGGCGCTGGCGGAAGCGGAAGTGGAGTACGAGGACAAGACCTCACCGGCCATTGATGTCGCCTACCAGGCGCTGGATCCGGAGGCGGTGTTGGCCGCCTTCGGCGTGGAGTCGAATCCGGGTAGCGTGGCTGTGCCGATCTGGACCACAACACCCTGGACCCTGCCCGCCAGCCTTGCGGTCAGCCTGCACCCGAGTCTGGAGTATGCGCTGGTGGTCAATGGTGAGCAGGCGCTGGTGCTGGCGCGGGACCTGGTAGACGCGGTCTGCGCGCGTATCGCCTGGCAGGATTTCACGGTCGCCGGTGTCTGCGTCGGTGCGGCACTGGAAGGGCAGTTACTGCAGCACCCGTTCTACCAGCGACAGCTACCAATTATTCTCGGCGAACACGTCACCACCGAGGCGGGTACCGGCGCCGTGCATACCGCCCCGGGCCACGGTCACGACGATTACGTGGTCGGCCTCAAATATGGCCTGGAGGTTCTCAACCCGGTGGGTGGCAACGGTGTCTACCTGCCCGATACCGAGATATTCGGCGGCCAGCATATCAATAAGGCCAATGATGCCATTGTCGAGTTGCTGCGGGAGCGGGGCGCCTTGCTCTTCGTAGAACCTTACCAGCATTCCTATCCCCATTGCTGGCGCCACAAGAGCCCGATTATTTTTCGGGCAACGCCGCAGTGGTTTATCAGTATGCAGCAGGCGGGCCTGTTGCAGAGTGCACTGGCAGCGGTGGAAGAGGTGCAGTTCACCCCCGACTGGGGCCGCAATCGCATCGAGTCCATGCTAGTCGACCGTCCTGACTGGTGCGTCTCACGGCAGCGCACCTGGGGGGTGCCGATCACCCTGTTTGTGCACAAGGAAACCGCCGACCTGCATCCGGATAGCGCAGCCCTGATCGAGCAGGTGGCGTTGAAAGTTGAGCAGGGCGGCATCGATGCCTGGTTTGAGCTGGAGCCGGAGGACTTGCTGGGGGCCGATGCCGACCAGTATGACAAGGTGACTGACACCCTGGATGTCTGGTTTGATTCCGGGGTTACCCACGCCTGCGTGCTGCGCCAGCGTGGGGGCTTGCAGTTCCCCGCCGATTTATACCTGGAGGGCTCCGACCAGCATCGTGGCTGGTTCCAGTCGTCCCTGCTGACCAGTATTGGCGCCAGTGGAGAAGCCCCCTACAAGGCGCTGCTGACCCACGGTTTCACCGTCGATGGCGATGGCCGCAAGATGTCGAAATCGCTGGGCAATGTGGTGAGTGCGCGCAAGGCCTTGAACGAACTGGGCGCGGACATTATCAGGCTGTGGGTGGCGGCCACCGATTATCGCGGCGAAATTGCCTACTCGGATGAAATCGTCAAGCGTACCTCCGACTCCTACCGCCGGATTCGCAACACCGCGCGCTTCCTGCTGTCCAACCTGAACGGCTTTGAACCCGGGCGCGACAGTGTGCCGGCAGAGCAGCTCTTGTCGCTGGATGCCTGGGTCATCGAGCGCACGGCGCGTTTGCAGGCGGAAATAATCGATGCCTATGAGCAGTACAATTTCCATGTCATTTACCAGAAGTTGCATAACTTCTGCGTGACTGAGCTGGGCGGTTTCTACCTGGATATCATCAAGGACCGCCAATACACGACCCAGTCTGACAGCCTGGCCCGGCGTTCGGCGCAAACCGCGCTCTACCATGTGGCCGAGGCCCTGGTGCGCTGGATCGCACCCATTCTCAGTTTTACCGCCGAGGAAATATGGGAGAACCTGCCCGGAGAGCGCGAGAACTCGGTGTTCCTGGCGCTCTGGTATCAAGGCCTGTCGACGGCGACGACCGCACAGGCCCTGGATTCGGCCTTCTGGGACCGTGTGATTTCCGTGCGCGACGCGGTCAACCGGGAGCTCGAGAACCAGCGTAGCCAGGGATTGCTGAAAGGTGGTCTGGATGCGGAGGTAAGCCTGTATTGTGACGCTGGCCTGGCGGAGCAGCTGCAGCAGCTCGGCGATGAACTGCGCTTCGTATTGATTACCTCGGAAGCCCGCGTGGAGGCATTGTCCGCTGCGCCTGCAGATGCGGCGGCCACAGAGATCGAGGGCCTGGCCTTGCAGGTGCGCGTCAGCGACTACGAGAAATGTGAGCGCTGCTGGCACCGGCGTCCCGATGTGGGCACGCATGCCGCGCATCCAGGTCTTTGTAGCCGCTGCCTTGAGAACGTGGATGGCGCCGGTGAGGAGCGTCACTTTGCCTGACGTGGGACGTTTGCTCTTGTGGCTGGCCCTGGCTGGCCTGGTGCTGCTGCTGGACCAGTGGACCAAGGGCCTGGCCCTGGCGCATCTAGATTACGGGCGTCCGCAGCAGTGGCTGCCGGTGCTGAATATGACTTTGCAGTACAATGAAGGGGCTGCATTCAGCTTCCTGAGTGATGCCGGTGGCTGGCAGCGCTGGTTTTTCAGTGGCATTGCCTTGCTGGCCAGCATTGTCATCTGCGTGTGGTTGGCGCGGCTGCATCGCGGTGAAGTACTGCTGGCGCTGAGCCTGAGCCTGATCCTGGGCGGCGCCATCGGCAATCTCTGGGATCGATTGGCGCTGGGGCATGTGGTGGATTTTATCTCGGTACACTACGGCCCCTATTATTTTCCGACCTTCAATGTGGCTGATTCAGCCGTGAGCGTGGGTGCCGGCCTGATGATACTGGATGCGATTATCCAGGCCCGGCGAGTGAGGCAAGAAGCATGAATGAGATAGTAGTGCCAGTGAGCGAGGGAACCCGGGTATTCCTGAATTTCTCCCTCAGTCTCGAGGATGGCTCTGAAATTGACTCAAATTTTAGCGGCGAGCCGGTGGATTTCGTGATTGGCGATGGCAGCTTGTTGCCTGGCTTCGAGCGACTTTTGTTCGGCATGTCCGCCGGCGAGCGCCACATCTATAGCGTGGAACCTGAAGACGCCTTCGGTATGCCCAATGACAGCAATGTACAGGCCGTGCCGCTGGACCAGTTTGATGATGATGTGGAACTGGAAATAGGCCTGATGTTTTATTTTGCCGATGCCGGCGGTGGCGAAGTGCCCGGCCTGGTGGTCAGCATCGAGGACGACGAGGTGATGGTCGATTTCAATCACCCCCTGGCCGGTCGTACCATCCTTTTTGACGTGCTGATCCACAGGGTGGAAGCGGCGGAACTGCATTGAAGCGCTCGATAAAAATGGCCAATCCTCGCGGTTTTTGTGCCGGTGTGGATCGCGCGATCGCCATTGTCGACCGGGCACTGGACGTGTTCGGTGCCCCAATTTACGTGCGCCATGAGGTGGTGCACAACAAGTTCGTGGTTGATGGCCTGCGCCAGCGTGGCGCCGTGTTTGTCGATGAATTGACGGAAATTCCCGATGACAGCACAGTTATCTTCAGTGCCCACGGGGTTTCCCAGGCGGTTCGAGAGGAGGCCGCACAGCGGGGTTTAAAGGTATTTGATGCCACCTGCCCGCTTGTCACCAAGGTGCATATAGAAGTGGCCCGCTATTCGCGCGAGGGTCGTGAATGTGTCTTGATCGGCCATCGCGGCCACCCGGAGGTGGAGGGCACTATGGGTCAGTACGACCATGCCGCCGGTGGTGAAATCTACCTAATAGAGGATGAGGCCCAGGTGGAAACACTGCAGGTGCAGGACCCACAACGGCTTTCCTACGTCACCCAGACCACCCTGTCCATGGACGATACGGCGCGTGTGATAGAGGCGCTGCGGCGATGTTTTCCCGCCATTGAGGGGCCGCGCAAGGACGATATTTGTTACGCCACCCAGAATCGTCAGGACGCGGTCAAGCAGTTGTCGGAGGAATGTGACCTGGTGCTGGTGGTGGGTTCTCCCAATAGCTCCAATTCCAATCGCCTGCGCGAGCTGGCCATGCGCATGCAGGCAGAGGCCTACCTGATTGACAGTGCCGCCGATATCGACCCGGCCTGGCTGCAGGGTAAGTCGCGTATTGGGGTGACCGCTGGCGCCTCGGCACCGGAAATCCTGGTGCAGCAAGTGGTCGCCGGCCTGCGCGAACTCGGTGCTGAGAACCCGCTGGAAATGGCCGGGCGCGAGGAAAATATCACCTTCTCCATGCCCCGGGAACTGCGTATTCCCAGCCAGCAAATAGACTAGATTCGGTCATTTCTGGCGCCAATTCTGGCGTTTTCTGCCCGCTCCAAAACGGAACCCTGTCACAAAAAACCGCTTTTCCTGACCGTTTGTCCCCCGATTTAACCGTTTATCCCCGCTTTGGCTTGCGTTTACTGTGCAGTTGCTATTCTGGCGCTGTATTTGATAAAGCGGGAGTAATCCCTTGTTCACAGCGGTACAGCAAAAGCTTCAGTCGCCCCGGGCACAGCTGCCACAGATTGGCAGGCGCAGCCCTGTGATGCGCGGCTATACCCTGCTGGAATTGCTGGTAACGATGGCCATCATCGCCATTATTGCCAGTCTCAGCGGGCCCAGCTTTATGGACATGATCTCCCGCAACCGCCAGTCCTCGGCACTTGGCAGCATGTTCACCATGTTGAGCACGGCGCGCAGCGAAGCGGTAAACCTGCAAACCACCGTATCCGCCTGTTCTTCCAGCGACCAGACCACCTGTAATACCGATAACTGGGAATCAGGCTGGCTGGTGTTTGTCGATGATGGCACCGGCACCGGTGGTGTTGCCAACGATGGCAACGTCAATGGTACTGAACAAATGATCCGGGTTGGCCAGGCTGCGGGGGGTTCTCTTACCATCCGCAGTCGCAATTTTACCGATGCCGGCGCTGTCAGCTTTGATGACGACGGCATGTCCTCGGACCGGGGCACCCTGGTGCTCTGCTCAGACGGCGACGCCAGTCGCAGCAGTGCGGTTATTTTGAATTTCTCCGGGCAGGCGCGTTTGGCCGGGGACGATGATGCAAATGGCACATTGGATGAAGACGATGGTACGGAGATAAGCGCATGCCCGTAAGATCGCAAACAGGCTTTACCTTGATCGAGGTGCTGGTTTCCACCCTGGTGCTGACCGTGGGTATTCTCGGCGTTGCCGCGATGCAGATGGTGAGCTTCCAGACCAACCAGAGCGCCTATGCGCGCTCCCAGGCTGTGTATTTGGCCCAGGATATCTTTGATCGCATGCGCGCCAATCCGACCGGTTATCGCACCACCACGGTCTATGACGCCGTCGATACCAGTAATACCGCAACTATTCCCGCATCGCCCAGCTGTGTAAGCAGCACGGGCGGCTGCTCTCCGGCACAGATGGCACAGCAGGACCTGCGTGAATGGGCCAGTGGCTTCTACAACGTCGAAAACCGTGACGAGTATCGGCCCATTCTGCCGAACGGTGTCGGTACCCTGACGCGGGATGGCACCAGCAATGAATTTACCGCGGTCATTTCCTGGAATGACCGTGAATTTGATACCGCCGGCAACCTTACGCGCGCCATGGTCACTCGCTCGATTAGTATTCGAGCCACGATGAACTGAGGGTTGGGGCAGATGAAAAAACAGACCGGCATGTCATTGATCGAACTCATGGTCGCCATGGGCCTCGGCATTTTCCTTATTGCCGGTGTGGTCAATGTATTCCTGGCCAACAAGGACTCCACCCAGGTGGAAACCTCCCTGGCCCGCCTGCAGGAAAACGGGCGTATTGCGCTGGATATGCTGGTATCTGATATTCGCGACGCTAACTACATCGGCTGCACCAGCGGCAATGCCAATCTGGATGTTATGTCAATCGGCGCCAGCTGGACCGGCGTCCTCGGTTGGGAGCGTCCCTCCTCCGGTTGGGAGCCAACACTGCCTGCGGCGCTTAACACCATTAATACCACCGCCCGGATCGGCAGTGACGTTATTAACCTGCAGCACTCCCGCTCACTGAACACGACACTGGCGGCGCCAGTGGTCCCGAGTAGCACCGCAGTGTCGGTAACCAGTAACCCTGATTGTATCTTGCAAAATGAGAGCGTCATCATTGCCAGCTGTGTTACCGCACATCTTTTCCGGGTAACCAATAGCCCGGCCTGTGATGGCTCGGCTACCACCTTCGCCTACGGCGCCGCGGGCAATAGTCCGACCTCTATCTCCCCCGGTTACGCGGTTGACGCGCAATTGTTGCAGTTTTTTGACAAGACCTGGTACGTGCGTGATACCGGTCGTACTCGTACCGCGGCCAATATTCCAGTATATGCCCTCTATCGGCTGTTCAATGGCCAGGAAGATGAAATGGTGGAAGGCGTCGAGTATATGGAAATTCTTTATGGCCAGGAGCTCAACACGGGCAACCTGCGCTACGTACCGGCTAACGCGACCAACCTCGATATGGATCAGGTCGTCAGTATGCGGGTCGGCCTGCTGATGCAGAGTTTTGAGATGGTATTGGATACGCCTGATACCACCGCCTACCAGGTGCTGGACCAGAGCATTGACAGTACCGGTACCACAATAACGCATAACGGTGACATGACCCTGCGACGGGTATTCCAAAGCACCGTATTGCTGCGCAATTAAGTACAGGACAGATCTCATGAACAGAATCATGAACAGGACATTACAGACTTCAGCCAGGCAGCAGGGCGCCGTACTACTGGTTTCCCTGTTGATGCTGCTGGTGACTACCTTTATCGGCTTTTCCGCCATGGAAACCAGTAATCTGGAGAGCAAGATGGCGACCTCTCGCGAGCTGAAGGAACTGACCTTCCAGACCGCCGAGGCGGTGATTGAAGAGTCGCTGGACAATTTCACCCTGATCAGTGACGCCTACGCGGTGGGCCTGGCGGGTACTGGCGCATGGCCTGTCGCCGCCTACACCTTTGACCACGACACCGAGTTGACCGGTGGGGCCAGGGTCGAATTTATCAACAATGCCAACTCCCTTGGCTACTCAATTCGCAAGGGTGCCAGTGGCATCGCAACGTATTACTACCAGGTGATCGGCTCAGCGTCGCGCGCCAACACTAACATTAGCAGTGTTCACACACAGGGCATCTATGTTGAAGGCCCCAGTTTGAACTGAGTGTCTGAGATACTCGGAGGATATAACTATGTTTAACATTCATATGATCAAGAAAAACTTCATCGCCAGCTTCGTCTGCGCCCTGTTCGGCATCTCGCCGGTCTGGGCAGACGACACCGAGATTTTCTTCGGTGACACCGGCACGGGTGCCGTGGCTCCGAACCTGTTGTTTATCGTGGATACCTCAGGTTCCATGAACAACAGCGTCTCCGGCACTGGCATGACGCGGATGCAGAACGTGCAGGAAGCACTGCGCACCCTGTTGAATAATCTCAACAACGTGAATGTTGGCATGATGCGCTTCAGCAACCCGGGTGGCCCGGTGTTGTACCAGGTTGACTATATCGACCGCAACGTCAACCAGACGATAGCGGGCTTTACTGATGTCACCACGATCCTGTCTGACAATAATGACGACGCCCAGCAGGTGGCCGACACTGGCGGTATGGTCGTTGATGGCCAGCGCCTGGAGATGGTCACAATGACGGTGGGCTCGGCTGCGACGCTTACTCGTGAGGTTCAAAGTGACGCACTGGACGATGCTGAGGAAATGACCTGGATGACGTCCGGGGATAACGTGTTGCGCGGCAATGCAGACCTCGAATTTACCCATGATGATGGCAATGCAAGCAGGCTTCATGTGATAGGTCTTCGTTTTGCCGGCACCCTGGTGCCGGATGGCGCCACGATTACCAACGCCTTTATCACCATGAAGGTAGATAACGTCGGCGCCGGTGGCGTCGCCGAGATGGTTATCACTGGTGAGTCTGGTGAGTCCCTGGTGTTTGCAGATCTTTATAACAACATCAGCTCGCGAACCCGCACGGCCTCCAGCGTTAACTGGGACCTGGATAACCCCGCCGGCAACTCCTTCGTGGTAAGCCCCAGCCTGACCCCTATCGTGCAGGATATCGTCGACCATGTTGACTGGCAGGGCGACGGTACCAATGTGTCGGATATGACCTTTATTTTTGAGCGTCGTAGTGGTTCCACCAGCGTGGCGGAACACGACTTGCAGTCTGCGGGTCGCGGTGATTTTTCACCTACCCTGACCGTTGAATACTATGTCGGCCCGCCGCCGTCGCAAAAAGTCGGATTAACCGGCTTGCGTTTCCAGGGTGTCAACGTACCGAAGGGTGTCACCGTGAGCAGCGCCTATATCGACTTCACCGTGGGTCAGACAGATTCCGGGGAGGCGACCAGCCTCGCTATTTATGGTGAATCCAACGATTCTCCGGCAGCGTTTTCTACCAGCAACAAGATCTCGACCCGTACCAAAACCACTGCTTATAGCAAGTGGGACTCTATCGAAAGCTGGGATACGAGCAATCAGACCAAGACCACCCCTGACCTGAAGGATGTAGTTCAGGAGATCGTCAATCTCACCGATTGGTGTGGTGGCGATGATATGGCCTTCATCATCGAGGGTACTGAGGGACTGCGTCAGGCCTGGGCCCGCGAGGCCAATAATGGCCTGCAGCCGGTGTTGCGTGTGCAATACGACGACTCCACTGTCGTCCCGGGCAGCTCCTGTGCCCGTGCCACCCTGAGTCGACAGATTACCAATACCATGGATGACGTGGAGGAAAAGGGTACTGAAATCTCCACCACTTCCAGTGACTATGATTTCGATAGCAGTACCAATCACGTGGGACTGCGTTTCGCAGACTTGAACCTGCCGGAAAGTACCACGATCGAAGAGGCCTATATCGAATTTGTGGCCAAGTATGACTACTCCGGTGGTGCGACTATCAAGATTGAGGTCGAAAATACCGGTGACGCTGCGCCATTTACCAGTTCCAACGGCACGGTTGATGATCGCAGCTGGGGTACCTCTACCAACTGGACGTTCAGTAATAACTGGGTCGATGTGCAGACTTACCGTACGTCTGATATCAAGGACCTGGTGCAGGCTGCGGTCAATCATACCAGCTGGAGCCTGGGCAACGATATGGCCTTCCGTGTGAGCAGGACCAGCGGCAGCAGCTATCGGGCTGATACTTTTGATCGTGACCCGGTGCGCGCGCCGCGCCTGGTTGTAAAATTCCTCGACGACGGTACCGAGACGGATATCCGCCTGGTGCGTGACGAATTGCTCGAGGTGGTCGACGGCCTTAACACCCAGGGCTATACGCCGATCCAGGATACGCTGTATGAAGCGGCACTGTATTACACCGGCGGAGATGTGGACTACGGCCGCAAGCGCGGTGGCCCCAATGACGGCGGCCCCCACGCCTACACCAGAGTTTCTGTGGCTGAGTCCATGGTCGATGGTAGCTATGCCTTTGATCGCCCCTCCGGTTGTAGTGAGGATAATCTCGGCGCCTGGGCTTGCCATGACGAGGAAATCGATGGATCCGGCGGCGGTAATCCGCAGTACAAGACGCCGATTAATGACTGGTGCCAGAAGAACAGCCATATCATTTTGCTGACTGATGGTCAGGCTAACCGGCCGCACTCGCAAACCAAGATCGATACCTTTATCGGTAGCGAGACTTGTGATAACTCGGGTTTGACCAATTCTGGTGAGTACTGTGTCAAGGACCTGGTGGAGTATCTCAATACTGAAGACCAGTCGCCCTTGAAGGAAAAGCAGGTCATCACCACCCACACGATTGGCTTCAACTTCTCCAGCCAGTGGCTGGCGGACGTGGCCGCCGCGGGCGGTGGTCAATACAAGGAGGCGACCCAGGCTTCAGACCTGGTGGATGAGATTGAGAACATCCTCACCGAGGTGCTCAAGACCAACAGCTCCTTCGTGGCGCCTGTAGCGGCGATTAACCAGTTCAACCGGCTTAATCACCGCGCGGAAATTTACTTTGCGGTATTCCGTCCGGACGACACACCGTCCTGGCCCGGTAACCTGAAGAAGTATCGTCTGCGCGCCAGCGACAACGCAGTGATTGATTTCTCATCTACTGCGGGTGTCGAGGCCATCAACGCCCAGACCGGCTTCTTCACCGATACGGCCCAGAGTGCCTGGGGTGGCGTGGCGGACGGCCCCGAGGTGCAACTGGGTGGTGCCAACTCCAAGATGCCTCTCTATAGCTCGCGCAACGTGTATACCTATTACGCGGGGTCGGCGAGCGACAACCTGTCCAATGCAGCCAATGCGCTGTCAAACTCCAATACCAACCTGACCAAGGCCATGTTTAACACAACCGGCATGTCAGACACGGAATTTGACGCACACATCGATTGGGTGACCGGTAAGGATGTCGACGATGAGGACGAAGACTCGGTTACGGCAGAGAACCGTTATATTATTGGTGATCCGCTGCACTCCAAGCCGATTGCGGTGACCTACGGTGGTACCGAGGCAAATCCGGATATTACCGTGTTCTTTGGCACCAACAGCGGTGCCCTGGAAGCGGTCAATTCGGGCACTGGCGTGGAACAGTTCGCCTTTATTCCCGAGGACAAGCTGGATGACCAGATTGTGCTGCGCAATAACAGCAGTACCCAGGAACACCTCTATGGTATCGACGGTAGTGTGACCCCCTGGGTAAGTGATGCCAATGGTAATGGCACGATCAGTGGCACCGATGAGTTCGTGCGCATTTACTTCGGCCAGCGTCGCGGTGGTCGCAACTACTACGCCCTGGATGTTACCGATCGGGATAATCCCACGGTGATGTGGCAGATTACCGGCGGCAGCGGTGATTTCGCAGAGCTGGGTGAGACCTGGTCACAGCCGGTGTTGGGTAATATCGACATCGATGGCACCGCCACGGATGTACTGTACTTTGCCGGCGGCTACGATCCCGACCAGGACGACACCGCGATTCGTGCCGCCGATGACATGGGCCGGGCAATCTTTATTGTCAATGCGGTTACCGGTGACCTCATCTGGAAGGGTGGCAATGGCACCAGTTTCAACGAGGACTACGATGAAATGCTGTACTCCATACCGGCTGACCTGTCGGTGGTGGATATCACCAGCTCTGGCCAGGACAACATGATCTTTGTCGGTGACATGGGTGGTCAGGTGTGGCGCTTCGATATCAATAACGGTGCGCAGATCGACGACCTGATTACCGGCGGCGTTATTGCCGACCTGGGTGTTGCCGAGGCCACCAATGACGCCGATATCAATCGTCGTTTCTACCACGGCCCCGATGTGGCGCTGATATATGATTCTGGTTCGACAGAGTTGGCGGTAACTATCGGTTCGGGCTACCAGGCGCACCCATTGTCTACAGCTACCTCGGATCGTTTCTACATGCTGAGGCAAACGGATGTGTTCACTATCCCGAGCACCTACACCAAGCTATTCGAGTCTGACCTTTATGATGCGACAGACAACGATGTTGGTGAGGGTGTCAGCGGTGCGGTATCCCTGCTGGATGCCGCGAAGGGTTGGTTCTTCGATATGCCGCGCAACGGTGAAAAGATCCTGAGTACGCCGCTGACCTTTAAGAACACGGTGACTTTCACGACCTACGAGCCGAACCCCGCGGCGGCCACCAGTCGCTGCTCACCGGCTGCCGGTGTGTCGCGTGTGTACCAGGTGAACCTGGTAGATGCCAGCCCCGTTAACGAGTGGGATGACATTACAGGTCTCACCGAGGATGATCGCGGTGTGACCCTGCAGTCCAGCAGTATTATTGACGAGCCGGTGATTGTTTGTACCGGTGCGGGCTGTGATATGTTTGTCGGCGCAGAAAAACCGCCGGTAGATACGCCCAATACTGACCGGATCGTGAAGACCTTCTGGCGCAAGAACTAGGCCGGCAGGACCGGAGACTGAGGAGTAGTACATGAACACAAAACGACAGCAGGGCTTTACCTTGATCGAGATAATGATTGCTCTGGTCATCCTGGGCATACTCATGGCGATCGCGTTACCCGCCTACAACACCCAGGTGGTGAACACTCGAGTCGGTGAGTGCAAGGCTGCCCTGCTGGGCTTTGCCCAGTCCATGGACAAGTATTACGCCGTTAACTACAGCTACCTGGATGCAGCGGTTAGCGGTGCTGATACGGGAGCTCCGGCGGGGACCCTGTTTCCTCCAACCTGCACGATTGAGGGGGATATGGTCACTTACAACCTGACCATACAGGCGTCATCGGCTACAGCTTATACCCTGCGGGCGACGCCCGCCTCGGGTTCCTCACAGGTTGGCAGTGGTTACCTGGAGGTGAACTCTCTCGGCCAGCGTTTCCACGACAAGAACAACAACGGTTCTATTGATACTGGCGAGAATACCTGGAATTGATGTTTGAGCCTGCTATTGGCGGGCGGAGGAAGACCAATGATTAGTGCAATGCGAAAAATTCTGTGGCTGCTGTTATTACTACCGCTTATGGCCATGGCCGAGGCGGATGACGGCGATAGCAAGCAACTAAGCGGCGATAAAGTCGTGGCCCTGGCGGCGGTCCCCGAGCGGGTGGCAGTGACGGCGAAAAGAGCCAGGCCCGGCGCTTACTTTGTGCGCATTACCCAGAAACTGAAGAGTGACGATGAAACTTATTATGTATTCGACGCCAGCCAGGTGGGTAAATACTGGGTTATCAAGGTTCGCGCCGACGGTAAGCTCATGGAAGTATATGAGTCACCCTCCGCGCCGACACTAAGCAAGGACTGACAGGCAGGCTGGAGTCGCTTCAGGCGCATGACCTGGAGCCTGGTTCCGCTACATAATTGCGTCCGCCGCGGTTTACTACCACCACCACGTCGGCCCCGCGCCTGGCCTGTGCAATGGGCGACCCCCGTTTTTTTTGGCACAGTATAAAGCTGCCGTTCTGCGCAGTGTCGCCGCCGGGATTGAACACCAGATAGCGTCGTCGCAGGGCGGCGCGCCACACCAACTTCCCGCGTTCATCGGGCCAGTATACCTGGCGTATGGCTTCCCCCGGGTCCAGTTGGTAATTGCGGTTGGCGTCGACAAAGGTGGCAATTTCGCGCCCGCTCCAGTGCCGCTGGCAGCGGCCATCGCTGGCAATGGCGCAGAGGGTTACCCGGGTCTCCCGGTGTACCGCCTCGGAGCGGGCGTAATTGATCATGCGCCGTAATTCCAGGACCGTGACGTAGCTGCGCTGGCGTTCCAACAGGGAATACATGCCTCCCCCGGTATTAACCAGCAATGCGACCAGCGCTGTCACCAGCAATAATTCGATCAAGCTGAAGCCGCAGCGGCGCCTGTCCCTGGCCATGCCGACTGTCCACCATTAAATTCACTTTGGAGGTAAGTCTAGCTGTCTGCCGGCGGCCGGCTGGACTGGATTCCAACTGATCAGCGCAAGTTGTGCTTATTCCTCGAGGCCCAGCTTCTTCAGCCGGTAACGCAGCGAACGGAAACTAATGCCGAGGATCTTGGCCGCCGCCGTCTTGTTCCAGCGAGATTCCTCCAGGGCCCGGGTCAACACATCCCTTTCTATGTTCTCCAGATACTCATCGAGGTTGCCGAATGCCGCTTCCAACGGCGCGTGGCTGGCCTGGCCTGATTGCGAAGACTGGCCGGCGCCCGGTGTCGGTGCCTGGGCTGCATTGGGCAACTTGAGGTCACTGATCTCAATCGTTAAGCCGTTGCTGAGGGTGCAGGCGCGCTCCAATATGTTCTCCAACTCCCTGACGTTGCCCGGGAAGGGATAGGTCTGCAGGGCCGCCAGCGCACCGTCAGACAGCTGGTGCCGCTCCTGCTCCGTGGCCGTCGCCAGGCGCTGTAACAGGAAATCGGCCAATAGCGGAATATCCTCGGTGCGCTCGCGCAAGCTCGGTACATGCAGGCCGATCACATTGATGCGGTAGTACAGGTCACTGCGAAAGCGGTTGTCGGCAACCTCCTCAGCGAGGTCCTTGTGGGTGGCGCTCAACACGCGCACATCGGTTGCCACCTCATTGGATGCGCCGATCGGTCGCACTGCCTTTTCCTGGATAGCGCGCAACATCTTAACCTGCATCGGCAGCGGTAGATCAGCGACTTCATCGAGGAACAGGGTGCCACCACGGGCAGCCTGGAATAGGCCAGCCTTGTCATCGGTAGCGCCGGTAAAGCTGCCCTTGCTGTGTCCGAACAGTTCGCTCTCCATCAGTTCGGGCGGTATTGCGCCGCAGTTAACCGGGATAAACGGGCCGCTGTTGCGCGGCCCGCGCGAGTGAATCAGGCGTGCGACAATTTCCTTGCCACTACCGGATTCGCCGCTGATATAGACCGGCGCCTGGCTGCGCGCCAGCTTGCTGATCTGTGAGCGCAGGTCTGTGATTGCGGCGGTTTCTCCGATGAGTGTGTTCTCGGCGCCCTGGGTGGCCTCGCCGGCCTCCTCCAGCTTGAGCGCATTGCTGACCAGGGTTCGCAGCCGATCCAGCTCGATCGGTTTGCTAATGAAGTCAAAGGCGCCCGCTTTCAGCGCCGTGATCGCGGTTTCAACGCTGCCATGGGCGGTAATCATGGCCACCGGTGTATGGGGGTGGTGCAGCTGTATGTGCTCGACCAGGCTGATGCCGTTGCCATCAGGAAGTTTCATATCGGTCAGGCACAGGTCGGCCTGATTTTCCGCCAGCAGCGACTTGGCGGCTGTAAGGTCTGCAGCCGACAGCGTATGCAGGCCCATGCGGCTGAGTGTGATATCAAGCAGTTGCCGGATATCCGGCTCGTCGTCGACGATGAGTACGGTCTGTCCTGTCATTCTGGTTGCTTCATTCAGTATTGTTGCGCAATCGCAACTCTGAAACAGCTCTCCTGATCCTTGGTTGGCCGATAGCTAAGGGTAGCATTATTGATTTCACACAGCTCCTTGGAAAGAAATAATCCCAGCCCCGTGCCTTGTGCCACGGTAGTATAAAATGGCTCGAACAATTTTGCCTGTTCCGATTCTGTAACCCCGCCGCCCTGATCGATCACGTCGATCAGGCAGCGTTGCGATACATTGTCCGCTACCACCACAATCCGCGCAGTGGCGCTGCCGGTAGCCATTTCGCTATGGCGCAGCGCGTTATCCAGCAAGTTGCCCAGTACCCGCTGTAAGTGCTCGGGATCGAATATTATCTCGACCTGGTCGTCTCCAGTCTTGAGCTCTATCCCAGCCTGCTGGCGCTGGCCGGCGCGATATTCTTGCAGGTAGTTCTCTAACCAGCCTTTCAATGCCAGTCGCTGTGGGCTGGGAGCCTGGCGACGACTGATCTGCATGACATTTTCGATGATCGCATTCATACGCCGGGTGTGTTGCTGGATGATTTCGGCCATATGCATATCATCCTCTACCAGCTCGGACGACTCACCCAGCAATTGCGCGGCGTGGCTAATGGCGCCCAGGGGGTTGCGGATTTCGTGCGCGATACTGGCGGTGAGGCGTCCCAGTGACGCCAGCTTCAGTGACTGGGCCTGCTGCGTTACCGGTGTGTAGTCTTCAATAAATACCAGCGCGTCGCCATCTCCCGAGGCGCGCAGGGCGCGGAAGTTGGCAATGATCATGGGTGCGCCCTCGCTGACCAGAATTGGTTCGGACAGCAGTATGCCGGATTCGCGCCAGTGCTCAAACTGGCTGGCCAGTTCAGTGCTGTAATCTGCTAATTGGCCCCCCTGTGTCAATGGCATGCTACGCTCCGGCGCCAACAGGCGTGATGCGGTGGCATTCATAATGCGCACACTGCCATTGGTGTAGACCAGCAGTATTCCGGTTTGCAGGCTTTGTACGATCCGCTCGTTGAGTCGCTGCAGATCATAGAGATCTGCAGCGCGTCGCCGCGCCAGTGCCTCGGCGACGCTGACTCGCCGAACGATAAGCTGGATCAGTGTAGATACTGCGAAAATGAGCATGCCGAGCAGGCCCGCTGGCAGCAGACTGTTCAGGCTCAAAACCTGTTCGTTGATCAGGCGCAGGGTATCGGCCAGGATCGCGATCACGCAGAGTGCGGCGATCAAGGTGGCGATAGTGCCGCTGTTGATTAGTATGGCGCTGGCCGCTGCCGTGGCCACCAGTAGAATCGGCAGGCCGCTGGACATCCCGCCACTGGTATCCGCCAGTAGTGTTATGGTGAGAATGTCGACAAAAAATACCAGGAACAGCACTGGCTGCCGGCTGATATAGCGAGTCTGTATAAGCGCCAGCAGCACCAGGTTGGTGGCGAGAAACAGGCAGGCGACTATGAAATATAGCTGCGGATTCAGTGTGCCCACTAACTGGCGGGTGTCGGTCGTTAGCAGTGCCAGCAGTAACAGAATGGAAAGCAGTGACCTGTAGGCCACGTAGATGCGGAACAGGGTAACGTTCTGCTGATCGGTCGGGGCAGGGATTGGCTGGTTCTGTATTGCCCGCCGGTCTCCGTTGGAGTTTTCTCTTGTCATTGTGCTGCTAGTTTACCCGCTAGCTTCTTTGCTTACGAACCCGGATTACTGGACAATAGGCGCCCTTTCAAGGAGGACCAGGATACATGGCGGGCTTCGATATTTTCATGGCGCAGATCAATACGCTGGTCGGCGATTTTGAGGGAAATGTTGCGCGTATCCAGGAACTTGTGGCGGCCGCTGAGGCCGAGTCCAGCAAGCCAGTTGTGGTATTTCCAGAGCTCACCCTGTGCGGCTATCCGCCCGAGGACCTGCTGTTGCGACCGAGTATGGAACGCCGTGTAGACGCTGCGCTGGCCCAGCTCCGTGCGACAGATTGCCGCAGCTACCTGGTGCTGGGCTATCCGCGCTGCGTCGACGGCCAACTCTACAACATGGCCGGGGTCATCCACGGCGGGGAGTTGATCGCCGAGTATGCCAAGCAGTGTTTACCCAACTATCAGGTATTCGATGAGAAGCGCTATTTTGCCGCCGGCAGTGAGCCCTGCGTGGTCGAAATCCACGGAGTGCCGGTAGGCCTCAGTATCTGCGAGGATATCTGGGAGGCAGAGCCCGTCGCCGCGGCCGCGGCCGCCGGAGCCCGATTAATTCTCAATCTAAATTCATCGCCATTTCACCGCGGTAAACCCGAGCAGCGCCTGCGGCTGGTGACGCAGCAAGCTCGCGACAGCCAGCTGCCAATTGTGTATGTCAATCAGGTGGGCGGCCAGGACGAGTTGGTGTTCGACGGTGGATCTTTCGCCGTGGGGGCCGATGGAGAGTTGCTGGCGAGAGCGCCAGCCTATGTGGAGAGCCGGCTTTCAGTTGCTGCCAGTTGGGACGGTGAGCACTGTCGACTGCAGGCGGCGGCTGTCGAGGCAGAGCTTGCTCCGCTCGCCAGCATCTACCAGGCACTGGTGTTGGGAGTGCGCGACTACGTCGACAAGAACGGTTTTCGCGGTGTGGTGTTGGGACTGTCCGGCGGTATAGATTCCGCCCTGACCCTGGCCGTGGCGGCAGATGCCCTGGGTCCAGAGCGGGTAGAGGCGGTGATGATGCCGTTTCGCTACACCGCGCAGATGAGCGTTGAGGATGCCGCCGAGCAGAGTCGCTTGTTGGGGGTGAGTCACAAGGTAATTTCGATAGAGTCAGTATACGAGGCATTTATGGCCAGCCTGGCGGATGAGTTTGCCGGCACAGAGGCCGATACTACCGAAGAGAACATGCAGGCACGCTGTCGTGGTGTGTTGCTGATGTCTATCTCCAACAAGAAGGGTTACCTGGTGCTGACCACCGGTAACAAGAGCGAGATGGCCGTGGGCTATTCCACCCTCTACGGTGATATGGCCGGTGGTTTTGATGTACTGAAAGATGTTCCCAAGACGGTGGTCTACGAGCTGTCACGCTATCGCAACAGCCTGCGGCCGGTGATACCGGAACGGGTCATCGAACGCCCCCCATCTGCGGAACTGGCCCCGGACCAGAAAGACGAAGACAGCCTGCCAGCCTACGATGTGCTGGACCGCATCCTGGAGCTTTATATCGAAGAGGATATGAGTGCCGAGGCGATAATTGCCCAGGGGATGCGACGCGACGAGGTTGAACGGGTAATACGCCTGGTTGATCTTAACGAGTACAAGCGTCGGCAGGCGCCAATTGGCGTGCGCATAACCCAGCGTGGCTTTGGTCGTGATCGTCGTTACCCGATCACCTCGGCCTGGAAAATAGGGGACTAGTCGCCTCGCGACAAGCTTATAATGAGCCGTCTTTGGGGCGATTATTGAATTCAGGTGGCCGCGGTTTGTCGACCAGCCCCAGCGTCGCCTCATTAATCCAGGAGCGTTTGATACCCTCGGCGCGATAGCTGCTGATGAACTGTCCATTGCTGTCAACCGAGGGGTGATTGGGGTAGTTCAACACCAACACATCCAGTGAATCCTGCGCCAACTGGTCCAGTCCCAGCAGCGTATAGCCCTGTACCATTACCGCCAGGCCATCGGCGACGGCGGGGGTCTGTGGGAAGTTCTCCACCACGTAGCGTCCCCGGTTGGTGGCGGCCAGGTAGGCACCGCGCTGGAAATAATAGTTGGCGATATTGATCTCTGAGCGGGCCAGCATGTTGCGCAGGTGTATCATGCGCGCCCGGGCATCATTGGCATAGGGGCTGTCCGGAAAGCGCGCCAGCAGTTGGGCGAATTCCGCAAAGGCCTCGCGTGCGTAGCCGGTATCCCGCTTGGTGATATCGCGCGGCAGGTAGCGATCAAATATCGCGGCGTCCTGGCTATAGGCGGCCAGGCCTTTCATGTAATAGGCGTAATCCACATTCGGGTGCTGCGGATGCAGGCGGATGAAGCGATCCGCGGCCTCGATGCTGGCCTCGGGTTCATAGTTATTGTAGTGCGCATAGATCAACTCAAGCTGGGCCTGCTCCGCGTAGCGGCCAAAGGGAAAGCGGGACTCCAATAGCTGCAAGGCCTGCACGGCAAGGTCATAGTTCTGATTGCGCAGGTAGCGCTGGGATTCCTGGTAGAGCTCGTATTCAGAAGAGTTTGCGCCCGGTGGCAGCTCCAGTTCTTCGTTGCCGGAACAGGCCGCCAGTGCAAGCAACAGCAGGCCTGCCAGCAGCAGGTAAAGGCTGCGTCGCGGCTGTGCAGGGCTTGAGCTAATCTGGTCCGTATTGGGGCTGATGGGGCGTGCTAACATGATCTGTGTTTGGGCGGTCTGAAGGCTGCGTATTTAACCACAGGAGCGGCTGTTAAGCCATGCCGGAACAGATCAAACAGCAAGCCGAAGTGACCGCGCAACAACATGGTGCGCGGCTCGACCAGGTGGCCGCGGAGCTATTTCCCGATTTCTCACGTTCCCGGCTGCAGGGCTGGATTCGCAAGGGTGCCCTCATGGTAGACGGTGAGTTGCGACGGCCGCGCGACAAGGTCAGCGGCGGTGCGCTGCTGACGCTGGAAGCCGAGCTGGAAAACGAGGTGAGTTGGCAGGGAGAGGCGATAGCACTGGACATCGTCCACGACGATGCCGATATTATCGTGCTCAACAAGCCCGCCGGCCTGGTGGTACATCCGGCTGCCGGTCACAGCGATGGCACCCTGGTCAATGCACTGTTGCACCTGTATCCGGAATTAGCCGCGCTGCCGCGAGCAGGTATTGTGCACAGGCTTGACCGCGAGACCTCGGGTTTGATGGTTGCTGCAAGGTCAGTGCGGGCCCACACCCAGTTGGTGGAGCAGTTGCAGGCGCGCACGGTTAAACGCGAATACGCCGCCGCTTGCCTGGGTGCCATGACCGGTGGAGGCCGTATTGATGAGCCTATTGGCCGGCATCCGCGGGCGCGCAAAAAAATGGCCGTGGTGCATACCGGCGGTAAACCAGCGGTGACCCACTACACCGTGGAAGAGCGATTTGCCAATCACACACTGATCGCAGTGCGCCTGGAGACCGGGCGCACGCACCAGATTCGCGTACACATGGCACATCAACATCACCCTCTTATTGGAGACCCGCAGTACGGCGGCAGACCGCGCATTCCCAAGGGTGCGGCTCCGGAGCTTATCGACATGTTGCGCGGTTTCCCACGCCAGGCACTGCATGCGCGTCGACTTGGCCTCAATCACCCGGCAGATGGTCGGCCCTGCGAGTGGGCGGTGCCGCTGCCCGACGACATGGTGGAGCTGATTCAATGTCTGCGAGAGTTTGATCGGGTGCTTTGATGACAGCTCAGTATATTTACCCGGATTGGCCGGCCCCGGAAGCAGTCACTGCGCTGTGTACAACCCGGCAGGTAGCAACTGATGCCCTGCCAGCGGGCTTCTGCCCAAGGCTGCCCCCTATCAAGCAGGTTCACGGTACGGTGCTGGTAACGGCGGAGCAAGCTGCCGCCGCCACGGAACCCCTGGCTGCAGATGCCGTGTTGAGCCGTCGTGCCGGACTTGGTTGCCGGATAGTCACCGCTGATTGCCTGCCAATTTTGCTGTCCAATCTGGCAGGTACTGAGGTGGCGGCGGTGCATGCTGGTTGGCGTGGTCTGGCGGCGGGTGTAATAGAAAATTGTGTGGTCGGCATGGAGTCAGCAGCGACCCAGCTAATGGCCTGGATCGGCCCGGCCATCAGCCAGCCGGCCTACGAGGTGGGGGCTGAAGTACGTGAGGCCTTGCTGGCTGGCCCGTCAGGCCCCGGCAGCGCCGGGCTTGATGCCTGTTTCCTGCCCCGCGGGGACAAGTTTCTGGCGGACTTGCCGGCGCTGGCGCGTCTGCGCCTGCAGGGATTGGGTGTAGAGCAGGTATTTGGTGGGGATCTCTGTACCTGGTCGGATCCAGCCAGTTTCCACTCTTTTCGCCGAGATGGGGCGGCCGCAGGGCGAATCGCCTCAATGATCTGGTTTGACCAGGTCGGCTAGAGCTGGTCCAGCGGGCTATTCACCTACTTGAAATAAGGTCTTCTGACCCCATTTATGTCCTCAACGCAAGCTCTACTGTTGCAAGCGACGACCAGTGAGCAGGAGGACTTTTCTTGTGAGAATGGACAAATTAACCAACCCGCTGCAAATGGCACTGTCAGATGCACAATCCCTGGCAGTGGGCAAGGATCACAACTTTATTGAGCCAGTGCACCTGCTGTTGGCGCTGTTACAACAGGACGGTGGTGTTTGCCGGCCATTGTTGAGCGCAGCCGGTGTCGACGTCAATGCTTTGCTGGCGGCCACCGAGCGCGCCTTCGCCGCCTTGCCCCAGGTCACCGGTGGGGCCGGTGATATACATTTGTCTAACGATGCCGTGCGATTGTTGAACCAGGCGGACAAGTTGGCACAGCAACGCGGTGACGCCTATATTTCCAGTGAAATGGTGCTGCTCGCCCTGCTGGCTGTTGGCGGGCCGGGGGCAGAGCTGTTACAGGCTGCTGGAGCCACTGAATCGGGCCTGAACCAGGCCATCGAAAACCTGCGCGGAGGCGAGACTGTGAACAACCCGGAAGCTGAAGAAGCGCGCCAGGCGCTGGACAAGTACACCATCGACCTGACCGCCCAGGCGGAAGAGGGCAAGCTGGACCCGGTGATCGGACGTGACGATGAAATTCGCCGCACCATCCAGGTCTTGCAGCGCCGCACCAAGAACAACCCGGTGCTGATTGGTGAGCCGGGCGTGGGCAAGACCGCAATTATTGAGGGTCTGGCGCAGCGGGTCATCAATGGCGAGGTACCCGAAAGCCTGCGTGACAAGCGTATTTTGTCGCTGGATCTAGGGTCCCTGTTGGCGGGCGCAAAATTCCGCGGTGAGTTTGAGGAGCGCCTGAAGGCGGTGCTGAATGAACTTTCCAAGCAGGAAGGGCGCATTATCCTGTTCGTCGACGAGTTGCATACCATGGTTGGCGCCGGCAAGGCAGAGGGCTCCATGGACGCCGGTAATATGCTCAAGCCGGCGCTGGCCCGGGGTGAGCTGCACTGCGTTGGGGCCACCACGCTGGACGAGTATCGGCAGTACGTTGAGAAAGACGCAGCGCTGGAACGACGCTTCCAGAAAGTGCTGGTGGACGAGCCCAACGAGGAAGACACCATTGCCATTCTCCGCGGTCTCAAGGAGCGCTATGAAGTACATCACGGGGTGGATATCACCGATGGCGCTATCATTGCGGCGGCCAAATTGTCGCAACGCTACATTACCGATCGAAAATTGCCCGACAAGGCCATCGACCTGGTGGATGAAGCCGCCAGTCGTATCCGCATGGAAATCGACTCCAAACCTGAAGCCATGGACCGGCTGGAGCGGCGCCTGATCCAGCTCAAAATAGAGTGCGAAGCGGTGAAGAAGGACAAGGACAGTGCGGCCAGGAAACAGGTACAGCTACTGGAAACAGAAATTGAGGAGCTGGAACGGGAATTTGCCGATCTGGAGGAAATCTGGAAAGCGGAGAAGGCGACCCTGGAAGGTGCGGCCGACATCCGTGGTCAGCTTGAGCAGGCGCGCACGGAGTTGGAGTTCGCCCGTCGCGCCAATGACCTGACCCGCATGTCCGAGCTTCAATACGGGACTATCCCGCAGCTGGAAAAGCAGCTCGAGGAAGCGGACCGCGCGGAGACGGCAGAGAAGACCCTGTTGCGCAACAAGGTGACCGATGAGGAGGTGGCTGAAGTGGTCTCCCGCTGGACCGGGATCCCGGTATCGAAGATGCTGGAGGGCGACCGTGAGAAGCTGTTGCGCATGGAAGAGGCCCTACACCAGCGCGTGGTGGGCCAGGATGAAGCGGTGCAGGCCGTGGCCAATGCCGTACGTCGCTCCCGCGCCGGACTGTCTGACCCCAATCGACCCAACGGCTCCTTCCTGTTCCTGGGGCCGACCGGGGTCGGCAAGACTGAGTTGTGCAAGTCGCTGGCGGAGTTTCTGTTTGATTCCGAACAGGCCATGGTGCGCATCGACATGTCGGAGTTCATGGAAAAACATTCGGTAGCCAGACTGATAGGTGCGCCCCCGGGCTATGTGGGCTACGAAGAGGGCGGTTACCTGACGGAAGCGGTGCGGCGTCGTCCCTATTCGCTGTTGCTGTTGGACGAGGTAGAGAAAGCCCATCCGGATGTGTTCAATATCCTGCTGCAAGTGCTGGACGATGGCCGCCTGACCGATGGCCAGGGCCGTACGGTTGATTTTCGCAACACGGTGATTGTTATGACCTCCAACCTGGGCTCAGACCTGATCCAGGAGCTGGCGCAGAGCGGCGACTACGAGGCGATGAAAGCAGCGGTCATGGGGGTGGTGGGTACGCACTTTAGACCGGAATTTATCAACCGGGTTGATGAGTCGGTGGTATTCCATCCGCTAGCCAGGGAGCAGATACGCGGTATTGCCCATATTCAGTTGGCCGGTTTGCTGCAGCGCTTGCAGGAGCGCGAACTGACGCTGGAAATTGATGAGGCCTTGCTGGATAACTTGGTGGAGGTCGGTTTTGATCCCGTCTACGGGGCGCGACCGCTGAAGCGGGCTATACAGCAACAGCTGGAGAATCCGCTGGCCCAGGACATACTGGCCGGCAAGTTCCCGCCCGGCACGGCAATCCACGCCAGCCTGGAGGGGAATGCCGCAGTATTCTCAAGTGAAGAGGCCGCATAAAGCAGCGGTTAAGAGGAGCAAGGAGGTCGATTATGCCCCTCGGAATTACTTACAGGGCGTGATCCCTAGCGGTCCTATAAAGAGCAAGGAGGCCGACTACGCACCTCGGAATTGCTTACAGGGCGTGATCCCTGGCGGTCCTATAAAGAGCAAGGAGGCCGACTACGCACCTCGGAATTGCTTACAGGGCGTAATCCCTAGCGGTCTTATAATGAGCAAGGAGGCCGACTACGCACCTCGGAATTGCTTACAGGGCGAGATCCCTGGCGGTCCTATAAAGAGCAAGGAGGCCGACTACGCACCTCGGAATTGCTTACAGGGCGTGATCCCTAGCGGTCTTATAATGAGCAAGGAGGCCGACTACGCACCTCGGAATTGCTTACAGGGCGTGATCCGTAGCGGTCTTATAAAGAGCGGTCCTATAAAGAGCAGCTTTATGAGTTGCAGTGCACCGTGATCATGTCGTTGGCCTTTTGCCGCTGCACATTCTTCTCTTCCTGGGTCAGGTAGCGAATGGTGCCGTCGGGATCGCGAATGCGCACCCGCGCCTTCGAGTTCAGGGTGTCCAGATTGGCCTTGGCCTGGTCACACAGGGCCGGGTCTTTTTCAATCTTTACCTGCTCTTCAGCGGCATTGGGGCCGGCCGCAGACGGTGGCGGCATGCCAGGCGCCATTGAACCGTTCTCGGCATTGGCGCGGGACTCTTCCGCGCTGACGCGGCGGTGCATGCCAGTATCGGTGGAAACAAATTCGTATTCGACGCCAGCGGGTGGCGGCCGGTCACTGTGGTGCGGGTTGCCACGGACGTCGACCCACTTGTAGTAGCCCTTTTCAGCCAGCGCGCTCGGTCCGAGCACAGCCGTTGCCAGTAGCAAAACTGTGGCGAGAAGCGCGTGTGTTGGCTGAATCTTCAATGGCTACCCCAGAAAGTCTGATGTCAGCTTGAAAACTACCGCATGGGCCCCTATGGCGCAACTGTGTATTTCCAGGAGTTGACACAGGTCCACAAGCAGAGAACAATACGCGGCCTCGAAGTGGTAATGGGCATGTCACGTACTGTGGCCTCTGCACCTACCGGCTGACCCCAGGTTTGCCAGGCTGCTTTGGGACCCCGACACCGGTGTCGTCCGTATTGGACTGCACCGTGGCCACCAAACTGCGCTACCTCGCAGGGCGACCGACAACGGGCTTGTGTGCTTAACGCACCCCGTGGGGCGTGCGTCACATGAGCGTAACGTTAGAGCGGTTGCCGAGGGTAGCGGAGCATTTTCAGAAATCTCCGTCAAAAGTACTGCGACATCATTACCGATGTCGCAATGTGTATTCGTGGCTGCCCAGGGGTGGCCACCCTGCTGGGAGGCGGTATAAGGTGGAATTATTATCCGGTGGCGAGATGATCGCCCGTGCTCTGGAAGATGAAGGTGTCGAGTTTATCTACGGCTACCCCGGCGGCGCTGTGCTGCACATCTACGACGCGTTGTTCAACAATTCAAAGATCCCCCATATTCTGGTGCGACATGAGCAGGCTGCGACCCATGCGGCGGATGGCTATGCGCGGGCCACCGGCAAGCCCGGCGTGGTGCTGGTGACGTCCGGACCCGGCGCGACCAATGCCATTACCGGTATCGCCACTGCTTACATGGACTCCATTCCCATGGTGGTGCTGTCCGGACAGGTGCAATCACACCTGATCGGTGAAGACGCGTTCCAGGAAACCGATATGGTGGGCATATCGCGGCCCGTCGTGAAGCACAGCTTCCTGGTGACACGGGCAGAAGATATTCCCGCCACTATCAAGAAGGCCTTTCATATTGCCGCTTCGGGCCGCCCGGGGCCGGTAGTGATTGATATTCCCAAGGACCTGACCAAGCCGGAAGACACCTATCCCTACGAGTATCCCGAGTCGGTGAAGATGCGATCCTACAACCCGTCTTCACGCGGCCACGCCGGACAGACCAAGAAGGCGGTCAAGTTGCTGCTGGGTGCCAAGCGTCCGGTCATCTACAGCGGTGGCGGTGTGATCCTCGGTAATAGCAGCGATCTGCTGACCCAGCTGGCGCAGACGCTCAACTACCCGGTAACCAACACCCTGATGGGTCTGGGTGGCTACCCGGCCACGGATCGTCAGTTCCTCGGCATGCTGGGCATGCACGGCTTCTATGAGGCCAATATGGCCATGCATCACGCGGACGTGATCCTCGCGGTCGGCGCACGCCTGGATGACCGTGTAACCAATACGGTGGAGAAGTTTTGTCCTGGCGCGAAGATCATTCATATTGATATTGATCCCACCAGTATTTCGAAGACGGTCGCCGCTGATATTCCTATCGTTGGCCCGGTGCAGTCAGTGCTGGCAGAAATGCTGACGCTGATAGAGCAGTATCGTGAAAGCCACCCGGAACAGCCGGATACCGGCGCGCTGGAGAAGTGGTGGCAGCAGATTGATCAGTGGCGCGCGGCCCATGGCCTGTGGACGGCGCCGCGCTATGAGCAGAGCGACAAGATCAAGCCACAGCAAGTGATTGAATCGCTGTACCGGGTCACCGGTGGCGATGCTTATGTGACCTCGGACGTGGGCCAGCACCAGATGTTCGCAGCCCAGTACTATCGCTTCGACCAGCCGCGCCGCTGGATCAACTCCGGTGGTCTCGGCACCATGGGTTTTGGCCTGCCCTCGGCCATGGGGGTCAAGCTGGCCTTCCCTGAGGCTGATGTTGCCTGCGTGACGGGCGAGGGCAGCATCCAGATGAATATTCAGGAGCTTTCCACCTGCAGTCAGTACCAGGTGCCGGTGAAAATTATCAATCTGCGCAATGGTTACCTGGGCATGGTCAAGCAGTGGCAGGACATGCAGTACGAGGGCCGCTATTCAGAGTCGACCTATGCCGATTCCCTGCCGGATTTCGTCAAGCTCGCCGAGGCTTATGGCCATGTGGGCATTCTGGTCGATCAGCTGTCAGACCTGGATGCAAAAATGGAAGAGGCGTTCGCGCTCAAGGACAAGCTGGTATTCCTGGATGTCATGGTAGACCCCGCCGAACACGTGTATCCCATGCACGTGGCGCCTAATGGCTCCATGGCGGATATGTGGTTGAGCAAGACGGAGAGGACTTGAGATGAGACGTATTATTTCTGTATTGCTTGAAAACGAATCCGGCGCCCTGTCCAGGGTCGTGGGCCTGTTCTCCCAGCGCGGCTACAATATTGAAACTCTCAATGTGGCGCCGACCGAGGATGCCACCCTGTCGCGACTGACGCTGACCACGGTCGGTGATGATCGCAAGATGGAGCAGATCACCAAGCAGTTAAACAAGTTGGTAGACGTGGTGAAGCTGGTGGACCTGACCGAGGGCGCTCATATCGAACGCGACCTGATGTTGATCAAGGTGCGTGCCACCGGTACCCAGCGGGCTGAGATCAAGCGCTGCACCGATATCTTCCGCGGCCAGATCGTTGACGTGGGCCCTACCGTCTATACCATTATGCTGTCCGGTACGGCGGACAAGCTGGACTCATTTGTCGAGGCCATGGGTGATGCCTCTATCCTGGAAGTAGTACGCAGCGGGGTAGCGGGAATAGCCCGCGGCGAGAAGGTGCTCAGCCTGTAAAGAGCCTTCAGCGTCTCTTCATAAAGAGCCTTCAGCTTTTCTATGTAAAGAGCCTTCAGCGTGTCTTCATGAAAAGCATTCAGGCATAAAAAAAGCCGGCATATAGCCGGCTTTTTTATACAAGGCAGTCTGTCTATCAGGCGCTGAGTGCCTTGATTTGATCGTTCAAACGGCTCTTGTGCCTGGCGGCCTTATTCTTGTGAATAATGCCCTTGTCAGCCATCCGGTCGATAACCGGTACGGCTTCGGCGTAAGCGGCCTTGGCCTGCTCTGCATCGCCGGCATCAATAGCGGCAAGAACTTTTTTGATAACAGTCCGCACCAGCGAACGCAGGCTCGCGTTGTGGCGGCGACGCTGTTCGCCCTGGCGGGCGCGCTTTTTGGCTTGTGCTGAGTTTGCCAAGGTGAATGTCCTCTATACGACTAATTTCAGGGAGGCGCGATTATTCACATTTAGCTGCCGGATGTCAATCGCCAACGGCCCGCAGGGCTTACTTTATGCGGTCTGCGTCAAAAAGCAGGTGCCGTGACAAGTCGCCGAACAGCTGCGGCTGTATTTCCCGCTGGGCAAAGCGCCAGCAACCGGCCACACGCTCGAAACGGTCGCGATAGCGCCCGGCAATTATGGCCTGCAAGGGGAAGTCGGGTAAGGCCTGGAATACGGTGAAGCGGCTGTCGGCAGATGCCCTGTCCTCGTCGACTTCTATCAGCAGGTTGCTGGTCAGGTGCTGGGTACAGGGTGTGGCGCTGTCGGGGTAAATGCGGGTGGCATCCCGGTACATGGCGAGCACTGCGTCGTAACCCCGGCATTGGCTGCCATCCGGCGCTACTATGCTGGCGTGGGTAAACAGGGCGGCCACGGCCTCCAGGTCACCGGCGTCGATCAGTTCCGCGTAGCGGTAGATCAAATTTTCGATTTCTCGTTCCGGCTGCATCGAACTGCCCCTGAAATTAATCCAAGTTATTGATATATATAATAAAACTGGCTGTTGCTGGCAATACTAATAGCTATTAGTTATTATCCTGCGCATGCCACAGCACAATGATGCAGATGTAAAACCCACCGCGCAACGAATACTGGATGCGGCTGAAGACCTGTTTGCCGAGAAGGGTTACAGCGCCACATCGCTGGGTGATGTGGCAGACCGTGTGGGTATTCGCTCCCCCAGCCTGTACAACCACTTCCGCAATAAGGAAGCCCTGTACGCCGCGGTGCTGGAGCGCCTGCTGGAAGATTTTGGTGCGCCCTTGCTGGAACTGCGGGAAAGCGCTATTACCCGGGATCGTATCTATCGCTGGCTGGAAACCATTGTGCGCATGCACCACGAGCGCCCCAACCTGGCCCGACTGCTGCAGCATGCGGCATTGTCCGGTGGACCGCATACCAATCAACTGATTGAGCGTTTGTTCAGCCCGATGTTTGAGCCCTCAGGCTTGCCGGATGATGAAGTCTCGTTTGCTCTGGTGGGACCGGAATTACAGCCCTGGGCAGTGATGGCCCTGAATAATATGGTGATGTCGTATATCACCATGGCACCCATGTACCGGGATTTGCTGGGAGAAGACCCGTTCAGCCCTGACGCGCTGGATAAACAGCTGGAGCTGATTCTAAAGCTTGCCCACCTGGTGATTGAACACCCGGGCGACTCGCCGCCCTAGCGAAGAGGGTCACTCCCGCCACCGGCGGGAGTGATGGTTCAAAGACCTTAAGCGGCCTTGCAGGCCTTCTTGGCGGCCTTGATTTGCTTCTTCTGGCAGTTTTCGGACGACTCTGCGCCCACACACCACTTCTTGCGATTGTCCCAGGCAGTCAGCGGCATTTTCTTGCCGTTGGAGCATTTCACGTGATAGTTGCCGAATTCGACGCCGTCGGCGGTGGTGCCGTTGGAGTCAAAGACAATGCTGGTCGGCTTGGCGGCCAGGGCGGAAGCGGAGATAGCCAGTAATGTGGCTGCAATAACAGTGTTGATGACAGTTTTCATCTAAATTACCTCAAGTAGTAGGTTGCTAACTATGGAACCGCGGTGGATTCTACTGGCTGTTTACGGCAATTGAAGAGAGCTGGATCAAGCTTTTGCAGTCGCAGCAGAAGGGGGCGCTACAGGAGTCAGGCGAGGATTTATAAGTCTATGATATTAAAGGGGAAAAACAATATTTCGAGTGGCTCTGGGGTTTATTAAACATTGTTAATAAACCCCGGGGATTGCTACCAGGCCAGGAAAATCAGAATCCAGCCGAGCGCGGCTACTGTCAGTGCCTCACCGGCCTTGTCCAGGCGAAACAGCCCGTACAGGTAGGACAGGGGCGGTAGTAGCAGGGAGCACAGGCCCCAGGCGTAGTCTTCTTTCCAACTGGCGATCATCAGTAGCACCCAACTGCCGAGCAGCGCGGTGGCACCGAGAGTCATTAGCAGCGCATTGGTCGCTTCCATAAAGGTCTCCGTAATATCTGGCACACGAGCGCGCGCAAGGATACCACGATTGACACGCAGGTGAAGGGCAGGGCTACCGCGGCAGGTCAAATATTGCTGAGCCCCGGGCGATGTTGTCCTCACAGATGACTATCGCAGCGCTTTTCGCTATGGTGAGCGCCTCTCCACAATAACAGTAAAAAATGGACCAATTTGCAGATATTCGGCCCTATAACGATGCGGAAGTACGCGCTGTTGTAGAGCGATTGCTCAATGACAGTGAGTTGCTCGATGCCCTGTGCCGGCTGAGATTCAAGGGGCTGGCAAACTGGTTTGCCTGGCCACTGCGGCTGCTGGTGCGTCGCGCCCTGCGTGCCGAGGTTGGTGATGCCAGCGATGTGCGCAGCGTGCAGGACGTCATCGAGCGCTACATGTCGAGGATGATCGAAGACAGCACCGATGGCTTTACCGTATCGGGCCTGGATCAGCTGGAGCCTGATCGCGCCTACCTGTTTATGAGTAATCATCGCGATATTGCGCTGGATCCGGCCTTTACCAATTATGCGCTGTATCACAATGGCTGGGACACGGTGCGCATTGCCATCGGTGACAACCTGCTAACCAGGCCCTATGTCTCGGACCTGATGCGGCTGAACAAGAGTTTTATTGTCCGGCGTTCGGCCAAGGGCCCACGTGAGATTTTCAAGGCCTACCGCGAGTTGTCAGCCTATATACGACACTCAATACAGCTAGAGCATTCGCATATCTGGATTGCCCATCGGGAGGGTCGTGCCAAGGACGGTATAGATCGCACCGAGCCGGCCATCATCAAGATGCTGGCCATGAGCCAGGACAAGGGACAGGAGAGTTTCGCCGAGTTTATCGCCTCCCTGCATATCGTACCGGTTTCCATTTCCTATGAACTCGACCCCTGCGACAGTCTCAAGGCGGCTGAGCTGCACGCTGTGGCCAGTACCGGTGGCTATGAAAAAGCTGAAAACGAGGATGTCGGCAGTATTGCCGCCGGCATCAGCGGTGACAAGGGCCAGGTACACGTGGCCTTTGGCACGCCGCTGACAGGCAGCTTTGATACACCGGATGCCGTGGCGGCCGAGCTGGATCGCCAGATTATTTCCAACTACCGGCTGCATGCCACCAATGTCTACGCCTGGCGTCAGCTGCATGGCGCTGACGCTGTATTAGCGCCGGAACTGCAGGCTACCGGAGGCAGTTGCAGTGAAGCCGGTTTTTTACAGCGTATGCAGGCGATTCCCGCTGGCCAGCGCGATATCGCCCTGGCCATTTACGCCAATGCCATCGTCAGCAAACAGGGATTGACCGGAGCGGCCGGGGCCGAAGGCATTGCTGGCTGAAGACACCAAGGAGCAAATACGCGCTGCCTATGGCCGGTTGATGGACGAGAAAGGCCTCAGTCCGCGCTGGGGTCAGCGCCAGATGATTGCTGAAATAGCCAACACGCTGGCGCGCATCGAGTCCCCGGAACCAGAACAAACACCCCACTGTGTGATTGAGGCCGGCACTGGTACCGGCAAGACCATCGCCTACGCCGTTGCCGCTATCCCGGTGGCGCAGAAGCTGGAAAAGACCCTGGTTATTTCCACAGCCACTATCGCCCTGCAGGAGCAATTGGTGCTTAAGGACTTGCCGGATATTCGTCAGCACAGCGGACTGGAGTTTGATTTCGTTCTGGCCAAGGGGCGCCGCCGTTATGTGTGCCTGTCCCGGCTGGACAAGCTGCTAATGGCGGGTGGCCAGGATGATATGGTTATCCCACTGTACCCGGACGAGGTTGACCAGACGCCGGCGGCAGAAGCACTGCCTGTCTACAACAGCATGATCGACGCGCTCGGTCGCGGTGAATGGGATGGCGATCGTGACGCCTGGACGCAGGAGCTGTCTGAGGATATCTGGTTTAGCGTGACCACCGATCACAGTCAGTGCAGTGGTCGTCGCTGTCCCAATATTGGGCAGTGCAGTTTTTTCCGGGCCCGGGATGCCTTGCAGAATGCCGATGTTATTGTCACCAATCACGACCTGGTGCTGTCTGACCTGGCGCTGGGCGGTGGCGCGATCTTATCGGCGCCGGAAGATTCCATCTACATCTTCGACGAGGGCCATCATCTGCCAGCCAAGGCGCTGAATCACTTTTCAGGTTTCTGTCGCCTGGGGTCAACGCTGCAATGGCTGGAAGATTGCCAGGCGCAGCTGGCGCAGGCGGCCAGCCAGCTGGTGGCCGCCGCCGATCTGGCAGAGCCTATTCTGCGGCTGCAGCCCCAGTTCGAGAATATTGTCGCTGTGCTGGCGCTGGTGCAGGACCTGTTACCGGAGCTAGAGGACATGCCGCTACCGCGTGAATCCGGCGAGCGGGCGCACCTGCGTTTTGGCAACGGTGAAATACCGCCGGAGTTGCAAGAGTACGCGCAGCAGCTGGCCCTGCTGTTTGACCAGTTGCAAGGCCAACTGCAACGCATTGAGGCACGCCTTGAAGACGCCCTGGATGGTGATATCACAGGCATTGATGCCAGCGACGCGGAGGCCTGGTTTACCGTGTTTGGCGCGATGCTGAACCGGGCGGAAGGAAACCTCGCCCTGTGGTCCGATTATGCCGATGCGCCGCTTGTCGCCGCGGACTCCGCACAGCCCGGCAAGCGCGGTAGCCAGGCCCATGGGCCGCCGCCGACTGCGCGCTGGATCAATGTATTTATTGCGGGCGGCCAGCTCAACTATGAGTTGCGCTGTAGCCCCATACTGGCTTCGGAAATCCTGCAGCAACATCTGTGGGACCAGGCCGCAGCTGTGGTGGCGACGTCCGCAACCATGACCGCGCTGAGCTCATTCGAGCGCTTTATTCTGCATTCCGGCGTGCCACGCACCGGTGCTTTCAAGGTGGTGCCCAGTCCCTTTGATCACGACCGTGCCATCCTCAGTGTTCCGGCCATGGACTGCGACCCCGGCAATCCGGAAGCGCACACCCAGGCCTTGATAGAGAAGCTGCCGCAGTGGTTGCGAGCAGGGGAGGGCAGCCTGGTGCTGTTCTCCTCGCGCCGGCAATTGTCAGAGGTCTACCAGGGTCTGCCGGATGATTGGCGGGCACTGGTCCTCCTGCAAGGCGATCACAGTAAGCATGAGATTTTGCAACGCCACCGGGCGGCGGTGGATGCTGGTGCCGGCAGCGTGATTTTTGGCCTGGCCAGCTTTGCCGAGGGTGTGGATCTGCCCGGTAGCTACTGCCAGCATGTGCTGATTGCCAAGATACCCTTCGCGGTGCCTGATAATCCCCTGGACGCAGCACTGAGTGAGTGGGTGGAAAGCCAGGGCCGCAACGCGTTTATGGATATTACCGTGCCGGATGCGGCACTGCGGTTGGTGCAAGCCTGTGGGCGCCTGTTGCGCACCGAGGAAGATAGCGGTCGGGTCACCATCTGTGACCGGCGCCTGGTTACGCGGCGATACGGCAGGGCCCTGCTGGATTCCTTGCCGCCGTTTCGACGGGAACTGGCCTGAACGCTACAATTGTGCCGTGACAAGGAGAGAACACTTTGGCGCAGCATGACCAGGTAGCGGTGTTGCTGATTGATGTCGAGGCCCATCTGCGACAGATGGGTTTGTGGCGGGCGGAGCCCCCATCCGCACAGGCACTGGCCAGTACCCAGCCTTTCTGTATTGATACCCTGGGCTTTGACCAGTGGCTGCAGTTTATCTTCCTGCCGACGATGTACGAATTGGTTGAGTCGGGTCGGCCACTGCCCACTGAATGCGCCATTGCACCAATGGCTGAGGAGTTCTTCCGTGGCATGCAGCTGCCCAGCACGGCACTGGAGGGCGTGTTGCTGGCGATTGACCAGTTGCTCAGCGCATAACAAGCGCTTGAGCGGAATCAATTTTTAATGCGGCAGTCTTGTCCATTCGGCTCTAAACTAATGGCATTGCCCGCGATAGAGGAACTTCTGCGCCGCCGTGCTCCCGGATCAATCCACGCCTGCTCGTTTCGACCCCTGGCCCGCGCGCCTGGAAATGCTCCAGGGTGCCTCGGGTCTGGCTCTGGTGCTGTTCATGTGGGTACACATGTTTATGGTGTCCAGCATCCTGCTGGGCGAGGATGCCATGTACTGGGTAGCGCGGGGATTCGAAGGCGAGTATTTCTTCGGGCGACCTTATCCGCTGCTGGTTAGCGCCATAGCCGCTGTGGTGTTTTTCATATTCCTGGCGCACGCACTGGTAGCGATGTGGAAATTGCCGGCCAGCTATCGCGAGTACCGGGTATTCTGGCGCCACACGCGCAGCCTGCGCCACAGCGATTCCAGCCTCTGGCTGGTGCAGGTGGTGAGCGGACTGGTGCTGATGTTCCTCGCCTCCATTCATTTGTATGAAATGCTCATGCACCCGGACCAGATTGGTCCCTACGCCTCGGCTGATCGCGTCGTCAGTGGGCAGATGTGGCTGCTGGATCTATTGCTGATTTTTGCCGCGGAAGTGCACGCCGGGGTGGGGCTGTACCGCTTGATTATGAAATGGGACCTATTGGGACTGACCCGGTCAGCCCGGCGCCGGCGCAACACTCGCCTGACCATTGCCGCCATTGTCGGTTTTTACCTGGTGCTGGGCCTTCTGACCTTTGCCGCCTACGTCAAGATCGGCCTTGAACACCGTGACAGTGCCGGCGAACGCTATGTGCCCAGCTGGGAGCGATCTGCAATCGAGGCAGGCGGGGGCGCAGGCTGATGCGAATTATTCAAACCGATGTACTGGTAATTGGGGGTGGCCTGGCTGGTCTGCGCATTGCCATTGCTGCCAAACGACGCGGCCATGATGCCCTGGTATTGAGCCTGGTACCGCCCAAGCGCTCTCACTCGGCGGCGGCCCAGGGTGGTATGCAGGCCAGTCTGGCCAACGCCTTGAAAGGTGCCGGCGATAATGAGGATGTGCACTTCGCCGATACGGTGCGCGGTAGTGACTGGGGCGCCGACCAGGAAGTGGTGCGCATGTTTGTGCATACCGCACCCAAGGCGGTACGTGAGCTGGCCGCCTGGGGGGTGCCCTGGAACCGGGTGCAGCGCGGTGAGCGGCGCGCGATTATCAATGGCGAGGTACAAAGCTTCAGCGAGTCCGATGCTGCCCACGGCCTGATCGATGCCCGCGATTTCGGCGGCACTTATAAGTGGCGCACCTGTTATGTGGCCGACGGTACCGGCCATTCCATGCTCTATGCCATGAGCGACCAGGCTATTGCTCGCGAAATTCCAGTACATGAGCGCATGGAGGCGCTGTCCCTGATACACGCCGACGGTCGCTGCTATGGCGCCATCGTGCGCAATCTGGTGACGGGCGAGCTGGTGGCCTACGTCGCGAAAGCCACCTGCATCGCCAGTGGCGGCTTTGGCCGTATCTACCGGGTATCTACCAATGCGGTGATCAACGAGGGTATCGGTGCCGCCATAGCCCTGGAAACCGGCGTCGCCGCATTGGGCAATATGGAGGCGGTGCAGTTTCACCCAACAGGAATTTTTCCCGCTGGCACCCTGGTTACCGAAGGCTGTCGTGGCGATGGCGGCTTGCTGCTGGACGGGGATGAACACCGCTTTATGCCCGACTACGAGCCGGACAAGTGCGAATTAGCCTCCCGCGATGTAGTGTCGCGGCGCATGGAGCAGCATATTGCGGCTGGCAAAGGCGCCCGTAGTCGGTTTGGGGAGCACCTGTGGTTGGATATACGCCTGCTGGGTCGCGATCATATTAACGGCAAGCTGCGCGAGGTGAAGGAGATTTGCCATTACTTCCTGGGTATTGATCCGGTCGAAGAGCTGATCCCGGTACGACCGGCCCAGCACTATTCCATGGGCGGGATACGCACGGATTACCGTGGCGAGAGCCCCACTCTGAAAGGACTTTTCTCGGCCGGTGAATCCGCCTGCTGGGACCTGCATGGCTTCAATCGGCTTGGCGGCAATTCCGTGGCCGAGACCGTGGTTGCCGGAATGATCGTCGGCGAATACATCGCCGATTTCTGCGACAGTCCCGCCAGCGATATAGATGTCTCGACAGCCTTGCTTAGGGAAAGCGGTCAGGGCGTCGCCGCTCAATTGGCTGGCTTTGCTGATCGACAGGGTGGTGAGAGCCCCTTTGAGCTGCTGCGGGAAATGCAGCAAACCATGACTGACAAGGTCGGCATATTCCGTGACGGCGAGAGGCTGGAGGAGGCGGTTGCCGCCCTGCAACAATTGCTGCAACGCAGTCGAGATATCGGGCTGCGCAGTCAGGCCCGTGGCGCCAACCCGGAGCTCGTGGCGGCCTACCGGGTACAGAAGATGTTGAAGTTGGCACTGTGTGTCAGTAGCGGCGCCCTGCGACGCACGGAAAGCCGCGGTGCCCACTACCGCCAGGATTACCCGCGCCGGGATGATGCCCAGTGGATGTCGCGTACTCTGGCGACCTGGCCCGGAGCGGAGGCGAATGGCCCGCAACTGGACTACGAGGGCCTGGATATCAAGGCGATGGAACTACCACCGGGTTGGCGCGGCTATGGCGAGCATAACCATATCGACCATGCGGTGACGGCGCAGCGCCAGGCCGAGGTCGAGGCGGCCCAGGGCCGCCACAGCGATCGCTACAGCCTGCAGCGGGAATTAATGCCCTTCGAGCAGCTGCTGCCCATGCGGTTCCGTGGCAGCAATGAACGTCTGGAGGACAGCAGTGATGGCTGAGCTTATCCAGACAGATCGGCGCCAGTTGCTGCTGCGGATCCTGCGCTATAACCCGCAAGAGCCAGACTCAAGTCCGCACTTACAGGACTTCCAGCTGGAAGAAGCCGACGGCATGACCTTGTTTATCGCGCTGAATGAAATACGCGATCAGCAGGATCCGACCCTGCAGTTTGATTTCGTGTGCCGCGCCGGTATCTGTGGCAGCTGCGGCATGCTTATTAATGGCAAGCCGGGTTTGGCCTGTCGCACCCTGACCCAGAACCTGCCGCAGACGATTACCCTGGCGCCCCTGCCCGCTTTCGAGTTGATCGCCGACCTATCGGTGGATACGGGAAAATGGATGCGTGGCATGAGTGAACGACTGCAGACCTGGATTCACGACGACCGCGATGAACCGGACCTTGATGCGCTGGAGCAGCGCATGGAGCCGCAACTGGCCCGGGATATTTACGAACTGGAGCGTTGCATCGAGTGCGGCTGTTGCATCGCCGCCTGCGGTACCGCGCAGATGCGCCCGGATTTTGTCGGCGCCGTCGGTCTTAACAAGATTGCCCGCTTCCAGCTGGATCCACGAGATCAGCGCTCGGACGGGGAGTTCTACGAACTGGTGGGGGATGACAGCGGCGTCTTTGGCTGTATGACCCTGCTGGGCTGCGAGGACAGCTGTCCCAAGGATTTGCCGCTGGCCACGCAATTAGCGTGGCTGCGGCGGCGCATGGTGAGCGCCGGGACTGCTTCAGAGTGAGAGGCTAGTGCACGGTGCGGTTTGATTCTATGCGTGCGCCGGATGAATCAGTGGCGGTGTCGGCCGGGCCGGCAGATTCCTGCTCCTGCAGGTAAGTACGCAGCCTTCCCACCACACTGGTCATGACATCGATGGTCTGGCTGATCTGGTCCAGCGCCATCAGGATGGTCTCGGTTTCGGTCGTGGCTTTCTTATTATCGCTCATGCTCTAATCCTCGAAGGATGTTGTTTGAACATCTGTGCACTACTCACCTCGGTACAGCTCACTTCCTTACCACTTAATCCCAACTCAGCGCACCGCCGACCTGGTACTCGGTTACCCGCGTTTCGAAGAAGTTCTTCTCCTTGCGCAAGTCCATGATCTCCGACATCCACGGGAACGGGTTCTGCGCACCGGCAAACTGCTCAGGCAGGCCCAGCTGTGACAGGCGTCGGTTGCAGATAAACTGCAGATACTCTTCCATCATCGCCGCATTCATGCCCAGTACGCCGCGGGGCATGGTGTCGCGCGCGTATTCAATCTCGATCTGGGTGCCCTCCAGTATCATCTGGATAACTTCCTGCTTGAACTCTTCGGTCCACAGCTGGGGGTTTTCCATCTTGATCTGGTTGATGACGTCGATGCCGAAATTCAGGTGCATGGACTCATCGCGCAGGATGTACTGGAACTGTTCGGCAACGCCGGTCATCTTGTTGCGACGGCCCATGGAGAGGATCTGGGTGAAGCCACAGTAGAAGAAGATGCCCTCGGTTACCGCGTAGAAACCAATCAGGTTGCGCAGCAGGGTCTGGTCAGCTTCCAGGGTGCCGGTGTGGAAGTTGGGGTCACTCAGGTTGTGCGTATGACTCAGGCTCCAGGCCGCCTTCTTGGCAACCGATGGTACTTCCCGGTACATGTTGAAGACTTCGCCCTCGTCCATGCCCAGCGACTCGATGCAATACTGGTAGGCGTGGGTGTGAATCGCCTCTTCAAAGGCCTGGCGCAGCAGGTACTGGCGGCATTCGGGGTTGGTGATATGGCGGTAGATCGCCAGGATCAGGTTATTGGCAACCAGCGAGTCGGCGGTAGAGAAGTAGCCGAGGCTGCGCAGCACGATACGGCGCTCATCGTCGCTGAGGCCATCGGCACTCTTCCAGGTGGCCACATCGGCCGTCATGTTGATTTCCTGCGGCATCCAGTGATTGGCGCAGCCATCCAGGTATTTCTGCCAGGCCCAGTCATACTTGAAGGGCACCAGCTGATTGAGATCAGCGCGGCAGTTAATCATTGCCTTTTCATCAACCGACAGGCGCGCCGCGCCCATTTCAAGGTCTTCCAGGCCCGGGGCGACATCCAGTTCTGCCACCGCGCGCGCGGCCGCAGCCAGGGCTTCTTCGGCCTCGGCGTCGGCGGCCACCGGCGCTACCGTTGGCGCAGCCAGCTCAAGCTCGGCCTGCTCCTCACTAATGGTTTCCACGATCGGCTGCGGAATGGCTTCCGCTGTTTCTGCGGGCCCGGTCTCTGCAGCGCTTGTCTGCGCAGCCTCGGCCTCTTTAGTCGCGGTCTCGGCGACCGGTGCTACTGGCGCGGGCGCTTCGGCGCCTTCTTCCAGGTTGTATTCGTCCCAGCTCAACATGTGTGTATTCCTCTTACATTCCCCAGGGTTCTATGTGTATCCCAATGGTCACTTTCTTGTTATTGACAGGCTTCACAGTCTGGATCGTCCAGGGAGCAGGCCTGTGGTACCGGTGCCGGCCCGGATTCTCCCGAGGACACCGCGTTCAGCGTGCCGGTATCGATGGTCGATTTCTCTGTGCCGGTGGCGGCCAGGGAGCGCAGGTAGTACGTGGTCTTCAGGCCGCGATACCAGGCCATGCGATAGGTCACGTCCAGCTTCTTGCCACTGGCATTGTTGATGTACAGGTTCAGTGACTGGGCCTGGTCGATCCACTTCTGGCGACGGCTGGCGGCGTCCACCAACCAGCGCGGCTCCACTTCAAAGGCCGTAGCGTAAATTGCTTTCAGGTCTTCTGGAATGCGGTCAATGCTCTGCACGCTGCCCTCGTAATACTTGAGGTCATTTACCATCACCTTGTCCCAGAGTCCGCGGTCTTTGAGATCCTTGATCAAGTAGGGATTCACCACGGTGAACTCGCCGGACAGGTTCGATTTCACATACAGGTTCTGGTAGGTGGGTTCAATCGACTGGGACACGCCGGTGATGTTGGCAATAGTCGCGGTGGGCGCGATAGCCATCACGTTGGAATTGCGCATGCCCTTGCTCTGCACGGTTGCGCGCAAAGCGGGCCAGTCCAGGGTCTCGCTGGTGTCTACCGCGATATAGGTCTCGCCACGTTCGGCCACCATGTTCTTGAGTGAGTCCACCGGCAATATGCCCTTGCTCCAGAGTGATCCATCAAAACTGGAATAGCTGCCGCGCTCTTCAGCCAGTGCGCTGGACGCCTGGATAGCGTAGTAGCTGATCGCTTCCATCGAGCGGTCGGCAAAATCAACGGCAGCATCGGAGCCGTAGGCCAGGTGCTGCTTGTACAGCGCGTCCTGGAAGCCCATCAGGCCCAGGCCCACCGGGCGGTGAAGCTTGTTGGAGTTCTTTGCCGTATCTACCGAGTAGTAGTTGATGTCGATGACGTTATCGAGCATGCGCACAGCGGTATTAACTGTTTGCTGCACCTTCTCCAGGTTGAGGCCGTTCTCATCCACGTGCTGGGGCAGGTTGACCGAGCCCAGGTTGCAGACCGCGATCTCTTCCTTGCTGGTATTGAGGGTGATCTCGGTGCACAGGTTGGACGAGTGCACCACGCCCACATGCTGCTGTGGCGAGCGCATATTGCAGGGGTCCTTGAAGGTCACCCAGGGATGGCCGGTTTCAAACAACATGCCCAGCATCTTGCGCCACAGGTTTTCCGCCGGCACTGTCTTGTGCAACTTCAGCTCACCGCTGGCTGCTTTGGCTTCGTACTCCTTATAACGCGCTTCGAAGGCCTGGCCATACAGGTCGTGCAGGTCGGGCACGTCGTTGGGTGAGAACAGGGTCCAGTCACCGCCGTCGAACACCCGCTTCATAAACAGGTCGGGAATCCAGTTGGCGGTGTTCATGTCGTGGGTGCGGCGACGGTCGTCGCCGGTGTTCTTGCGCAGTTCCACGAATTCTTCAATATCGAGGTGCCAGGTTTCCAGGTAGGAGCAGACCGCGCCCTTGCGCTTGCCGCCCTGGTTGACCGCGACGGCGGTATCGTTCACCACCTTGAGGAAGGGCACAACACCCTGGGACTTACCGTTCGTTCCCTTGATGTAGGCACCCAGGGCACGCACCGGGGTCCAGTCGTTGCCGAGGCCGCCAGCAAACTTGGACAACATGGCATTGTCCTGGATGGCGCCATAAATGCCGTGCAGGTCGTCCGGTACCGTGGTCAGGTAGCAGGAGGACAGTTGCGGCCGCAGGGTGCCGGCGTTGAACAGGGTAGGGGTTGAGCTCATGTAGTCGAATGAAGACAGCAGGCGGTAGAACTCGATAGCACGTGCAGTCGGCTGGTCTTCCTCAACCGCGAGACCCATGGCGACGCGCATGAAGAAAATCTGTGGCAATTCAAAGCGCACATCGTTGCTGTGGATAAAGTAGCGGTCGTACAGGGTTTGCAGCCCCAGGTAGGTGAACTGCAGATCGCGCTCCGGCTGCAAGGCGGCGCCCAGTTCCGCCAGGTCGAAGTCCTTCAGGCTCGGTGCCAGCAGTTCCAGCTCGACCCCGCGCTCGACGTACGCCGCCAGCGCCTTGCTGTACAGGTCGGACATGTCAGCCTGGGTGGCATTGTTGGCCACGCCGAGGAATGACAGGGCTTCGGCGCGCAGGTTGTCGAGCAGCAGACGAGCTGCTGCATAAGAATAGTTGGGCTCTTTCTCAATAAGGGTGCGAGCGGTGATCACCAGCGAGGTACTCAGCTCCTCCTGGGATACACCGTCGTACAGGTTTTTGAGTGCCTCTTCGATGATCTCGGCATCGCTGACATCCGCCAGACCGCCACAGGCTTCGCCGACCACCGTGTTGATGCGGGCGATGTCCAGTGGTATGCGGCTACCATCAGCCTGGGTAACGTGAATGCCGCTGAACGGCGTGGCCGCTACCTCAGCTTCTTCCTCGCCAGTTTTTTCGGCGCGGCGACGGGCGTGCTCTTCCCGGTAGATCACGTAGTCACGCGCGATTTTATGTTCGCCGGCGCGCATGAGCGACAGTTCCACCTGATCCTGGATATCTTCGATATGAATAGTGCCGCCGGAGGGCATGCGTCGCTTAAAGGTTGCCGATACCTGGTCAGTCAGCTTGGCCACGGTCTCATGTATGCGAGAAGATGCTGCCGCCGTGCCGCCCTCGACCGCGAGGAACCCCTTGGTGATAGCCACCGAGATTTTACTGTCGTCATAAGGCACCACAGTGCCATTGCGCTTGATGACCCGTATCTGGCCCGGCGCAGTGGCTGATATATTTGCGGTGCTTGTGTTTGATTCAGTGTTCGTCGAGGGATCCCTGGTGGCTGTGGATTGCTCAATCTCTGTTTGCATGTTTGTTTCTACTCCGGACTTCCGACTGTCGGCTTTATTTTTTGGGCGTTGGGCTATTTAGGGTTATACAGCCTGCACCGCCTGCTTTTTTGTTGCGTTTTTGGTAACTGCCCAGGCTCGCGCCAAGAGGGTATTCGAAGCTGGCCAAAGTCTGGATTCATATCCAGTTCCTGCGGTGGGTGCTGGTGAAACCAGTACCGGACCTGCGCCATCCTCAAATACACGTCCTCAAACGTGAGTCATGTGCAAATTTCTTAACTTTTTAACGTTCCCTTTTGCCCGTTATTTTTGTGAACTCAGCCGATTGCTAGCACTTATATGCTCTCTCACCGGCTAATTACCCAAGCGGGTTTTTTATAGTGCTGGCGATCGTGCTGGGAACAGTGCTGGTTTTCGGCTTTTCCCCTATATATGGGGGCTCTCGGGAAGTCGAGATACAAGATAATGCGCTTTACCCCCAATTGCAAGACGTTTAGTCTGGGGTTTTTTTGTGGATAAGCTGTGGATAATACCTGGGGTCTGTGACCACTAACCTGCCAGCCCTTATGCTATCAAAGGCTATAGAAATCAAGAGCTTGCAGGGTGGTAATTGGCGCTTCTAATAATTTGTTATAAGCGAACGGGGTCGCTATTCGTATCAGTTATTTGAAGTCCGGATTTACGCCTGGCTTGCCTGTGGAAAAGCGGCCCGATGCCACAGCGGCGGCTGGCACTCCGGCCAGTTCAGGCGCTGGCGGTTTGCTGCTGAGAGTCGAGGAGAAATGACTTCACCAGTTGGCAAATGCCATTCACCAGCTGATCGGACTCGGCGTCACTGAGGTTCAGGGGTGGCAGCAGCCGGATCGTGTTGCCGGCAGTGACATTTATCAACAGCCCCTGCTCGACGCCAAGCGCCACCAGTTCGGCGCAGGGCCGATCCAGCTCTATCCCCAGCATAAGGCCGCGGCCGCGTATGTCTTTTACCCCATCCAACTGACCGAGGCCCTGTCTGAAGCGAGCCTGAATATGATCGCCCAGGCTGGCGGCACGGGCGGCAATGCCCTCGGCTTCCATGGTTTCTATAACCGCCAGCGCGGCGGCGCAGGCCAATGGATTGCCACCATAGGTGGAGCCGTGGTTGCCCGGAGTGAAGACACTGGCGGCCGCCCCGCTGGCCATGCATACGCCGATCGGTACGCCATTGGCCAATGCCTTGGCGGTGGTAATGACATCGGGCACCACCTTGTCACCCTGGCAGGCATACCAGCTGCCGGTGCGACAATTACCGCTCTGCACTTCATCCAGCATCAGCAACCAACCGCGCTGGTCACAAATATCCCGTAGTGCCTGTAGATAGCCCGCGTCGGGCACATTGACGCCGCCTTCTCCCTGGATAGGCTCCAGCAGTATGGCGACCACATCCGGGTTGTTGTCCGCGATGGTCTGGACTGCCGGGATATCGTTATAGGGAGCGCGTACAAAACCGCTGACCAGGGGCTCAAAGCCGGCCTGGATCTTGCGATTACCCGTGGCCGTCAGTGTCGCCATGGTGCGACCGTGGAAGGCTCTCTCCATGACAATGATATTCGGGTTTTGTACGCCCTTGCGATGACCGTGCAAGCGCGCCAGTTTAATAGCAGCCTCGTTGGCCTCGGCCCCGGAGTTACCAAAAAAGCAACGCTCCATGCCCGCCAACCCGGTCAGTCGCTCGGCCAGTCGTTGCTGTAATTCGATATGGTAGAGATTTGAGGTATGGATCAGCTTGCCAGCTTGCTCGCTCACCGCCGCGGTGACGGCCGGGTGGGCGTGGCCCAGTGAGTTGACGCCGATACCGGCTATCGCATCCAGGTAGCGTTTGCCATCGGCACTGACCAGGTAGGAACCCTCGCCGTGGGAAAAGACCAGGTCCAGCCGTTTATAGGTTTCCATCAGTGCAGATGACATGGTTCGACTCTCTTTGATTACCCGGAGGCCCGCTTGCCGCTGCCTGGCACTTGAGCTTGCCGGCTGTTAAACGCAAGAGGGCAGCACCCGCTGCCCTCCAAAGGCCCGATCATATAGGCCTGCCTGGAGCTTGGCAATTGCTGGGCCATGACGATCCGTATAGGCATTTTGGGCGTATATACGTACAATAGCGCCCCCTGATTAACTCTGTGGTACCGAGCAAACTATGGACATTCTCGACAGTATTAAAGAACAGATAGAAAACAACCCGGTCATCCTCTATATGAAAGGATCGCCCAACCAGCCTCAGTGTGGCTTTTCAGCGCGTACTTCCCAGGCGCTGATGGCCTGCGGTGAGCGCTTCGCCTATGTCGACGTGTTGAGTAACCCAGAGGTTCGCAGCAATCTGCCGGCCTATGCCAACTGGCCCACCTTTCCACAGCTGTGGGTTAAGGGTGAGCTAATCGGCGGTTGCGATATCGTCGAGGAGATGCACCAGAGCGGAGAATTACAACCGCTGCTGAAAGAGGCCGCTGTGACGGACGAGGCCAGCGACGCCTGAGTCCGCGACGCGCAATCGACTTCCCCAAGCCCGCCCCTGCGGGCTTTTTTATGCCTGCGGGGCGCTGTTTGTGCCTGCGGGGGCGCTGGTTTGTGCCCGCCGGGGCGTACTCGTCAGGGTGAGTGGCCGCCGGTAAATTGCTTATAAATGTTATTGATAACGATTCTCATTAACATTAGTATTCCTACCTTGAGAAGATTGCCGGGACGGCTGTCCCGGCTAATACAAGGAATAAAGGCAGATGGGGTGGAAAGCAGGGGGACTGCTGCTGACGGCAGTAGTGGCAGGACAGCCTGGGGCAGTGCTGGCCAATGAAGGGCTGATGGAGACGGTCACTATTATCGGCAGCAAGGATGACGCCCAGAAGATTGCCGGCTCCAGCGCGGTGATCAGCGCCGAGGATTTGGCGAAGTTCCAGGATACAGATATTCAGCGCATCCTCAGCCAGGTGCCCGGTATCTATATGCGCGAGGAGGAGGGCTATGGCCTGCGCCCGAATATCAGCATTCGTGGCAGCTATGGTGATCGCAGCAGCAAGATCACACTGATGGAAGATGGTGTGTTGATAGCCCCGGCCCCGTATACCGCAGCTTCGGCGTATTACTTTCCCACCACCGGGCGCATCTCCGGGGTGGAGGTGCTGAAGGGGGCGGCCGCGATTGAGAATGGTCCCTATACCATTGGCGGGTCGATAAACCTGCTCAGTACGCCGATACCAGACGAATTTGGCGGCAGCTTGTTAGCCGAGGGCGGTGATGACTCCACTTATCGCGTGCACGCTAGCTATGGTGGTAGTACAGCGCATTGGGGTTTTCTGCTGGAAGGCCATAGCTGGGCCAGCGATGGTTACGCGGATATCGACTACAGCGGCGGCGACACCGGCTTTGACAAGAACGACCTGTTGGCAAAACTGCGCTATAACACCGGCGCCGACGGCCGCTACTACCAGCAGCTTGACCTGAAGCTGCAATACAGTGACGAGAACTCCGACCAGACCTATGTCGCCCTCACCGAGGCTGACTTCAGCGGCGACGCCTATCGCCGTTACGGCTTGACCCGTGCTGACAACATGGATAACGAGCACAAGTCCATTAACCTGTCCCACCTCATCGAGTTCAGCGAGGAGCTGAGCCTGACCACGACCGGCTATTTCAATGATTTCAGTCGCGACTGGTACAAGGTCGACAAGATCGATGGTGAAGGCATTGACGAGGTGATTACCTGTGCCAATGGCGGTAGTTGTGCGGGTATGAGCTCCAACTACGCCGCCAGTTATGACCAGGGCCACGCCATGGGCGTCTTGCACGCTGAGGCCGAGGCCGATGTTTACATAAAGCACAATAATCGCGATTACCAGTCCAAGGGTGTGCAAACCCGCCTGCGAGGCGCCTTCACCATGGCCCACTGGAGCCACGAACTGCAGCTGGGTGCGCGTTATCACGAGGACTATGAGAAACGCCAGCAGCCGGTGGATCGTTTTCTGCAGGGTGACGATGGCAGCTTCCAGCGGGTGGAAGACGGCACGGCCTCGCAAAGCAAGAAGGATTCCGACGCCGTATCGGCTTACCTGACTGACCTGGTCAGTATCGGTGCCTGGACCTTCAAGCCGGGGATTCGCTATGAAGACTATGAGATCAATGGCGTGAGCAACAGCGAGACCCTGCTGGGCTTCGGCAGTACCTATGAGTTATCTGACAGCTGGCAGTTGCTGGCCGGTGTTTATGACGGGCTCTCGCCCAGTGCCAGTGCCGATTCTGATCCCGAAACGGCGACCAACTACGAGGCGGGCTTCCGCTATCGCGGTGGCGAGCTCTATGCGGAAGTGATCGGCTTCTTCAGCGACTATGACAACATTATTGGTGTCTGCACTAATTCCGGCGGTGCCGGCACAGAACCCTGTGAGGCGGGAGACACCGAAAATGGTGGCAAGGCTGATATTAAAGGCCTGGAAGTTCGCTCCAGTTACGCGCTTGCACTGGGCTCGGTACAATTGCCCTTGTCCCTGGTCTACACCTATACAGACGCAGAATTTAAATCCAGTTTTGTCGGTCGCTCGGTGTGGGGTGTCGTCGACAAGGGTGACAAGCTACCCAACCTGCCGCAGCACCAGTTGACGCTGGGCGCAGGCCTGCTGCTGGATAACGGTATTGGCGCTGACCTGCGCCTGCGTTACTTCGACGATACCTGCGCAACTGCCGCCTGTGGTGAGTTCCAGGATATTGATGCCTATTACTCGCTGGATTTGTCGGCATACTACGACTTTAACGCCAGCACCCGCTTCTACCTGACGCTGGATAATGTCACTGACGAGGATGGTGATATCGTCGCGCGTGAGCCCAAGGCCGGTGCCCGGGGACAGAAACCACGTACCTTCCTGGCCGGCGTACGCTACGACTTTTAGAGCTTCCCCAGGCGCGCCCGGTCATCGCCGAGGCTGTCTTCTACAGCGCAGTATTCAGCCCGTGGCCGGATCAGGCGCGCCTGGGGTCGGAACTCTATGGCATGGGCGACGTAGCCGTATACCCGGGCCATAGCGAACACAGCGGTAAAGTAATGGCTGGGCAGGCCCAGCGCATGGAAGACCGCGCCCTTGTAAAACTCCACGTTGGCACGCAGGTTTTTCTGCCGCCCCTGTAGCGCCTTGATGCTGGCCGCTTCCACCGCTTCCAGTGTCTGCAGCAGGCGCTGGCTGTCGGTGTCACCCGCGCAGAGTGAACGCGCCAGCGGCTTCAGCAAGGTAGCGCGAGGGTCTACCGTGCTGTATTCCCGGTGTCCCATGCCCATGATACGTCCACCCTCGAGCAGAACCTTCTGTACTGCATTCTCGGCCGCCGTCGGTTCGCCAACCGCGGCGGCAAATTCGAGCGCAGCCTGGTCAGCACCTCCATGCAGGCTCCCAGACAATGTCCCAATTGACGCGGCAATGCTGGACTGGATTGGCGCCCGCGTGCTCAGGGCGACACGCCCGGCAAAGGTGCCGGCGTTGTAACTGTGTTCCATTTGCAGGATCTGGGTTTTGCTGAAGACATCCACCGCCAGGGTATTGGGTTCCCGGCCTGACAGGCTTTTGAGGAAGGCCCGGTTCGGATCGAGGCTATTGCAACGCAGTGGCCATGGTTTGTCCGCTTGACGGTTGAACCAGGCGGCGACCAGGCTGGGCAGGCGGGCGGCAATAATCAAGCCGTGCAGGGCGTCATCGCCGCCCACGGGCGGTGTCAGGTCCGCCTTGAGCGACAGGTCCAGCACCGGCACCATGGACTGCAGCACCAGCATTGGGTGTATTGCCAGCGGCAGGGCAGCCAACAGGGCTTGCTCGTGCTCATTCAGGTGGCGGTGGGCCAGCAGGAAGTGCGCCAACTGCTGTTCCTGGCGCGGACTGGGCAAGTCGCCGAATAGTAATAGCCAGGCGACCTGGACAAAGGGCCGCCCCATGAGCTCGGTAATGTCATGACCCCGGTAACCCAGGCGACCGCGGCTACCATCTACCCGGGAGATGGCGGTGCGGCCGACGACGACCCCTTCAAGCCCAATGTTAATGTCATTCATGTTGCGCTCCATGCTGTATTGGCAGTGAGGGCCCCAGTATATGCAGCGCTAAATATAAGTTAAGATAATTATACTTATAGATATATAAGGAATACTTAATGCGCTTGGAAACCCAGGAATTACGGGTGCTGGCCGCGGTAATTGAGAATCGTGGCTTCAAACGGGCAGCTGAACAGCTGGCGATATCCCAGTCGGCAGTATCCCAGGCCCTGGCCGGGCTGGAGCGCAAGTTGGATCAGAGCCTGGTACAGCGTTCGCCACTGGCCCCTACCGATGCAGGTATGCGATTACTTACTTACGCCCAGAGCCAGGCACGTGAGGAAGAGGTGCTGCTGAGTGACCTCCAGGACATACGCCGGGGTGAATCCGCAAAGTTGGCCCTGGCAGTCAATGGCACCATCAACCGCTATCATGCACCGCGCCTGGTTTTGCAATACTGCCAGCAGCAACCCTATGCCCAACTGCAGCTGGATGAGTTGCCCTCACGCCAGGTGATACAGTCAGTGCTGGCCGGTGGCGCGGAGTTGGGCATGGGGCCGTTCCAGACCCACATGCCGGCGCTGGAGTGCATCCCCCTGTACGAGGAGTTGCGCATCCTGGTGGTGGCTGACCGGCACCCCCTGGCGGAGCTGCTGGCAAGTGATGTGGAAGCGGCACTGGCGCAAATACCGCTGTTGGCCTCCTACCTGGATGACCCGGAAGAGCGGCCGGGGATGCAGCGTATTCGCGACTACTTCAGCCGGGTCTGGGAGGTGCGCTCCATCAGTCTGCGTCTGCAACTGTTGGCCGCGGGTCACGCGGTGGGGTATGTTAGTGACCAATTGCTGGTAGAGGAGCCCCTCTGCGAGGCCCTGGCGGAGGTGTCAGGGCTGCCATTTTCGCGCATACCGCGACAGGTGGGTCTGTTTTACCGCAAGGATTCCAGTTTATCCGAGGGCGCCAGGCGTTTCCTTGAATTGTGCCGGGATACCTGGCAGGCGTGAAGCGGGGGAGATCAATGAGTCGGGAGAATGCTGTGATGAAGGCAAAGCAGGTATTATTGCCGCTGCTGTTACTGCTGGTACTCCAGCCTTTGCAGGCCGCCACCTTGCTGGTCGGCAACAAGTCGGCGGCCAGCGTTTCCTTGCTGGATCTGGATAGTGGTGAGGAAGTGGCGCTTGCCCTTACAGATCCCGGCCCCCATGAAATAGCGGTGTCCGCCGATGGCAAGCTGGCGGTGGTGACAAATTACGGTACCGCTGAAGCCCCGGGCCGCAGTCTCTCGGTGATCGACATCGTCGAAGGCAAGACGGTGGGCACGATTGACCTGGGCAAGTACACGCGGCCACATGGCATCCTGTTTCTGCCCGATGCACGGCGGGCGCTGGTCACCGCCGAGGGGGCGGGGGTTTTGTTGCTGGTCGATATCTACCTGGGTGTTGTGGAAGCCGCCATATCCACGGGGCAGCGGGGCTCACATATGCTGGCCTACGATGCCAGCGGCCAGCGCGCCTACGTGGCGAATATTGCTTCAAACTCGGTCAGCCTGATTAATGTGCGGGACCGTGAACTACTGTCTTTCGAAGGCACCGGCCGTGGCGCCGAGGGTATTGCCCTGGCGGCGAACGGTCGCGATCTCTGGGTTGCCAATCGCGGTGAAGACACGGTGTCGCTGCTGGATGCGCGTTACCTGGACAGTAAGGAGAAACTTGAGTTGCCGGGCTTCCCGATTCGCGTCGAGATCATGCCCCTCAGCGGCAAGGTGCTGGTAACCAGTGCCCGCAGCGGCGAGCTTTCGATTATTGACCCGCAGAGCCTGGCAGTGGAACGCACGGTATCGTTGGGATTGCAGCGGCAGGGCGCGGCCGATGGCTTGTTTGCCGATCTGTTCGGCAAGAGTTCGATTCCCATCGGCATTGAAATCGAACCCGGGGGTGGCCGCGTATGGATTGCCCACGCCGGCGCCGACAGGGTGCAGGAGCTGAATCCCGCAGACTGGAGCCAGACACGGTTGATGAAAACCGGACGGGAACCCGACGCCATGGCCTATTCGCCGCTGAGTGTTGCCAGCAGCAGGTAGCAGCGCTCTGCCGGTCTAGTCCCCGGCGTTTTCCGTGGCGTTTTGCAGGTAGTTCTGAATGCCCATTTTTTCGACCAGGCCGATCTGGGTTTCCAGCCAGTCCACATGCTCTTCCTCAGACTCCAGAATAGAGGCGAACAGGTCCCGGGAAACGTAGTCGCTCACCGATTCACAGTAAGCGATGGCCTCGCGCAAGTCGGGTATCGCGATCAATTCCAGCTTGAGATCGCAGGCCAGCATTTCCTCGGTGTTTTCGCCAATCATCAACCTGCCGAGATCCTGGAAATTGGGCAGCCCTTCCAGAAACAGAATGCGCTCGGTCAACTGGTCGGCGTGTTTCATTTCGTCTATGGACTCGTGATATTCATGCTCGGCGAGCTCCAGCAGCCCCCAGTCCTTGTACATGCGCGAGTGCAGAAAGTATTGGTTGATAGCTACCAACTCGTTACCCAGCACTTTGTTGAGGTGTTCGATTACCTTGGGGTCGCCTTTCATTGCGGGCCTCTGTGTACGATTGATGTGGCCGTAACTATAGGCGCGTGGCCGCGCGCAGTCAACGCTAAGTTGTTGATTTATATGAATTAAATAGAATGATAATAAGAAAGATTCGCAATCGTATCCACAGCATTGGGAACACTGTTGAGACTGCTCTAGTGGTGTTGCTTAAGAGGGAATGCTTAAGGGGGACTGCTTAGGAAACTGCGTAGAACAGTTGTTGCTCCTCACTACCGTCCATCAGCGTTTCACGGACGATTTCGCGGGTGAGAATACCGCATTTTCCGCACTGGCTGGCCACACCGAGGGTGTTGCGTACTTCGCGAAGCGAGCTGGCACCGTCTTCCACCGCGCTGCGGATCTGGGTGTCGGTAATGCCCTTGCAAAGACAAACGTACATAGAAAAGTGGCCGTCAATGACTGTTACGTATTGAAGGTAATGCTAATGAGAATGATTGTCAATAAGATTACCAAAACTTTCCTGTACGGCTGCGCTGCCAGCAGCCGTGCTTCAGGTATAATCGCCGCTCGCCGAAATCTCGACAGGACTCCTGATGGATGTCAAAGCCTATATGCAGCGGACCGGCAAGGCCGCGCGTGCTGCTGCTGCCCATATAGCAGCCGCTGACACCGCCTGCAAAAACCGCGCCCTGTTGGCGGCGCGGGACAGCTTGCATGCCGCGCGTAATGCGCTGGCAGAGGCCAATGCGCGGGATATGGCCCGGGCGCAGGAAAATAAACTGGCGGCAGCTTTACTGGATCGACTGGAACTGACACCGGAGCGCATTGACGCCATGTTGGCAGGGCTGGAGCAGGTCGCAGAGCTGGATGATCCGGTAGGCAGCATTGAGGAACTTCGTGCCATGCCCAGTGGCATCCAGGTAGGACGGATGCGAGTGCCGCTGGGTGTCATCGGAATAATCTATGAAAGTCGGCCCAATGTGACCGCGGAAGCGGCCAGCCTGTGCCTGAAATCCGGTAATGCAGCGATATTGCGAGGCGGCTCCGAGGCGCTGGAGTCCAACCAGGCCATTGCCCGCTGCCTGGCTGATGGCTTGCGCCAGGCCGGCTTGCCGGAGGCGGTAATCCAGGTGCTGGAGACTTCGGACAGGGCGGCTGTGGGAGAGTTGATCACCATGCCTGAATATGTCGATGTCATCGTACCGCGCGGCGGCAAAGGCCTGATTGAGCGTATTAGCGCGGAGGCCCGGGTGCCGGTCATCAAGCATCTGGACGGCAACTGTCATGTATACCTGCACAGTGCAGCCGACCTGGATCGCGCGCGCGCGATAGCGGTCAATGCCAAGACCCAGCGCTATGGTACCTGCAATACCATGGAGACCTTGCTGGTGGACGCCGCCATTGCGGAGCAGATACTGCCGCAGCTGGCACAGGACTATAGCGCTGCTGGCGTGGCGCTGCGCGGCTGCGAGCGCAGCTGCGCGCTGGTGTCGGCAATGGCTGCGGCACTTGAGTCGGACTGGTATGAGGAGTACCTGGCGCCGATCCTGGCTGTGCGTGTGGTCGATGGGCTGGATGCGGCTATTGCGCATATCAATCACTATAGCTCGCAGCATACGGAGGCGATTGTCACCGAGGATCGCGCTGCAGCAATGCGTTTCCTGCGTGAAGTCGACTCCAGCTCGGTCATGGTCAATGCCTCGACCCGCTTCGCCGATGGCTTTGAGTACGGTCTGGGCGCTGAGATCGGAATTTCTACTGACAAATTGCACGCCCGTGGTCCAGTCGGCCTGGACGGGCTTACCTCGCAGAAATATGTCGTGCTGGGTGAGGGGCAAATCCGCCAGTGAAAGCGGCGCCTATAGGCCTGTTGGGTGGCACCTTTAATCCGGTGCACTTTGGCCACCTGCGCTCGGCGCTGGAATTGCGTGAGCAACTGGGGTTGGGGCAAGTACGCCTGATTCCGGCGGCAGTGCCGCCGCACCGGGAGCTGCCCAGTTGCGGGGCCGAATTGCGCGCGGAGATGGTCGAGCTGGCTGTGGCCAGTGAGCCCGGGCTGGCCTGTGATCGCCGCGAGCTAGGCAGGGAGGGCCCGTCTTACACCGTCGATACGCTACTGGAGTTACGCGAGGAACTGGGGCCAGAACAAAGCCTGTGCCTGATTGTCGGCACAGATGCGATCATCGCGATTGACAGCTGGCACCGCTGGCGTGAATTGATCGAGTTGGCGCATATCGTGGTGGTGGCAAGGCCCGGGTGGGCGTTGCCGGATGCGGGAGAGGTGGCCAATTGGTTGGCCCGGCACTTGACGGAGGACCCCTCGAGTTTGCAACATTCCCCCAGTGGTAAGCTGGTGCTGCAGCAGTTGCGGCAACTGCCCATCTCCGCGACAGAGATCCGCCAGTTAATAGCGGATGGCCGCTCGCCGCGCTACCTTATACCGGATGCGGTGTGGGAGCGGATCTGTACAACCGGTGCTTACGGCGCCCTACCGAAACAGCAGGAGCAACATGGAATCGGCTGAACTCAAGCAACTGGTTATCGACGCGCTGAATGATCTAAAGGCCAATAACGTGGTTGCTCTCGATGTGCAGCCCCTGACTGATGTCATGGACTTTATGGTGATTGCCAGCGGCACTTCCAATCGACACGTGAAGTCATTGGCAGATAACGTGTTAGTCAGTGCCAAGCAGCAGGGGCAGCGCGCCCTGGGTGTCGAAGGTCAGAGCGGCGCCGAGTGGGTGCTGGTAGATTTTGGTGGTGTGGTAGTCCATGTCATGCTGCCGGCAACCCGTGATTTCTACGACCTGGAACGACTCTGGTCAGGAGTGCCCGAGAGCGCGGAACAAACCGAGTGAAGCTGACGCTGCTGGCGTTGGGGACTCGTATGCCCGGCTGGGTTGAGCAGGGGATTGCTGAATATCACAAGCGTTTTCCGCCGGAGCTCAAACTGGAATTGCGCGAGTTGCCGCTGGCGCCGCGTGGCAAAGACTCCAACCCGACCCAGGCCATCGCCCGCGAGACTGCAAAGGTACGCGAGGCTATGCCAGCGCGTGACCGGCTGGTGGTGTTGGACGTGACCGGGCGCAGTTTCAGCACGGAGCAACTGGCGCAGCGGCTCAGTAGCTGGCAGATGTCCGGGCAAAACTACAGCCTGGTTATTGGTGGCCCCGACGGCGTGGAGTCATCCCTGATACAGGAGGCAGAACTGTGTTGGTCGCTGTCCCCGTTAACGCTGCCACATCCGCTGGTTCGCGTATTACTGGTAGAACAGTTGTATCGGGCTTGGACAATTAACGCCGGTCACCCGTATCATCGGAGCTGATATGGCCTCCGTTGTTGCTCTAAAGGATCCCTACCTCGAATCGCGAATTTACGGCGCCCGTACCGTCGTGGTGCTGGGCCTGGTCATAGTTTTGATGGGTGTCTTGCTGGCACGCTATTTTTCTCTGCAGGTGCGCCAGTATGCGGAGTACCGCACTGAATCGGATCGTAATCGGGTGCAGTTGCAGTCCTTGCCGCCCAAGCGAGGTCTGATCTTTGATCGCAACGGGGTATTGCTGGCGGAGAATCGACCCAGTTATGTACTGTCGCTGGTGATCGAGCGCGTTCCAGATCTCGAGCAGACCCTGGGCCTGCTGCGTGAATTGATGCCGGTTTCGGACGCCGACCTGGAAAAGTTCAAAACCCGTAGTCGCTACCGTCGCCCCTATGATGCAGTACCACTACATTTTCGCCTGAGTGAGGCTGAGCGGGCCCTGTTGGCGGTTAATCGCTATCGACTGCCCGGCGTCGTCGTCGACGCACAGCTGGTGAGGCACTATCCCAATGGTGAACTCTTCTCACATGCCCTGGGCTATGTCGGGCGGATCAATGAGGAAGAGCAGTCGCGCCTGGACGAAGTTGATTACCGCGGTACCAACCATGTCGGCAAAATTGGGCTGGAGAAGTATTACGAGAGCGAGCTGCACGGTGAGGTCGGATACCAGAACGTTGAAACCAATGCCCTGGGTCGGGTGCTGCGTGTTCTGGAGCGCACTGATCCTGTTCCCGGCATAGACCTGACCCTGTCCCTGGACAGCCGCGTGCAGCAAGCTGCCTATGCCGCACTGGACGGTCGGCGCGGCGCTGTAGTGGCGATTGATCCGAATAATGGCGAGTTGCTGGTGCTGGTCAGCACTCCTGGCTTTGATACCAACCTGTTCGTAAATGGCATCAGTTCGGTTGATTTCAGCGGCCTGCGCGAATCCAGCGATCTGCCGCTGTTCAACCGGGCGGTGCAGGGGCAGTATCCACCGGGCTCCACGATTAAACCTATCATCGGGCTGGCGGGCCTCGAATATGGGCTCATCGATGCCGAGACCACAATTCCCGATCCTGGTTGGTACATCTTGCCGGGCGAAGAGCGGCGCTTTCGCGACTGGACGCTGCGGGTCCGTGGTACGGGTCACGGCAAGGCAGTGGATTTACACCAGGCTATTGAAGAGTCCTGCGATGTCTATTTCTATGACCTGGCCCATCGCATGGGTATCGACCGTATGCATGACTTCTCGGCGCCATTCGGGCTGGGTCGGGTCAGTGGTCTGGATACCACCCATGAGCGCCGTGGCATTCTGCCCTCCAGTGCCTGGAAGCGGCGGGCGCGTGGCGAGGTCTGGTATCCGGGGGAGACTCTCAACGCGGGCATCGGACAGGGACATATGCTGACTACCCCATTGCAGCTCGCCGTTGCGACGTCGGTGATCGCCAGCCGTGGCCTGCAATACAAACCGCATTTATTGCAGGCGATAAATGGCGTGCCTGTTGAGGTGCCCGCAGCGGGAATCGTTGCCGCTGAGGATGCCAACTGGGAAATTATTCATGAGGCCATGCATGCTGTGCTGCACGGTAAACGCGGTTCCGCTCGCGCTGTCGGCCGCGGTTCTACCTACGCGATGGCGGGCAAGAGTGGTACCGCCCAGGTGATTGGTATTGCACAGGACGCCGAATATGATGCGGAGGAGCTGCAGGAGCGGCACCGCGACCACGGTTTGTTCGTGGCCTTTGCGCCCTATGAGGATCCTCAGATCGCTGTTGCCGTGGTGGTCGAAAACGGTGGAGGTGGCAGCACCGTGGCAGCACCAATAGCGCGCGAGGTGATAGAGCGCTACCTCTCCACTGCGGAGGTGTCCGGTCGTGGGTGACTATGTACGGCAAATGCCCTCGGCGTCGGCCGACCTGGCACGTCGCCAGAGTATTGCGGAGCGGTTTCATATCGATTTGCCCCTGCTGTTGCTGTTGATTGCGCTGACCCTGTATGGCCTGGTGGTTCTCTACAGCGCCAGCGGCCAGCGCATCGGTGCCGTGGTGCGCCAGGCCCAGTATTTTGTCATTGCCTATGGTGTGATGCTGACAGCCGCCCAGTTCAGCCTGCAGCGCTATCAGCGCTGGACGCCCTATCTCTACCTGTGCGGATTGGGATTGCTGACAGCGGTATTGTTCTTTGGCGCCGGCGCCAAGGGTGCGCAGCGCTGGTTGTCCATCGGCGGATTCCGTTTTCAACCCTCTGAGCTGATGAAGCTGGCGGTACCACTGATGTTGGCCTGGTTCCTGGCTTCCCGGGTGTTACCACCGCGCTTCTGGCATATCCTGGTCAGCCTGGCCTTGCTGGCCTTACCGGCAGCGCTGGTGGTACGACAACCGGATCTGGGTACGGCCCTGTTGATTGCCAGCTCGGGTCTGATTGTCTTGTTTATGGCTGGAATCAGCTGGCGCTTCATATTCGGTGCTGCAATGGTGGCCGTGCTGTCGGCCTGGCCGGCCTGGGTTTACCTGCTGCGAGACTACCAGCGCCAGCGCATACTGACTCTGCTGAATCCGGAGAGCGACAAGCTGGGCACTGGCTGGAATATTATCCAGTCCAAAACAGCGATTGGTTCAGGCGGTTGGAGTGGCAAAGGCTGGCTCAATGGTACCCAGTCGCAACTGGACTTCCTGCCCGAGAGCCATACCGACTTCATCATCGCGGTATTGGCGGAAGAGTTTGGCTTGCGCGGTGTGTTACTACTATTGTCCCTGTACCTGCTGATTTTTGTGCGCGGATTCTGGATTGGCATGCATGCCCAGGACAGTTTCTCGCGGCTGGTGGCCGCGGGTCTGGCGCTGACATTTTTCATCTATGTATTTGTTAATATGGGCATGGTGTCCGGCCTGTTGCCGGTAGTCGGTGTGCCGCTGCCACTGGTGAGCGCGGGTGGCACCTCGATTGTTACCCTGATGGCGGGGTTCGGCGTGCTGATGGCGATCAGTACCGAACGGCGCCTGGTGGTCCAGTAAAATCCACGCCGTGAAGCCATTGCGGTGAAACCGTCGTCAACATGACAGAGGAGTCATAATGAAGTCAGGCCAGTTGCAGCTAGTCGTGCTTGCCCTATCATTTGCTGTGGCGCTGGCTTCGCCTGCCGCAGTTGCCGCGGGTTACGCTGATAATCCTGCTGCCCAGGCACTAATCCAGCAGCTGGTGAGCGAAGACGGCTTTGACCGGGATTATTTGCAGCAGCTGTTTGCCGGTGCCGAACGCAAGGATTCAATTCTCAAGGCGATAGCGCGGCCCGCTGAGAAAACCAAACCCTGGTACGAATATCGAGAGATTTTTGTTACTGACACCCGCACCCAACAGGGACTGGAGTTTTACCGACGCTACGCCGCCAGCCTGCAGCGGGCGGAGCGCGAGTATGGCGTGCCGGCGGCGATTATTGTTGCCATTATTGGTGTAGAAACCCGCTATGGCGGCAACAAGGGCAGTTACCGGGTGATCGATGCGCTGTCTACCCTGGCGTTTGACTATCCTCCCCGGTCCGGTTTTTTCAGCAAGGAATTGAAGAATTACTTGCTGATGACACGTGAGCAAGACCTGCCGGCAGCCGAGTTGAAGGGTTCCTACGCCGGCGCTATGGGCTACGGGCAGTTTATTCCAAGCTCCTATCGCGCCTACGCGGTGGACTTTGACGGCGATGGGGTCGCCGACATTATTAATAACCCGGTCGATGCCATTGGTAGTGTGGCCAACTACTTCAAGCAGCACCGGTGGCGTACGGGTGAGTCAGTGGCCATGCGCGCCAGGGTAGATGAGGGCTATCGTCGCGACTGGATGAACGATGGGCTCAAGCCTGACCGCACGGTCGCCCAGTTGGCCTCCGGGTTTATTTTTCCTGTCCAGGCTGCGCCGGCCGAGCGGCGGGCAAACGCCATCGAATTTGAGCTGGAAAACGGCCTGGAGCACTGGTTGGGCTGGCATAATTTCTACGTGATTACCCGTTACAATCACAGTTCCATGTATGCCATGTCCGTCTATCAGCTGAGTCAGGCCCTGGGGAAAATTCTCTGATGCTCCAGCCTGTTGTAATGTTCCGCAGCGCCGCTCTATTGTTGTCCGCTGCTGCGCTGGTTGCCTGTAGCGGCATCGCTTATGAGCCGGCTGATGGCAAGCCACTGTTTTCGGTCAAGCCCGGGCAAGTGGTCGAGCCGGTGCCGCGGGCGGAGCCGGTGCTCGCTGCCGGTAATACCAGTCCCTACCGGGTCAATGGCAAGCAGTACACGGTGTTGCCCAGTAGCCGGGGCTACCGGGAGCAGGGTGTGGCGTCCTGGTATGGGCGTAAGTTCCATGGCCGCAATACCGCGAACGGTGAAGTGTTTAATGCCTACGCTGCCTCCGCCGCCCATCGATCATTACCGATACCGACCTACGCGCGGGTTACCAACCTGGAGAATGGACGCAGCATGGTGGTGCGGGTCAATGATCGCGGCCCCTTCCACGCCGACAGGATTATCGATTTGTCTTACGGCGCCGCCGTCAAGCTGGGTTTTGAAGACCAGGGTACGGCACAGGTGGAGGTGGTGGCACTGAGCGTGGACGGCAGTGAAGACCTGCGCGGCGACCCGCAGCTGGCTGACTGGAAAAGTGACTATCGCTATATCCAGGTCGGCTCTTTCAGTCAAAAAGACTCGGCGACTGCGCTCAGCGCCACATTGCGATCGCAGATGGAGGCGCCCGTGCTGGTCAGCGAAATCTACCTCGGAGACCAGGCCTACTACCGGGTCCGAATCGGGCCGGTGGATGATCGCAAGCGCCTCCTGCACTTGCATGAGCAACTGCAGCAGCTCGGCTATAGCAATATTCGGGCGATGCCGGACTAGGGTTCGCTTTGGAATGCCGGCGGCATGAGTTAACATGCGCAGCTACTTCTTTTGCCACGTTCAAGAACTCACATGTCGCGTCTTTTCTGTCTGGTCATCTGTTGCCTGGTATTCAGCCCGGTGGCTTCAACGTCTGTTTTGCCGCCGCCACCGCAGGTAGCGGGTAGCGCCTGGATCCTGCTTGATGCAGATACCGGCTATGTCATCACCGAACACAATGCGGACCAGAGCCTGCCGCCGGCCAGCCTGACCAAGCTGATGACCAGCTATGTGCTGTCCAGCGAACTGGCTGCGGGTCGGGTAAGCAACGATGACCAGGTTAAGGTCAGCGAGAATGCCTGGGCCCAGAACCCCTTGTTTGCCGGCTCCTCGCTGATGTGGATCGAGCCGGGCAGGCCGGTCACTCTGCTGGAGTTGCACCGCGGCGTGGTTATCTCCTCGGGCAATGATGCGACCGTGGCGATTGCTGAGCATGTGGCAGGTACCGAAGAGGGTTTCGCCGATATGATGAATGCCCACGCGGCGGTGCTGGGCATGCACGGTACCCACTATGCAAATTCTCACGGTCTACCCGATCCGCAGCACTACACCACGGCCCGGGACCTGGCGCTATTGGCCCAGGCGCTGATCGCCAATTTCCCGGAAGAGTATCCGCTCTACAAAGAGCGTGAGTACACCTATAACAATATTCGGCAGTACAACCGCAATGGGCTGTTGGCGGAAGATCCCAGCGTAGACGGTCTCAAGACCGGGCATACGGAGGAGGCGGGCTATTGCCTGGTTGCCTCGGCCAGGCGCAATGGCATGCGCTTGATATCGGTGGTGCTGGGTACTGCGAGCGAGCGCTCACGCAAATCGGAATCGCGCAACTTGCTCAATTATGGCTTTCGCAGCTACGAGTCGCTGGATCTTTACCAGGCAGGCGAGGAGCTTGCCAATGCGCGCTTGTGGATGGGACAGGAAGATAGCCTGGCCCTGGGTGTAGCGGAGAAGATTCGCCTGACCATACCGCGCGGTAGTCGCGATGAACTGAATGCCGTTATGCAGATAGACAAGGTCATCAAGGCACCGGTAGTGGCGGGCGACAGCTATGGTGAGTTGGTGGTTAGCCTGAATGGCACTACGTTGCTGCAGGAACCGCTGGTGGCGCTGCAATCGGCAGAGCCCGCCGGCTTCTTTTCGCGTCTCTGGGATAGCATCAAGCTTTTCTTCACCAAATTATTCAATGGCTGAACAAGAACCGCCCAAAATCGAGTTTCCCTGCGACTACCCGATCAAGGTGTTGGGGCGCAAGGTGCCTGAATTTGAAGCCGTGGTGTTCGAGGTCGTGGAGCGTCACGCTCCCGGTTTCAGTCGAGAAGGTGTTAACGCCAAAATCAGCCGCGAGGGCCGGTTCACCTCCCTGACGATAGTCATCACTGCTACTGGCAAGCCCCAGTTGGAAGCGATGCACGCCGACCTTCTGGCAACCGGGCTGGTGCAAATGGTGATCTGAATGCTGATTCGACGCTTGGGCCTGGTGGATTACCGCGAAACCTGGGAGGCGATGCAGGCCTTCACGTCCAATCGCGATGTCGATGCAGAAGATGAGCTGTGGCTATTGCAGCATCCCCCGGTGTTCACCCAGGGTCAGGCAGGGAAGGCCGAGCACCTGCTGCTACCCGGAGATATTCCCGTTGTACAGTCTGATCGTGGTGGCCAGGTGACCTACCATGGGCCTGGGCAATGGGTGCTGTATCTATTGCTGGATCTGCGTCGCCAGCAACTGGGCGTGCGTGACCTGGTAGACCTTATTGAGCAGAGCATTGTTGCAGTCCTGTCCCGGCTGGGGATAGCGGCGGCGCCGCGCCGCGATGCGCCAGGGGTCTATGTCGATGGTGCCAAGATAGCCTCGCTGGGGCTAAGGGTGCGGCGCGGCTGCAGCTATCACGGTTTGTCGCTGAATGTGGACATGGACCTGGAGCCGTTTGGTCGTATCAACCCCTGTGGTCAGGAAGGCCTGGCGGTGACCAGTGTGAAGCAATGTGTGGCCGGCGAGACGGCGGTCGAACTGGACGCGGTAGGGGAGTCACTGTTGCAGGAGGTACAGAACCGTATGCAGTCAGATGCAGTTACGCGCTAGCGGCTGATAATTACAAGTCCTGGCGCGGTATTACCAGGCTGGCCCGTGTGCCACCTTCAGACAGCCGCTCCAGATCAATCCTGCCACCATAGCGAAAAGCCGTCGCCTGGCTGGACAGGAGGCCGATGTGCAGGCCATCACCATCACCATCACCTTGCAGCAAGGAAGATTGCATTCTCTCTACCAGCTCTGCGGATACGCCGGGTCCCCGGTCGGTAATGCTGATCACGATTTCCCGGGCATCCCAGCTGACCGCCACCGCGATATCTGTGGGCCAGGCATTGGCCGCATTGTCGAGCAGGTTCTCCAGGGCCTGGCCGAAGGCGAAATCGATCTCCAGCCGCGGCGGCTCATCATCACCGGATTCCTGGACGTCGGCTGTGGCCTCGGGTCTTTGCACCAGCCACTGGTCTACCAGCACATTGCAGTAATCGACGATATCGACCCAGTGGGTCTCTCCGACTTCGGTCAATCTGGCGGTACGCGATAGCTTGTCCAGGTTCTTCAGGCAGTGTTCAATTTGCTCGGCCAGGAGTTGGTAGTTTTCGTTTTGCCCGGCATTGGCCGAACTGGTCTGCAGTTCGTTCATGATGGCAGCCATGGTCGCCAGTGGTGCACCCAGTTCCTTGGCGGTGCTGGCTGCCAGGCCGGCCACCGCTCGTATCTGGTCCTCGTGCATGCCATTGGTCTGCGGCGCGTTGCCGGCTGTTGCTGACTCTCGCAGCGCCTTCAGTATGGCGCCAGGCAGGTAAGCAAGCAGAGCCACCGAGACCAGGAAGTTGATCCACAGGCCCAGCGCCCGAACGCTCATTCCGGCGATATCGGTTTGCGTGGCTAGCAGGGACGGCGGCAGGACTATAGACCGATTCAGCAGCAGGAAATAAGCCAGCGCCGCCAGTCCGGCAAGGCTCCAGCTATAGCCCCGCGGCAGCAATACCGCGCCCAGCACCACCGGCACCAGGTAGAAAGTAATGAAGGGGTTGTCGGTGCCGCCACTGAAATAAAACAAAGCCGACAAGCCGGCAAGGTCAAGGCAGAGCTGGGAGAAATACTCGGGCTCGGATACTTGCCAGGGAAACAGACTGCGCAGAAAGCTGAACAGGGTGAGCAGGCCCAGCACCACCAGTGTTAGTAGCATGCCGTTGCGGCTGAACTCCGCCAGGCCTTGCTGTGCCAGGTAGAGCAGCACGAAAAGCTGGCCTACCACGACCACGATGCGAAGTAGCAGGAGTTGCCGGAGGGCGCGCATGGAAGCGCGATAGATGCCGCGATCCGTCGTCATGCTTAAAGTATACATTAAGCTGCGCCAGCGGTGTCGCCGCAGGGCAATCCGCGTATAATCCGCGCTCGCCCTTAGTGCCATAGCAGCAGCATGTCGACACAGAATGTAACAGAACTGGCCCGGGAGGTTGAAGATCGGCGTACTTTCGCCATTATCTCCCACCCGGACGCCGGCAAGACCACGATCACCGAGAAGCTCCTGCTGTTTGGCAATGCGATACAGGTTGCCGGTACCGTCAAGGGCAAGAAAGGTCCACATGCCACGTCCGACTGGATGTCGATGGAGCAGGAGCGGGGCATCTCGGTAACTTCTTCGGTGATGCAGTTCCCCTACCGTGGTCGCACCGTGAACCTGCTGGATACGCCGGGGCACGAGGATTTTTCCGAAGACACCTATCGCACCCTGACGGCGGTGGATTCCGCCCTGATGGTGGTTGATGGCGCCAAGGGCGTCGAGGCGCGGACTATCAAGTTGATGGGCGTGTGTCGTCTGCGCGACACGCCTATTCTAAGCTTCGTCAACAAGATGGACCGGGACATACGCGAGCCTATCGACCTGCTTGACGAGATCGAGTCTGTACTGGATATCCAGGCCGCGCCGATCAATTGGCCGATTGGCATGGGCAAGGAATTTCTCGGTGTCTACAACCTGTACACCGACACCATCCATACCTATAAGCAGGGCCAGGGTCACACCATCCCCGAAGACAGCCGCATTGACGGCCTGGAATCGGATGCAGCAAAGGAGTTGATCGGCCTTTACTACGATAGCTTTGTCGAAGAGGTGGAACTGGTGCGCGGTGCCAGCCATGAGTTCGACCAGGACGCCTACCTGGCGGGAACGCTGACCCCGGTATTCTTTGGTACAGCGCTGGGTAACTTCGGTGTGCGTGAGATGCTGGATGATTTTGTGCAATGGGCGCCGGCCCCACTGGGGCGTGACGCCAGGCAGCGAGCCGTGGCTGCAGATGAGCCGCCGTTTTCCGGTTTCGTGTTCAAGATACAGGCCAATATGGACCCCCGTCACCGGGATCGTATTGCCTTTATGCGTTTGTGCTCGGGCCGTTATGAAAAGGGTATGAAGATGCGCCACGTGCGCCTGGGCAAAGACATCAAGATTGCCGACGCGGTTACCTTCAAGGCGGGCGAGCGTGCCCTGGTGGAGGAGGCGGTGTCCGGCGATATTATTGGTTTGCACAATCACGGTACGATCCAGATCGGTGATACCTTCACCGCGGGTGAGGAATTGCATTTCACCGGTATTCCCCACTTCGCCCCCGAGCTGTTTCGCCGTATTCGCCTGGCTGATCCGCTGAAGTCAAAGCAGTTGCAAAAGGGTTTGCAGCAATTGTCAGAGGAAGGCTCTACCCAGGTGTTTGCCCCGATCAGCAACAGCGACCTGATTGTTGGCGCGGTCGGCCAACTGCAATTTGATGTGGTGGCCTATCGGCTCAAGGATGAGTATAAGGTTGAAGCCATCTATGAGCCGATCAATGTGTACACGGCTCGCTGGGTATATTGTGACGATGCGCGAAAGCTGGAGGAGTTTCGTAAAAAAGCCGCCGATCAGCTATCCATTGACGGCGGCGGCTGCCTGACCTATCTGGCGCCCACCCGTGTCAATCTCGCCGTGATGGAAGAGCGCTGGCCGGAAATTGAATTTCGCGCCACCCGCGAGCACTAGGCGCCAGGCGGCGTTTTTTCACAGCAGCGCTTCGATCTCAGTCTCCAACTGTGCCGGTGTGGTGGCCGGTGCGAAGCGTTTTAACACCTCACCCTCACGGTTGACCAGGAATTTGGTGAAGTTCCACTTGATTCCCTTGGTGCCCAGTGCGCCGGGAGCTTGCTGCTTGAGGTGCTTGTACAGCGGATCGGTGGCGGAACCATTGACCTCAATCTTGCCGAACATGGGGAAACTGACCCCGTAGTTGAGCTGGCAGAACTCACTGATCTCTTCGTTACTGCCCGGGTCCTGCTTGCCGAACTGGTTGCAGGGAAAGCCTAGAATTACCAGGCCCTGCTCGTGATACTTTTCATAGAGCTCTTCCAGGCCCGCGAACTGGGGCGTGAAACCACATTTTGAGGCCGTGTTTACAATCAGCACCACCTTGCCCTCGTAGTCTTCAAGCGACCGCTCCTGGCCGCCGCCGGTTTTACAGCTAAAATCGTAGATGTTGCTCATGTTGATGGCTCCTCTGATTGTTTTGTGTCACTGCCTGATACGCCGCTGCACATGAAGTCGATCAGTATTGCGATCAACTGCGGCTTATCAACCTGCTCCAGGGCCTGCCCCAGCCAGGATCGCGGCGGCCCCTTCAGCTCACTCAGGAGTTGCAGCATGGCGTGGTTGGCCATGGCAAAGCGCAGATCCAGCTCGGCCGGTGCCATCTGCGGCAGGGCGCGCCGTAACAGCTTTGGGTACAGGCCGTTGATGTCACGGTAGCGTTCGCTGATTTCTTCCAATACCGGTGAGCGGTCGCTGTACATGCGGCTGATGAAGCGCACATAGCGCGGGCCGGATTCGCCCTCGGCCAGGGCCAGCTCCGCCAGCGGCATTACCAGTGCTGCGATGATATCTTGCAGCCTGGGTTGGGCTTGCTCATCCAGCACCAGCAGCCGCTGTTCTCGCTGGCCCATGAGTGTGGCCATGTGCCGGTTTATAAGCTCGTGAACCAGTACCTCGCGGCTGCCAAAATGGTAGTGCAGCACCCCGGGGCTGACCCCGGCGGCGGCGTTAATCTGGCGCAGGGAAACCGCATCGACCCCCTGGTGGGCGAACAGCTCTTCGGCGGTGTCCAGAATACGTTCTCGTGCCTCACCCTTGGCTACCGGTTGGTCTGTGCTCATGTGGCCGCCTCAATCACTCAATGAGCGGCAGCCGCCCGGTCATCAGGCGGCCTGCATTTGCATCATGAGCAGCTCAACCCGCTTGCACTGCATCTTCATGGAGTATTCCAGCTCGCGCAGGCGGGTTCGCACCGCAGCCTGTTCCCATTTCTCCTGCAGGGCAGCCCGCTTCTGTGTCAGCGCGTCTTCCAGCTCCCCAACGCGCCGGCCGCAGCGCTGCGCCTGTAGCTCTTTCCAACGGTTGAGGGAGTCGGCGAATAGCTGGTATTCATGCTCCAGCTTCTCGCGTAGCGGCGCTGGACTTTGATTGCGCTCCAATTGGTCGCTGGCTTGTTTCAGTTTCATGGCCAACAGGGCCCGCTGAATCTTGAAATCGGGTACGCGGGTAAGCTTGTCAGCCAGGCCTATACCGGCGCAGGCGCTGATCATCCACTTGGTGGGATCCCACTGGTACCAGCGGATGCCGTTGCGATAGTCCTGCTGAAAAATGTGGTGATAGTTGTGGTAGCCCTCGCCGTAGGTGAGGAAAGCCAGCAGGCCATTATCCCGCGCGCTGTTCTCATCGGTGTAGGGTTGGCTGCCCCAGAAGTGGGCCAGCGAGTTGATGAAGAAGGTGACATGGTGATTTACCACCAGCCGCAGCAGGCCCACCAGCAGGAAGCCGCCGATGATGTCCCCGGCCCACCAGCCAACCAGCAATGGGAGTAACAGGTTCATGAGCAAGGTCAAAGCGCCGTAATGGCGATGCTGCCACATAACGATGGGGTCGCGTTGCAGGTCGGGTGCATTGCTGACATCGAATTCGTTGGTCTGGTACTCACGCAACATCCAGCCCATGTGTGAAAACCACAGGCCTTTACCCGCGGAATAAGGATCGCGCTCATTAACATCGACATGGCGGTGATGGCGACGATGATCCGAAGCCCATACGAGGATACTGTTTTGCAAGGCACCGGCACCCCAGAGGGCGTAGAACACCTTCAGTAGCGGGTGCGCGGCATAGGCATTATGGGCCCAGAGGCGGTGATAGCCACCGGTGATCGAGAGTCCGTTCAGGTAAAGGAAAAGCACCGCCATAAACCAGAGGAAGGCACTGAAACCATGGTAGTAAGCCCATAGCGGCACCAGGATAAGTGTGGCGATGGGCAGGCCTATGAAGAGGATTACATTAATCAGGATCAGTGGCGGTTTGGTCGGATTGTTGGTCGAGTCCATGAATCGAGCATCCTTGTGCGCATTCGCCAGGCGAATAGAAGCTTAAAAACGGGGAAATGGTATAAGAGAAATTGGTTCAATGATACCGTGTCGCCCTTTGCTTGCGCCACTGTCGAGGAGAATTTATGAAGCTGCTGCATAACTGCGCCCTGGCCTGGATTATAGGCTTGCTGGCAGCTCCGCTGAGTTTCGCCCAGGATCCCCACTCTTTTTCAAACCCGCAGCAGGTGTTGGTGCGGCACCTGGATTTAAGCCTGACCGCTGATTTCAAGCAGCGCCAGTTGATTGGCAGCGCGACGCTGGACATTGAACGGCAGGTGGACGACGTTGAGGAACTGGTGCTCGATACCCGCGGCTTGCAAGTGGGCCTGGTGGAGACCAGTGACGGGCAGGGCTGGGTGCCGGCCTCATTCCGGCTGGGTGAGCCAGACCCGGTATTGGGTCGCGCCCTGCATATTGCGCTGCCAGCGGTAAGCCGGCAGGTGCGTATCAATTACGCCAGCAGCCCCGAATCCACAGGGCTGCAATGGTTGGAGGGAAGGCAGACCGCCGGCGGCCGGCACCCCTATTTGTACAGCCAGGCCCAGGCAATTCATGCCCGCAGCTTCATACCGCTGCAGGACTCTCCCCAGGTTCGGGTGACCTTCAATGCCACTATTTTCACGCCACCGGCCCTGCGTGCTGTGATGAGCGCCGGCAATGACCCCCAGGCACCGCGCAATGGTGTTTACCAATTCAATATGCCCCAGCCGATACCCTCTTACCTGATTGCATTGGCGGTGGGCGATCTCGATTTCAAGGCCATGGGTGAGCGCACTGGCGTCTACGCAGAGGCCGCGGTGTTGCAGGCAGCGGCGGCTGAATTCGAGGACACCGAGGCCATGCTGGAGCAGGTGGAGGTGATGTATGGTGCCTACCGCTGGGACCGCTATGACTTGCTGATCCTGCCACCCAGTTTTCCCTGGGGCGGTATGGAAAATCCGCGTCTGTCGTTCATCACACCGACGGTGATCGCCGGCGATAAAAGCCTGGTCGGCCTGATTGCACACGAATTGGCGCACTCCTGGTCCGGCAATACGGTTACCAATGCGACCTGGCAGGATACCTGGCTCAATGAGGGCTTTACCACTTACCTGACCTACCGCATCCTGGAGGCTGTGTACGGCAGGGAGCGGGCGGATATGGAGCGCCTGCTCGGTTATCAATCCCTGCTCGGCGATCTCGCCGATTTGCCGCTCCCCGATCAACGCCTGGTGCCGGACCTGATCGGTCGCGATCCCGACGCTGGCTTCACCGAGATTCCCTATGAGAAGGGTGCATTGCTGGTCACAGAGCTGGAGCAAGCGGTGGGGCGCGAGGCCTTCGATGCATTCCTGCGCCAGTACTTCGATCAATTTGCTTTCCGCAGCCTGCGCACAGAGGAATTTGTCGAGTTTCTGGAGGCCACACTGGTCGCAAGGTTTCCGGACAAGGTCACGCTGGGGCGGCTGGGAGAGTGGCTTCATGAGCCCGGTTTGCCGGCCAATGTCGCGGTGCCGACATCACCCTCCTTTGCGCTGGTGGATGAGGTGCGGGCACAATGGCTGGCGGGGCAGTTGACGGTGGCACAACTGGATACCAGTGACTGGACTGTGCATCAATGGCTGCACTTTCTCAACGGTATGCCTGCCAGGCTGAGCCCGGCGCAGATGCGGGCGCTGGATGCCCGTTTCCAGTTGACCCAGTCCTCAAATAATGAAGTGGCCCACAGTTGGCTGCTGCTGGCGATCAGGAACGACTACGCGCCGGCCTGGGATCGCTTGCGGTCCTACCTGGTGCAGGTGGGTCGGCGCAAGCTAATCGTGCCATTGTACAAGGCCATGTTGGAGACCGATGCCGGCAGAGCCAGGGCCACCGGGATCTTTGCCGCAGCCAGACCCGGCTATCAGGCGGTCGCCGTCAGCACTGTCGACAATTTATTCCGCGCCGAATAGGCGCGACCTGCAGCGATGAAAGCGGCCGTATTCACACAGGGTTCAACACTGCGTCACGTGGTGGTGATGACCGGGGCCAGCACCGTCGGGCTGGTTGCCATGTTCACGGTCGACCTGGTGGACATGTACTTCCTCAGCCTGCTGGGAGAACAGGAACTGGCGGCTGCGGTGGGCTATGGCGGCACCCTGCTGTTCTTCCTCACGGCGGTCAGTATTGGTTTGCAGATTGGCATGGGGGCCCTGGTGTCGCAGGCAGAGGGATCCTACCGGCGTGATCTGGCCGGCCGCTATTGCAGCAATATTCTTATTGTCAGCGGTTTGGCCGCCTTCCTTATCAGCGTCCTGGCCTTTATCTACCTGGAAGAACTGCTGATGTTGCTGGGCGCTTCCGGCAAGACCCTGGAGTACGCACTGGCTTATAGCCGCATAATCGTCCCCAACACGGCGGTGCTGGCCGTGGGTATGTGTGCGGCCAATGCAACCAGGGCACTGGGTGATGCGCGCCGTTCCATGTATGCCACCCTGGGTGGTTCTGCGGTCAACGCGATTCTCGATCCGATCCTGATTTTTGGCATGGGCTGGGGCATTGAGGGTGCGGCCGCGGCATCGGTGGTCTCACGCTTCGTGATGATGATTATCGCCTTCCACGCGATTTTCCGGGTTCACAGCCTGCCGCGTCCTACTACCCTGGCCTGGCTGCAGCAGGACCTGGCGCCGATCGCCCGGGTCGCCGGCCCGGCCATACTAACCAACCTGGCGACACCTATCGGCAGCAGTTTTGTGTTGCGCACCATGTCCCAGTTTGGCGACAGTGCGGTGGCAGGGGCCGCAATCATGGGGCGTATCTGGCCGGTGGCTTTTGCCGCGGTGTTTGCCCTGTCCGGTGCTATTGGCCCTATTATTGGACAGAACGCCGGGGCCGGTCACTACGACCGGGTGCGCAGCGCCTTGCTCAATGCGATGTTCTGCAATGTGGTCTATGTGCTCAGTGTCTGGCTGTTGCTGTGGCTGCTCAGCGATTCAATTGTGGCGGCGTTTTCCGCCAGCGGTGACGCTGAGGCCTTGATTCGTTTCGCCATCAACTGGCTGGTAGGCGGTTTTATATTCAGCGGCATGTTGTTTGTGGCCAACGCCAGCTTCAATAATCTGCACATGGCACACCTGGCGACGCTGTTCAATTTCAGTCGCGCCCTGTTGGGCACAATCCCCTGTGTTTACCTGGGTGCGCGCTGGTTCGGCGCTCCGGGCGTGATGATGGGGGAGGCAGCGGGCGCCGTTGTCTTCGGCAGCCTCGCCTTCGTTGCCGTGATCTGGCAGGTGCGCGTGCTGGGCCAGCGCCATCGGGCGACCGAGGCGGCGTCCTGAACCAATCCAGCTGCTAAACTGCGATGACTGAAAAATACCGGTGGGGAAATGCTAATGCTTGGCAAGGCTAAATGGATAGGGTCACTGCTGTTAATGCAGTTGTTGTTGGGTTCTTCACTGGCAGCAGCCGAATTGCCGGCCAGCTTGCAGGGCCTGGGTTTACGCGAGGCAGCACAGCCATCGCGCGAACTGCCAGGCTGGCGCAAGCCCACCCGCGTTCTGGTGCGCCAGCTGTTTGGCCAGGACAATAGCAAGGCCTTGCAACAGCTGGCGCCGGGTGTGGAGATAGTGGCCGTCAGCAGTGCTGCCGAGGCTGCCGAGAAAATCGCTACGGCACAGGTCCTGATCGGTTTTTGCGAGCAGGATATCTTTGATCGAGCCGAGCAGTTGCACTGGGTTCAGGTGTATTTTGCCGGTGTGGAAAATTGTGTGTCCCTGCCCGCCATGCGCAGCGGCAAGCTGGTGCTTACCAATGGACAGCGTCTGGGCAGCCCGACCCTGGCCGATCACAGCATCGCCCTGATGATGGCTTTGACCCGCGGTCTCAGCGCTAACTTTGCCTCGCAGCAAGCTGGCCAGTGGCAACCCAACTGGAGTGCAATGCCACCCGCCATTGGCGAGGTGCAGGGGCGCACCCTGCTGGTGGTGGGCCTGGGTGGAATCGGGTCCCAGGTAGCCAGGCGCGCCCACGGCATGGGTATGCGGGTCATCGCGACACGTGGCAGCCGTCGCGAGGGGCCTGATTATGTCGAATACGTGGGCCTGTCCCACGAGGCGCTGGAGCTAGCCAGGCGTGCGGACGTGGTGGTTAACGCCGCCCCGCTGACTGATTCGACCCGGGGTATGTTCAATGCGGAATTTTTTGCGGCCATGAAATCGACGGCCTACTTTATCAGTGTCGGGCGCGGCCAGAGTACGGTGACGGCGGACCTGGTCAAGGCGCTGAACAGTGGACAGATAGCCGGTGCCGGTCTTGACGTGGTGGACCCGGAACCGCTGCCTCCCGGTCACGAGCTTTGGAGCACCCCCGGCGTCATTATCACGCCCCATGTTGGCGGCCGATCGCGCGAGGCCTTCCAGCGGATTGGTGCCCTGGTTGCGGAAAACCTGCGCCGTTATGTTGCGGGTGAGCCCTTACTATCGGTGGTAGACATAAAGCGGGGCTATTAAACGGGGTTATAAAACGGGGCTAGCAGACGGAGTCATTAGACAGGCCTGTCAGTGGCGGAGCTTTGCTGCGGAATTGCCTGAGGGCAGGATGGCCTAGAGCTTCTCCAGGTAGGACTGGTATTCCAGCTCACTGATACGGCTGCGGAACTCGGCGTTTTCCTGCAGCTTGCTCAATGCGTAGATGCGCTGCAGCTCCTTACCCAGGTTACGGGTAATGAAGTCCGAGTTCTGGAACAGTTCAATAGACTCGGGCAGGTACAGCGGCAGGGATTCAGTGGCTTGTTCATAGCCGTCTCCCGTGATTGGTTCACCCGGATCGAGCTGCTGCGCGATGCCCTCGATGATCGCCGACAGCAGCGTTGCATAGAGCAGGTAGGGGTTGGCGTCGGCGCCGGCAACCCGCTGCTCGAGCCGACGAGCGCTATTTTTTCCAGCCGGGATGCGTACCGAGACGGTGCGATTGTCATAGCCCCAGCAGGGCGATGTGGGTGCGTGGGCACCGGGCTGAAAGCGCCGGTAAGAGTTGAAGTTGGGAGCGAAAATTGCCGTCGACTCGGCCATGTACTGCATACAGCCGGCGACCGCATGGCGCAGCAAATCGGTGCCGAGTTCGGTGCCGTCATCAAAAATGTTGTTGCCAGTCTCATCCAGCACACTGCAGTGCACATGCATGCCATTGCCCGCCTCATTTTCAAAGGGCTTGGCCATAAAGCTGGCGATGAGGCCGTGCTTGACGGCGACGCCTTTGATCAGGCGCTTGATTAGCTGGATTTGATCCGCCGCCAACACCGGGTTGTCCACATGCTGCATATTGATTTCATACTGGCTGGGGGCTGATTCCTTGACGATGCCGTCAAAGGGCAGCTGCTGTACCTCGCAGGCCCTGCGGATATCATCCAGCAGCGCGGCGTTGTGCTGCAGCACGTCGACCCCATAGGTATTGCCGCCGATGGGCTCGTGACCGGCGGGTACCGGGCAGGTATGGCGAATGCCGCGGCGATCGTAATGGACCAGGCTGAACTCCAGCTCCGCGGCTACCACCGGTCGCCAGCCGGCGTTGTGGAAACGACTGAGTACCTGTTTCAAGACGTGGCGGGGATCGCCCATATAGGGGGATTCATCGGGGTTGTACAGGGACAACATGACCTGGCCGTAGCTCTGGTCAGAGGCCCAGGGGGTCGGCAACAGACTGCCCTCTATGGGGCGGCAAATGCCATCAGCGTCACCGGCTTCGAATACCAGTTCCTCGACGTCCCTTCCCCAGATATCAAGGCTCAGGGCAGTTATAGGTAGCTTGAACTCTCCCTGGAAAACCTTTGCGAGCTTGTGGCGTGGCAGCCACTTTCCCCGCATAACACCGTTGCAATCCGGCAGCAGTGCCTCAATGGTGGTGATATCCGGATGGGCGCGTAAGAACCAGTCTGCTTCAACAGACATTTATTACCCGCACCTTAACCCGTAAGCGCGAATGATTAATTATGAAGCCGTGTTGAGCAATACCCCACATGGGTCAGGCTACCCCCTCGCGGACGGACGGCGGCGCCATGTAAACGCTGAGTGGGTCGCCAATACCGGCCTCACCGAGGTAGGACAGGGAGTTAATGAACAGTGAGAACAGGTCGGTCTGGGAGCTGACATCGAGTTTTCGGTAGATGCTCTTGCGATGGCGGCGCAGCGTCTCCAGGGCGATGCCGAGGCGGTCGGCTGAGGCGTGGCTGCCGTAACCTCTCAGCATCAGCTCCAGCACGCTCTTTTCCCGCGGCGATAGCAGCGAGGAACCAAAGGCCTGGAAGGCGTGGTCAATGACCCCGTCAATATCCGGTTCCAGCAGATAGCGATTGTTGAAGTCTGCCAGCTGGCTATGGCTGCGCAGTAATTCGGCAATGGGCGCTGCCAGCGCGCGGAGAAAGGAGAATTCTTCGCGATCAAACTGTCCATGGCCACTTTTGCGCATCAGGCTGATATTGATGACGCTGCCATTAGCCAGTCGCGCCAGGTAGATGACCTCGTCGACGGTAGCGGTATCGCCGTAGTAGTCGCGGTAGTAGTGACTATCTTCCAGTTGCCCTTCGATGAGGTCGGCAAGGCGGTAGAAACGGCCCCGGGGCTGATTCATCGAAATCTGGTAGAAGGGGTCCTCGCGGTAAGGTCCTTCCAGATACAGCTCAATTTGCGCGCGCTGGGCATAGGCAGGAACCTCGTGGTAGATGCAGCGCGGTGGTAACTCGCTGTGGTATAGCCAGATCTGCGGGTAGTCCACCTTGATCTGGCGACATATGGCCTCGGTGAGCAGCGGGAAGAACTGGTCGCTGCCCAGTGCGCCAATTGCCCGGGACAGATCCTGGTTCCAGCGTGCCAGGGACTCAGTGGTGAGCATGTGGCTGGCTCTTCAGTGACCGCAGAAATGGGAGGAGCGGCATAAGACCTACTTAAAATGAGTTATTAGCTGGCGCTGGGTGCCTATGGCACAATCATGCTGGAGCTGGCGACAGCTTGTCAATTTTTGTGAGGCATCCAATGAATAGTAATACTCCGCAGCGCGAGCGCGCAGACTGGCAGGCGATCGACAGCAGCCACTACCTGCACCCATTCACCGACTACAAGGAACTGGCAGCGCAGGGCAGTCGCATAATCACGCGCGCCGAGGGCGCCTATATATACGACAGTGAGGGCCGCAAGATACTCGACGGCATGTCCGGCCTATGGTGCTGTAGCCTGGGATATGGCCAGGACAGTATTGCCGAGGCGGTACATCGGCAGTTGCAGGAGCTGCCGTACTACAACAGTTTCTTCCAGTGTTCGCACCCACCGGCGATTGAGCTGGCCCGGCGCCTCTCTGAACTGGCCCCGTCACACATCAATAATGTGTTCTTCACCGGTAGTGGATCGGAGGCGAACGATACCTGCCTGCGCCTGGTCAGGCGTTACTGGGATCTCTGTGAGCAGCCGCAGAAACGCTATGTGATCGGTCGTAAAAATGGTTATCACGGTTCGACCATCGCCGGCGCCAGCCTCGGTGGCATGGGCTTTATGCACAAGCAATTTGAAACCCTGAGCTATGTCAGCCATGTCGATCAGCCTTACTGGTTCGGCGAGGGCGGCGACAGTGACCCCGAGGACTTCGGTCGCGCGGTGGCTGCCACGCTGGAGCAGCGTATCGCAGAGCTGGGGGCGGAGAATGTCGCGGCATTCATTGCCGAGCCGGTGCAGGGAGCCGGTGGCGTTATAGTGCCGCCTGCCAGTTACTGGCCTGAGATCAAACGTATCTGCGCCGAGCATGATGTGCTGCTCATTACCGATGAAGTGATCTGTGGTTTTGGTCGACTCGGTGAGTGGTTCGGGGCTGACTATTTCGACGTGCAAGCCGACCTGATGCCCTTCGCCAAGGCAGTCACCAACGGTTATCAGCCGCTGGGCGGGGTGCTGGTTGGAGATCGCTGTGCCGAGGTACTGAAAGCGGACGGCGGTGAATTTGCCCACGGTTATACCTACTCGGGGCACCCGGCCGCCTGTGCCGCCGCACTCGCCACGCTGGATATTCTCGAAGAGCAGGACATTGTGCGCAAGGTGCGCGAGGACTCAGCGCCCTATTTGCAGCAGGGCTGGGCTGAACTAGCGGATCATCCGCTGGTCGGTGAGGCACGCGGACTGGGCTTTGTGGGGGCCATTGAGTTGGTGGCAGACAAGCAGAGCCGTGCGCGCTTCGATGAGGACGGCAGCACCGGTGCGCTGTGTCGCAATCTAAGCGTCGATAATGGCCTGGTGATGCGCGCCGTCGGTGACACCATGATTATTGCGCCGCCGCTCACCCTGTCCCGGGAGCAAATGGACGAACTGCTGGGCAAGGCGCGGCAAGCCCTTGACCTGACCTGGGCGGCACTGGGCAAGAGCGTATAATCGGGACCTGTGAGTAAGTCCAGCCCATCAAACTCGCCGGCGCGACTGCGTCAGCTCAACGTGTCTTACATGGCGAGCGAGGACCGCATGCTGTTCAAGGTGTCCACCTCCGATGACCTTGAGTATCGGCTCTGGTGTACCCGGCGCTTCACGCGCTTGTTGCTGGAGCAATTGCAGGGCATGTTCGCCGAGGAAGCCACAGCCGACGTTGCGGTACCCGCCGCTGCGCGCGAGGATGTGACCAAGCTAAAACACAGCCAAAGTATCACCGAGGCCTCTTTTCAGCAGCCTTACTCGGCCGAGCCGCTGGAATATCCGCTGGGTGAGCAAGGCCTGTTGATGACCACCCTCCGCCATAAGACCCTCCCCGACGGGGCTATTGCACTGAATCTTTGTGGCAAGGAGAACAAGGGCGTTACCCTCAATCTCGACGAAAACCTTCGGCACCAGTTATACGAGTTATTCAGTCGCGCGGCGGAGCGGGCCAAGTGGTTCGAGCCGGCGGCACTGGTGACCAGGGCCGTAGTCCACTAGCGTGGCGATGCTTGCCTCGTTCACTATCCGCTCATATAGTTGAGCCTCGTTTTACCGCTCCACGAGGCCTTGTAGCCATGATCACCAACTTCGATGACTATTGCATTCACCAGACGGTGGCGCCGGTTGCGCAGCCCTCCCAGAGCGATCGAAACTTTTATGACCGCTACTGGTTTAACGGCATGGACCGCGACGGCAGCTTCATCTTTGAGGCTGGCCTCGGCTTGTATCCCAACCGGCGCGTCATGGATGGCCACTTCAGTGTTTCCATGGGCGGCAAGCAATATGCCTTTCACGCCTCCCGGCGGGCGCCAAAGGAGCGCGGCGAGACCGGGATAGGACCACTGGCAGTGACCGTGGTCGAGCCGCTGCGGCAACTGAGAGTAGTGCTGGCCCCCAACGAGCACGGCATTGAGTGTGATCTGCTGTTCACCGCCGCCAGCATTGCCCATGAAGAGCCCCAGAACGTGATGTTCGATGACGGCCACCTGATCATGCACAACACGCGCTATACCCAGATGGGTTACTGGCAGGGCTATTTTTCCATTGATGGCGAGCGGGTAGAGGTCGCACAGGCGGTGGGTGTCCGCGATCGCTCCTGGGGCGTGCGTCCTGTCGGTGAACCCCAGGGTGGTGCGCCCGGCTTGCTCAGTGGCGACCCCGGTGTTTACTGGTGCTGGAACCCCATTAACTTTGGTGACATCTGTACCCAGATGGGCACCTTTGAAGACCGCGACGGCAAGCCCACCCAGGTCAGCGCCGACCTGTTGCCGCTGTATGAGGACCCCGCTGACATTCCGCTGGGCGAAGATCCCGGCCTGATCAAAATGGTGCAGGTCAGCCACAGCATTCAGTGGGAGCCGGGTACCCGCCGGCCGGCCGCAGCCGAACTGCATATGGTGGACAAGCAGGGTAACAATTACGACATCAGTATGGAGCCGATTTTGCGTTTCCAGGTACTGGGGCTGGGCTATAACCACCCTGAATGGGGTCACGGCGTGTGGAAAGGCGAGCTGGAAAGCGGCCGTGAGGAGTGGGATCTTGCCTCCATGGATCCACTGGCCTATGAAAATCTGCATGTGCATCACGTGGTGCGCGCGCGTATGGGAGACCGGGAGGGCATAGGCACCCTGGAAAACATCGTCATCGGCCGGCACGAACCCTCCGGTTTCAAGGACTTCTTTGACGGCGCCAGCTAGCGACAGCGGGGCTGCCACCAGCGGGGCTGCATCGGATCCGAATGAGCCCGTGCCACTGGCCTTCGCCCGCACCCTGTTGGTGCAGGCGCAGACTCATGGTCTCGATATCGAAGACTTGCTGGCGAGCGCCGGGTTTCCGTTCAACCCACTGCAGCCCCCGGCCAAGCCTGGTTTTGTCGCCATAGAGCAGTACAGCCGGCTCTGTATAGAATTGTTTCGCGAATTAGCCGACGAGTCCGGCGCTGTGATGCCGGGTTCGCCCACACCCTATGGCACGACCCGCCTGCTGCTCTATAGCGTGATGCAGTGCAAGGACTTGCGTGGCGTGTTGGAGCGGGCCATAGAGTTCAATGCCTGTTGCCGCGAGCGTCGCTCACAGATCCGCTGTAACCAGTTGTTGGTCGACCCTGACGATCGGCTGGCCACGCTGCAGTATTACTCGGTGGCAGACCCCGATCATCCACCACCCCAGGAGGGTGCCCTGTGCAGCCTCTCCATGTGGTTGCGCCTGTGTGGTTGGCTGCTGGGTCAGCATATTGATGTATTGTCTGCTCGCTGTGTCGGTGCGCCGCCAGAGTCTGCACTGGCCCTGCGCCATTTCTTTCCCTGCCCGGTTGAGTTTGGCGCCGAATGCAATGCCGTCACCTTCAGCGCGCGCCATCTGGAGGCACCCGTTGTGCGCACTGAGCAGGATCTGCAGGCTTTCCTGCCGGTTGCGCCTTACCATGTGGTAATAAAGCCAATTGCCAGTGACGCCAGCATCACTACCCGTATACGCGGCTTGCTGGGTGAGGATTTTCGCGAGGAGCTGCCCAGCTTTGACGCACTGACCGGGTTGTTGAACATGTCGCCGCGAACCTTGCGTCGCCGACTCGAGAAAGAGGGGACTTCCTACCAGCGCATCAAGGATAATGCACGGCGCGATGTGGCTATCTCGCTGCTAAGCCGTGCCCATATGACGGTCAGTGATGTTGCTGAACAGGTGGGTTTTAGTGATCCCAGTGCGTTTCACCGCTCCTTCAAGAAATGGACGGGACTAGCGCCGGGAGAGTATCGTTGAATGGGGCTGAGCGTTGCCAGGCCTTTGCAAGCAAGGAGACCAAGTGAATAAAGACCAGATAGTCGAAGACCTGAGTAGCCTCCTGGACGAGGTTGACAGCCTGCCGCTGGAGGCGGATGAGCGCCGGCGCCTGCACGGCATGATCAGTACGATTGAGCGCCACGTTGAATCACCCGACCCTGAAGAAGTCCACCAGGATGTGGTCGATACCGTGGACGAGCTGATTACCCGCTTCGAGGCAGACCATCCGTCATTCACCGGTGTGCTGAGGCGTGTTCTCAATGCCCTCGGTAGTATGGGTGTCTAGGGCGCCTAAACGCTCACCCGATCGTTGATTTCGCTGAATATGGCATTGGTGACACCTTGCACCTGGCGCAGGTCTTCGATCGCACTATAGGGCCTGGCGGCAATAATATGCTCCGCCGTAACGGCGCCAATTCTCGGTAAAGTCTGCAGTTTCGCCTTGCTGGCCGTGTTGATGTTGACGGTTGCCGCCGCCTGCGCCGCGGAATCCGATAAGGCGTCGCGGGTACCCAGCAGTTGCTCAAGGCGACTGGCCAGTTGCGTCATCGTGGTTTTCAGGCTGCGCTGGCGATCATTACTTTCGGTCAAATCCTGGTGAATGGTCCAGAGTAGCCAAGCGATAGCCAGAAGCAACAGCGTGTTGAAGTTCATAGTCTTTCTCCTTGCCGACTGCCGCATGATAGCAGGCAGAGCCGGGGTCAGTACCAGTTCAATGGCTCCATTTTCCAGTTACTGCGCCAGGCGGCCTCTACCTTGTCGCTGTATACCCGGCTGCCGGCGCTGCCGTTATACCGCGCCAGCGCGGTGGTCAGGCGCCCCTCTTCCTGTTGCAGGTAAAATTGCAGAATGCGGCAACCATAGGAAAGATTGGTCCGAATATCAGTCAGGTTATCTTCCGGTCGGCCGATTTCGTTCTTCCAGAATGGCATCACCTGCATGAGCCCCTGGGCGCCAACCCGGGACACGGCGAATCGATCAAAATGGCTTTCAACCTCGATAACTGCCAGCACCAGTTCCGGTGGCAGCTCGCTCTGACGGGAAAAACGATGGACGTCTTCCAGCAGGCGCAAGCGCGCACTCGCTTCGGGGACGTAGCCCTCCAGCCTGGCAGACATGTCCACCAGCCAGACCTCGGCGTCGAAGCGATCCTGGAAGCTGTCGGCTCGATTGATTGCCAGATCGAGAAAATCGCGCAGCTGATCGTGTTCGCTGGGCGTATTAGCGCTAGTGCTCCAGGGAAGCAGTGCCAACAATAGTGCCAGTGCAGGCAGTCTCATAGTCAGGCCCGCAACTGTTCCAGCAGGAACTCCAGCGCCTGCTCGCGGGGGATCAGCCTTGCTTCCTCGTCCCGGCGGCCCTTGTACTCGAGATTCCCCTCCGCCAGGGCGCGATCACCGATTACCAGCCGATGTGGTATTCCAACCAGTTCCATATCAGCGAATTTTACTCCGGGTCGGTCATTGCGGTCATCCAGCAACACATCAATACCCAGCTCGGTGAGAGACTGGTACAGCTCATTGGCACAGTCGGCTACCGCTTCAGACTTCTGCATATTCAGTGGCACCAGCGCCAGCGCAAAAGGTGTAATCGCAGCCGGCCAGATAATGCCCTTGTCATCATGGTTCTGCTCAATCGCGGCGGCGACGATGCGGGTGACGCCAATGCCATAACAACCCATGGTCATGGTCTGGTTTTTGCCGTTCTCATCCAGCACCTGGGCTTTCATGGCGGCACTGTATTTCTGGCCCAACTGGAAGATATGTCCAACCTCGATGCCGCGCTTTATTTGTAGTGTGCCAGTGCCGTCAGGGCTGGGGTCGCCTTGCTCGACATTGCGAATATCCTCGACCCGCCCGGCTTCGCAATCCCTGCCCCAGTTCACGTCGCGCAGGTGGAAGCCATCGCGATTGGCGCCACAGCAAAAATCAGCCACCTGGGCCGCGGAGCGATCAACGATGGTGGGAACGGCGAGTTCGACCACGCCCAGAGAGCCGGGCCCGGCGCCGCAGGCGGCCTTGATAGCCTCTTCCTCGGCAAATTCGAACGGGCTGGCCACGCCATCGAGCTTCTCGGCTTTGATCGCATTGAGCTGGTGATCGCCGCGCAGGACCAGCGCCATCAAGGGCGCCTCGTCGCTGTCGCCTTTGACTATGAGGGTTTTCAGGGCCTGCGCCGGGGGCAGTCCAAGGAACTCGCAGACATCATTGATGCTGTGCTGGTCGGGTGTGGCGACCTCGCTCATGATGGCACCCGTGGCCGCCGAGCCATCCACCGCCAGGGCCTCCGCCATCTCTACATTGGCTGCATAATCACTGCTGTCGCTGAAGGCGATAGCGTCCTCGCCGGATTCGGCCAGCACGTGAAACTCGTGTGAGGCGCTGCCGCCAATTGAGCCGGTATCGGCGATCACCGAACGAAAATCCAGGCCCAGGCGGCTAAAGATGGCGCTGTAAGTCTTGTGCATTAGTTCATAGGTCTCTTGCAGCGAAGCCTGGTCGGCGTGGAACGAATAGGCATCCTTCATCAGGAATTCCCGCGAGCGCATGATGCCGAAACGCGGTCTTATCTCATCGCGAAACTTGGTTTGTATTTGATAAAAGTTGACCGGCAACTGTTTGTAGCTCTTGATTTCATCGCGCAGCAGGTCGGTAATCACCTCTTCGTGGGTGGGCCCGAGGCAAAAATCGCGTTGGTGTCGATCATGCATTCGCAGCAGCTCGGGGCCGTATTCCTCCCAGCGTCCAGATTCCTGCCACAGCTCGGCGGGTTGAACCACCGGCATGCTCACCTCCAGGGCGCCGGAGCGATCCATTTCCTCGCGCACGATAGCTTCTACCTTGCGCAATACCCGCAGGCCAGTGGGCAGCCAGGTGTAAAGTCCCGAGGCGAGTTTGCGAACGAGTCCCGCCCTGATCATTAACTGGTGGCTGATGACTTCTGCATCGGAAGGAGTTTCTTTGACGGTGGCGAGTAAAAATTGGCTAGCACGCATTGCGATTTCGGACCGGTTGGAGTGGGTGGGCTATTTTACGTCTGTTGGCAAAAAAGTGTCGAGTTTGCTCTTGTAATTGATCAATCCGGGCTCTGGTGCAAATAATTCCAATTATTCGCGGCACAAGCCTTGTATTAGCGGGTACCTTGATTTATACATTCCACAGGCACCACAGCAGTGGTTTGCTAACTATTCACACGATTGATTTCTACCAAACTGGAAGGACCAAAATAACATGGCTACGAAAAAAGCGGCGGCGAAAAAGAAGGCACCTGCCAAGAAAAAGGCACCTGCCAAAAAGAAGGTAGCAGCCAAGAAAAAGGCGGCACCAGCACCCAAGAAGGCAGCTCCTGCCATCAAATCCAAAATGACCAAGAGCCAGATCGTCGGTTCTATCGCTGACAGCACCGGGCTCAGCAAGAAGCAAGTTGCCTCGGTAATGGACGAGATGGATACGCTGATTGAGCGCAGCATCAAAAAGCGCGGTGTTGGTGAGTTCACCATTCCCGGTATGATGAAAATCACCACGGTGAAGAAGCCCGCTCGCAAGGCGCGCAAGGGTATTAACCCCTTCACTGGTGAAGAAACCATGTTCAAGGCCAAGCCCGCCAGCATCGCGGTTAAGGTTCGTCCCTTGAAGAAGATGAAGGAATTCGCGGCCTCCTGATTGCCGTAGTTCCGCCGCCTCCGGTAGCCGGGGGCGGTATCTTTCACCCCACCTCGCTCGAGCACATCGTGGTCCGGGCATAGGTTCTAGCCACTTAAATTTCAGTCTCACCAATAATCCAGCCTCAGAGCTACCTGATACCCGTGATTTAGGTTAAAATCCGCGGCCGTTATTTAACGCCAGGCCGGGAGCCATGCCGATATACGAGTATCAGTGCCAATCTTGCCAGCACCAGCTGGAGGCGATTCAAAAGATTAGCGACAAACCCTTGCAGGACTGTCCTTCTTGCGGTGCGGCGCAATTGAAGAAGAAAGTGTCTGCGGCCGCATTTCGTCTCAAGGGTGGCGGCTGGTATGAGACTGATTTCAAGACCGGCGACAAGAAAAACATCGCCGGGGACAAGGGCAGCGCTCCCGCTGCGGCTGCCGGCAGTTCAGATAATGCCACTGGCAGTTCCAGCTCCGCCAAGTCAGGTAGCACAGGTTCCAAAAGCTCCGCGACCAGCTAGGCAGCTGCTCGCGACTCTCTAATCTCTCAGGTAAGCCTTAGTATGCGCAGTCATTATTGTGGTGATTTAACCACTGAAAACATCGATGAAACCGTGACGATCTGTGGTTGGGTAGACCGCCGTCGCGATCATGGCGGTGTCATCTTCCTGGATATGCGCGATCGTGAAGGCATCATCCAGGTGGTTTTCGACCCGGATACCGAGGAGCATTTTCAGCGCGCCGACCGCGTGCGCAGTGAATATGTCCTGCAGGTGACTGGCCGGGTGCGCGCCCGCGGTGAGGGCACGGTCAATCCGAATATGAAGACCGGAGAGATCGAGGTGCTGGGTAAAGAGTTGGAAATACTCAATAGCGCCAACACCCCCCCATTCCAGCTGGACGAGTACACCGCTGTCGGGGAAGAGGTGCGCCTGCGCTATCGCTATATGGATTTGCGCCGCCATGAGATGCAGGACCGCTTCAGGCTCCGCTCGCGTATCACCCTGGCAGTGCGCAGCTTCCTCGACCGGGAAGGCTTCCTCGATATGGAAACGCCGATTTTGAACCGGGCGACGCCGGAAGGTGCCCGTGATTACCTGGTGCCCAGTCGCACCCACCCGGGCCAGTTTTTCGCGTTGCCGCAGTCGCCGCAGCTGTTCAAGCAGCTGTTGATGGTGTCCGGCTTCGACCGCTATTACCAGATTGCCCGGTGTTTTCGTGATGAGGACCTGCGCGCTGACCGGCAGCCTGAATTTACCCAGATTGATATCGAGACCTCTTTCCTGGAAGAGGCGGAGATCATGGATATCACCGAGCGCATGATACGCGAGGTGTTTAGCAGCGTGCTCGACGTGGAATTGCCGGAATTCCCGCATATGACCTGGGCGGAAGCCATGGATCGTTTCGGTTCCGACAAGCCCGACCTGCGTTTTGGGCTGGAGCTGGTGAGCGTGGACGACCTGATGTCGCAGGTGGAATTCAAGGTATTCAACGGTCCTGCGGTAGACCCACAAGGGCGGGTGGCGGCACTCAAGGTTCCCGGTGGCGCCACTATCAGTCGCAAGGAAATTGACGTCTACACCAGTTATATCTCTAACTACGGTGGCCGTGGATTGGCCTGGGTCAAGGTCAACGATATCGCCGCCGGGGTCGAAGGCCTGCAGTCGCCGATTCTCAAGTTTATGCCGGAAGAAATCGTGGCCCAGTTAATGCAGCGACTGGAAGTAGCCGATGGCGATATCGTGTTCTTCGGTGCCGACAAGAGCCATGTTGTCAACGAATCCCTCGGTGCGCTGCGGGTTAAGCTGGGCCATGACCTGGGGCTGGTGCAGGAAGGTTGGGCGCCGCTGTGGGTGGTCGACTTCCCGATGTTCGAGGCTGATGGTGATGGTGGTATGTCGCCATTACACCACCCCTTTACGGCACCGGCCTGCGATGTCGATACCCTCAAGGCGGAACCGGCGACGGCGCTGTCGCGAGCCTACGATATGGTGCTCAATGGCACTGAGTTGGGCGGTGGTTCAGTGCGTATTCACCAGCGCGATATGCAGGAAGCGGTATTTACCATCCTGGGTATCGACGAAGAGGAGGCCCGGGAGAAGTTTGGCTTCTTGCTGGATGCGCTTCAATATGGTGCGCCGCCCCACGGCGGGCTCGCATTTGGGCTGGATAGGCTGGTGATGCTGATGACCGGCGCGCATTCTATCCGCGATGTTATCGCGTTCCCGAAAACCCAGACCGCGCACTGTGTCTTGACCGATGCGCCGGGTGACGTCAATGCCCACCAGTTGCGTGAGCTGAACCTGCGGCTGCGTGAGACGCCTGCGGCAGACAGCAAAGAGGCTTAGTTATGGCTGGGCATAGTAAATGGGCCAATATCAAGCACCGCAAGGCGGCCCAGGACGCCAAGCGCGGCAAGATGTTTACCAAGCTGATTCGCGAGCTGGTGGTGGCGGCCAAGCAGGGTGGCCCACTGGTCGAGGATAATCCGCGCCTGCGCGCCGCGGTAGACAAGGCGCTGGGTTCCAATATGACTCGCGATACCATCGATCGCGCGATCGCACGGGGTGCCGGTACTAACGATGCCGACAACATGGAGGAGCTGACCTATGAAGGTTACGCTCCCGGCGGTGTGGCAGTGCTGGTCGAAGCGATGACAGATAATCGCAATCGTACGGTCGCGGAAGTGCGTCACGCCTTTAGCAAGCGCGGTGGCAACCTGGGTACTGACGGTTCGGTGGCCTACCTGTTTACGCGCAAGGGCCAACTCAGTTTCGCCCCCGGAGTTGACGAAGAGCAGCTGCTGGAGGTTGCACTGGAGGCCGGTGCCGAGGATATCGACTCTCACGATGATGGCTCTGTCGATGTGATTACCCCCTGGGAAGATTTTGGCGCAGTCAAGCAGGCACTGGAGGCCGAAGGCCTGGTCTGCGAAGAAGGGGAGGTCACCATGATTGCCTCCACCACGGTGGAACTGGATGCCGGTGGCGCGGAATCCATTATGGGCCTGGTGGATATGCTGGAAGACCTGGATGATGTCCAGAATGTCTACACCAATGCGGATATTCCCGAGCAGGTTCTGGCACAGCTGGGCTGACATCTGTCGCCCTGTCGATAATAATGGCCGGAGCATTTCCGGCGGATAAGATAATGGCCCTGATCCTGGGTATAGACCCCGGCTCCCTGAAAACCGGTTTCGGTATCATTTCCCACGAGGCGGGTCGCAGCGAGTATGTGACCAGCGGCGTGATCAAGCTGCCTAAAACCAGCTTGCCCGAGCGCCTCAAGGTCATCTACGACAATGTCAGTGAGATTGTGGCCATGCACTGTCCGCAGGAGCTGGCTATTGAGGAAGTATTCATGGCCCGCGACGCCAAGGCGGCGATCAAGCTGGGCCAGGCCCGTGGCGCCGCTATCATTGCCTGCGTCAACCAGGGCATGCCTGTGTATGAATATGCGGCCAAATCGATCAAGCAGGCGGTGGTGGGAACTGGCGGCGCCGACAAGGTCCAGGTACAGCACATGGTCAAATCGCTGCTGAAGCTGCCCGCGGCACCGGCGGAAGATGCTGCGGATGCCCTGGCTGCGGCGCTGTGCCATGCCCATACCCAGCAAAGCCTGGTGCGTATGGCGCGCAGTAAAAAGGGCGCTTAGCGTGGCTCAACAAGAGCGCCTGAAGTACCATGGCATCATTCAGGGCTGCCCAGGGTAAACAGGCATGATAGGTCGAATACGTGGACTGCTGGCGGTGATCCAGCCACCGGACATATTGTTGGATGTCGGTGGCGTGGGTTATGAGATCCAGGTGCCCATGACCACGCTGTACGAGCTGCCCGAGGCCGGTGCGGAGATCAGTTTGTTCACCCACTTCGTGGTGCGTGAAGACGCCCAGCTACTTTACGGCTTCCTGCATGAGCGCGATCGCAGCCTGTTTCGACACCTGATCAAGGTGAACGGCGTAGGCCCCAAGCTCGGCCTGGCCATTCTCTCCGGTATGGATACCAATGCCTTTGTGCGCACCGTGCAGCGCGACGATACCAGTGCGCTGGTGCAGTTGCCGGGGGTGGGCAAGAAAACCGCCGAGCGCTTGTTGGTGGAAATGCGCGACAAATTGGCCGACTGGATCCTGGAACTGGATGAAACGATGCCAGAGACTGCTGCTGGCGGGCGCGATATCCAGACCGAAGCGGAATCGGCCCTGGTGGCGCTGGGCTATAAGCCTGCCGAGGCCAGCAAGGCGGTCACGGCGGCTAACGATGGCTCGGTAGAGAAGAGTGAGGAGCTTATCCGGCGAGCCCTGCAATCCATGGTGAAAGCGCGATGATTGAGACAGATCGACTGGTAGCTGCAGAAGACAAGAGCGGTCGCGATGAGGTCCTGGATCGTGCTATTCGACCCCGCGAGCTCACCGAATATGTCGGCCAGAGCGTTGTACGTGAACAGATGCAGATCTTCGTGGAAGCGGCTCGCGGCCGCTCCGAGCCCCTGGACCACACCCTGATTTTTGGTCCTCCCGGCCTCGGCAAGACCACCCTGGCCCATATTATTGCCCATGAAATGGGTGTCGACCTGAAATCGACATCCGGTCCGGTGCTGGAGAAAGCCGGCGATATCGCGGCCTTGATGACCAACCTGGAACCGGGTGACGTGCTGTTCATCGACGAGATTCACCGCCTCAGCCCCTATGTGGAAGAGGTGCTGTATCCAGCCATGGAGGATTATCAGCTCGACATCATGATCGGAGAGGGCCCGGCGGCGCGCTCTATAAAGCTGGATATCCCGCCCTTTACCCTGGTGGGCGCCACTACCCGTGCCGGGCTGCTGACCTCGCCGCTACGGGATCGCTTTGGCATTGTGCAGCGACTGGAATTCTACTCTGTACCTGAACTGGCCAGTATTGTGCAGCGCTCCGGCGGTATCCTCGGCATTAGTATTGCCGAGGAGGGTGCGCTGGAAGTTGCGCGCCGCTCCCGCGGCACGCCCCGTATTGCCAATCGCCTGCTGCGGCGGGTGCGCGACTATGCGGAAGTCAGGGCGGACGGCGCTATCAGTGGTGAGGTGGCCACGGCGGCCCTGGATATGCTGGATGTGGACCAGGTCGGTTTCGACAACCTGGACCGCCGCCTGCTGCAGTTGTTGATCGAGAAGTTTGACGGCGGCCCGGTCGGTGTTGAGAGCCTGGCGGCGGCACTGTCGGAAGAGCGCGGTACCATTGAGGACGTCATCGAACCCTACTTATTGCAACAGGGCTACCTGATGAGAACCTCACGTGGTCGTATGGCGACGCGCAGTGCCTACCTGCACTTTGGGCTGGCGCCCCCGGCCACCGTCGGCGCCAGCGCCAACCTGGCTTTGCCACTGGGGGATGCGGGCGCTGCGGCGAGTGACGGGGACAGCGCCGGTAAGGGCGAGTAAGGGCGATGCAAATGGCTCCGGAATTTTCGTTCCCGCTGCGGGTCTATATTGAGGATACCGACGCCGGTGGCATCGTCTTTTACGTCAACTACCTCAAGTTCATGGAGCGGGCTCGTACGGAATACATGCGTTCGCTGGGCTTTGGTAAGGACTTCATCTTCAATTCGGACATGATGTTCGTGGTGCAGGACGTACAGTTACGCTACCAGCTGCCGGCCAGGCTTGATGACGAACTGGAGGTTACGGCGACGCTGCTTAAATCTGGCGCTGCCTATATGTTGTTGGCCCAGACAGTAAAGAGAGACGGGGTGGTCCTGGTCGATGGGGAGATCAAGATCGTCTGTGTAGACAAACAGTCGTTGAGCCCGAAAAGAATGCCGGCGGAATTGCTGGCCAGGCTCCGCGATTAATGCTTCAAGGGAGACCATAGTGAATGAACAACTGAGCCTTCTCGACCTGGTGCTCAATGCCAGTATTACCGTGCAGGCCGTCATGGCCCTGCTGTTAATGGCATCGGTAATCTCCTGGTTTATGATCCTGCAACGCCTGATCTACTTTCGCAATGTCCGCGCTGAGATGCACAGTTTCGAGGAGCAATTTTGGTCGGGCATTGACCTGAGCCAACTCTACCGCGATGGTAATGAGCGCGCCGAGGCGGGTGAATTGCTGGGCATGGAAACGATATTCCGGGCCGGCTTCAAGGAATTTACCCGGCTGGCACAGCAGGGCCTCGATTCCGACGGCATCATGGACGGTTCCCAGCGTGCAATGCGGGTGGCGATGGCGCGGGAGGAAGAGAAGCTGGAGCGACACTTGCCGTTTCTGGCGACAGTTGGCTCAACCAGCCCTTATATTGGTTTGTTCGGCACGGTCTGGGGCATCATGCATTCCTTTCGCGGCCTCGCCAATTCAACCCAGGCGACCCTGGCCACGGTAGCCCCCGGTATTTCCGAGGCCCTGATCGCCACAGCCATGGGCCTGTTTGCCGCGATTCCGGCGGTCATGGCCTATAACCGCTTTGCCGCCAAGGTCGACGTTAACATCAATCGCTATGAGACCTTCGCTGACGAGTTCTCCAGCATTCTCCATCGCCAGGCCTTCGCCGTACGCAATCAGGACAAGCAGGCCTGATATGGCAGGCGGGCGTCGCAAACACCGGCCTATGGCTGAAATCAATGTGGTTCCCTACATTGATGTGATGCTGGTGCTGTTGGTGATATTCATGGTCACCGCACCCCTGCTGATGCAGGGGGTGAAGGTCGAGTTGCCCGAGGCGGCCAGCGACCCGGTCGAGAACCAGGATCCCGAGCCCCTGATCGTGTCGATTCGCGCCAATGGCGAGCTTTTTCTCAACCTGGGTGCTGATCCGGAGCAGGTGTTGTCACTGGCCACGATCAAGCAGCGGGTGTCGGTAGTTATGCGTCGCAGCCCGGACAAACCGGTGATGGTCTGGGGTGATCGCGCCGTGCCCTACGGTGAAGTGGTGATATTGATGTCGGCCTTGCAGGAAGCGGGGGCGCCCACTGTCGGGCTGGTAACGGAGCCGCCCCAGTGATACCCAATCGGGCCGTCCGGCTCATTTTCTGGCGCCCGGCGCTGTTCACCCTGTTGCTGCATGTCGCACTGCTGTATGCGCTGACGGTTAACTGGAGCAGTTCCAGCGATGCTGCGGTCAAGCCGGTGCAGAAGCCGCGCTATATCGAGGCCCGCCTCATCGAAATTGAGGCGCCTAAGTCGAAGCCAAAGCCGAAGCCAAAGTCGAAGCCAAAGCCAAAGCCAAAGCCCAAACCGAAAGCTCAGGCCAAGCCGAAACCCAAGCCGACGGTGGCTGCGAAACCCAAGCCCAAACCAGAGCCGAAGCCTGAGCCCAAACCGAAACCACCCACGGCTGAAGAGCGGGCGGCGGCGGCACTGGACGAGCTGGCCATGGCCATGGAGTCGGAGGATGAGCAACTGGAGGCGGCCAGTGACGAGCAACTGACCCAGAGTTATGTGGCGCTCATTGCCCGCGCTATCGAGGACAACTGGAGCCGACCGCCCAGTGCGCGCAATGACATGGAAGCGGAGCTGGTGATTCAGTTGATTCCCACCGGCGAGGTGGTTAGTGTAACCATCGCCCGCAGCAGTGGGCAGAGCGCCTTTGATCGTTCAGCGGTGCTGGCGGTGCAAAAAGCCGAGCGCTTTCCCGAATTACAACAACTGGAGCCGCGCCTGTTTGAAAGGAACTTTCGCAGCCTGCGCCTGAAATTTAAACCCGAGGACTTACGCTACTAATGAAGCGTTATATTTATTTGCTGTTATTGGTACTGGCCTGGCCGGCCCAGGCTGAACTGGTTATTGAGATTACCGAGGGGCGCGACAATCCAACGTCAATTGCCGTGGTGCCCTTCGCCTGGTCTGGCTGGGGTGCTGCGCCGGAAGATGTGGCTTCGGTTATCGCTGCCGACCTGATGCGCAGTGGGCAGTTTGCGCCGGTGGCACGGGCCGATATGTTGAGCCTGCCGACCCGGGAGCAGGATGTATTTTTCCGCGACTGGCGTGTGACCAATGTGGAGTACCTGCTGATTGGTCGCGTGGTGGGCGGTGCCAGCATGACCGTGGAGTTCGAGCTGTTTGATGTTTACAAGCAGGAGCGGGTGACCCAGGGCAGTTTCAGCGGTGCAGCCGGGGATTTGAGGATGCTGGCGCACCGGGCCAGCGATCAGGTTTATGAGAAGCTCACCGGCATCCGGGGTGCCTTTGCCACCAAGATTTTGTATGTGTCAGTCGCGGTGCGGACCCAGGCTCCCAGTACTTATCAGTTGATGCTGGCGGATTCTGATGGGGGTCGCGAGCAGGTGCTGTTCGAATCCAATGAGCCGGTGCTCAGTCCCGCCTGGGCCCCGGATGGCAAGACCATTGCCTATGTCTCTTTCGAGACCAGTCGGCCGGCGATCTACCTGCAAAACCTGGAAACCGGGGTGCGCGAGCAGCTTACCAATTTCCGTGGCCTGAACGGCGCACCGTCCTTTTCACCGGATGGCAATAGCCTCGCCATGACCCTGTCCAAGGACGGCAATCCTGATATCTACATAATGGACCTCAACAGTCGCCAATTGCGGCGGGTAACACGGCATTATGCGATTGATACTGAAGCCGCCTGGATGGCGGATGGTCGTTCGCTGCTTTTCACCTCGGACCGGGGTGGTCGACCGCAGATCTACCAGGTCGATATTGCCAGTGGCAAGACCGAACGCTTGACCTACAACGGGCCCTGGAACGCCCGCGCCTCATTGGCGGCGGACGGTCGCACCATGGTTATGGTGCAGCAAACTGAAGCTCAATTTCACATCGCTGTACAGGATTTATTGCAAGATCGTGTGCAAATCTTGACCTCGACCACATTAGACGAATCTCCCACTGTTGCACCGAATGGCTCTATGCTACTGTACGCTACGAAATACGGTGATCGCGGCATTCTGGCGGCGGTTTCTGTTGATGGTGGCGTTAAGTTCCGCCTACCGTCACGGGAAGGCGACGTGCGGGAACCCGCATGGTCGCCTTATTTGGGGAATCCCTGATCGTGGGGTGTTGTCGAACGGTTGGGCACGAAGCTTTTCACTCAAGCTAATAGAAGGAAAGGGCTATGAAACAATTTACTGTCGCCGGCAAGGTACTGTCGGTTATGTTCGCACTGATTTGGATGGTTGGTTGTGCCGGTACCGATGTGACCGAGACCGATGGCGCCACTTCGGCGGACCAGGAGCGTCGCCAAATGGAGGCCGATGAGGCAGCCAAGCGACAAGCCGCAGAAGCCGCGGCTGCAGCCAAGAAAGCACAAATGGCCCTTGAGGCCGCCGTCGATTCCGCCGGCAATATTGTGTATTTCGATTTTGACAAATCAACGCTTACTGCGGCGACTCGTCGTGTACTGGATGCGCATATTGCCCTGGCCAAGACGACCAAGAAAAATGTTCGCCTAGAGGGGCACACCGATGAGCGCGGTACCCGTGAGTACAACATGGCCCTGGGTGAGCGTCGTGCCAAGGCTGTTGCCGATTACATGTCGGTCAACGGTGTCGCCAGCTACCGTGTTGAAACTGTCAGCTACGGCGAAGAGCGTCCCGCTATGAGTGGTTCAGGTGAGGCCGCCTGGTCCAAGAACCGCCGGGTAGAAATCAAGTAATACCCTATGTTGCGGTACCTGTACTGCCTGGGCGGGCTGGTTCTCTGGACCAGCCCGCTTTTTGCTCAAGACTATATCGATCTTGAACAGGAGCGGCTGCAGCAGCAGTCGGGGGGCGAGTTTGTTGAAACCATTAGCCTGGACCCTGAAACGGCAGGCCCTGAAACCGCAGGCCCTGGAGCGGCAGGCTCTGTAACTCTAGACCCTGTAGCGGCAGAACCTGCCACGACCAGTAATGCCGGTGAATTGTTCTACCAGATCCAGATTTTGCAACAGGAGATGATGGAGCTGCGCGGTCAACTGGAGGAGCAGGGGCATCAATTGCGCCAGCTCAAAGAGCAAAGTCTGGAACGCTACATGGACCTGGACCGTCGCCTCAAGGACGGTGGTGGAGCCACAGCCGCCCCCGCAGGTGGACAGACCGGGCAGACGGGAAGGCCAACAACAGGCACCCAGCCGGTGCAGGAATTGGCCGGTGAGTCCGACGCCTATCGCAGTGCCTACAGCCTGGTTCGCAGTCAACAGTTCAACGATGCAGTGAGCGCGTTCCGCCAGTTCTTGCAGGAATTTCCCAACGGCAAGTATGCCGCCAATGCCCACTACTGGCTGGGAGAGCTATTCCTGGTGATCGTGCCACCCAACCCCGAATCGGCCCGGCGCGAGTTCAACCTGCTGTTGCAGGATTTTCCGGACAACGGCAAGGTTCCCGACGCACTGTATAAACTGGGCAAAATCTATTACGAGAAGGGCAATTGTGAGCGCTCCCGGGAATACCTGGAGCGGGTCATCAAAGAATTTGGTGATACCGGTAGCTCCGCCGTGAAGCTGGCCAGGGACTTACTCAGCCAGAGCTGCCCAGGCTGATCCCCGGAACTATAGCCCGTGTCCCAGCCCAGCCCAGCGCAGCTCGAATCGAGTCTGCGTATTACCGAGATTTTCCATTCCCTGCAGGGTGAAGCCCGCACCGTGGGTTTGCCGACGGTGTTCGTGCGTCTTACCGGCTGTCCACTGCGCTGTGTCTACTGTGATACCGAGTACGCCTTCCACGGCGGTGAGCAGCGCAGCCTGGGCGCTATCCTGGAGCAGGTGGCCAGCTGGGAGCCGGCCTATGTCACCGTTACCGGTGGCGAGCCGCTGGCACAACCGGGCTGCCTGCAACTACTCAGCCTGCTTTGTGACCAGGGCTACGAGGTGTCACTGGAAACCAGTGGCGCGATGTCGGTGGCCGAGGTGGACCCGCGGGTGGTGAAGGTGCTGGATCTGAAAACACCGGCATCAGGTGAGATGGAGCGCAATGATTACGCCAATATTCAGCAGCTGTTGCCCCATGACCAGGTGAAGTTTGTGCTTTGTGATCGCGCCGACTACGACTGGGCCCGCTTCAAGATTGACGAGCTGGCGTTGCCTGGGCGGGTCGCAGACCTGCTGTTCTCCCCCAGCTTTGGCCAACTGGATGCTACCGAGTTGGCCGACTGGATCCTGGCGGACCGGCTGCCGGTACGCCTGCAGCTACAATTACATAAATTACTCTGGCAGGACGCGGCGGGGCATTGAGCATGAGTGCTGGCGAAAAAGCCGTGGTACTGGTCTCCGGTGGACTTGATTCCAGCACGGTATTGGCCATGGCGCAGGCACAGGGCTATGCCTGCTATACCCTGAGTTTCGACTACGGCCAGCGACATCGGGCTGAGCTGGTCGCCGCCGAACAGCTAGCCCTGGAGCTGGGCGCAATTGAGCACAAGGTGGTGCACCTGGACCTGGATACGATCGGCGGTTCGGCCCTGACCGATATGGATATTGCCGTGCCGGAGGAGGAAACCGAAGGGATCCCAATTACCTATGTGCCGGCCCGCAACACTGTGTTCCTGTCCATCGCCCTGGGTTGGGCCGAAGTGCTGGAGGCTCGCCACATCTTTATTGGTGTCAACGCGGTGGATTATTCAGGTTACCCGGACTGTCGTCCCGAATACATCAAGGCCTATGAAACCATGGCCAACCTGGCTACCCGGGCCGGTGTGGAAGGCCAGGCGCTGAGCATACATACACCACTGATGGATCTGGGTAAGGGCGAGATCATCAGCCGCGGCCACGAGCTGGGACTGGATTACAGTCTCACCGTATCCTGTTACCAGGCGAGTGAAGAGGGCCTGGCCTGCGGTAAATGTGACAGTTGCCGGCTGCGTCGGCAGGGCTTTGCCGACGCCGCTGTCAGCGACCCCACACGCTACGTATAATCCGGCCCTGCCAGTTTTCGCCAGCGCCAAAAAGCGCTTGAGTTTTGTTGCTAAATCCGTACTATACGCAGCTCCTTCTGGGGCCGTTAGCTCAGTTGGTAGAGCAGTTGGCTTTTAACCAATTGGTCGCTGGTTCGAATCCAGCACGGCCCACCATATTCCACGAGAAAGGCTGCCCAGCGGGCGGCCTTTTTTGTGGATGGTGTGTTCGTCTGGGACGAACCCGGATCGCCGGCCGCACCTTCGACAACATGCGACCACAGGAGCATGGTGGACGAGTCCCGAAGGGACGAAGCCCCGCAGGGGTTGCAACGCGGGAGGCAACCGCGTTGCGATCAATTTCACGCAGGTCGATAGTGAGGACCGGTAACTTCTGTTCATGGTAACTTTGCCTGTTCAATAGTCGCTTCTTCTCCTATCATGGAATACAGCACTGGCGAGAGCATTGGCAGGCAATTATTACGCTCATCACCCCTGATTTCCTGTCGCCTGTGAGTAGGAGCCTGGATGAAAATATTTTGCCTTTTCCTGATCGTTTTTTCGGTCACCATCATAGTCGTTGGTATCATCAAGGTACACGAGCTACCCAAGGAGATAGCCCTGAAAAGAGGCCATCCCCAGGCCGATGCTATAGGCATCTGTGCGCTGCTCGGGCTTCTTATTTTTCCTTTCTGGATGATTGCACTGCTTTGGGCATATATGCGCCCGGTCATCGCTCCTATAGAAATTGAGACCGCAGCAGTAAATGTCTCCGATTCCACCATCGAAGTTGGTAATGGGGAGGCAATCTAATGGAGATTTTGCTGACGCTAGCCTACGTCTTTCTGGTTCGTATGATCTTCTTCGATTACCGCTGGTTACCCTGGAACCTGTTCACTGGCATCCTCGTATGGGGCCTGTATGTGGGTGCAGCGCTAACGGAGATTGTCTTGCTGGGACAATACACTCCCTATAGCGACAGGGTATTTGTCGAACGCCCAGTGATACAGATGGCGACCTACCTGGGTGGCCAGGTAGAGGAAGTCTACGTAAAACCTCATCAACAGGTCGCCAAAGGAACGCCACTCTACAAAATGGACCCCGCCCCCATTCAAGCCAGCCTGGACAATGCCAGGGGAGTTCTGGCCAAAGCCAAGCAGGAATTGGAGGATACCCAGAAACTGGTCGATCGCAAGGTAATGGCCGCTGAGGCGCTGAAGATAAAGCAGGATGAAGTTAACGCTGCCCAGGGTGAAGTCGACGTTTACATGTACCGGCTACAGCAGACTGTAGCTCGCGCTCCCGCCGATGGTTACGTGCTCAATCTACAGTTGCGGGCAGGGCAGTTTGTCCGGCTCAAGGCGCCCGTCATGTCTTTCGTCAGCAGCGAGGAAGCGTTTCTGATCATGGCAGTTCGCCAGGAGGGCAGTCAGTACATAGAGCCTGGACAGGAGATCGAATTTGCGCTGACCATGTACCCGGGCCAGGTGTTCACGACAAAAGTTGGCGCACTGGTTAAAGGCGCTGGTGAGGCTCAGCTCGAAATCGGCGGGTTGATTCCCCATATATCCTCCATAAAGGAGATTGGCTACTTCGCCGTCCAGGTCAAATTGGACGAGCAACAGCTTGGAGCGCCGATGATTTTTGGCGCATCGGGAATCGCTGCCATCAACACAGGCCAGGGGGCGGATGTCTTCTGGTTGCTCAGGCGTATCGAGATACAATCCGAGAGTTTGCTCAACTACGTCTACAACCCTTTCCGCGGATAAATTCATGAACAGCGTGGATGTCTGTTTTTCGTTAGCCGCCTGGCTCGCAATAGATCAATCCAGCACACCGCGCTATTCCGTTCTACAATAGCCCACTTCTTTTCCCGCAATAGATCGAGTGGATATCACTATGGCTGTAATTCTCATCACGGGCAGTAGCACTGGCATCGGCCAGGAGGCCGCAATTCAACTCTCTCGCAGTGGCCACCAGGTCTATGCGAGTTGTCGTAACCCGGCCGGCGCCGATGAGCTGAAACAGCGCATTGCAGATGAAAAACTCGGCGTCGAAATCCTGGCGCTGGACCTGCTGGACGCGGACTCCATCAACAGTTGCATCAATACGGTGCTCGAGCGCGAGGGTCGCCTCGATGTGCTGGTGAGTAATGCCGGCGTCGGTGGTGGTCGATCGCTGGAAGAAACCCCGCTGGATGAAATGCGCGAGATTTATGAAACCAACGTATTCGGTGCCTTTGCCGTGATGCAGGCGGTGATACCGGTGCTACGCAAGCAGGGTAGCGGCCGCCTGGTCAACGTCACCTCGCTGGCGGCGGTGAATATATTTGGTTGCCACGGCGCTTACTCTTCTTCCAAGGCAGCCGTGGAGACGATGTGCATAGCATTGTCGCAGGAGTTGGCCGAGTTCAACATCAAGGTTTCCATGATCGAGCCAGGCTGCATCATGACGCCCATGTGGACCAAGGGCAGTATGCCACCGGAGGACAGTCCCTATGGCACATCCTTTGGCCGGCTGATGAAGTTTGGGGAGTTCGGACTCGGCCGTGCCGGCACCACGGTTGACTGTGCTGATGCCATCCAGCATGCCATCGAATCGGATGAGCCCCGTTTTCGCTACCCGGTGGGACCGGATGCAGAGGACTTCTACCGGGCCTATACCGCTCTTAATGACGATGAGGAATGGCGGCGCATCGCCACACTCGATAACAACGCCTATGCCGAAAAAATGCTCGAGCTGATGGGCGTGGACTACTACAACTAGGCAGCAGTGCTCATTTTGTCCGTTAAAGGGTTCTGATCCCTTTAACTGGACTCTTGCTGTTTGACCCTTATAATTAATCAATCGATTAATTAATGATGTGGCTGTATGCAGGGCAACAAGACCCAGACCCGGGGCAATCAAACTCGTGACAGCTTGCTGGCCGCGGCCTTGCAGGTGTTTGGCCGCGATGGTTTCCATGCCGCCAGCACCCGTGCCATCGCCGATGCTGCCGGCGTCAACCAGGCCCTGATCGCCTACCACTTCGGTGGGAAAGAGGGCCTCTACCTGGCGGTGTTTGAACATATCACGGCGAGCATGACTGAGCATATGCAGCCCTTGCTGGATGCCTTGCAACTGGAGATCGAGAGCCTGGATCCAGGCAGTGCAGACGGTCGCCGCGCCTGCCTCGATATTATGGATCGGCTGTTGCAGGGCATCACCCGCATGTTCGGTCAGCGCGAGGCCGCCGGCTGGGTCAAGCTGGTTATGCGCGAGCAACAGGACCCTACCGAGGCCTTCGACATTTTCTTCCAGGGGCCCTATAGCCAGATGCTGGAAATTTTCACTCGCTTGATCGGCTTGCTCACCGGCCAGTCGCCACAGGCGCAGGCCACCCGCTTGCTGGCACTGACGCAAATGGGCCAGATACTGGTCTTTATGGTGGGCCGGGCTACCACCAGCAGACACCTGGGTTGGCAGACTGTTGGCGAAGCGCAGATGAAAGCCGTGCATGAGCAGGTGCGCAAAAACCTGTACGCACAATTTGATGAAGAGGTTGGTGTATGAAGAAAGTGGCTCTGTTGATAGTCGTATTGGTCGCTATTGCGGTAGGCGCAACCTGGATCTACCCACTTAAGGGTGGCAATGGCAATGGTGATCTCACCCTCTATGGAAATGTCGACATCCGGGAGGTGCAGCTTGGCTTCCGGGTCGGCGGGCGCCTTGAGACGATGCTGTTTGAGGAGGGCGATACGGTCGCGGCGGGTGACCCCATGGCGAGCCTGGATGACCAGCCGATGCAGGAGGCCCTGGCTCTGGCGAGCGCGGGTGTAATGGAGGCCCAGGCCAACCTCGATCGAGCAACAACGGGTTCCAGGCCACAGGAAATCCAGCAGGCAGAAGCCATGGTGGCCGAGGCGGAAGCGGCCCTGGACAACGCCGACAAACGTTTGAAGCGACAGCAGGATCTTTTCAAGGACGGTCTCAACAGCCGCAGTGCCCTGGATGATTCGGTAGCGCAGCAGGAGCAGGCCGCGGCCCGTCTGCGGGCCAGTCGGGAAGCGCTTAAACTGGCGGTGGAAGGTTTTCGCAGTGAAGATATCGCCGCCGCGCAGGCTGGATTGGCTGCGGCGCAGGCCCGACAGGACCAGGCCCAGACCCAGTTGGATGATACGAAATTGGCCGCCCCCAGCAGCGGCGTGATTCTTACCCGGGCGCGCGAACCCGGCGCCATGCTGGCAATCGGCGCGCCGGTTTATACCCTGTCACTGTCCGACAAGGTTTATGTGCGCGCCTATGTTGATGAGTCGCGACTGGGTCAGGTCGTGCCGGGCACACAAGTGCAGGTTTGGTCGGACTCATCTGCGCAGCGCTACCAGGGACAGATTGGTTTCGTTTCGCCGCGGGCGGAGTTTACCCCCAAGACCGTGGAAACTCCGGAACTCAGGACAGACCTGGTGTATCGCCTTCGCATTATTGTTTCCAATCCGGACGACGGCTTACGCCAGGGGATGCCGGTAACGGTCGAAATTTCGTCGAGCCAGGGCTAATGCCATGACGGTTTCGGTTTCTATTGAAGGCGTTAGCAAGCACTTCGATGAGCACTGCGCGCTCAAGGAGCTGGATGCGAATATTCGCGGTGGCCGGCTGACGGGCCTGGTCGGCCCGGACGGTGCCGGCAAGACGACCTTGATGCGGCTGCTGGCGGGCCTGATGTCGGTAGACACCGGTAGTTTGAAGATAGATGGCAGGGAGCTTGGGCCGCATACCAGCGATATCCACCAGCTCACAGGCTATATGCCGCAGCGTTTTGGTCTTTATGAGGACCTGACCGTACTGGAGAACCTCAAACTCTATGCCGACCTGCGCGGTCTTGATCGCCGGATGACCAGCGGCCTGTTTGAGCGCTTGTTGCATTTTACCGGTCTGGGATCCTTCACCGATCGGCTTGCCGGTAATCTTTCCGGCGGTATGAAACAAAAACTGGGCCTGGCCTGCGCCCTGATGGCGCGACCCCAGCTATTGCTGCTGGATGAACCCAGTGTCGGGGTTGACCCGGTCAGTCGCCAGGACCTATGGGACATGGTGCAGGAGCTGGCGGGGGAGGGTATGGCCGTGGTCTGGTCGACCGCTTATCTCGACGAGGCGGAACGCTGTGATGAAGTGTTACTGCTGGAGGAAAGTGAACTGGTGTACTGCGGTGCGCCTGCAGACCTGACACGGCGCTTGCAGGGTCGCAGCTACCTGGCGAAAAACCTCGGCGGTGACCGACGCCTCTGGCTGACCCGGGCGCTGGAATTGCCCTCTGTCCGTGATGGCGTAATCCAGGGCGCGGCGGTGCGCCTGGTGCTGGGCCGGGACGGTAGCCTCGATGAAATAAGCGGGCTGGTGGAATCAGTGGGTGGCAGGCTGGAAGCTGTTGCACCGCGTTTCGAGGATGCGTTTATCGACCTGTTGGGCGGCGGGCCTGACGGACATTCCGCCATCGCCGAGAAAATGGAGCCTGTTGAGCAGGCTCGCGACATCATGGTTGAGTGTCGTGATTTAAGTAAACACTTCGGGGATTTCACCGCCACTGATGGCATCAGTTTTTCTGTGCACAAGGGTGAAATTCTGGGCCTACTTGGGCCCAACGGTGCCGGCAAGTCGACAACATTCAAGATGCTCTGTGGGTTGCTCAAGCCCAGCAGCGGCGTCGCCGAGGTGGTCGGCCTCGACCTGCGGCATTCCCCCAGCACGGCCAAACTGCAACTGGGTTACATGGCGCAGAAGTTCTCCCTCTACGGCTTGATGTCTGTACAGCAAAATCTGGAATTTTTTTCCGGCGTCTATGGCCTGCGCGGCAAGCTGCGTCGCGATCGGATCCAGGAGATGATTGACACTTTCGAGCTGCAACCCTACCTGGCCGAGTCTCCGGAAAATCTGCCGCTGGGCTTCAAGCAGCGCATGGCGCTGGCTTGCGCGCTCATGCATCGACCAAGCGTGTTGTTCCTGGATGAACCCACCTCCGGGGTTGATCCTGTTACCCGCAGGGAATTCTGGACTCATATCACTGGCCTGGTCGCCAAGGGGGTGACAGTGCTGGTGACCACGCATTTCATGGATGAGGCCGAATACTGCGATCGGGTCGCCCTGGTGAACCGCGGTCAACTGATCGCGCTGGATTCGCCGGATGCTCTGAAGGCCAGTGCAGCCTGCGCTGCCTTGCCCGACCCGACCATGGAAGACGCGTTCATCCGGCTGATTGAGGCTCAAGAACCGCCTTCTGAGCATGCCGCATGAGCAGGGTAAGCAAGACAGCTGTGCTGTTGCGCAGAATGGCGGCACTGACCCGCAAGGAATCTATCCAGATACTGCGGGATCCATCCTCGCTGGTTATTGCCTTTGTCCTGCCACCCATCCTGCTGTTCCTGTTCGCCTTTGCGGTTTCCCTCGATGTTAAGCACGTTCCCTTTGCTGTCGTACTGGAAGGCAATGGAGTCAAGGCGCATAGCCTGGCGGCGGCTTATTCGGCGACTCCTTACCTGGATGTCGTGCCGGTGCGAGATCGACGAATTGGCAGGGAGTTGCTGACCCGCGGTGTCGTGGATGGCTTCGTGGTCATTCCGCAAGATTTCGATGAGCGAGTGCTCAACCAAGTGCCGGGTGCGGCCATCCAGGTGATTACCGATGGATCGAAACCCAATTCCGCCAACTTTACCGCGGCCTATGCCGAGGGCGTTTTCCAGATCTGGTTGCGAGGTGAAGCGGGGGCTGCCGTTGCGCCGCGTATAGACCAGCGCCAGCGCGTCTGGTTTAACCCCGAGCTGGAAAGCCGGCGAGTCCTGTTGCCCGGTGCGATTGCCATCGTTATGACAATGATTGGCACACTCCTGACCTCGTTGGTAGTGGCGCGGGAGTGGGAGCGGGGCACCATGGAGGCCCTTATGTCGACGCCGCCGAGCATGCTGGAGATCATTATCAGCAAGCTGTTGCCCTATTTTGCGTTGGGGCTGATTGCCACGCTTGGCTGCGTATTGATGGCCGTGTTTCTGTTTTCGGTACCACTGCAAGGTTCGCTGATTGCCGTATTGCTATTGAGTAGTGTGTTCCTGGTGCCGGCGCTGGGCCAGGGCCTGCTGATATCGACACTGGCCAAAAATCAGTTTGTCGCGGCACAGGCGGCGATCTTCTCCGGTTTTATGCCGGCCTTCCTGCTGTCAGGCTTTATCTATGAAATCGACAGCATGCCGACACTGGTGCAGTGGATAACCCAGGTGGTGCCGGCGCGCTACTTTGTGTCGTCTCTGCAAACTGTGTTTCTCACCGGTGATGTCTGGGCACAGTTTCGCTGGGATATGTTTGCCATGCTTTGTGTCGGCGCATTGTTTTTTTCCATCACCCTGGCCAACAGCCACAAGAGACTGGACTGATGCTGTACCGCCTGCAAATGTCCGTGGTCAAGGAAATATTGTCGCTACTGCGTGACCCGGCCAGCCGCCGTCTGCTGATTGGCGCGCCGATACTGCAGACCCTGGTTTTCAGTACAGCCGCCACCCTGGAAGTCAGCAATGCAGATGTTGCCCTGCTTAACCAGGACGCCGGGCGCTGGTCCTATGAGTACGTGGCGCGGGTCATCGGTGCCCGCTTTGTTGATGAGATTGTGATCGTGCAGAGCATGGAAGAAATGACCGAGCTGATTGATCGGCGCCAGGTACTGATCGGTCTGCATCTGCAAGCGGACTTTTCCCGCGATGTGGAGGCCGGCCGACCGGCATCGGTGCAGGTAATTCTGGATGGCCGCCGCGCCAATGCGGCCCAGGTGGCCAGCGGCTACCTGGCGGAGATCAGCGCCACGCTGGGTGTGGAGCTGGAGCAAAGGGATGGAGTCAGCGCGCGGGGCTCCCCGGGTGTGGAGCTCAGGCACTGGTTTAATCCAAACCTCCACTTTCGATGGTTTATTGTCACCAGCCTCAGCGCACTGTTGACCATGATGCTGACCCTGGTAACCACGTCCTTGTCTATCGCTCAGGAGCGCGAGTTGGGAACCTTTGACCAGGTGCTGGTGTCCCCGCTCAATTCTGCAGAGATTATTATTAGCAAGACGGTGCCGGGCCTCATGGTAGGTGTTTTTGTCGGCCTGCTGATTGTGTTGATAGCTGTGTATGGCTTCGGCGTACCGCTGACGAGTAACCCGCTGCTGCTGTTCGCCAGCCTGCTGCTGTTCCTGTTTTCTGTGGTGGGGCTGGGGCTGGCGATCTCAGCCTTCTGCCAGACCCAGCAGCAGGCCATACTGGGTGTGTTTATCGGCACCATCCCGATGATTTTGATATCCGGTTTTATGACGCCAGTGGAAAATATGCCGGTCTGGCTGCAGGTAGCTGCCGAGCTCAGCCCGCTTAAGCATATGCTCATCATCATCCAGGGTTGTTTCCTGAAGTCCTGGGGTGTGGCTGAAATCTGGCCTCATGCCTGGCCGATGCTGTTAATCGCGCTGGTCACGCTCAGCTTTGCCACGGTTGTGGTGAAGAGCCGGCTGGAATAGTCTCGGGCGAACGGGAGGCGAGGAGTGAAGTATGAAATTGGCGGAATTGCGCGCCCAGGTGGTCAACTACTGTCGCCGCCTGGCGCAAAGCGATTTGAGTATTGGCACCACCGGGAATATCAGTGCTATTGATCAGGAAGAGTCGCTGATTGCCATCAGCCCCGGTGCTATGGACTACGGCAGCATGGAAGCAGCTGATGTGGTGTTGCTGAACCTGCAGGGAGAGGTGGTGGACGGCGAGCGCCGACCCAGCTCTGAGTGGGCCATGCATTTGGGCTGCTATGCCCAGCGGGCTGATATTGGCGCCATTGTGCACACCCACTCGCCTGCGGCCACGACGCTGGCGGTACTGGGCCAGGAACTACCGGCAGTACATTATATGATCGCCCTGTCTGGCGGCGGCACTATTCCGCTGGCGCCTTACCATACCTACGGTACGGCCGCGTTGGCGCAGGCAGCGGTGGCGGCCATGGGCGCCGGCCATGCCTGTTTGTTGCAAAACCACGGCGTACTCGCCGCCGGCCCCGACCTGGCCTGGGCCTGGTCCCTGGCTGAACAGGTCGAGTTTTGCGCCGACATCTATTTGCGCGCCAGCGCGGTTGGCGAGCCCGAAATACTCAGCCAGTCGCAAATAGAAGAAGTCATTGAGCAACTCGATGCTTACCGCGCGCAGCATTGATGGGCCATTGGGATGGGCCACTGGGCAATGATTGCGCAGTCGGGCTATAGTTAGCAGCGTCAACACCGGAGGATACAGATATGACCGTTCCAGCCAGCGATGCCACAACGCTGCAAGACCCCTGGTCTATTGACCTGGAGGATATGGATGTCGCGCAGCCGGAGCTATTTGCGGCGGATGCCCAATGGGCCTGGTTTGAGCGATTGCGCAAGGAAGACCCCGTGCATTTCTGCGCTTCCAACGAGTTTGGGCCCTACTGGTCAGTGACGCGCTACGAGGACATCATGCAGGTCGATACCTCCCATGAAATCTTCTCCTCCGAACCCAATATCACGATTCGCGACCAGCCGGACGACTTTACCTTGCCCATGTTCATCGCCATGGACGAGCCGCGCCACAGCCAGCAGCGTGGTGAGGTTAATCCTGTGGTGGGGTCGCGCAACCTGCCCAATTTTGCCGAGCTTATTCGCAGCCGCACCCAGGAAGTACTGGACGGCTTGCCGCTGGGTGAGACATTCAACTGGGTAGACGAGGTCTCCATCGAGTTGACCACCCGCATGCTGGCGACGCTGTTCGATTTTCCCTACGAGGATCGCGCCAGGCTCACGCGCTGGTCGGACGTGGCAACGGCGCTGCCGGGCGCCGGTATCGTGGACAGCGAAGAGGAACGCCGGGCCGAGTTAATGGAGTGCCTGGAGTATTTCACCGGGCTCTGGAACCAGCGGGTCAACGCCGAGCCCGGCCATGACATGGTCTCCATGCTGGCGCACGGAGAGGCCACCCGGGATATGGGGCCGCTTGAATACCTGGGCAACCTGCTGTTATTGATTGTTGGTGGCAATGACACCACCCGTAATTCCATGACGGGCAGCGTACTGGCACTCAACCAGTTCCCTGGGGAATACGACAAACTGCGAGCCAATCACAAGCTCATTCCTTCGATGGTGTCTGAGACTATTCGCTGGCAGACGCCATTGGCGCATATGCGACGCGTCGCCAAGCAGGATACTGAATTGGGGGGCAAGCAGATTAAAGCCGGCGATAAGGTGGTTATGTGGTATTTATCTGGTAATCGCGATGATTCGGTATTTGAGAACCCCGACCAGTTTATTATTGATCGCCCCAACGTACGCAAGCATCTTTCCTTTGGTTACGGAATCCATCGCTGCATGGGCAGCCACCTGGCGGAACTGCAGCTGCGGATTTTGTGGGAGGAAATACTGGCGCGCTTTGAAAAAGTTGAGCTTATGGCTGAGCCGGAGCGCACGCTCTCGGTGTTCGTCAAGGGTTATACGGCGTTACCGGTGCGCCTGCATCCGCGGGCTGCCGGGTGATGGGTCCCTGCCAGAATAACTGGGGCTGGCAGTGTTGCTCCAGGTAGGCGATGGTGCTCGCTGGCAGTGTATTGCGATAGCGGGTAAGGGCGCTGCGATCAATGCCGCTGCTGCCGCCAAAGGATGAGTTGCTGATACTGGGTTGTCCGCCCTGCGTGTACTCCAGCACCTTGTCTGTGTATTCGATACTGGCAAAATCACACACCGCGCGCATGCGTGCCTCCGTGTCCGTGACCAGGTCTTCGAACCTGAGCCGCAGTAGCGGCCCACAGTGTTGCTCAAACCATTCAGTTTCCCGCCAATAGCGATTCTGGCGTTGGCAAAAACGCCTCAGGTTGAGAGTGGGATTGCGTACCAGCTTGGAGCTGAGGTGAGCGCGCGGATCGCGAACCAGGAAAATGCCGCGCACCGAGTAACTATGGCTCAATAGCCGTCCGACTTCTGTGAGATCGGTATTGCTCGGTTGCAGGGCACAGAAAAACACCCGCAGGCGTTTGTCGCCATGCCGCTTGCCCAGGGCCAGGGCCAGGGCTTCAATGTGATTGCGTACCAGGCTGTCCAGGTTGCCGCGCTCATGATGGGTGCGGATATAGCCGTAATAGGCTTCCAGGTCCAGTGAGTTTTCTGAGCCAAACACCTCGGTACCGTGGCCGGCGTTGATTCGCTCCAGGTGTCCTTCCTTCTGTAACTGACGGTAGAAGCCCGGAGCTCCGCTGCTAGAGCACAGCATGCCGCGCCAGCGTGTCAGTACGCTGCGCGACAGGTGCCGCACAAAGTAGTCCTCGTCGGGCGGCAGCAAGAGCTGTGGATGGTTGTCCAGCAAGCCACGCAGTAGGTGGTTGCCGCCCCTGGGTGGGGCGCCGAGAATCAGCAGCGGTGGTTTGTCTCTGGTATCCATTGTCACAGGGTTCCCGATAGCTCAGTACATCAGGCTTTCTTTGTGGGTGACCGGTGCCTGACCAGTGAGCAGGCGTCGCAGTTTCTTGCCCGCCATTTTCAGCGGTCGGTGTTCTTCGAATACTACTATAAATACCTTGCGAAAATGGCCGTCCGGGCAATTTATGCGCCGCACACCGTGCCAGGAATTGCCGCGCCGACCAAACAGCAGACTGCGGTTATCGGCAGTCTCGGCCGGGTATTCCGCATCAAAGTCCTCAAACCCCGGAGCATTGTCCGCATCTATGCGACCGCCATCATCCAGCACTACTGTCTCGCCACCCCAATCACGGTTCCAGTCCTGCTCTGTATTCAGGTAAAAGATCTGTGAACCGATTTTACCCTTGGAGTCGCAGTGCGGCGTCACCTCTCCGCCGTTGGGGGTGAAGTGCCAGTGAAAGCGAAAGCGCACGTCCTTGACGCCCAGCAGGCGGCAGACAAAGCGGCGGTAGGCGGGGCCGCGCAGTTCATCGATAAATTCCGTCCAGCCCGGGTCCAGTTCCATGCCGTCTTCGTAGTCGAGAACGTAGCGATCATGGCTGCCCTGGCCGTGCTTGCGCTGCTTGCCAAAAAACGCCCGGAAGCTGGATATATCCGGCATGCTATCCAGCAACTCCTGCCAGCGAGCCGGGACCACAAAATACTGGGGATTGACCCAGGGAAAGGGGTCGCGCTGCTGGAACTCAGCCGTAGTGATGGCGTCGAGAACGCTTGTATTAATAAAGCGGGGCCCTGGTTCAGTACTCATTCTGCTCAGCCTGCGATTTTGCTACTTGTTGCGGAATTTCCCTGTGCCGGGAATTATCCGGTTATTGCGCCGGCTATCATACCAGCACTGTTGGGAAATGGCGGGATACTTGTATGTAAGCAAAACATACTGTATGTTCAAAACCCGTTTTTTGGAGGACCTGGCGATGAGTGAAATCGAGCAATTTAGGCAGGAAACGCGCGACTGGCTGGAGGCGAATTGCCCGGATTCCATGCGTACGCCGATGACCGAGGATGCGGATTCTTACTGGGGAGGCCGCAATCCGGAGATGAAGCATCCGGACCAGAAAGTCTGGTCCGATCGTATGGGTGAAAAGGGCTGGACCACGCCTCAGTGGCCGGCCGAATACGGTGGCGGCGGCCTCAGTAAAGAAGAGGCGAAAATACTGCGGGAGGAGATGCGCCGCATCGGTGCCCGCGAACCCCTGCAGAGTTTCGGCATCTCCATGTTGGGCCCGGCCCTGCTGTTATACGGTAATGAAGAGCAAAAGCAGGAACATATTCCGAAGATCGTGCGCGGTGAGATTCGCTGGTGCCAGGGCTACAGCGAGCCCGGTGCAGGTTCCGATCTCGCCAGCCTGCAGACCAGGGCGGAAGACCAGGGCGATCACTACCTGGTCAGCGGCCAAAAGGTCTGGACCTCCTACGCTGACAAGGCGGACTGGATATTCTGCCTGACCCGCACCGACAACAGCGGTACCAAGCATGAGGGTATTTCCTTCCTGCTGTTCGATATGGCCTCGGAGGGTGTTACCACCCGGCCAATCCGGCTGATATCCGGCTCCTCCCCTTTCTGTGAAACATTCTTCGACAATGTGCAGGTGCCCAAGGGCAACCTGATGGGTGAGGAGGGCAAGGGCTGGGAGATTGCCAAGTACCTGCTGACCCACGAGCGGGAGATGATTTCCGGCTTTGGACACGCCTCCTCCAAACGAACTCTGGGCCAGGTGGCGGTTGAGCAAATCGGGCAGGACGCCAGTGGTCGCCTGGACGACACTGTTTTGCGCCAGAAGATCGCCCAGCTCGAACTGGATACGCTCACTTTCGGTGCGACCATGGAGCGGGTTCGCGATGAATCAAAGGCGGGACAGGGCCTCGGTGCCGCCTCGTCAATTTTCAAGTACTACGGTACCGAGCTTAACAAGCGCCGCTACGAACTGATGATGTCAGTCTACGGGGAGCAGGCCCTGGCCTGGGAAGGGGAGGCCTATCACGATGGTGAGATCCCCAAGGCCTGGTTGCGAACCAAGGCCAACTCCATAGAAGGCGGAACATCCGAGATTCAACTAAACATTATCGCCAAGCGCGTACTGGGCCTGCCCAGCTGAGGATTGAATAATGGCACTTGTATTGAATGAAGAGCAGTTGATGCTCAAGGACGCCGCCGCAGGTTTTCTGGCAGAGAAGGCATCGCTTGCCGAGCTGCGGCGCTTGCGCGATGAACAGGATGAGACCGGCTACAGCCGGGCCCTCTGGCAGGAGATGTCGGATATGGGATGGGCGGGCATTGCTATCCCCGAGGAGTTTGGCGGGCTTGGCTATGGCTATACTGGCCTCGGTATCGTGCTGGAGGAAATGGGTCGCAATCTCAGCGTATCGCCGCTACAGGCTTCTGTGCTGGTGTGCGCCACCGCTATCGCCAGGCTTGGTAATCAGGCCCAGAAGGAGGCACTGCTGCCGGCGCTGGCTTCCGGCGAACTGACCATGGCACTGGCCCTGCAGGAAGGGCCGCACCATGGCCCTCATAAAACGGCGATGCAGGCAGAGGCGACTGCTGATGGCTTCGTGCTGAACGGGCGCAAGGTATTGGTACAGGACGCCCACACGGCCGACAAGTTCATTGTGCTGGCCCGTACTGCTGGTGAGGCCGGAGAAGATGAAGGCTTGAGCCTGTTTGTCGTTGATGCTGCCGCAACGGGTATCAGCGCCGAGCGTGTCATCATGCTGGACAGCCGCAACAGCGGTAATGTCTCATTCGAAAATGTTGCCGTGAGCGCAGACGACGCTCTGGGTGTCGTGGGCGAGGCTTATGCCGGCCTGCAGGGTGTGCTGGATATTGCCAATGTCGGCCTGTCCGCTGAATTACTGGGCCTCTGTATCGAGGCTTATGGTCGCACGCTTGAGTACCTCAAGGAGCGCAAGCAGTTCGGTGTGGTGATTGGGTCCTTCCAGGGTTTGCAGCATCGCGCCGCGGAAATGTATGCGCAACTGGAGCTGGCTCGCTCTGTGGTCATCAAGGCGCTGCAGGCAATCGACGCTGGTGATGAAAAAGTGGCAGCGCTGGCCAGTGCCTGCAAGGCGAAACTGTGCGAAGTAGCTACACTGGTAAGCAACGAGGCGATCCAGATGCACGGCGGTATTGGCATGACCGATGAATTCGATATTGGATTCTTCATCAAGCGAGCACGCGTTGCGCAGCAAACCTTTGGTGATTACAACTACCATTTGGACCGCTTCGCCAAACTTAATAATTACTAGTGTCATCTATGCAAGAAATTGAACGGCTGGACCAGGCGGTTGCGTCCCTGACCGCTGAAGGTCAGCTCTTTGCCCTGGAAGATGTTCAGATCCGCGGCGATAGTTATCGCAGCTACCTTAAGCAGCCACGCAATCTCGCCGCTTACCTGCGCCTGATGCAGGGCCACGCTGACAAGGAATTCGTGGTGATGGGCGAGGAGCGCTACACCTTTGCCAGTGGTTTCCAGCACGGTGCCGAGTTTGCGGTGGCGCTGCGCGATCGCTATGGCCTCGCGCAGGGCGACCGTGTGGCTATCGCGATGCGCAACAACCCACAATGGATGCTCGGATTCATCGGTGCCTGTCTGGCCGGTGGCATCGTGGTACCCATGAACTCCTGGTGGACCAGTGAAGAACTGGAGTACGGCCTGGAAGATTGTGGGGCAAAGCTGGTGCTGGTGGATCCGGAAAGAGCCCAGCGCCTGGAGCCGTTTGCCGCCCGCCTGGGACTGCAGCTAATCGGTGTGGGTGATTTCTCCCGGCTGGCCCTGCCGGTGACTGATTTTATGTCATTGCTGGGCGACTTCGAGGGCGTCAGTGCGCCCGAGCTGGATGTGGATCCCGACGCCGACGCCTGCATCATGTACACCTCGGGCTCCACCGGTCATCCCAAGGGTGCCGTGCAAACCCACCGCAGTGTTCTTGCCGCCCTATACAGCTGGCTGTTGTTGGGTAACGCGACCAATGTGGCGGGCCGGGCTGCCGGCAAGGACGCGGCAGAGGCGGGGCAGACGCTTGTGCATTCGCCCTGCGCACTGATGACCGTACCGCTGTTCCATGCGACCGGCAGTCACAGCCTGTTCCTGCTGTCGCTGATTATCGGCCGCAAGATCGTGTTGATGTACAAGTGGGACGTGCAGGAGGCCATGCGCCTGATCGAAGCCGAGCGCGTCACCAACTTCAATGGTGTGCCGACGATGTCGGCGGAACTGCAGGCCGCGGCGGCGGAAAGCCCCTATGACCTGTCCAGTCTCAAGGAGATCTATGCCGGCGGTGCCGCGCGGCCGCCGGACCAGGTCAAGAAAATTAGCGACAGCTTCAAGGGATCCAGTGCCGGCATTGGCTACGGACTGACCGAGACCAATGCCGTGGGCACGGTAAACAGTGGCGCGTTCTACCTGGCAAAACCGGGCAGCGCCGGTCGTGCTGTGCCTGCCGTGACGGATTTCAGGATCGTTAATGAGGCCGGCAGCGAAGTTGCAGCGGGTGAACGCGGTGAGGTTTGCATTCATAGTCCAGCCAATGTGCGCGGCTACTGGAACAAGCCCGAGGCCACCGCAGAGGCTTTTGTTGCTGGCTGGTTTCACAGTGGTGATGTTGGCTACATGGACGAGGAAGGATTTCTGTACATCGTCGACCGCATCAAGGACATTATTATTCGCGGCGGCGAAAACATCAGCTGCATCGAGGTAGAGGCGGCCATATACCAGCATGATGCGGTATTGGAGGCAGCAGTCTTCGGCCTGCCGGACCAGCGGCTGGGCGAAAGCGTCGGCGCCGCCGTCGTATTGAACCCGGGAGCAATACTGGAAGCGGCGGCCCTGCGGGCTTACCTCAAAGAGCACCTGGCCGCTTTCAAAATTCCGCTGCATATCTGGTTTCACAGCGAACAGTTACCGCGCATAGCGTCGGGCAAAATATTCAAACGCCAGCTCAAGGCCGATTACGCGGCCGTGCTGGAATCACAACAGGGGTAGTAGCAATGGATCTTGGAATAAGCGAAAAAATCAGGCCGATACTGGAGCAGGTCAGGACCTTTATCGACGAGGACGTGATGCCGGTTGAGAAGGAGTACTACGACGAAATCAGTGTCGGTGACCGCTGGCAGTGGACCGATCGCCAGGTAGAGATATTGGCGGCATTGAAAGCCAAGGCGAAGGAGCAGGGCCTGTGGAATTTTTTCCTGACCGAGGGCGATAGTGGCTACGGCCTGACTACCGTTGAGTACGCTTACCTGGCCGAGGAGATGGGTCGCTCCCACCTGGCCGCAGAGTGTTTCAACTGCTCGGCGCCGGACACCGGCAATATGGAGGTGCTGGAAAAATACGGTAGCGAGGCGCAGAAGGCCGAGTGGCTGGAGCCCTTGTTAAACGGTGATATTCGGTCTGCCTTTGCCATGACTGAACCCGGCGTGGCTTCTTCCGATGCCACCAATGTGTGCACCAGCGCCGTACTGGAAGGTGATGAGTGGGTCATCAACGGTGAAAAGCACTACATCTCAGGCGCCGGTGATCCACGCTGCAAGATTTTGATAACCATGGTCAAAACTGATCCGGAAGCACCCAAGCACCTGCAGCAGTCGCAGATCCTGGTGCCGATGGACACGCCCGGGGTAGAAGTTCTCCGCCCTATGAACGTGTTCTCAATGGACGATGCGCCGCATGGTCATATGCACATGAAATTCAACAATGTACGCGTACCGAAGGAAAACATGATCCTGGGTGCCGGTCGTGGTTTTGAGATTTCCCAGGGCCGCCTGGGCCCAGGTCGTATCCACCACTGTATGCGTGCCATTGGCGCTGCCGAGCGCGCCTTGCAGCTGATGTGCGAGCGTGCCCTCAGCCGTACCGCATTTGGCAAGCCCCTGGCCAGGCTGGGCGGTAATATCGATATTATCGCCAATGCGCGCATGGACATTGAGCAGGCGCGGTTGCTGACCCTGAAGACAGCCTGGATGATGGATAGTGTGGATCCGAAAGAGGCACGTATCTGGATTTCCATGATCAAGACTGCGGTGCCCAATATTTCCATTCGCATCGTTGATGAGGCGATCCAGATGTTTGGTGCGCTGGGTGTGTCGCAGGATACCCCGCTGGCCAATATGTATATGTCCCAGCGCACCCTGCGCCTGGCCGATGGTCCGGATGCCGTGCACCGCATGGTGGTTGGTCGCCAGGAATTGCGCCAGTACGGCGAGCAGGCGGCGGTTAATGCTACCTTCAGGGATGGTTAATCATACAGGGCTTGCTCCAGCCACTGGGCGAACAGGGTCTTAGCGGTCGGCGTTTCATAGCCCCGGCCTGACCGCTGCTGCAGGGCCAATATACTTGAAAGTCTGAATAACATACTGTATGTTCAAATCCCTTTTTTGCAGGTCGCAAGTCCCATCTGTGGACTAAACTGAAGGGCTGCATTCATTACTACCGAGGAAGGAAATCCATGGGTGTACAAATCGTACCTAAAGAAGAGTTTTTGGGCTTTATCGGTCACAAGCATGAGCCGGGCGAGTGGTTCGAGCTGAGTCAGCAGCGCATTAATGACTTCGCCGATTGCACTGACGATCACCAGTTTATCCATATTGACGAAGAAGCCGCTGCACAAACCCCGTTTGGCGGCACTATCGCCCACGGTTTCCTGACCCTGTCTTCACTGGTGCCGATGACTGCCGGTAACGGCGTTATGCCCGAAGGCATTGTCATGGGTGTTAATTACGGCTTCGACAAGGTGCGCTTCCTGGCGCCGGTGCGGGCTGGCAAGCGCGTGCGCGCCCATGTGGAGATCGGCGACATTACCGCCAAGGACGACAATCGCTTCCTGATCAAGCAAAACGTATCAGTCGAGATTGAGGGTGAAGAGACGCCGGCGCTGGTATGCGAGTGGCTGTCCATGGTTGTTACGGCTTAAGTAGAGGAAATAGAGATGAGTATTCGTTACGACGGAAAAGTGGCCATTGTTACCGGTTCCGGTGGTGGTCTCGGCCGCTGCCACGCCATTGAGCTGGCCAAGCGCGGCGCCAAAGTGGTGATCAACGACCTGGGCGGTGCTGCCGACGGTACTGGCGGTTCCAGCGACGCTGCCAGGGCTGTGGTTGCTGAAATCGAAGCACTGGGTGGTGAAGCCATCGCCAACGGCGCCAACGTGGCCAGCTACGATGAAGTGGAGGCCATGGTACAACAGGCAAAAGACACCTGGGGTCGTGTGGATATCCTGGTCAACAATGCCGGTATCTTGCGCGACAAGAGCTTTAATAATGGCTCACTGGAAGATTTCAAGATGGTGCTCGACGTCCACTTGATGGGCTCTATCAATTGCACCAAGGCGGTGTGGGATACCATGCGCGAGCAGGCCTATGGCCGAATCGTGATGACCACGTCGTCCAGCGGCCTGTACGGTAACTTTGGCCAGACCAATTACGGTTCGGCCAAGATGGGCGTTATCGGTGCCATGAACACGCTGTGCCAGGAAGGCGCCAAGTACAACATCAAGGTTAATGCACTGGCCCCCACCGCGGGGACGCGTATGACCGAAGGCCTGATTCCGGAGAAGGCCTTTGACCTGCTGACGCCTGAAACCGTGACACCGGCGGTTCTGTTCATGGTCAGTGAAGACGCCCCGACCCGTCACATTATTGCGGCGGGCGCCGGTTGTTATTCCCTGGTCAAGCTGGTGGAAACCCCGGGTGCCTACCTGGCGCCTGAAGACCAGACCCCGGAAGGTATTGCGGCGCACTGGGATGCGATTAGCAACCCGGCGGGAGAAGCTGTGCCCCAGGCCGGCTTTGAGCAAACCATTAAGTTTACCGGCATGGCTGCCGAAGCCCAGGGCATTGACCTGGGCTAAGCACCCGATCCAACCCTATCGAAACCAAGGTCTGCCGTGGCAGGCGTTTCTATTTTCAGGAGTCAGAAAATGAAAGAAGCGGTAATCGTATCGACAGCACGTACTCCCATCGGCAAGGCCTATCGCGGTGGCTTCAACAACCTCGGCGGTGCGTCACTTGGCGCGGCCTCCGTGGCGGAGGCCGTCAAGCGAGCGGGAATCGACCCTGCCGAGGTGGATGACGTAATCATGGGCGCCGCCTTGCAACAGGGTGCGACCGGCTCCAACGTGGCTCGCCAGATTGCCCTGCGCGCCGGCCTGCCGGTAACTGTGTCGGGCATGACGCTTGACCGCCAGTGTTCCTCGGGCCTGATGGCAGTTGCCACAGCGGCCAAACAGATTCTTGATGACGGCATGAGCACGGTTGTCGGTGGTGGCCTGGATTCGATCAGCCTGGTGCAAAATGAGCATATGAATGTTCATCGCATTGTCGATGAGGAACTGATCGCGATGCAGCCGAATATGTTCATGCCCATGTTGCAAACCGCGGAGGTTGTTGCTGATCGTTACAGTATTTCCCGTGATGCCATGGATGAATACGGCCTGCAATCGCAGCAGCGCACCGCTGCCGCCTACGAGGCCGGCAAATTCGATGACGAACTGGTGCCGGTTACCTGCGAGCGCATTACATGGGACAAGGAAACCGGTGAGCAGAGTGTGGCGGAATCGACCGTGTCGCGCGATGAAGGTTTACGCGCTACTACCGCGGAAGGCCTGGCGGGCCTGAAAACGGTTATCGAGGGTGGCACTATCACCGCGGGCAATGCCTCGCAGTTGTCTGATGGTTCGTCCGCCCAGGTGGTAATGGATGCCAAATTGGCCGAGCAGAAAGGCCTGGAGCCGCTGGGTATTTATCGCGGCATGGCGGTTGCCGGCTGTGATCCCGACGAAATGGGCATCGGCCCTGTATTTGCAGTGCCCAAGCTGTTGAAGGCCAACGGCCTTACGATGGATGACATCGGCCTGTGGGAATTGAATGAGGCCTTCGCGGTACAGGTGCTGTACTGCCGCGACAAACTGGGCATCGATAACGACAAGCTCAACGTCAACGGTGGTGCTATCTCCATTGGTCACCCCTACGGCATGAGCGGCTCGCGTATGGTCGGCCACGCACTGATCGAAGGTAAGCGTCGCGGCGTCAAGTATGTGGTCATCACCATGTGTGTGGGTGGTGGCATGGGTGCAGCTGGCCTGTTTGAGGTCGCATAATGCGCGCCCTGGTCTGTAAAGAACTCGGTCCCGGTTCGGGCGAAAGCCTGAGCCTGGAGACTGACTGGCCGACGCCGGAAGTCGGTGATCATGATATTTTGATCAATGTGAAGGCGGCCGGGCTCAACTTCCCGGATGTACTGATTATCCAGGGTAAGTACCAGTTTCAACCCGAACTGCCTTTTATTCCGGGCGGTGAGATGTCCGGTGTGGTTGAAGCTGTCGGCTCCGCTGTGACGCGCTACAAGCCTGGTGATGAAGTTATCTCCATGGGCTCGGTAGGCGGTTTCTGCGAGCAGGCTGTGGTCAATGAATTTAGCGCTTTCCCCAAGCCTGCAGCCCTGAGTTTTGAGGAGGCGGCCGGTATTGCCATTACCTACTTCACCTCCTATTACGCCCTCAAGCAGCGCGCCAATTTGCAGCCCGGTGAAACCATGTTGGTGCTGGGTGCCGCGGGTGGCGTGGGTACCACGGCGGTAGAACTGGGCAAGCTGATGGGTGCCAGGGTTATTGCCGCCGCCAGCTCGGATGAAAAGCTGGAAGTGTGCAAGCAGTTGGGTGCGGATGAATTGATCAACTACAGTGATGTGTCACTGAAAGATGCGGTCAAGGAGTTAACCGATGGCAAGGGCGTGGACGTGGTTTATGATCCGGTCGGCGGTGACTTCTCCGAGCCGGCGCTGCGCAGCATGGCCTGGAATGGGCGCTTCCTGGTCATTGGCTTTGCCGCCGGTCCCATTCCCAAAGTGCCGCTCAACCTCGCCTTACTCAAGGGCTGCTCCATCGTGGGTGTGTTCTGGGGTCGCTTTACGGGAGAGGAACCGGAGACCAACCTGAGTAATATCAACGCGCTGTGGGAATTGTTCGAGGCAGGCAAAATCAAGCCGGTGGTCACGGACAACTTCCCTATCGAGCAATACCAGGATGCCTTCCAGTGCATGACCGAGCGCCGCGCTCGCGGTAAAGTTATCCTGACCTTCTGATCGGGTACTGCATATGCAGGAATTCAGCTTCAATACCGCCGCTAGTATCATCTGTGGCGGCGGTACCAGTCTCAAGCTCCACGAACATTGCGCCCGACTCGGCGTTAAGCGTCCGTTGCTGGTAACAGATCCCGGCCTGGTTGCGATTGGCCTGCTGGAGCCGGTGTTGGCAGCTCTGGCCGAAAACAATTGTGCAGCGGTGGTGTTTGACCAGGTGCGGGAAGATCCACCGGAAGCGGTGGTGCTTGAGGCCGTGGACATGGCGCTGGACTCAGGCATTGATGGTGTTATTGCGCTTGGCGGCGGCAGCTCCATGGACGTGGCCAAGGTGGTGGCGGTGCTATTGCGCTCGGAGCAATCACTGGCAGAACTCTATGGTGTGGACCAGGTTAGCGGCGGTCGCCTGCCCTTGATACTCGTGCCGACCACGGCGGGAACCGGTTCAGAGGTGACCCCGGTGGCGGTTATCACCACGGGCGAAACCACCAAGGCTGGAGTGTCCTCGGCAGTGTTGCTACCGGACCTGGCGGTACTGGATGCAGATCTTACCCTGGGTTTGCCGGCAGCGGTCACAGCCATGACGGGTATCGATGCCATGGTGCACGCGATAGAAGCCTACACATCCAGGCACAAGAAAAATCCCCTGTCCGATAACCTCGCCCGCCAGGCGCTGGCATTATTGTCGGCCAATGTGCGTACTGCGGTACACGAGGGCAGCAACCGCGAAGCCAGGGCCAATATGTTGTTAGGTGCCATGCTTGCAGGGCAGGCCTTCGCCAATGCCCCGGTGGCGGCGGTGCACGCGCTGGCCTATCCACTGGGTGGGCACTATCACATCCCACACGGTCTCAGTAACTCACTGGTTTTGCCCTCTGTGCTGCGCTTTAACATGCCTGCCGCGGAGGATTTGTATGCTGAGCTTGCCCCCATTGTGGCTGGGCGAGCGGGTGCGGAGGCCTTGATTATCGAGCTGGAGGCCATTATCGGCGATACCGGTTTGCCGGCGACGCTGGCCGCCGCCGATGTAAAGGAGGCCGATTTGCCGATGTTGGCGGAGGATGCCATGTTGCAACAACGCCTGCTGATCAATAACCCCCGCGATGTCGCGCTGGCGGATGCCCTGGAGATATACCGTGCCGCCTACTGACAGTGGCCGACTTGTGATTCCAGACCGGGCCGACTATCCCCGCTTCTATCCCCTGACCACCCGCTGGAGCGATAATGATATCTATGGCCACGTTAATAACGTGGTGTATTACTCCTACTTCGATTCGGTGGCGAACCGTTACCTGATTGAGCAGGGCGGGCTGGATATCCAGAACGCGCCTGTCGTTGGTTTTGTGGTGAACTCCGGCTGTCAGTATCTCAGTCCCATTACTTACCCCGAGCCGATAGAAGCGGGCTTGCGGGTCGACAAGTTGGGTAACAGCTCGGTTCAATACGGCATCGGTATTTTCCGGGAAGGGGATTCGGTGCCGGCGGCTTATGGCCACTTTGTACATGTATTCGTTGACCGGGCCAGCAACAAGCCCATCACTATCCCCGAGGCGCTGCGTACAGCGCTCGAACGTATTCTTGCCACAGGCTGAGATGCTGCAAGGCTGGCTGCTCGCTGCGACCCTGTCCATGCTACAGGCAGTCAGTCTCGCCACCCTGGCTGACCCTGCTGCCACAACAGGGAATCTGGTGCGCGAACTGGATCTGCAAGCACAGCAGATTGAGTTGCAGGCTGGGCAGCGAAGACAGCTGGCCCGGGTTCCAGATCAGCAACAAACGGCAGCGCTATTTACTCAAGCGATGGGCGCCCCCTTTGCTTTTGAACGCCCGCTACAGGATTTCAGTCGCCGTCTGTTGCCCGGGGAGGTTGAAGGGCCCGGCTACATAAAAACGCGCCTGCTGCGGGAATGGGTGCAGCAATACGCTGGCCACAGCACTTGTGAGCTGGCTCCACTGCTGTTGCCGGCCGATCTGGAGCAGGCCTTGCAGCAGGTTGTTGAGCTGGGGCAGGCAGTACGTGCCAGACAAACCGGCGCCGCAGGTAGTCGCCAGCGAGCGCGACTTGCCCGCGACTTCCCAAAGGTCATGGCGCTGATGCAGAACCCGCAACCAGCGAATATGTCCTGGTGGGAGCGGCGTCGGCTGAAGCGCTTTGCTGCCAACCTGGCCGTTGCCGATGTTGCGGCCCTGGCTTGCGCCGCTAGACACTGGTTGCTATTGACCAACCCGGACTGGTTATCTGCTCTGCGCAAGCTGATGCTGGCTCATCCCAATGCGGCCAGTTCGCTGATAATGCGTCGGGCCACTCCACTTGGCGATATTGTCCTGGGCGGGCTTGCCGATTCACGGGTGACCAGTGATGCGCCGTTCTTCCTGGTCGATATTGGCGGCAATGATTTTTATGGCCTTGAAGCTGCCGCCTCCTTTGATGGTACACCTCAGTTGATCATTGATTTTTCTGGCAATGATTTGTACGAGAGCAGCAAGGCTGGTGGCTATGCGGCAGGCCTTGGACGCATGGCGTTGTTGTGGGACCTTGCCGGTGATGACCGTTACCAGGCTGCAGAATTGAGCCAGGGAGTTGCCTGGTTGGGCGTGGGCGTACTTATCGACGATTCCGGCAACGATACCTATAGCGCCCATAACTACGCGCAGGGAATGGCCTGGCAAGGAGTGGGTTTGTTACTGGATCGTGATGGCACTGACCGCTATCAGCTCGCTGCTCTCGGTCAGGGTCTGGGTATGCAGCTGGGTATGGGGCTGTTACTGGACCAGGGCGGTGACGATCAATACCTGGCCAAGGGCGGAGTACCTTCGCTCTACGGTACGCCAGGCTTGAGTGATGCCTGGGCGCAGGGCGTGGGCCTGGGTTTGCGCGGTGTGACCAGCGGTGGCCTGGGGCTGCTGGTCGATAGCGGTGGCAGTGATCTCTTTGATGCCGGTAATTTCGCCCAGGGCGGCGCTTATTATCGCTCCGTGGGTATGCTGTTGGACCTGAACGAAGGCGACGACAGCTTCCTTGGCAGTCGCTATAGCGCAGCCTGGGGTGCACATGGGGGGATTGGCTACCTGTTCAATGAAAGTGGCGATGACAACTACTATACCCGGCACAGCGCAATGGCCGCGGCCGCCTGGGATTACAGTCTTGCTTACTTCTCTGATGGCGCCGGAGATGATAATTATCGCTTTGGCGATTTCAGCCTTGGCTCCAGCGCGCATAATTCGGTGGCCTGGTTCCTGGACGAGGCGGGTGCCGACAACTACTCCGGGAGCCAGCCCGCAATGGCTGACAAAGGTGTGCCTAACTTTTCACTGTTTCTCGACCTGGATAGTTCTGGAGACCAGCTGAATGGGCTTGGAGTAACCCAGGGTTGCGAGGTCTCAGCTGCCTCGTCGGTGATTATTTGGCGCGAACTCCAGGACCTGCCTCGATGTCGGATACCACAGTAAGCCAGCCTCGCAGCAATAGGCTGTTGCTGTTGTTTGGCCTGATTTTCTGGCTTGCCAACGCTGCCGGCCACCTGGCCTTCTCCAGGCTTATTACCTCGGCAATCGATACACCACTGGGCACACTGGTGCCCATTCACTATACCCGCCCGATCATGCTGCTGGTGATGATGATTGTGTCGGGGCTGTTATTGGCTCGTGCACAAGCGGCTCCACGCCGGCTCAAAACGGCCTTGTGCTGGGGGCTGTTACTGCTATTGATGACCGGGTGCACCCTGCTGCTGATGACTACTGGCGTCGAAACTATTCACTTCCTGCAGTATGGAATAATCAGTGGCCTATTGGCGCTGGCACTGGATCCTGGTCGCCGTAGTTGGCCGCTGTTAGAGATAGCTCTTATTGCATTACTGCTTAGCGTTCTCGATGAGTTGAACCAGTATGTTTATCTCACGGCTGTCCAGGGCAACTATTTTGATTTTAACGACCTGATCCTGAACCAGCTGGGGGTAATTGCCGGCCTGCTGTTTTATTACGGGTTTTCCGATCGACCTGCCCCGCAGCCTGGCGGTATTCCTGGCCTGCGGCGTGGACTGTTCTACCTCTATGCCGTCCTGTTAGTGATTTGCCTGCTGTCTTTCCTCACTGGTTTCATGGCCGTAAGTCCATCCGCCTCTGTGCCGCCGGGCGGCATTTTGCAGGACGGGGGAGGCCCCACATTTTATTTGCAGCGCGAGCCCCGGCTCTATGGGAATAGCTTGCCGACCTTTTCCAGTGGGCTCTATTACGTGGTTTCGCCGCTGCAGGGTCTGCTGGCTTTGGCACTGCTGGTCGCTGTCTGCAGCACAAAGTTGCTTCACAGCTTTGAGAAACCGGTCCCTGCCTGACTGATATCCCGGTGACTCATCGTCGCACGCACCCGGGCCAGGCATTCCGCTCCGCGCCGGGCCTGGACGGTGGTCAGTCGCTCTGCCACAGGCAGTAGTGAATTGTTGATGTCGCCGGAGACGACGAGTTGCGCCAGCAGCTTCCCGTGTATGACGGTGTCGTGCCAGTCCCCCAGGTCCGTCTGCAGCTGCTTGCACAGGGAAATTAGCTCACCGTGTTGGGCCTGGAGGTCGGGGCTGGAATCCACCAGGTAACGCAAGGCCTTGATGGCGATGCGCAGCTTGTGCCAGCGCTTACGATTGTCTTTCTCACAGGCCCTGCTGCAGGCGCTGCCGACATCGCGTCGCGCAGCCGTCAGGGCCAGTTCGAAGTCAGCGGCGCCGAAGTCGGGCGCCTGGTCGAGAAAGACATGCCAGCGAGTGACATGCTCCTCCCAGTCTTTGGATCTCAAGACCTCCAGGGCCAGCCGCCGGCCAGCCTCCTGGTGCCGAAGCAGTGCCGGGTGCAAGGCCTCGAAATGCTCTGTTGTCAGTGCATCCCGGGCAAAGTTGATAAAGGTATCCCAGTCCCTGGCATCATTGCTAAAGCGCATCAGGCGCCCCCATTCCCGGCGCTGGTCCAGGGCGTCCTGCCCATCGAAGTGCTTCAGGAAGACCCGCAGGCGGCGGATAGTAACTCGCAGCTGGTGCAGGCCTTCCTCGTCGTAGTGCTCGAGCAGTACCTGTCGGTGCCGGTCGATCTCGTCATTGAGCCGACGCAGTGGAGACGTCACGCACCCGCCTCTGCGGCGATCTCCAGGGATCGCACCCGCTTGCTGTGATCATGGATGGAAGAGACCAGCATCAGCTCGTCGGCGCCGGTCTCAGTGATAAAGGCCTGCATACGCGCCTTGACTGTTGCCGCTGATCCTACCGCCGAGCAGCGCAGGATCTCATCCAGCATCTGCTGTTCTGAGGGGGATAGTGTTTCTTCCAGGTTATCCACGGGAGGCGGCAATTGGCCCGGATTGCCGCGGCGCAAATTAATAAATGCCTGCATGGAGGAGCTGCGCAGATATTGGGCTTCCGCGTCGCTGTCGGCGGCACAGACATTGAAGCCCAACATGACATAGGGCTGCTGCAACTGCTCAGAGGGCTCGAACTTCTCGCGGTAGAGCTTGATGGCCGCTTCCATATAGGCCGGTGCGAAATGGGAGGCAAAGGCATAGGGCAGGCCCAGCATGGCAGCCAGCCCCGCCCCGTAGAGACTGGACCCGAGGATCCAGATTGGTACGTGGGTGCCGGCACCAGGCACGGCCAGTACCCGCTGATTCTCCTGTGGGTCCTTCAGGTAATGCTGCAGTTCGACCACGTCGCGTGGGAAGTCATCGACATCGCCCTGCAGGGTTCGGCGCAGTGCCTGGGCGGTTATCTGGTCGGTGCCAGGTGCGCGCCCCAGGCCCAGGTCGATACGGCCGGGGTAGAGCGAGGCCAGGGTGCCGAACTGTTCGGCGATCACCAGGGGAGCGTGGTTGGGCAGCATAATGCCGCCGGCGCCGAGACGAATCGAATGGGTACCGGCGGCGAGATAGCCTATGACTACTGAAGTTGCGGCGCTGGCGATACCTTTCATATTGTGATGTTCAGCCACCCAGTAGCGCTCGAAGCCCCAGCCCTCAGCCTGTTGCGCCAGGTGCAGGGAGTTGTGCAGGGCATCGGCGGGGGTGGCCCCCTGTGGCACCGGTGCCAGATCGAGGATGGAGAGTTTAGTCATGGCGTTCCCGGCTGATAATCATGATAGCGAGTAGCAACGCGAAGACCGTCGCGCTGAACATGCCCGCGTAGGAGGCATTTAACTGGTACAGAAAGCCGGCAATAACAGGCCCGACGACGAAGCCCATCGCCGGGCAGGATGCGACCAGGCCGGCGACCGCCCCCTGTTCCTCCGGTGTTACGGCGAGGGAGGCGGCTGCCGAAATGCTGGGCATGGTCACACCCAGGCCCGTCCCCATGAACGCCATGCCGACACCGAGAATCCAGAATTGCTCAAAAGAGGCAATAAACAGGGTGGCAATGAACAGCGAGACGATGCCGAAATAAACGAATTGGTCCGGCTTTAGCTTCAAGCGCTGCACCAGCAGCAGCTGGGCCAGGAAAGCGAAAATGGCGGAGATCATCAGGGCGGCCCCGGTCATCTGTGCCGTTTCAATTCCCGTTAGTGCCATTTTGTCCTGGATGGAAAATCCCAGTGTTTGCTGGATTCCGGAAAACCCCGTGAACAGGCCGATCGCCGCCACCAGGTAACGCACCACCCGCGGGTCGGTGTAACGCAGCCGCCTGGGTCGAGTGCGCTGGGTCAGGGCCGCCGCCGGTATTTTGGGCAACTTGAAGGCAGTTACGATGCCCGCGGCAGCCGTCAATAATCCAGCGAAATACAGCGGCGCCAATAATCCGAACGTTGCCAGTGCACCGGATACGGCCGGCCCCAGTATCGTGCCCATGCTGTGGGCGGCACCCATCTGGGCCATGGCGCCGATGCGCTGGTCCGGCGTGGTCAGGTCAGCGGCATAGGCGGTGGCCGCAGGTCCGGTGGCAGACATGATGGAAGACTGCGCACAGCGAAAAACCATGGCCAACAGATACAGCGCGGTACCGGAAACCAGTCCCATCAGTCCCGCCTGGAACACACTGGCGAACACCACGGTCCCCACCGAATAACCCAGCAGGCCGATCAGTATCACCGGTTTGCGGCCGGCCCGATCACTGTAGCGGCCCCACCTGGGAGAAATAACCCCAAACACCAGCGCCGAAACCGCAATGATTGACGTTATTTGTAACTCATTGAGCGCAACCTCTCGCCCCAGCGGCGCAAGAATGGCAAACACCAGCGACTGACCGATGGCGATGCTCAGAGCGCTCGCCATAAGGATGGCGCGTTGTGAGCGCCCCAGTGTCACTGGGCGACGAAGCTCGAGAAGTCGGGGCCCCGGCGCAGGCTGTGGCCGCCGTCGACGTTGATGCACTGCCCGGTAATCCAGCGCGACTCCGGTCCGATCAAAAAGCGCGCGAGTTCCGCCACATCTTCCGGTTGCCCGACATCGCCCATGGGCGTGTTATCGATGTAGGAGCGGTAAACCTCGCTGTCCACGGGGATGCCAGCCATGATCTCGGTGGCGATAAAGCCCGGGCGGATGGCGTTGAAACGCAGATTGTCCTTGCCGTATTCATCGGCGGCGTTGCGCATCATGGCCTCGACGCCGGCCTTGCCCGCGCAGTAGGCGTGGAAATAGGGGTGAGTGATGTGCCCGGCCAGGGACGACATGCCTACAAAGGAGCCGCCGCCCGCCGCAAGCATCTGCGGAATCGCATGCTTCATGCACAGCATTGTCCCCAACACGTTCAGGTTCAGCACCCGCATGAATTCCTCCGTATCGACGTCACCATAGGCCATGGGCATGCCGCCTCCGCCGGCGTTGGCGATAACGGCGCCAAGCGATCCGCTTGGTTCCGACGCTCTCGCGACAAATGCGCGCACATCGTCTTCGGCTGTCACGTCGCCGCTAATGAGCTGAACAGAGCCGGGCAGCCCCGCCGAATTTATCTCGTCAACAGCCGCCTGCAGGCTGGCCTCTGTGCGACCGCATATGGTGACGTCCGCGCCATCGGACACCAGCCGCGCCGCGCAGGCTTTGCCAATACCAGTGCCGCCGCCGGTGACCAGTATCGACTGGCCGGCCAGGGTGTGTTCCTTCATTGTTTTCTTCCTTGCCAGGATCTGGGCAGGCTAGTGTAACTTGCACCACCCTGCTTGTAATGCACAGGCAGTCATGCGATGTTTTGATGAATGCTATGGATTGGGGAGTCGCCAAATGTTGGACGCATTTTTCTGGGGAATGGTTTCCACCTCGTCACTGATTGTCGGTGGCCTGATTGGCTGCTGGTTCAATGTGGGCAAGCGCACGCTGGGTTTGGTGATGGCCTTCGGCGCCGGTGTGCTTATATCCGCCGTTGCCTATGAGCTGGTGTTTGAAGCGGTCACACTGGCGAAAATGTCTGGCGGCCCCGCACTCGGCCTGTTTGCCGGCGCCCTGACGTTTTTTCTTGCCGATCGTGTTATCTCCAACATGGGTGCCGATAAGCGGAAATCCATCGCCGCTCCCGCTGGCGCGGCCGCCATGGTCGTGCCCCTGGTGCTGGGAATCTTGCTGGATGGTATTCCCGAATCCCTGGTTATTGGCCTGGGTATTCTCGAAGGTGGCACGGTCAGTATTGCGATGCTGGTGGCGGTGTTTATCTCCAACGTCCCCGAAGCTGTGGCCGGTACAGCGGCCATGCGGGCTAGCGGTTGGAGTTCCGCGAAAGTACTGCTGCTGTGGTTGGGTATTGCCGTGTTTTGCGCTCTCGCCACGGTGGCCGGCTTTGGCCTCTTCGGCGGCGTGCCCGCGTTCTGGCTGGCGGTCGTGCAGGCCTTTGCTGCCGGTGCCATTTTGACCATGCTCGGCAATACCATGATACCCGAGGCCTACGAAAACGGCGGTACGCTGGTCGGCCTGGTCCTGGTCTTTGGTTTTGCCGTAGCGGTAATGGTTACAGTACTGGAGCGCGCTGCTACCTAGTTGTGGCGTGAGAGCGGCCCGGCCCATACCGGCAGGGCAGGTAGCACGGTCTGCCAGGGGGTTTATTGCACGGGATCAGGCTTCGCTGCTGGCAATCCTGAGCTGTGGCAGCTCGCCGCGGTAGGTCAGTCCGTGCACCTCGATATGGCGTTGGGACAGCAGGATTGAACGCAGGTATTCCAGCACCTCCAGACTGATCTCCTGACCGGGCACCAGCACCGGGATGCCGGGCGGGTAGGGCGTGATCTGGTCAGCGCAAATGGTCCCGGGCAGTGCCTTGTTGATCCTGGCGTCGGCGTCCATCAACTCCACCATCTGTCCCTTTTCAAAAAACACATCTCGCGGCAGCCGACGGATTGGCCCGGTGGGTGGCAGCGGTGGCGGTGGTGTCAACTCGCTGGCATCGCCGTCTTCCAGGGTTTGCCTGGCCATGCGCTTAAGCGCATTTTCAAGCCGCATGACCTTGCCCAGGGTCGTGCCAATGGTGAGCAGCAGGGTGATGGTATTGAAAGTCGTCTTTTCCACCTGGATGTTGTACTTGTCGAACAGCTCAACCTGCACCGCGTCGGCGCTTAGCCCGGTGCGGGAAATATCTACGGTAAGCTTGCTGGGATCGAGCAGTATGCCGTCCGCCTCTAGTTCACGCGCCAGCATGTCGGGCATTTCCAGAACCCGGAACACACCGGTGGCGTTGATGGACTCCTGCAGTCGATCTGACAGGTCGAGGATTTGCTGCAGCAGGTCAAAACCTTCCATGCTCATCTGCTTGCGGGCCATATCGAGGCTGGCAATGATGGCGTACTGAGGACTGGTAGAGGCGTGCATATTGAAATGCTCGCGAAAGCGCTGCTCGTCAAATTCGGGGTCGTTGACGTGAATCATGCTGGCCTGGGAGAAGGCCGATAGCATCTTGTGGGTTGACTGGGTCACGTAGTCCGCCCTGGATTCCAGCGCCGTTGGTCGCAGCTCCGGGTGGAAGGCGGCATGGGCGTACCAGGCCTCGTCAATAATTACCTTCATGCCGTGCCTGTGGGCGTACTCAACAATCGGTTCCAGGTCGTAGCGCAGGCCGTCATAGGTGCAACTGGTCAGCAGCAGGGCGCGGGCGTCAGGATTGGCGTCGATAGTTTCGAAAATGACCTGGCGCGCCACCGGGCCGTAAAGGCCGTAGTCAACCTGAAGGCTGGAGGGCAGGTAAACCGGCATTGCGCCACAGAGGATGATGCCGTGGTGGGCGGATTTGTGGCTGCCCCTGTCCAGCAGGATCTTGTCACCCGGATGTAGCAGACTTTGCAGGATTACCTTGTTAGCGGTGGAGGTGCCGTTCGTGGCGAAAAAGGTGACGCGGGAGCCAAAGGCGCGGGCCGCCAATGCCTGTGCTTCCTGTATTACGCTACTGGGTTCCAGCAGGCTATCCAGTACCTGTACCGACACCGACAGGTCCGCGTTAAAGATGTGCTCGCCCAGGAATCGGTAAAAGTCGCTGACCCAGGGACTCTCCTTTATGCTGTCGCCACCGGAGTGCCCCGGCGTATGCCAGGCGTCCTTGGCGCTGTTGACATAATCGCGCAAGGTGTCGGCAAAGGGGGTGGCGGCCTTTTGCTTGATAGCGGCGAGAATCTCTCGCAATACCAGGGAAAAGTCCTCTTCCCGGGCGTCGAAGAAAGCGTCGATCGGCTGCTCCAGCAAGTCGTCGATGCGGTCGCGTTCACTCTGGGGCAGGCACACGAACAGATTGCTGTGCGGCCGCCGCGACAGGCAGCGCTCGACTCTCTCGGCCATTTGGCTGGAGTGTAAAACAATGGCCTGCAGGCAGCTCGCGTCGAGCAGGTCATCGAGCTCGGCCTCGTCGCTGCCAATTCTCAGCTCAATGTTTGTGTCCGCGTAGTCTTCCTGCACCTGGTCGGCGAGTCCCTGCTGCCAGTTTTGCGCGAATGCGGGGTCTTCGCTGTATACAGCGATTAATATTGTTGGGTTCATATTGCTTATTTTAACTCAGAGGAGGACTTGCCGAGCAGGCGTCGTGCCACGATCAGCTGTTGTATCTGTTGGGTGCCTTCGAATATGTCGAGAATCTTCGAGTCCCTGGCAAACTTTTCCAATAACTCGGTTTCCGCGTAACCGAGGCTACCGCAGAGTTCGACACAGCGCAGGGTTACATAATTACCCATGCGCCCGGCCTTGGCCTTGCACATCGAGGCCTCCATGGAGTTGGCCTGGCGGTTGTCTGCCATCCAGGCGGCTCGTTGTACCAGCAGGCGCGCGGCACTCCATTCCGCTTCCATCTTGTATAACTCGGCTTCGATGGCGCTGGCATTAGCGGGGCTGATGTCGAAGTCCAGTTCGATGTGCTCCCGGGCCAGCATTTCGCGGGTCAGGTCCAGTGCGGCGCGGGCCACACCAATGGACATGGCTGCCACCGGCGGCCGGGTGTTGTCGAAGGTTTGCATGACGCCGCCGAAAGCCTTCTTGCGCTCTTCGGCATTGGTGGCGATTTCCGCCTTGCCGAGAATGTTTTCCCGGGGTATGCGGCAATCCGAGAAAGAAATCGCGGCGGTATCCGAGGCGCGAATGCCCAGCTTGTGCTCCAGCCGGGTGACCTCGCAGCCGGGAGTGCCTTTCTCAACCAGGAAGGACTTGATGGCGGCCTTGCCCTGGGATTTGTCCAGGGTGGCCCAGACCACGACCACGTCACAGCGATCGCCATCGGTAACGTAGATCTTCTCGCCATTGATCACCCACTCGTCGCCGTCCAGCACGGCGGTGGTGGAAATATTGGCCGAGTCTGAGCCGGCGCCCGGTTCAGTAATGGCCATGGCGGCATAGCGCTTGCCAAACTTTTCAACCTGCTCTGGCGTACCGACCGCGCTGATCGCTGCGTTGCCCAGGCCGCGCCCGGGCATGGCCAGCATCAGGCCGACATCGCCCCAGCACATGGCCTCGTAGGCAGTAACAGTCATCAGGTTGGCGCCATTCTTGACACCTTCTTCTCCGGGAGCGGATTTGGCACTGGCGACAGGGCGCGCGCTGGCCAGCAGCTTGGCAACCTCTTCCATTTCCTTGGGATAGCTGTGCTCGGCCTTGTCATACTTGCGTGAATAGGGCCGTATCATGTGCTCGGCGACCTGGCGCAGATTGCCGAAGGTTTCCTGGTGCTTTTCATTGAGTTCCAGATTAATCATAGAAATTCCTCGGCCGCTAAACGCAGGCGGCGCCTTCAAGAATGGCGATGGAGCGGAGGTTCCGGTACCACATTTCCACAGGGTGCTCGCGGCAGAAGCCGTGGCCGCCCAGCAGTTGCACACCGTTGGTGCCAATTTCCATGGCGTGTTCCGCGCAGAAGGTTTTGGCCAGGAAGGCCTGTTCATGGAAATCCTCGCCGCGTTCGGCAGTGGCCGCCGCGCGCCAGGTCATCAGGCGCATGGCGTCCAGTTCAATGGCGATGTCGGCAATCATGAAGGCCACCGACTGGCGGTTGGTAATGGGCTCGCCAAAGGCCTCGCGTTCATTGCAGTAGTCCTTGACGTAGTCGAGCACGGCCTGGCAACAGCCAACCGCCAGCGCGCACACACCAATGTGTGACAGATCGATGAAGCGTTGCAAATCGAAGTCTGTACCGAGACGGGCTTCAGCCGGTAGCGTGACGTCGTCGAAGTCTAGCCTGGCGACTTGCAGTGTCTTCAATCCCATGTGGGCCTCTTCGCTGCGGCTGAGTCCTGCGACTTCGCCCTCCACCAGGAAGGCCGCCGGGCCGTCATTCTCCAGTTCGGCAATAAGCAGGATTAATTCGGCATCCAGGCCCAGGGGCACCAGGGTCTTGCTGCCATTGATGATGTAATTGTCACCGTCGCGCAGGGCGGTGGTTTGCAAGCGTGTGGGCTCGAAGGTCGCCCGCGGTTCCATAAAGGCAATGGTGGCCGGGTAGAAGCTCTCGCCGCAGAAGCGCGGCAGGTAGCGCTCCTGCTGTCGCTCGTCGCCGTAATCGATCAGGTTGTTGACCACCGCCAGTGGTGTCAGGGTGCCCAGTGCAAGCGACAGGTCTCCCCGCGCCAGATCCTCAGCATTGAGCGCATTCGATACCGGTGCCCGCTCCATGCCTGCGCCACCCAGCGCCTCCGGGATGGGCATCAGACCCAGGCCCAGCTGCAGGGTCTTGCCATAGAAACCCTCGGGCGTGATGCCCTCGACGTCGGCGGCTTGCGCGATGGCGGCCATCTCGGCGCTGGCGAAGCGTTGCACCGACTCGCGGGTCATGCGCTGCTCATCGGTCAGCGTCAGGTCAAACAGTGCATCATTCATTGCTGCTGGACTCCTGGTTCCTTGCCAGGGGCATGCTCCTTGCCCTCGACGATAGACTTTACATCGGTGCCGCTGAACCAGCCCAGCACACGCGGATAGCTGACCGGGAACAGGCGACTGATCAGGGTGATCAGTTTGGCGTCGTGGCCGATTAACAGGCGCTTTTTCCTGCGCAGCATGGCGTTCATGATTTGCTCCGCGGCAGAGTCGGGAGAGGTCTTTGCCATTTCCTCGAAGCGGTCGGCGAATTCAGCGGCCTGTTCGGCGTCGTGATCTGTGCGCGCGGCACGGGCGATATTGGTTTGCACGCCGCCCGGATGTACGCAGCAGACATGTATGCTGCTGTCGGCCAGCTCCTGGCGCAGGGCCTCAGTATAGCCGCGCACGGCAAACTTGGCGGCGTTGTAGGCAGACTGGGTCGGCACGGCAATGATGCCAAACACGCTGGAAATATTGACCAGGTGAGCGGCCGGGGATTTGCGCAGCCAGGGCAGGAATGCCTTGCAGCCGTAAACCACGCCCCAGAAGTTTATGCCCATCAACCACTCGATATCCTCGATGCTGTTGTCTTCCGCGTTGCCGCCCAGGGCCACGCCAGCATTGTTAACCACAATATCTACCCGCTGCCGGCGCTCACCGACAGCGGCGGCCCACTGCTCCATGGCGCTGCGGTCGGCAACATCGACCTGCTCCAGGTGGAAGGCGAGCTCCTTGCGCTCCAGCGCCGCCCTGGTTTCCACCAGTGCCTCGGTGTTGATGTCGGAGAGTTCCAGCACACAACCCGCGCGGTTCAGGGCGACGGCAAGGCCGCGGCCAATGCCGGAGCCAGCGCCGGTAATGACGGCAATTTTCCCTGCGAAAAAGGACATGTTGTTACCTGTTGTTTTCGAACAGCAGAATCATAGGGCTTTGCCGCCCGATAGCAAGCCATTTTAGTGGACAGTACCCAGCCTATCCCGTAGAATCGCCGTCCCAGAATACACACGTTCAGAGACGTATTTTCTGGGCCAGACAAGTCGGTGTAAGCCAGTGCCAGACACAATTCCTAAAAGCGAGATGAAGATATTCATCTCGCTTTTTTTGGGCGCGCGAAATGTGCCTGCTATTGGCGATGACAGCGGAATAACGGGGAGATTTGCTTGAGCAGTCCAGCCATTTTGGCCCTTGAGGATGGCAGTATTTTCAAAGGTATAGCCATCGGCGCCGAGGGCACCTCCGTTGGCGAGGTAGTATTCAATACCGCCATGACGGGCTACCAGGAGATACTCACCGACCCTTCCTATGCCCGCCAGATTGTTACCCTGACCTACCCCCATATTGGCAATACTGGAACCACTGGCGAGGATGAGGAGTCCGCCTCGATTTGGGCCACGGGCCTGGTGATTCGCGACCTGCCCCTGATGGCCAGTAATTACCGCAATGAGCAGGACCTGGGCGAATACCTGGCTGAGCGCGGGGTGGTCGCTATCGCCGATATCGATACCCGACGCTTGACCCGCATCCTGCGGGAAAAGGGCGCCCAGAATGGCTGCCTGATGGCAGGTGCTGACATTGATGAAGAAGATGCGCTGGCCCAGGCGCGGGGGTTTGCCGGTCTCAAGGGCATGGACCTGGCCAGGGAAGTGACGGTCGACGCTGCCTACGCCTGGACCGAAGGCAGTTGGCGCCATGGCGAAGGCTATCCCAGCCTGGACGAGGCAGATTTGCCCTGGCATGTGGTTGCCTACGACTATGGGGTCAAACGCAATATTCTGCGCATGCTGGTAGACCGTGGTTGTCGCCTCACCGTGGTGCCGGCCCAGACTCCGGCCAGCGAAGTGCTGGCGCTCAAACCCGATGGCATTTTCCTGTCTAACGGCCCCGGCGATCCCGAGCCCTGCGACTACGCGATTGCCGCGATCAAGGAGCTGCTGGAAACCGGCATTCCCATCTTTGGTATTTGCCTGGGCCACCAGCTGCTGGGGCTGGCCAGTGGCGCCGGCACCGCAAAAATGAAATTCGGGCATCACGGCGCCAACCACCCGGTGCAGAATCTTGACGACGGCACGGTGCTGATCACCAGCCAGAATCATGGCTTTGCGGTTGACGAGGCGAAGCTGCCGGAGCTGCTCAGGGTTACCCACAAGTCCCTGTTTGATGGTTCCCTGCAGGGCATCCATCGTACCGACAAGCCGGCTTTTGGTTTTCAGGGGCACCCCGAGGCCAGCCCCGGGCCACATGACGCGGCGCCACTGTTTGAACATTTCATCGAGTTACTCGAACAAACCGCAGGGAGTGCCTGACCGCCATGCCAAAGCGTACTGACATAGAGAGTGTGCTCATCCTGGGTGCGGGTCCGATTGTGATCGGCCAGGCCTGTGAGTTCGACTACTCCGGTGCCCAGGCCTGCAAGGCGCTGCGCGAGGAGGGCTACCGGGTCGTTCTGGTTAACTCCAACCCGGCCACCATTATGACCGACCCGACCATGGCTGATGCCACCTATATCGAGCCGGTGGAATGGTCGACCGTGGCCAGGATTATTGAAAAGGAACGACCGGACGTATTGCTGCCAACCATGGGTGGCCAGACCGCACTGAACTGCGCGCTGGACCTGGCCCGCGAAGGGGTGTTGGATAAATATGGCGTTGAGATGATCGGCGCCACCAAGGAAGCCATTGATATGGCGGAGGACCGGCAGCTGTTTGACCAGGCCATGAAGCGTATCGGCCTGGAAACGCCGCGGGCGGCGCTGGCGCACAGCATGGAAGAAGCACAGCAGGTGCTCGATCAAATTGGCTTCCCCTGCATTATCCGGCCCTCATTTACCATGGGCGGCTCCGGTGGCGGTATCGCTTACAACCGCGAGGAGTTTGAGGAGATATGCCACCGCGGGCTGGACCTGTCGCCGACCAACGAGCTACTGATTGACGAGTCACTGATTGGCTGGAAAGAGTTCGAGATGGAGGTGGTGCGGGACAAGAATGACAACTGCATAATTATCTGCTCCATCGAAAACTTCGACGCCATGGGCGTGCACACGGGCGACTCTATTACCGTGGCTCCGGCCCAGACCCTGACCGACAAGGAATACCAGATTATGCGCAACGCATCGCTTGCGGTGCTGCGCGAGATCGGTGTTGAAACCGGTGGCTCCAACGTGCAGTTCGGCCAGGATCCGAAGACGGGTCGACTGGTGATTATTGAAATGAATCCGCGGGTGTCCCGCTCTTCAGCCCTGGCGTCAAAGGCCACTGGCTTTCCCATTGCCAGAGTCGCTGCCAAGCTGGCGATTGGTTACACCCTGGATGAATTACAGAACGAAATAACGGGCGGTGCCACACCGGCTTCCTTCGAGCCCAGCATCGATTACGTGGTCACCAAGCTGCCACGCTTTGCCTTTGAAAAATTTGAGGGTGCGGATACGCGCCTGACCACGCAGATGAAATCTGTAGGCGAGGTGATGGCTATCGGTCGTACTTTCCAGGAGTCTCTGCAAAAGGCCCTGCGCGGCCTCGAGGTTGGCTCTTCCGGATTCGAGCACATGCTCGACCTGGACGCGCCCGAGGCCCGTGATGAACTGGTCAGCCACTTGACCAACCCGGGGCCGGAGCGCATCTGGTATATCGCCGACGCGCTGCGCTCGGGTATGAGTATCGACGAAGTCTATCGCCTGAGTGGTGTTGATCCCTGGTTCCTGGTGCAAATACTGGATTTGATCGAGAGCGAAAACCAGCTGAAGACCGTTCACCTGGAAAACCTGGATCGGGAGGCAATCTACCGCCTCAAGCGCAAGGGCTTTTCAGACCAGCGCCTGGCGGTGCTGCTGGCGGTGCCGGAGAGTGCCGTCAGGAAACATCGTCAGGGCCTGGGTGTGCGTCCCGTGTACAAGCGAGTGGATACCTGCGCCGCCGAGTTTGCCTCGGATACCGCGTATATGTACTCCACCTACGAGGAGGAGTGCGAGGCGGCGCCGACGGCGCGCGACAAGATCCTGGTGCTGGGTGGCGGTCCCAACCGTATCGGCCAGGGTATTGAATTTGACTATTGCTGCGTGCATGCCGCGCTGGCGATGCGCGAGGATGGTTATGAAACCATCATGGTCAACTGTAACCCGGAAACCGTATCGACCGACTACGATACCTCTGACCGCCTGTATTTTGAGCCGGTGACCCTGGAGGACGTGCTGGAAATCGTGGCGCTGGAGCAACCCAGGGGCGTGATTGTCCAGTTCGGCGGACAGACACCGCTGAAGTTGGCGCGTGAGCTGGAGGCGGAAGGCGTGCCGATTATTGGCACCACGCCGGACGCCATCGATGAAGCTGAAGACCGCGAACGCTTCCAGCAGATGATTGAAAAGCTGGGCCTGAAGCAGCCACCCAATATGACCGTGCGCAGCACCGAGGAAGCGCTGGCGGCTGCCGCTGACCTGCATTATCCGCTGGTGGTCAGGCCTTCCTATGTGCTCGGCGGTCGCGCCATGGAAATTGTGTACCGGGAGGAAGAGCTGCTGCGCTACCTGCGTGATGCGGTACAGGCCTCCAATGACTCGCCGGTCTTGCTGGATCATTTCCTGAATGCGGCGATCGAGGTTGATATCGATGCGGTCAGCGACGGCGAGGAAGTCGTCATTGGTGCGATCATGCAACACATCGAGCAGGCCGGGGTACACTCGGGCGACTCAGCTTGTTCACTGCCGCCCTACAGTCTCGATGCCTCTGTGCAAGACGCCATGCGCGACCAGGTCAAGCAGATGGCCAGGGCGCTGAAAGTGAAAGGCCTGATGAACGTGCAGCTGGCCTGGCAGGATGAAGAAATCTACGTCATTGAAGTGAATCCCAGGGCCTCGCGTACGGTGCCCTTTGTCTCCAAGTGCATTGGCAAGTCCCTGGCCAAGGTGGCGGCGCGCTGCATGGCGGGTACCAGCCTGGCGGAGCAGGGCTTCACTAAAGAGGTAGTGCCACCCTACTACAGCGTCAAAGAAGCGGTCATGCCCTTCAACAAATTCCCCGGTGTGGACCCGATTCTTGGCCCGGAAATGAAGTCCACCGGCGAGGTGATGGGTACGGGAGATACCTTTGAGGAGGCCTTCTCCAAGGCGCAACTAGGCGCCGGTCACGCTGCGGCGGACAGTGGCACCGCGTTTATCAGTGTGCGTGACGTGGATAAGCCGGGAGCGGTAGGCGTTGCCCGGGACCTTGTTGCCCAGGGCTTTGAGCTGCTGGCAACCGAGGGCACTGCCGGCACCCTGGAGGCCGCTGGCATAGCTGTGCGCCAGGTCAATAAAGTGCTTGAGGGGCGTCCCCACATTGTTGATATGATAAAGAACAATGAAGTGGACCTGATCGTTAACACGACTGAGGGCCGCAGGGCGATTGCCGATTCGGCTTCTATTCGCTCCAGCGCCGAATCTCACCATGTTTACTACACCACAACACTGGCTGCCGCGGAGGCGATTTGTGCGGCGATGAAGCACTCCGGTGAAGATCAGGTCCGACACCTGCAAGGTTTGCACGGGAGGTTGGCGGTATGAATAAAGTGCCCATGACTGTGGCCGGCGAAGCGAGTTTGCGCGCCGAGCTGGAGCAGTTAAAAAAGGTGGACCGGCCACGGATCAGCCAGGCGATCGCCGAGGCGCGCGAACACGGTGACCTGAAAGAGAACGCGGAGTATCACGCGGCCCGTGAACAACAAAGTTTTGCTGAAGGTCGCATTATGGAGATCGAAGGCAAGCTGGCCGAGGCCCAGGTTATCGATGTAACGAGGATACCCAGGACCGGCAAGGTAATCTTTGGCGTCACCGTGGACTTGATCAATGTGGACACCGATGAGGAGGTTCGCTACCAGATTGTTGGCGAAGACGAGGCCGAAGTCCGGAGCAACAAAATCTCGGTAACTTCCCCCATCGCGCGGGCCCTGATAGGCAAGGAAGAGGGTGATACGGCGGTAGTGAACGCCCCCGGTGGTGATATCGAATACGAAATCGACCAGGTTCAACATCTTTAGTATAAAACCGCTGGGAGGCTCCGCCACTAAGGTGTTTGGGAGGCGCTAGGCCACCTAAGTGATTCTTTTGGTTTGCGCTAGTCGCGGTTGGCCTGGAAGAATTTGACCTCGGCCATAACCAGTTCGGCGATTAGCCTTACCACCACGGCGTGATTCTCTTCCCTGATTTGCTCGATACCCTGGCGGATGCCTTCGCTCAGCCCGGCTGCATCGGCATCAGACAGCTCGGTGGGCAGTTCCAGGCTGAAGCTGTAATTCTCAGCATCAATGCTGCGTTCGTAGACCCTGCGCACCGTGTCGGCGGCGAATTCAATGAGTTCCTCATCGGCCCCGCGTGCGCTTAGCAGTTTGCGAACCTGCTCTTGCAGGAAAGCCAGGCCCTGTACGCGCTGGGAGGGAAATTCGAGCAGGGTCGCCAAATGATCAGTACCGCAGCAGGTTGGACAGTCGCGGATCCGGTTGTGCAGCGCGCCGCAGCAACAGCAGTATGTTGCCCATGCTCTGGATCAACTCGGCGCCACTACGTTCGCAGATTTCCTCGGCAACGGCCTGCCTGGCGCTGCGCTCACCGACGACCAGTTTCACCTTGATTAGCTCGTGATCATCCAGGGCCCGGTTTATCTCCTGCATAACAGAGTCGCTCAGGCCCTTGCCGGCCACGGTTACCAGCGGCTTGAGCTTGTGGCCGATGGCACGCAGTTGTTTATTGTCTCGTTTACTCATGTTCATTCCACTACTTGCTTTCCCCGCGGAGGCGGGGCGCGGTATTCTACGCGAATGCGGGTAAAATTGTAGGCCCGCGGTCCGGGGTTGCAATGGCAAAGAAAAAATCCTCCAGCAGATCGTGGCTCAAGGAGCATTTCAACGATCATTACGTGCAGCAGGCGCAGCGCGACGGCTATCGCTCCAGGGCATGTTACAAGTTGCTTGAAATCCAGGACAAGGATCGGCTGATCCGACCCGGCATGACCGTGGTGGACCTGGGCTCGGCGCCAGGTGGCTGGTCCCAGGTAGCCAGCCAGTTGGTGGGTGATCGCGGCCAGGTAATTGCCTCCGATATCCTGCCTATGGACAGCCTTGAGGGGGTCGAGTTTATTCAGGGCGATTTCACGGAGGAATCCGTCTTCGAGGCCATTCTGGCGGCCCTGGGGGGTAAGCAGGCAGACCTTGTAATTTCAGATATGGCCCCCAATATGAGTGGTATGAACGCGGTAGACCAGCCGCGGTCTATGTATCTGGTGGAACTGGCACTGGATATGGCGCAACAGGTGTTGCGACCGGGTGGAGCTTTCCTGAGCAAGGTGTTTCAGGGTGAGGGCTTTGATGAGCTGCTGCGGCATTGTCGCGGCAGTTTTGGCAAGGTGCTGACGCGCAAACCCGCGGCCTCGCGGCCACGCTCGCGGGAAGTGTACCTGCTGGCCAGGGATTTCAAGGGCTGAGGCTAATTTGAGATGCGTTATGGTCTCATGGTGCTGTTGGCGCGTATTTAGTATATTAGACGGTTCGTCCCCCAGGGGGATAGAGAGAGGTTAAGGCCTTGAACGATATGGCAAAGAATTTACTGTTATGGCTGGTTATCGCGGCGGTATTGCTGTCTGTATTCCAGAATTTCAATATGCAGCAGCCGACCGAGCAACTGGGCTACTCCCAGTTCATCGAAGAGGTTCAGCGTGACCAGGTGCAGAAGGTGGTCATTGACGGGCTCACCATCAGTGGCGAACGCTTCAATAATACCCAATTTGAGACCATCCGGCCGATGCTGGAAGACCCCAAGCTGGTTGATGACCTGTTGGCGCATAAAGTCGAGATAATTGGCCGCAAGCCGGAGCAGCAGAGCCTCTGGACCCAGTTGCTGGTTGCCTGTTTCCCCATACTGATCATTATCGCCGTGTTCATGTTCTTCATGCGTCAGATGCAGGGTGGCGGCGGTGGCCGTGGCGGTCCTATGAGTTTTGGCAAGAGCAAGGCGCGCTTGCTGGGTGAAGACCAGATCCACACCACGTTTGCCGATGTTGCCGGTGTTGATGAAGCCAAGGAAGACGTGCAGGAGCTGGTTGAGTTTCTGCGTGATCCGGGCAAATTCCAGCGCCTTGGGGGCAGAATACCCCGCGGTGTGTTGATGGTGGGCCAGCCCGGTACGGGTAAGACCTTGCTGGCGAAAGCCATTGCCGGTGAGGCCAAGGTGCCCTTCTTCTCTATTTCCGGCTCCGACTTTGTTGAGATGTTTGTTGGTGTCGGTGCCTCCCGGGTGCGGGATATGTTCGACCAGGCCAAGAAGCAGGCGCCCTGCATCATCTTTATCGATGAGATAGATGCTGTCGGTCGCCACCGTGGCGCCGGTCTGGGTGGCGGACACGACGAACGCGAGCAAACGCTCAACCAATTGCTCGTGGAAATGGACGGCTTCGAAGCCAATGATGGCGTCATCGTGATCGCCGCAACCAACCGACCCGATGTGCTGGACCCGGCATTGCTGCGCCCCGGCCGCTTTGATCGCCAGGTTGTAGTGGGCTTGCCTGATATCCGCGGTCGTGAGCAGATTTTGAAAGTCCATATGCGCAAGGTGCCGCTGGCGGATGATGTCAATCCGTCATTGATTGCACGCGGTACCCCGGGTTTCTCCGGCGCCGACCTGGCCAACCTGGTCAACGAGGCAGCCCTGTTTGCTGCGCGCGCCGCCGCACGGCTGGTCGGTATGGATCAGTTTGAATTGGCCAAGGACAAGATCATGATGGGCGCAGAGCGCAAATCCATGGTGATGTCGGACTCCGAGAAGAAAAATACTGCCTACCACGAGGCTGGGCACGCGATTGTTGGTCGCCTGCTGCCCGCGCATGACCCGGTTTACAAGGTGAGTATTATTCCCCGTGGCCGGGCCCTGGGAGTAACCATGTTCCTGCCCGAGGAAGACAGGTATAGCTTGAGTCGCACCCAGATAACCAGTCAGATTACCAGCTTGTTCGGTGGTCGTGTTGCCGAGGAAATGACCCTGGGCAAGGAGGGCGTTACCACGGGTGCCTCCAACGATATACAGCGTGCTACGGAAATCGCACGCAATATGGTGACCAAATGGGGGCTCTCGGAAAAAATGGGCCCGCTGATGTATGACGAGGGCGGTGAAGAAGTATTCCTGGGTCGCTCCGCCGGTATGCCCAACAAGGCGATTTCTGCCGACACTGCCAAGCACATCGATGAAGAAGTACGCAGCATTGTTGATGAATGTTACAGCTCTGCGGAAAAACTGCTACAGGACAATATCGATAAACTGCACCTGATGGCGGACGCCCTGATCATGTACGAAACCATCGATAGCGACCAGATCGACTCCATTATGGAAGGGCGTATGCCGGATCCGCCCAGCGACTGGGGCGATAGCACCGGGGGCACGGGTACCGGAAATGATGGTGACGCCGCGGCAGACGCCGATGAGCAAGACCAGTCCGGACCAATCGGTGGGCCGGCGCAGGAGCACTGATCAGCTCGAGCTGCAAAGTCATGGGGGTGCTCAATGTCACCCCCGATTCCTTTTCTGACGGTGGCACTCTCTTCTCCGACGGCACCTTGGCAATCCCACGGGTACTGGATCGTGCTGCCGGCATGGTTGCCGATGGCGCTGCCATTCTTGATATAGGTGGTGAGTCCACCCGCCCCGGTGCGACACCGGTAGGAATCCAGGAAGAGTTGGATCGCGTTGTCCCCTGTGTTGAAGCCCTGTCTGGCGAATTCGATGTCGTTCTATCCATAGATACCAGCAGTCCCGAGGTAATGCGCGCGGCGGCTGCCTCCGGTGCCGGCATGATTAATGATGTACGTGCCCTGCAGCGGGAGGGCGCGCTGGCGGTCGCCGCTGAGCTGCGGTTGCCGGTGTGCCTGATGCACATGCGGGGAACTCCCGCATCCATGCAGTCGCAACCCCGCTATGACGATGTACTGACAGAAGTAAAAGATTTTCTGCTGGCGCGGGCACAGGCCTGTGAGGCGGCGGGTCTGGGTGTTGACCTGATCACGCTGGACCCCGGTATTGGCTTTGGCAAGAGTGTTGAGCACAATCTCGCCTTGCTGCGTGGCCTGCCCAGTCTGGTGGAAACTGGCTACCCGGTGCTGGTGGGACTCTCGCGTAAGTCCCTGATTGGCAAATTGCTGGGTCGCGAGGTTGATGAGCGCCTGCCAGCGAGTCTGGCGCTGGCGGTATTGGCGGCCGAGCGCGGTGCCCGCATAATACGCAGCCATGATGTCAGGGCGACGGTTGATGCCCTGGCAATGGTGTCCGCCCTGGTGGGTGAAGAGGAAAGCTAAGTGCAAAAGCGATATTTTGGTACCGATGGAATTCGCGGTCGGGTCGGGCAAACACCGATAACCCCGGATTTCATGCTCAAACTGGGTTGGGCCTGTGGGCGCGTATTCGCTCGCGCCGAGCAGGGCGGGGGCGAGCACAGTACTGTAATAATCGGCAAGGATACCCGGGTGTCGGGCTATATGTTTGAGTCAGCCCTGGAAGCGGGGCTGGTTGCCGCCGGCGTCGATGTCAAATTGCTGGGCCCCATGCCAACGCCGGCCGTTGCCCTGATGACCCGCACCCAGCGGGCTCAGGCCGGCATCGTTATAAGTGCCTCGCATAATCCCTATGAAGACAATGGCATCAAGTTTTTTGATGGCAGCGGACACAAGCTGGGCGATGAGATCGAATTGGCTATAGAGGCTGAGCTGGACTTGCCGCTGGAGACAGTTAGTTCGCAGGCCATTGGCAAAGCGGTGCGGGTGGTGGACGCCGCCGGTCGTTATATTGAATTTTGCAAATCCACCGTGCCTGACCAGTTTTCCCTGCGCGGCATGAAACTGGTAGTCGACTGCGCCAACGGCGCGACCTACCACATCGCCCCTAATGTATTCGCGGAACTGGGGGCCGAGGTGAGCACCATAGGTGTTGAGCCCGATGGCTTCAATATCAACCAGGGAGTCGGTTCTACCGATACCGCCGCCCTTGCCCAGCGGGTGCTGGACGAGCAGGCGGATTTTGGTGTGGCGCTGGACGGCGATGGTGATCGGGTGTTGTTTATCGACAACCGCGGCGAACTGGTCGACGGTGACGAATTGCTGTTTATTATCGCAGCACATCGCGGCAGCGATGGTGTGGTTGGCACACTGATGTCCAATCTCGGTATGGAGCTCGCCTTGCGCGAGCGTGGCACCGGGTTCGCCCGCGCCCGGGTGGGTGACCGTTACGTGAATGAGTTGATGCAGCAGCACGGCTGGCAATTGGGGGGAGAGTCTTCCGGCCACATCATATGTGCTGATCTCACCACCACCGGCGATGGCATTGTCGCGGCCCTGCAGGTTATGGTGGCCTTGCATGCAGCGCAGTGCGACCTGGCCAGCCTCAAGCAGGGTATGAGGAAGTTTCCCCAGCACATGATCAATGTGCCCGTGGCAGGCACCGTGGACCTTGCCGGACAGCCCGAGCTTGACCGCCTGGTCGCCGATACCGAGCAGTGCCTGGGTGATAGTGGTCGCGTACTGCTGCGTGCCTCTGGGACTGAACCAGTGGTGAGGGTGATGCTCGAAGGCGAGGATGCAGAGCAGGTGCGACAGCTGTGTGACAAGCTGGCGCAACAGGTGCAGAAGCTGTTGGGTGCGTGAATGCGCGGTGAGCGGCTCGCGCTGGAGGACTCAGGTTGTAACTTGGGGGCATTCTGGGTAAGATTGCCGCCGCTTTTTGCTGGGGGTTTCAATGCGTCGTAGTCTGGTAGCAGGGAACTGGAAAATGCACGGGTCTATCGCGTCGGTAGAGGCCTTGCTGTCCGGTCTGGCCGCGGCTGACAGCGCGCTATATTCCCAGGCTGACACAGTATTGTGTCCACCACACTTGCATATCCCCAGGGTAGGGGAATTGGCAGCCGAGACAGGCTTGCAACTGGGTGGGCAGAATTGCAGCGAGCACACCGAGGGTGCCTACACTGGCGAAGTGTCGGCGGCGATGCTGGCAGATTGCGATTGTCAGTGGGTGATTCTGGGGCACTCGGAGCGACGCCAGTACTTTGGCGAGAGCAATGAGTTGGTAGCAGCGAAGGCGAGCGCGGCGCGAGCGGCTGGCCTGAAACCAATGCTTTGTGTCGGGGAAACGCTGGAACAACGTAGTGCCGGCAATGCGCAAGAGGTGGTTACCAGCCAACTGGCGGCCCTGGTTGCCGGTGGCCTGGAAGCAACAGATGTTATTGCCTATGAGCCGATTTGGGCGATAGGTACCGGACAGACGGCGAGTCCGGAACAGGCGCAGGAAATGCATGCCGCGATACGGACCTGGCTGCGTGAGCAGATAGGCGAAACAGCAGAAGCCATACGCTTGCTCTATGGGGGCAGCGTCAAGGCAGACAATGCAGCGGAGTTATTCGCTGCCGAAGATATAGATGGCGGTCTGGTGGGCGGAGCTTCACTTAAGGCCGACGATTTTATCGCCATAGTAGAGGCGACACGGGAATAAAATGGAACAGTTGATTTTAGTAGCACACCTGCTGATCGCCTTCGCGATTATTGGCCTGATTTTACTGCAGCAGGGCAAGGGCGCTGACATGGGCGCTTCCTTTGGCGCGGGTGCATCGCAGACCTTGTTGGGAAGTGACGGCAGCGGCAATATACTGACTCGCGCTACCGCCATTCTGGCCACAGCCTTCTTCCTTACCAGTTTTGGCCTGGCGATTGTTGCCAAGGACAAATCGACCTCTACAGATGCTATTGATATCCCTGTGCCTCTTGTTGAGCAGCAACAACCGAGCATGGAATCAGAGCTTCCGGTATTGGAAGACGAGTTGCCGCCGGTAGTGAGCGGTGATGCGGACCTCCCCGAGGTTCCCGAAAACGAGTAAACACATGCCGAAGTGGTGGAATTGGTAGACACGCTATCTTGAGGGGGTAGTGAGCTATGCTCGTGCGGGTTCAAGTCCCGCCTTCGGCACCATTTATCTTAGAGGCTTCACTTCCTGGAGCTTATTTTTACACCTTACGTAATTCGAGTCGCGGGACTATTCCGGCCCTCGCGGTTTCCTTGCAGCACAGCTGCAAGGGCTCGGTCGCGATTTGCGGTGCAAATCGCCCCGCCTTCGGCTAGCCATTCTTGGGACTTTCTTGCTCCGGGTGGTTATCGGGAGCTGTCGTCGACCCCTCGTTACGAAACTGCTGCTTGGGAGGGGAAATCACCTCGCCTTTCGGCTGGTGATTTCTCTGGGTGGCTTTGCATCAAGTGACGAGTGCTGTGGATCTGAGCGGTTGGTGCATGGGTTTTTTCATGGACCGTGCACGGCAGGGATGCCGTGCTCGAGCCCCCATGGATGGGTTGATGGCGTGTCCTTGAAAAAGCCCATGCGCCAGCCGCGATTTGCTGGGCAAATTGCTCCGCCTTCGGCTGGCCATTCCTGGGACTTTCTTGCTGCGGATGGTTATCGGGAGCGTCTGTCGAGTTGCCCACGCGCCAGCCGCGATTCCACGTCGCTAACTAGCGAAAAAATAGGCAGTTTTTGGGGTGTATTAGCGGTTGACCGAGGGGGGTGTGCTCCCTATAATTAGCGCCCTTTCGAGCTGGTTGCCAGGTCAGCTTGAATGCGTTGGCCAAGGGGCCATTGCAAGGATGAAGTTTTGATGCGGGGTGGAGCAGCCTGGTAGCTCGTCGGGCTCATAACCCGAAGGTCGTCGGTTCAAATCCGGCCCCCGCTACCAATAACGTGCCGGTGCTATAACGGTGCGAAGGAAGAAGCCCCTTTTTAGGGGCTTTTTATTAGCTGCTGAAAAAGCATCGCAGCGTAGATGGTGCAGGTATTTAACTGCATGGCTGGCGGGAGGCTCGCCGAAACTTGGCTAGTCGCGAAGAAAAGATGCAGGCACTACTGGTGCCTACGGTGGAGGCACTGGGCTTTGAACTCTGGGGCCTGGAGTATCTCTCGCAGGGGCGACATACCCTGCTGCGTTTGTTTATAGATGGCGAGAACGGAATCACCGTCGACAACTGCGCAGAGGTAAGCCGCCATGTAGGCGCGATACTGGATGTAGAGGATCCGATCAGCGGTGATTACACGCTGGAAGTATCGTCACCCGGGGTCGACCGGCTGTTGTTTCAGCTGGAACAGTACGCTCTCTATATAGGGGAGTGGATAGAATTGCGCTTGCGCGTACCTTTCGAGGGGCGACGCAAGTTCAAGGGTACATTGAAGGGTATTGAAGGGGAGGAGGTGATCGTCCAGGTAGACGACCACGAGTTTGTGCTTCCCCACAGCGCCATAGAAAGGGCGCAGGTTAAACCAAGGTTATAAGTGGTTCTGCACAGCAGATGCCACCCGATGGATTTGATGACGTACCAGGGGCAATAAGTGCCCTGAGTGCTTAGCTAGATAGGCGAGACGAGAATGACCAAGGAAATCTTGTTAGTTGCTGAGGCGGTTTCCGCCGAGAAAGGCGTTTCTGAAGATATTATCTTCGAGGCGATAGAGTTGGCGTTGGCCACAGCAACCAAAAAACGCTACGACGAAGAAGCGGACATCGAGGTAACTATTGACCGGGAGACTGGTGATTACGAGACCCGGCGTCGCTGGCTGGTGGTGGGAGACGAAGAGATGGCCCTACTGGGCACTCAGTTCACTACCGAGGAAGCGGCGGAAGTTGATACCAGTCTGCAGGTCGGTGACGTTCACGAAGAGCAGGTGGAGAACGTTGGCTTCGGCCGCATCGCCGCCCAGACCGCCAAGCAGGTTATCGTGCAACGTGTGCGAGATGCCGAGCGAGCGCAGGTGGTTGAAGAATATGCGGGTCGCGTCGGCGAGCTGTTAGCCGGTACCGTCAAGAAGGTTACCCGCGACAATGTGATCGTGGATCTGGGGAATAATGCAGAGGGTTTGCTACCCCGCGAGCAGTTGGTGGGGCGCGAGACTTTCCGTGTCAATGACCGGGTACGTGCCATCCTGACAGAAATCAGCGAAGAGAGCCGCGGACCGCAGCTTATTCTGTCCCGCGCCTGTCCCGCCATGTTGATCGAGCTGTTCAAGATTGAAGTGCCGGAAATTTCTGAGGAAGTCATTGAGATTCGCAGCGCGGCCCGCGACCCGGGCTCCCGCGCCAAGATTGCTGTCAAAACCAATGATGGGCGCATCGATCCAGTGGGCGCCTGCGTGGGTATGCGTGGTTCCCGCGTACAGGCAGTTTCCAATGAGCTGGATAACGAGCGTGTGGACATTGTGCTGTGGGACGACAATCCTGCCCAGTTGGTCATTAACGCCATGTCACCGGCCGAAGTGGAATCCATCGTGGTCGAGGAAGACAGCCAAACCATGGATGTAGCCGTCAGTGAGGACAACCTGGCCCAGGCTATTGGCCGCAATGGGCAGAACGTGCGTCTCGCCAGTGAATTGACCGGTTGGTCAATCAATGTGATGAGCACCGACGAAGCCGCTGACAAGCATGAGCAGGAAGCGGGCGCGGTCATTGGCGTCTTCTGCGAGCAATTGGCGGTCGATGAAGAAGTGGCCGAGATCCTGGTGGAAGAAGGTTTTACCACGCTGGAAGAAGTTGCCTACGTACCGCTGGAAGAACTGTCTGGCATTCAGGGCTTTGATGACGAGATAGCCGAGGAGTTGCGGGCACGGGCGAAAGATGCCTTGTTGACAGCTGCAATTGCCTCAGAAGAACAATTGGGTGAGCACGAGCCCGCTGAAGATCTCCTGACCATGGAAGGAATGGATCGCCACCTGGCATTCATTCTGGCCAGCCGGGAGATTGTCACCATGGAAGATTTGGCAGAGCAAGCAGTTGAAGACCTGCTCGATATTGAAGACATGACCGAAGAACGCGCGGGAGAGTTGATTCTGACAGCTCGCGCGCCCTGGTTCGCGGAGGCCGAAGCGGCTGAAGCGGCAGCGATCGCAGAAGCCAAGTAGGCCTCAGCGAATTGCAGTTTTAATACAGGGTAAACAGGAGAACATTGAATGGCGCAAGTCACAGTACAGCAACTGGCTGAAGTAGTCGGAGCATCGGTTGATCGTCTGCTAACGCAGATGGGCGAAGCCGGCCTGCCCCACAAGGAAGCCGAAGAAGCTGTCTCTGATGAAGACAAGCAGACGCTGCTTGCCTTCTTGAAGCGTAGTCACGGCGAGTCGACCAAGGCACCGAAGAAGATCACGCTCAAACGCAAGACCATCAGTACGCTGAAGACGGCCGGTTCGCAGGGTAAGAAGACTGTGAACGTGGAAGTGCGCAAGAAGCGTACCTACGTGAAGCGCGATCAGGAAGCTGTTGATGAGCCCTTGGAGGAAGTTGTTGAGGCCGAGGAAGTAGCGGCTGATGAGGCAGCGCCAATAGCGGCAGAGGCATCAGCGGAAGCGGAAGCTGTGGCAGCAGAAGCCGATGGTACGGCTATTGAAGTCGACCCTGAGGTGTTGCGACAGCAGGCTGCGACCAAGCGCCAGCAGAAGGAGGCCGAGGAAAAGGCGGCCAGGCAGGCGGCCATGGAGGCAAAGCAGGCAGAAGAGGCGCGCCAGAAAGAGCAGGCCGCTGCACAGCCAGCTCCCACGGGCGAAGATGGCAAGCCAGCCGCCAAGCCGAAGCGTCTGCACGATGCGCCGAAGCCGGAAGCCGATCGGTTCAAGAAAACCCGCGGTCGGGGCGAACGTCCCGCCGAGCACGTGCGTGGCAAGCAGCGTGGACATAACCTGTCGCTAAACCAGATTGATGCGGCGGATCGCGGCAGCATGCGTCGTCGGGCGGGCCGCAAGAAGGGCGTTGCCAAGAGTCACGAGGAGCATGGCAAGCACGGTTTTGAAATGCCCACCGAGCAACAGACATTTGAAGTTGCGCTCAGTGATGCAATTAGCGTCGGCGAACTGGCCGCGCAAATGAAGGTCAAGTCTGGTGCGGTGATCAAGGAGCTGATGAAGCTCGGTGTAATGGCCACCATTAACCAGGTCGTCGACCAGGACACCGCGCTGCTGGTGATCGAGGAAATGGGACATACGGCCAAGCTGGTTAGTGAGGACCTGCTGGAAGATGAGCTGGAAGTAGCGCTGGCGCAGCACGAAGGCAAGGATGAGGTGCGGGCGCCGGTGGTTACAGTCATGGGTCATGTCGACCACGGCAAGACCTCATTGCTCGATTACATTCGCAAAACCAAGGTCGCCGACGGTGAGGCCGGTGGTATTACCCAGCACATCGGTGCCTACCATGTGGAAACCGGCCACGGCATGATTTCCTTCCTGGATACACCGGGGCACGCTGCCTTTACCGCGATGCGCGCCCGCGGTGCCAAGAGCACCGATATTGTAATCCTGGTTGTGGCGGCGGACGACGGCGTCATGCCGCAAACTGAAGAAGCCGTGCTGCACGCCAAGGCCGCGGAAGTGCCCTTGATCGTGGCAGTGAACAAGATCGACAAGGAAGGCGCTGACCCCGACCGGGTACGCAATGAACTTGCGGCGAAAGAAGTTATCCCGGAAGACTGGGGCGGTGATACACAGTTCATTAATGTCTCTGCCATCACCGGTACGGGCATTGACGAATTGCTCGACGCTGTCCTGCTGCAGGCAGAAATTCTGGAGCTCAAGGCGCCCAGGGATGTGCCGGCCCAGGGTCTGGTTATCGAGTCGCGCCTGGACAAGGGGCGTGGATCAGTCGCTTCCGTATTGATACAGAGCGGTACCTTGCGGCAGGGTGATATCGTCCTGGCGGGTCTTCAGTACGGCCGTGTTCGTGCCATGCTGGATGAAAACGGACAGCAAATCAGCGAGGCTGGCCCCTCCATCCCGGTAGAAATATTAGGCCTCGATGGCACACCCGATGCGGGTGACCCCTTCGCGGCAGTAGAGAGCGAGAAGCAGGCACGGGAAATTGCCCTGTCACGGCAGGAAAAAACTCGCGATACACGTTTGCAGCGGCAACAGGCGGCCAAGCTCGACAATATGTTTGAGAGCATGACGGCCGGCGAGAAAAAGACGCTGAACGTGGTCGTCAAGGCCGATGTTCGCGGCTCCCTGGAAGCCCTGCAATCAGCGCTGCTGGAGCTGGGCAACGAGGAAGTTAACGTCAATGTCGTGTCTTCCGGTGTCGGTGGTATTGCGGAGACAGATGTCACCCTGGCTATGACAGCCGATGCCGTGATCTTCGGTTTCAACGTGCGAGCAGATAATGCCGCTCGCAAACTGGTTGAAGAAGAGGAACTGGATCTGCGTTATTACAACGTCATCTATGACCTTATCGATGATGTTAAGCAGGCGCTCAGTGGCATGTTGGCACCGGAGCTGCGCGAGGAAATTGTCGGTATCGCCGAGGTTCGCGATGTATTCACATCGCCGAAATTTGGCCAGATTGCCGGTTGCATGGTGATCGAGGGCGCGGTTTACCGGGCCAAGCCGATTCGCGTACTGCGTGACAACGTGGTGATCTATGAAGGCGAGCTGGAATCCCTGCGCCGCTTCAAAGATGACGCCAATGAAGTTCGTTCCGGTACCGAGTGTGGTATTGGTGTCAAGAACTACACCGATGTCAAAGTTGGCGACCAGATCGAAGTATTTGAGGTCAAGGAAGTTGCACGCTCCCTGTAAACGGGATCAACGTGTAATTGAGCAGGCGCACTGAGTATGGCTAATGAGTACAAGCGCACGGATCGAGTAGCTGATTACCTGCGCAAGGAGTTGGCCAGCTTGATCCAGTTCGAAATGCGCGACCCGCGCGTTGAGATGGTCAGTGTGACCGATGTGGAAGTGAGCAAGGATATGGGCTATGCCCGGGTTTTCTACACGGCAATGGGCAAGAACTCCGATGAGGAGGCCAGGGAAGTCACCGAGGCCCTGAATCGGGCGGCGGGATTTATGCGCACCAGGTTGTCAAAAGACAGCAGCATGCGTATGGTGCCCCAGCTGCGTTTCCAGTTCGACGCCAGCGTCGGTCGCGGACGCTACATGGAAGACCTGATTGAGCGTGCGGTGGCCGGTGATGATGAGGCCAAGGAACCACAGCCCAATGGAGCCGGTAAATAGTGGCGCGTCGCCGCAAGGGACGCCCGCTCGACGGAATCCTGGTGTTAGACAAGCCGCAGGGATTGAGCTCAAACCAGGCCCTGCAGAGAGCCAAGCACCTGTACGGTGCGGCCAAGGCGGGGCACACAGGTAGCCTCGACCCGCTGGCAACCGGGGTGTTACCGCTTTGCTTCGGCGAGGCGACCAAGTTTTCCCGCTTCCTTTTGGATGCGGATAAGGCTTACACCAGCACTTTTGTGCTGGGAGTAAGCACAGCCAGCGGTGATGCCGAGGGCGAGGTGCTGGAGCAGAAAGATGCCAGTGAAATCTGCGAAGCAGATGTGGCGTTGGCCTTGCAACAGTTCAGGGGCGAGATCGAACAGGTTCCGTCCATGTTCTCGGCCTTGAAGCACCAGGGGCAGCCTTTATACAAGCTGGCCCGGGCGGGTAAAGAAGTAGAGAGAAAGGTGCGACGGGTAACCGTCCACGAGCTGGAAATGACGGCGTTTCGTGCCGGCGAGCATCCCGAGGTGGATGTGCGTGTCAGCTGTAGCAAGGGGACCTACATTCGGTCTATTGCTGAGGATCTGGGACGCGCGCTGGGTTGCGGTGGTCATGTCAGTGCGCTGCGGCGCATCAAGGCCGGCCCGTTTGACGAGACAAGCATGGTGTCGCTGGAGCTTTTGGAAGCACTGAAGGCCCGGCAGGCGTCAAACCAGAATGAAGCGCAGGCAGAAATGGATGCGCTGCTGCAACCGCTGGATGCGGCCCTGGGTGACTTGCCCATGGTTGAAGTCAGTGAAGCAGGTGGATTTTATATTCGCCAGGGACAGCCGGTAATGGTGCCCAACTCGCCCTGTAGTGGCATGGTCAGAGTAGGCCTTGCGGGCGGAGAGTTCCTGGGAATAGGCGAGATATTGGACGATGGGCGCGTGGCGCCGCGTCGGCTGATAGCCACTGGCCAGCAATAGCTGGGTCATTGGTGTGAACCTGTCTGTAAATATGCACGGGCAGGCTCTTTTTATTAATCGGGTGACATAGTTCACCCCTGGCATATTGATAGAGGACTTTATTATGGCACTGAGTGCAAACGACAAAGCTGAGATTGTAAAAGAGTACCAACAGGGCAACGGTGATACCGGCTCTCCCGAGGTACAGGTAGCCCTGCTGACAGCCAATATTGAACAGCTGCAGGGACATTTTTCGTCTCACAAGCACGATCACCACTCGCGTCGCGGACTGATCCGTATGGTCAACCAGCGCCGCAAACTGTTGGATTACCTCAAGCGCAAGGACAGTGAACGCTACAGCAATTTGATCAAGCGTCTGGGTCTGCGTCGCTAACTATTTGGATACCGCAAGCAAGGGCTTGCGGTTTCTGTATTGGAATTGGAGAAATAAATGAATCCCGTAACAAAAACTTTCAAGTACGGTGACCAGACGGTCACTCTGGAAACGGGTCGCATCGCCAGACAGGCCACCGGTTCTGTCCTGGTAACCGTAGAAAACACCTCAGTATTGTGCACCGTGGTTGCAGAAAAAACCGCCAAGCCGGGCCAGCCTTTCTTCCCGCTGGGTGTGCACTATATTGAAAAAACCTACGCTGTCGGCAAAATTCCCGGTGGCTTCTTCAAGCGTGAAGCGCGTCCGTCGGAAAAAGAGACCCTGACTTCACGTTTGATCGATCGCCCGATCCGTCCGTTGTTCCCCAACGGCTTCATGAACGAAGTCCAGGTGGTCTGTACGGTCATGTCGGCAGACAAGCACATCGATCCCGATATTCCGGCAATGATCGGTACCTCCGCTGCCCTGGCAATTTCCGGTGTACCGTTTAACGGTCCTATCGGTGGCGCCCGCGTCGGCTTCTCCGAAGCTGGCGGATACATGCTGAACCCGACCTATGAGCAACTGGCCGACAGCAAGCTGGACATGATCGTAGCGGGTACCGCCGATGCGGTACTGATGGTTGAGTCACAGGCGAAAGAGCTGAGCGAAGACCAGATGCTGGGTGCGGTATTGTTCGCTCACCAGGAAATGCAGACTGTTATCCAGACGATCCGGGAACTGGCCGCCGAAGTTGGCAAGCCGGTCTGGGAGTGGGAAGCCGCTGCCATCGACCAGGCCTTGCTGGGTCAGGTTGAAGCCAGTATTGGTGCTGCTCTGGGCGATGCCTATCTCATTACCGACAAGGCGGAGCGTTATGCTCGCGTTAGTGAGCTCAAGGGCCAGGTGGTTGCTGAGCTCTGCACCGACGCCGAGGGCGCGCCCTCATCTGACGATGTGAAGGACATTTTCAAGCACGTCGAAAAGACACTTGTGCGCAAGCGCATTATCGACGGTGAGCCACGCATTGATGGCCGCGATACGCGTACCGTGCGTGCCATTGCCTGTGAAATTGACGTGTTGCCCAAGGCCCACGGCTCCGCCCTGTTTACCCGTGGCGAGACTCAGGCCATCGGTGCGGTGACGCTGGGTTCTACCCGCGACGCGCAGATCATCGACGCACTGCACGGCGAGCGTCGTGACCCGTTCATGCTGCACTACAACTTCCCTCCCTACTCAGTGGGCGAGGCTGGTCGTATCGGCTTTACCAATCGTCGCGAGATCGGTCACGGTCGCCTGGCGCGCCGCGGCCTCACGGCAGTACTGCCGGGTGAAGAAAGCTGGCCTTACACCACCCGTGTAGTCTCTGAAATCACCGAATCTAACGGTTCCAGCTCGATGGCCTCAGTCTGTGTGGGTAGCCTCGCCATGATGGCTGCTGGCGTACCGCTGTCAGCACCGGTTGCTGGTATTGCCATGGGCCTGGTCAAGGAAGGCGAGCAGTTCGCGGTCCTGACCGATATCCTGGGTGATGAAGATCACCTGGGCGACATGGACTTCAAGGTCGCCGGTACAGCTGAAGGCGTTACTGCCCTGCAGATGGATATCAAGATTGAAGGTATCAATGAGCAGATCATGGAGATTGCCCTGGAGCAGGCACTGGAAGCACGCCTGCACATCCTCGGCCAGATGAATGAAGTGATCTCGGAAGCTCGTGTTCAGGTTAACGCCAACGCGCCGAGCATGGTTATCCTCAAGGTTGATTCTGACAAGATTCGCGACATCATCGGTAAGGGTGGCGCTACCATCCGTGGTATCACCGAGCAGACGGGAGCTACCGTCGACATCGATGATGATGGAACCGTGAAAATCTTTGGTCAGGACCAGGCCTCTCGCGATGCTGCAGTTGCCATGGTTGAAGAGATCACGGCAGAAGCGGAAGTGGGAGAGACCTACACCGGTGTTGTGGCCCGTATCGTTGATTTCGGTGCTTTCGTTACTATCCTGCCCGGCAAAGATGGCCTGGTTCACATTTCCCAGATCGCTGAAGAGCGAGTTGAGAATGTGACCGACTACATTAGCGAAGGTCAGGAAGTACAGGTCAAGGTACTGGACGTTGATCAGCGTGGTCGTATCAAGCTGAGCATGAAGGAGGCTGCGGCAGACGCTGCCGATAATGCCCAGTCTGCTGCCGCTGAAGAGGAAATGCAGCAAGCCGCAGAATAAAGCAGCTTGCTGACCTGAGGGGGCCATTGGCCCCCTTTTTTGTGCCTGTTTATACTGTGGCTTGCGTCAATTCGAGGAACCGGGCGGCTGGCGATAGCCGCCCGCGCTGGCTATTATTAGGGCTGCACCCTTGTAGTACGCCCCACAACGATAAATCACCGCGAGCGATAACATAATGTCTTATAAAATTTCGCCCTGGCGCATTGCGCTACTGTCCTCCCTGCTGACGATAGCCGCCTGTAGCAAGCAAACTGAACCCGTGGCCACGGCTCCTGAGAGTGAACCGACTTCGGCCCCCATGGCGGCGGCTGTGGATGCCAGGCGCCTGTTGGCGGCTGAAGCCGAGCCTTCAAACTGGATGTCCCACGGCCGTACCTACAGCGAGCAGCGCTACAGTCCGCTGCAGCAAGTGAATACTGAATCAGTCGACAAGCTGGGGCTGGCCTGGAGTTTCGACTTCAACACCGGGCGCGGAATCGAAGCCACCTCCATCGTGGTCGATGGCGTGATGTATGCCTCCTCTTCCTGGAGCATCGTCCACGCCCTGGACGCCCGTACGGGAGAGAAACTCTGGACCTATGACCCCGCTGTGGCCAGGGACAAGGTGCGTCATGGCTGTTGCGGCCCGGTTAACCGCGGCGTGGCTGTGTGGGATGGCCAGGTATTTGTCGGCGCGTTTGATGGCCGGCTGGTGGCGCTGGATGCCGCTAGCGGCAAGGTCAACTGGGAAGTCGCCACTGTCGACGTTGAACTGCCCTATACCATTACCGGCGCGCCGCGGGTTATCGATGGCAAGGTGCTGATTGGCAACGGCGGCGCCGAGTACGGCGTGCGCGGTTTTATCAGTGCCTATGCTGCTGATAGCGGTGAGATGCTGTGGCGCTTCTATACGGTGCCCGGTGACCCCAAACTGGGGTTTGAAAACGATGCCATGAAGATGGCCGCGGAGACCTGGAACGGCAACTGGTATGAGATTGGCGGTGGCGGCGGCACCGTTTGGGATTCCATGGCCTACGACCCGGAGCTGGACCTGCTCTATTTCGGCGTGGGTAACGGTACTCCCTGGAATCGTGAGATTCGCTCCCCCGGTGGCGGTGATAACCTGTTCCTGTCGTCTATTGTGGCGGTGCGACCGGATACTGGTGAGTACGTCTGGCACTACCAGACCACACCGGGCGAGAGTTGGGATTACACGGCTGCACAGCATATTATCCTGGCTGACATGGAGCTCGACGGTAAGACCCGCAAGGTGCTGATGCAGGCGCCGAAGAATGGTTTTTTCTATGTGATCGACCGTGCTGACGGAACCTTGCTCAGCGCCAATAACTACATCAATATCAACTGGGCCACCCACGTCGATATGGAGACCGGACGCCCGGTGGAAGTTGAGGGCGCGCGTTACCTGGATTCACCCTACCTGACCGTGCCGTCCTACCTCGGCGGTCACAACTGGCACCCCATGTCCTACAGCCCCGATACCGGCCTGGTCTATATCCCGGTGCTGGATTTCGCCGCCAACTATGCCCAACCAGAGAACTTCGTGTACCGGCCGGGTACCTACAATACCGGTACTGATGGCATCCTCGGCAGTCTGCCTGACGCCCAGGCGGAGCGCGATGCGCTCAGGCCCATGATGCAGGGGCGTCTGTTGGCCTGGGACCCGAGCACCCAGCAGGAGGCCTGGCGGGTAGAACACAATGGTCCCTGGAACGGTGGCATTCTGACTACTGCCGGCAATCTTTTGTTCCAGGGTACTGCGGATGGCAAGTTCGTGGCGTTCACCGCGGATAAGGGCAAGCGACTGTGGGAGTTTCCGACCCAGACCGGCGTGGTGGCACCTGCCATGACCTATGAAATCGATGGCGAACAGTATGTCTCGGTTAACGTGGGGTGGGGCGGTGCCTATGCGCTGGTATTCGGCGAATATGTGCAGGCCGAAAGCATGCCCAATGTCAGCCGTGTGCTCACCTTCAAGCTGGGCGCTGATGGCAAACTGCCAGAGGTCGACTGGCGACCCAGCGTGGTGTTCAATCCGCCCAAGCGGACCGCTGATGCGGCTACAGAGCGCGAGGGCTTCGGCCTCTACCAGGATACCTGTATGGGTTGTCACGGTTTGAATGCTGTTTCTGGTTTGATTATTCCCGACTTGCGCGGCTCGGCCTGGATACATGATCCCAGGGGTTGGAATTCCGTGGTGCGGGAAGGCCTGCTGGCCAAGAATGGCATGGCCAGCTTTGGCAAACATCTGACCGAAGAGCAAAGCGAGGCCATCCGCGCGTATATTATTCAGCAGGCCTGGCGCGGCAAGGGAGTGCGTGAAGGCATGGCAGCGGGGGAATAAAACCCGCTGCGCTGCAATCAGTGCTTAACCAGGCAGGCGACCCATTTGCTGGCCACCAGCGAGGTCGATGACGTGGCCATTGATAAAGCCGGAGGTGGTGTCGTCGGCCAGCCACAGGGCGGTCTCAGCCATGTCTTCCACGGTGCCCATGCGTCCAACCGGAATGGCGCTGATGAAGCCTTCAACCAGGCCTGGCATTTCCAGGATGGCAGCGGTCATATCGGTTTCTATCAGGCCCGCTGCGATGGAGTTGAAGCGCACACCCTGGGCGCCGTACTCGACTGCGGCGACCTTGACCGCGTAATCAATTCCGGCCCGGGCGCCGGCGTAGACCGCGTAACCCGCTCCCGGCAGGCGAGCGGTCAGCGATGACACGGTCATTACCGAGCCGCCCTCAGGCATGGCTGCAGCGGCGTGCTTGAAAAACAGCAGGGAGCCGATAAAGCTGACCTCCAGGGTAGGAGCGATGGTGTCGTGGCTTAGTTCGGCTATCGTTCCGTGCGCGTGGATGCCGCTGGAATTCACTGCCACGTCAACCCGACCGTACTTTTCGGTGGCTGCCGCGAACAGGTTTTCCAGCTGTGCCTCATCGGTGATATCGCAGGCCACCGCCAAACCGTCTATTTCCTTGGCCAGTGCCTGCAGTGCCTCCAGGCGCCGTGCGGCAACAACCACTTTGGCGCCGGCTTTTGCGAAGCGGCGTGCAATCTCGGAACCAAAGTTCTTTTCACCAGATGCGCCCAGTACCACGGCGACTTTGCCTGTCAGATCGGACATGCGTATGCTCTCCTGCTGATTTATGATTAGAGTGAAAAACCGGATAAGTTGACGGATTTTCAACGGAATCGTTCCGGTTTGCAAGCAGGGGTGTAGTGATGGGTCGTTTGGACGGAAAAGTAGCGATAGTGACCGGCGGAGCCCGGGGAATGGGTGAGTCAACCGTGCGCTTGTTTGTGCGCGAGGGCGCGCGAGTGGTAATAGGTGACCTGCTGGAGGCTGAGGGCCAGGCACTGGCAGAAGAGCTCGGTGAAGCGGCTGTCTTCCTGCGTATGGATGTCAGCCAGGAGGCGGACTGGACACGGGCCGTAAGCCTGGCCCAGTCGCTGGGGCCACTCAATGTGCTGGTCAACAATGCCGGCATGTTGCTGCTGGCGTCGATTACCGATACCAGCCCTGAGGATTTCATGCGGGTGGTACAGGTTAATCAGCTGGGCACATTTATGGGTATTCGCTCTGTGGTCGAGCCAATGAAGGCGGCCGGCGGTGGTTCCATCATTAACGTTTCCTCCGTCGATGGCATGCAGTCCAAGGCCGGGTTGGCGGCCTATTCCTCCACCAAGTGGGCGGTGCGCGGGTTGACCAAGAATGCGGCCATCGAACTGGGGCAGTACGGCATCCGCGTCAATAGCGTGCACCCGGGCGGCATCTTCACAGATATGGGTGGCGCCAACACCGGTATCAGCGAGCAGGAAATGAGCGAGGGGGTCTATGCCGACTTCCCCATCCCCCGGGTTGGTCGGCCCGAGGAGGTGGCCTACGTAAACCTGTTCCTGGCCACCGACGAGGCCAGTTACAGCACAGGCGGTGAATTCCTGGCCGACGGCGGCTGGGCCGCAGGCATGCGCATGCCGGGGATGCCGACCGCATGACACGTCTCGAATTTTTCTATGACCTGACCTCGCCCTGGACCTACCTGGCCTTCACCGGTATCCAGCCGTTAGCCGAGCGTTACGGGGTGCTGCCTGAATGGCGGCCCATTCTCGTCGGCGGTGTATTTAACGAGGTCAACCAGGAACTGTATGCCCAGCGTGAGGCATTTTTTGGCAACCGGCGCCGCATGACCTACCTGATGAAAGACCTGCGCGACTGGGCGGACCTGCGCGGTATTGAGATCAACTGGCCCGATTTTCACCCGGTCAACGCGGTCAAGTGTATGCGCGGCTGTTTCGTGGCCGAGGAAGAGGGCAAGCTGCTGGAGTATTCAAGGGCCGTATTTGAGGCCTATTGGGGGCGCTGTGAAGAAGTGGGTGATGAGCCCGTGTTGGCGGCGATCGTCGAAGCCCTGGCTATGGACAGCGCTGCCTTCCTGGCGCGGCTGGCCGACCAGGATGTAAAGGACCAATTGCGCGCCAATACCGACGAGCTAATCGCCCGCGGGGGCTTCGGCTCCCCCACCGTGTATATCAATGGCGATGATATGTATTTCGGTAACGACCGCTTGCCAGTGATTGAAAGCAAGCTGGCCTCACTGGCTGAAAGCTAGCGTCGTTCCCGGTTTTCAATCAAGTGCTCCACCACGCCGGGATCTGCCAGGGTTGAAGTGTCGCCGAGGCTGTCCAGTTCATTCTCGGCAATTTTCCGCAGTATACGGCGCATGATCTTGCCCGAGCGGGTTTTCGGCAGGGCGGGTGCCCACTGGATTACATCAGGTTTGGCAATGGCGCCAATCTCCCGGGTACACAGTGCCACCAGTTCGCTGCGCAGCTCTTCCGTGGGCTCGACACCTACCATTGGCGTGACATAGCAATAGATGCCCTGTCCCTTGATATCGTGGGGGAAGCCCACCACGGCGGCCTCGGCGATGGAGTCGTGTAACACCAGTGCACTTTCCACCTCGGCGGTGCCCATGCGGTGTCCCGATACGTTGAGTACGTCGTCGACCCGACCGGTTATCCAGTAGTAGCCATCTTCATCGCGACTGGCGCCATCACCGGTGAAGTAGTAACCGGGATAGTTGGAAAAGTAGGTGTCGATCATGCGCTGGTGATCGCCATAGACACTGCGGATTTGGCCCGGCCAGGAGGCCTTGATGACCAGGTAACCAGCCCCGGGGCCTTCAATTTCCCGGGCCTCTTCATCCATCAGCGCCAGTTGTACACCGAAGAAAGGCCAGCAGGCGGAGCCCGGCTTGAGGTCGGTGGCTCCCGGCAGCGGGGTGATCATGTGGCCGCCGGTTTCGGTTTGCCACCAGGTGTCTACGATGGGGCAGCGCGAGTCGCCTACCACCCGGTAATACCATTCCCAGGCTTCCGGGTTGATCGGTTCACCAACCGTGCCCAGCAGTCGCAGGCTGGCGCGAGATGTGCTGGTGACGGCTTCATCGCCGACTGCCTGCAAAGCGCGAATAGCGGTGGGAGCCGTGTAGAAAATGTTGACCTGGTGTTTGTCACAGACCTGCCAGCAGCGTGACGCATCGGGGTAGGTGGGTACGCCTTCAAACATCAAACTGGTGGCGCCATTGGCCAGCGGGCCGTAGACGATATAGGTGTGGCCGGTGACCCAGCCGACGTCCGCAGTACACCAGTATATTTCACCCTCGTGATAATCAAAGCTGTACTTGAAGCTCATCGCCGCCTGCAGCAGGTAGCCACCGGTGGTATGCAATACGCCCTTGGGTTTGCCGGTGGAGCCTGAGGTGTAAAGGATGAACAGGGGGTCCTCGGCGTCCATCGACTCTGGCTCGCAGCTGCTGTCCTGGCTTGCGGTCAACTCCTGGTACCAGACGTCACGGCCTTCCTGCCAGTTAATCTCAGCGCCGGTGCGCTGTACCACGACACAGCTATGAACGTTGGGGCACTGGGCCAGCGCGATATCTGCATTGTCCTTGAGCGGGATGGTTCTGCCCCCGCGTACACCCTGGTCGGCGGTGATCAGGGTCTGGCAATCGGAGTCGAGGATGCGGTCCTTGAGGGCCTCTGGCGAAAACCCGCCAAACACTACCGAGTGCACTGCACCGATGCGGGTACAGGCCAGCATGGCATAGGCGGCCTCTGGCACCATGGGCATGTATATACACACCCGGTCGCCTCTTTTGACGCCGCGCTGGCGCAGGCCGTTGGCCAACTGGCAAACCCGGTCGTGTAGTTCAGCGTAGCTAATGTGCTGGTCCTGGGTGGGGTCGTCTCCCTCCCAGATAAATGCGGTCTGCTCGGCCCGGGCCGGCAAGTGGCGGTCTATGCAGTTCACACTGACATTGAGTTTGCCGCCGGCGAACCAGCTGGTCTCGCCCTTGCGGAAGTCGTACTCGCAGACTGAATCCCAGTCCCGCTCCCAATCGAGGAACTCGCGCGCCATATCGGCCCAGAACCCGTCGGGATCCTCCACCGAACGCTGATACATCGCGTGATAGGTCTCGCTATCGATATGTGCGGTTTTCTTCAGCGCCGCCGGCACCGGGTGTATTGGAAATTCAGACATAGCCTACCTGCTCTCGGATATGGAGTGTGCCAACATAGTGCAAAGAATAGCTGTGTGAAGCCGGGTTTGTCATTGCGCCAGCTCAAGCAAAGCCCAGCTCAAGCAAAGCCTGGCTCAAGCAAAGCCTTGGGGGGGGTTCTAGCGGGAGACCAGCATGCCCCAGTCGGACACCGGGTTAAGATTGAGCCTGACGTTATCGATCAGGCGCGGCGTGCCCAGTTTGGCCGCCGCCAGGATGGCAATTTCCTCGGTGTTTTCGGTGACGTCCGCGAGGGTACGAGCATCGCGAATCTCGAAATATTCCGGTTCAAAGCCCGCCTGTATCAGTGTGAGCTTGGCGTGGGCTTCCAGCTCCAGGAAGTTATCGAAGCCGCAGGCGATAGCCTGGCGACACTCCATCAGCGTTTTGTTCAGTATTGGCGCCTGACGGCGTTGTTCCGGGGTCAGGTAGCCATTGCGAGAGCTGAGTGCCAACCCATCTTCGGCGCGTGCAGTGGCAACGGCGACAATCTCTATAGGCATGCACAAGTCGCGGACCATCTTGCGGATGATGGACAGTTGCTGAAAATCTTTCTCGCCAAACACAGCGATGTCGGGCTGCACGATATTGAACAGCTTGGTCACCACGGTGGTGACGCCGTCAAAGTGGCCGGGGCGACTGGCGCCACAGAGGGTTTCTGACAGCTCCGGCACGGCAACAGCGGATTGCTGTTCCAGTCCTTCCGGGTATATTTCGCCGGCGGTCGGTGCGTAGAGAACCTGCACGCCCTCGGAGAACAGCTTTTCCTTGTCCGCCATCAGCGTACGAGGATAGGACTCCAGGTCTTCGTTGGGGCCGAATTGCAGGGGGTTGACGAAAATACTGACCACCACGACATCGCACAACTTCCGGGCCTTGCGTACCAGGTCCAGGTGCCCTTCATGCAAGTTGCCCATAGTCGGTACAAATGCAATAGAGCGACCCTTCTGGCGCTCTTTGCGCAGGGCTTGCTGTAATTGGTCGTTGCTGGTGTATGTCCGCATATCAACCCTCTTGGCAGCCCTTTTGGGCGCTGCGCTTCGTATAGGTAAAAACCGCGTCAAACTCGCCTGTTTTGGTAATTTTACCGCTTCAGGCTGGCGCAGTATGCCGTATGGGCAGGTAGGGGGCAACGGAATTTCATCAAACATTCATGCTTTTTTGTTACCAAAAGAAGCATTCTTATGCTTGTTTAGAAGGAATGTTACCAAAAGAACCCAAGTTAGCGCTAACTAACCCGGAAGAGCATTGTCGGCAGGCCATGGCAGACGCAGGCTACTCGTAGCTGTGCTCCGGCCCCGGATATTCGCCCGCCTTGACGGCCTCGACAAACGCCCGCAGGGCATCCTGGATGCTGGCCCGCCCACTCATGAAGTTCTCAACAAAGCGCGCGCTGTGCTCGCTGAGGCCGAGCATGTCGTGCATCACCAGCACCTGTGCATCGGTGCCGGGGCCCGCACCGATTCCGATGACGGGGATTTGCAGTTTCTCGCTGATATCTGCCGCCAGTTCCGATGGGACACATTCCAGCACCAGCAGCGAGGCACCGGCGTCCTGTATCTCCACCGCATCGGCGAGAATGTTCTTGGCGCCCTTGGGTGTGCGTCCCTGGACCCGAAAGCCGCCAAGCAGGTTGACGGATTGTGGTGTCAGGCCGAGATGCGCACACACCGGTATACCGCGTTGCACCAGTTGTTGGATGCTCTCGCTGAGCCAGGTGCCGCCCTCCATCTTCACCATGTGTGCACCCGACTGCATCAGGCTTGTTGCGCTTGCCAGGGTTTGTTCCGGGGTGGAGTAGGACATGAAGGGCAGATCGCCGATAACCATTGACTCGCGGTTACCCCTGGCGACACAGGCTGTGTGATAAGCCATGTCTTCAATGGTGACAGGCAGCGTGCTGTCGTGCCCTTGCAGAACCATACCGAGGGAGTCCCCCACCAGCATGGTTTCAGCACCGGCTTCAGAAATGAGTCGCGCGAAAGTGGCATCGTAGGCAGTTATGCATACGAATTTCTCACCTTTCTCCTTCAGGGCCTGCAGGGTATTAACGGTGACCATGGCCATGGCGCTGCCTATCCGAAAAATGTTGGATTAAAGTAGTGGCGGCCGTTGCGAATATCGAGCAGGTAATCAACCAGGTGCTCATAGTCCTTGTCGTTGCTGACCAGGTCGATCTCGCTGGCGTTCACTATCAGTAGCGGAGCGCCATCGTAATACAGAAAAAATTCACTGTACACTTCGTTAAGCATCTCCAGATAGTCCCTGGAGATGCGTTGTTCAAAGCCTACCCCGCGGGATTCGATACGCGATAACAGCACATCAGTCGACGCCTGCAGATAAATGACAAGGTCTGGCCTGGGTGCGTCGATAGTCAGTTGACGAAATACTTTCTCGTACAACTGGTACTCATCACTGTCGAGGTTGATGCGGGCGAATAAGGGGTCTTTCTCGATCAGGAAATCAGCCACTCGCACCGGTTCAAAGATGTCGCTCTGGCGCATGTCCTGGATCTGCTGGGCGCGCTGGAACAGGAAAAACAGCTGGGTGGATAGCGCGGCCTGCTTGCGGTTCTGGTAAAAGCGTTCGAGAAACGGATTGTCCTCTGCGCGCTCCAGCAAAGCCTGGTAATTGAAGGTGTCAGCCAGCCGTTTGGCGAGCGTGGTCTTGCCCACTCCGATAGGCCCCTCCACGGCGATGAAGGCGGGAGGCGTGCGTCCTTTCAGGTCGACACCGGGCAATTTACAGTCCTGGGTCACGTGTTTCTCCGAATGCGTGCAAGCCCTCAGTCGAGCAGCCTGCCAATAATGACTCAATCGGGGTGCCACAGGGAAGGGTCAAGTCCGGTGCCAGGTCAAAAAGTGGGTAGAGTACGAAATTGCGTTGCTCCAGCGCCGGGTGTGGGATACGCAGCTCCGGGCTGGCGACTTCCTCATTGCCGTACAGGAGGATGTCCAGGTCCAGGGTTCGCGCCGCCCAGCGCTCGCCGCGCTCGCGGCCCTGTTGCTGTTCTATTTGTTGCAGGGCGGTCAGCAGTGCCAGGGGCGACAGGTCGGTGTCCAGCAGGGCAACGGCGTTGAGATAATCGGGCTGTGTTCCGGGACCGATGGCTTTGCTCACATACCAGGGAGAGCTGGAGACAAGTCGACTCTGCGGCAGTTGCTCCAGTGCCTGCAATGCGGTTTTCAGTTGCGCTTCGGGGGTGCCCAGATTGCTGCCCAGGGCGATGTAGGCCGCGGTCATTGCGGTTTTTTACGGCGCCGCCGACGACGTTTGGGGCGGGGCTTGTCGTACTCGCTGGGGCCGGTTTCCACCACCACGTCAGGATTCTTTTCTTGTAGTTCGGTCCAGTACTTACCCAGGCCCTCCAGGTCCTCACCGGCCTCTTCCCGCAGTAGCAGGAAGTCGTAGGCGGCACGGAAACGCCGATGTTTTAGCAGTTCCACTGACTTCTTGCCGCGTCGTTTTTGCAGGCGTAGCTGGAAATCCCAGATCTCTCGCATCGGCGCCGTAAAGCGACGCGGGATGGCAATATGATGCAACTGCTCGGAGATCATGGACTGGGCTGCCTCTTCCAGCGCCTGGTTGGGCGCCATGCCGTTGTCTTCGAGGTCCTTCTTCAATTCGATGACCGGAGACCACAACAGGGCCGCCAGGATGAATGCGGGAGTTACCGGCTTGTCGATGGCAATGCGATTGTCAGTCGAGCGCATGGCGGCCTCAATTAACAACAGTGCCCGCGAGGATACCTCCAGCTCACTGGCTGTCGCCGGGAACAGGTGTTCAAGAAGCTCGTACTCGCGTAACAGGGTAAAGGTTCTCAGTGCCTGACCCGCCATGAACAACTTGAGTATTTCATCGAACAAGCGAGCGGCCGGTACGGCCTCGAGCATATAGGCGAGATCGGGGATCGGCTCGCTGGTGCTCTCCGCAATATTGAAATCGAGCTTGGCGGCGAAACGCACCGCACGCAGCATTCTGACCGGGTCTTCACGGTAGCGCTGCTCGGCGTCGCCAATAATGCGAATTTCCTTGTGTTCAAGATCGCGCAGGCCGTCAACATAGTCATAAACGCAAAAATCGTCGCTACAGTAGTAGAGAGCGTTTACGGTGAAATCACGACGCGCCGCGTCCTCTTCAAGGCTGCCAAAGACGTTGTCTCGCAGCAGCATGCCGGAGTCTGATTGATGCGAGTGATTGCGGGCGGCTTTTTGCTCACGCTGCTTGTCCTGTCCGGCAGAATCTTCATCCTCAGATCCGTCGGCACCATGGTGTCCTCGAAATGTCGTTACCTCGATAATCTCGCGGCCAAAACGAACATGAACGATGCGGAAGCGGCGTCCGATAACCCGCGAATTACGGAACAAGTCGTGTACTTCTTCCGGCGTGGCATCGGTGGCGACATCAAAATCCTTGGGGTGGCCGCCCAGCAACAAGTCGCGGACGGCGCCGCCGACCAGGAACGCCTGGAAGCCCTGGCTACGTAGCCGGGACATCACTTTGAGGGCGCTATCGCTGATATTTTTGCGGGAAACAGGGTGCCCGTCCCGGGGAATTCGGGTGGCGGCCTGGTTAACTGAGGTCATGGGTTGCGAATAAGCTCCTGCACAGAGGCGCGCAGTCTATCACAAGGCTGGGCTGGGAGGAGAATGGTGATGGGGAAAACCAGGTTTTCCCCATCCAGGTCTCACTACGGAGTCTTATTTTTATTTCTCTGTCGATTGTTATTCTTATGCGCTATTGAAAAGCACATCCATGCCTTCCCAAAACCCTGTTAAATCTACTGCTTATAAAAACCGTTCCGTATATACGGTTCATTGCTATGGCTGCAGTTTATCTCAGCCAATTGTTACCAATACTTATTCCACGCACGGACAACGTAGGCTTTGGTAACAGTAATTCCGGGCTCATTACAGCGGGCTTCGCAAGCCCTCAAGCCCTCTGTGCTGCCACTACAATTTACTGACTTGCTGACTCGTCAGCGCTAGCAACCACCGGCAGCTACACGTATTTGCCAGTGCCAGATGGAACGAAGGGGAAAACGAAGTTTTCCCCATCCAGGTCCATAGTTAGAGTCATTATTGTTATTACGGCAGGATTTTTATTTTTATTGTTCAAGCCGGACTACATAGTGCACGTGGCGTGCCAGAACCTATATAAGTCATATAAAACAACGAGTTACTAAAATAAGAGCTTGCTTTATAAGCTCGGAAAGTGAGCTTACGTTACCGTTCTACCCCGGATTATGTAACTATCCATGGGAAAGGTAACGTGGATTCCTAGCCAGATTTGGCGGTTTTAGCGGTGGCCTCGCTGATCTTGCCACCGCTTTTCTTGCGTGGAATGCCAAAGCGTTGGCGCCGCTCCCACAGACACTTGCGGCTTACCCCGAGTTTTTGTGCCAGCTCTGTCTCACTCATGGAGTCCTGGTGCTCAAGCACGAATCGCTGGAAGTAATCCTCCAGCGACAGATCCTCAGGTGGGTCGTAACTGGAAATACTGGCGGTTCCATGGTCGACGCGGCTTGACTGGCGTCCTCTCAGTTGACTTACCTGGACCAGTTCAAGGTCAATGCCGAGTAGCTCGTTGTCGATTTCTTCGGATTCGCTGAGGATCAGGGCCCGCTCCACTGCATTTTCCAGTTCCCGGACGTTGCCGGGCCAGGAATAGGTGGTAATGGCCTGGATGGCCTTGGGTGAAAAATGCCGCGGCTCTTTGCTCAACTCCTCGCTTCTATTACTGAGAATGAACTCGGCCAGTTCCAGGGTATCTTTGCCACGCTCGCGCAGCGGTGGCAGCTGCAAGCGCATCACGTTGATGCGGTAATAGAGATCCTGGCGGAATTTGCCGTCATCGGTGAGCTGCTGCAAATCCCGGTGAGTGGCGCAGATCAGGCGCACATCGACCTTGCGTGACTCGACTGAGCCGATGCGGCGAATTTCCCCTTCCTGGATGAAACGCAGCAGTCGCGCCTGTGCTTCAACCGGAAGCTCCCCGATTTCATCTAGAAATAGTGTGCCACCATCGGCAGCCTCAATCAGGCCGGTACGATTGGTATTGGCGCCGGTGAAGGCGCCTTTCTCATAACCGAACAGCTCGGATTCAATCAGGGTCTCCGGGATGGCGGCACAATTGACCGAAATCAGGGGCCGTTCCTGACGCTTGCTATGATGGTGTATGCCGCGAGCGACCAACTCCTTGCCGGTCCCGGTTTCGCCCAGCACCAGTACGGTCGCGTCGGTGGGTGCAATTTTGCGCAGGTGGTCGAACAGGGTCACCATTTCATGGCAGTTGCCGATAAAACCCTCTACCGCACGCTCGCGCTTGGTGGAGCGGGCTGGATTGCTGGCGCGGCTGGCGCTGACCGTACTGTGCTCAGCCAGAATACGGGTAACCGCGGTGATCATGTCGTTGTGGTCAAAGGGCTTGGCGATGTAATCAACAGCGCCCATACGCATGGAGTCCACCGCCGACCGTAAGCTGGCATAGCTGGTCATAATCAGCACGGGAACGTCACCCGCGCGCTTGATGAGGTCGGTGCCGGGAGCGCCGGGCAGGCGCAGATCGCTGATAATGAGGTCGAAGTTTGTCAGCTCGTGCTTGTTCTCAGCTTCCGCCACGGAGGCGGCCTCGCTAACGCTGTAGTCGTTCCGTTCCAGCAAACGGCGTAACGCAGAGCGAATTACCGACTCATCTTCGACAATAAGAATTTCAGGCATCGACACCACCTGGCAACCTCAAAGTGTTACCGCAAATGTGTAATGAATACCCAAAATAACGGTTATGCCCACAATTTGCCAGTATCCCTGGGTGTTATTGAAACTCCTCGCCGTACTCTTCACTGTATTGTGCGCTGGCCAGGGAGACCCGGAATTGGGTGCCGCTGTGCTGGCCCACAGAGCTTTGCACGCTGATCCGGCCACCCAGGTTTTCGAGGATGCTATAGACCAGTGACAAACCCAGACCAGTGCCCGCTCCGGGATCCTTGGTGGTGAAGAAGGGCTCGAAAATCTGCCCCAGGATTTCCTCGGCAATGCCGCTGCCCTGGTCGGTGACTGTGATTTCCAACTGGCCTTCATTCTGGGTCGCCGCAATAACGATGCTGTCGCCGCGCTGGCTGGCATCGCGGGCGTTGCCGAGCAAATTAATGAATACCTGGAGCAAGCGCTGGCCCTCTGCCTGCACCAGTTGTTCCCGGTCACAGCGATTGTCGAACAGTACGCGCCTGGCGCTGAGATCGAGTTCCAACAAGTGGATGGCCTCGTCGACACAATCAGCCACGTTTACAGCGTGCAGACTGGCCGGATCGGCGATGTCCCTGCCGCTGTGAGAGAAGCTTACCAGCGACTGCATAATGCGGGAGACACGTTCGGTCTGCTTGAGAATGTCGCTGGCCGCCTCGGGTACGGCGGCTATATCGTCTTCAACTTCCAGGTTTTGGGCCAGGGAGGAAATACCGGTAACGGGATTGCCGATTTCGTGAGCGATTCCGGCGGCGAGGCGGCCAATGGAGGCGAGTCGCTCGGAGTGCAACAGTTCCTGTTCGAGTGTTTCATAGTCGGTCAGGTCTTCGACGACGATGACCTGGTCCTCAGACATGCGCGATGAAGAGCCCACAGCCGCTTTGTGCAGGCTGATCCAGCGACCGCGGCTGTCTGGTTCGGGCAGGTGCAGCTTGTGTTCGCTATCCTTGTCGAAGGCACAGAACTCTTCGAGCAGCTGCGCCCAGGGCTCGGGCAGTGAGCCCAGGTAAGAGCCAACGACATCTTCCGCGGCAACGCCCGTTGTTTCCTCCATGTTGCGGTTCCACATCAATACCTCGCCGTCGCGACCCAGGGAAAACACGCCAATTGGCAGGTCCCTGAGAGTCTCCCTGTGATAGCGGCGCAGGTTATCAAGGTCAGCAGCAAGCCCGGTGAAGCTGATCTGCGCGTTATCCAGGCGTCGCTCGATCAGGCTGATATCCTCGCTGGCAAGCGGTGTATCCAATTGATAGGGAATGCAGCTCTGCATGATCTGGTAGGCCATTGCCGGACCAAGCAAGCCCGATAGGTTGGCCTCAATGCGGGCCCGCAATTGGCGCAGGGCATAGGGACGACTTTCATCCGCCTCCAGTCGCAGGTCAGCCAGTGCGCGGTCCACTTCCACCGTCGCGGTTGTCTCACCGAGAGCCTTGGCCAGGTTGTGTTTGAATTCCTCCGGGTTTGCCAGGCCCAGGGACTGACGCATGGGCCGGTTGAGATCATCCATGCAGCATATCTCGGCACTGATTGTCTCTTCACGACTGGTGCGGGTAAGCATTGACACCAGTACGAACAGACAAATATTTATGCCCAGCGAGCTGATGGTAGCGGCACTCCAGACGCTCTCCACATCGTCGAACCAGATCAGGTAGATATAGCGGATGAAATCTGGCTCGAAACTGCTCAGCAGGGGTAGCACCAGGGCGAAATACCAGGTCAGGAAACCGGCAATCAGCCCACAGGTCAGCCCCAGTTTGTTGGCGCGAGGCCAGTACACAGTAGCCAGCAGGCCAGGCAGGAACTGCAGTGTGCCGATGAAGGCGGCCAGGCCCAGGTCGACCAGTGAGTGATTGCCTGCCAGCAAACTGAAAAATCCATAACCGGCGAGAATAATGGCGGCGATCAATATCGCACGCAGCCAGCTCAACTGCGTGTAGATGCCAGGGCCTGTGTCCAGCCCGGCGTTACCCCGGAGCAGTCGAACCGGGAGAAGCAGGTGTTTCAGGCACATGCCCGCCAGCGCCAGCGTGCTGACAATGATCACTGCGCTGGCGGCGGACATGCCTGCCAGGAAAGCCATTATCGCAACGAGCCGGGAGCCGCCGTCCAGTCCCACCGCCAGGGTGCTGTAGATCTGCGGCAGGTCACTTTCGATCTTCAGGCTGGCCCAGACAATGGGCAGTATTGGCAGGCTGATTACCAGCAGGTAGCCGGGAACACCCCAACTGGCGGCGCGCAGGCCGATACCGCCTGGATTCTCGCTGAACACCATATGGAACATGTGAGGCATGGCCACGGCACCGGCAAAAAATATTAGCAGCAGGGCATGGGCGGAATCCTGGCGCAGTGGTGAATCAAGCAGCTCCAGTACATGGGGATGCAGGGTAAGCCACTGTTCCAGCGCGCCAAAGCCACCGAATATGGAATAGACAGCGTACAGGCCGATGGCGAACATGGCGGCAGCCTTGACCAGGGACTCGAACGCAATCGCAGCAACCAATCCCTCATGACGCTGGTGGGCGTCAAGTTGCCGGGTACCGAAATAGATAGTGAAGGCGGCGATCAGGGTGCAGAACAGGGGAGGCAATATGCCATGGGCAGAACCACCGTGACCGAAATTGCCACGATCACCACTGAGCAGGTGCATCGCATCGGATACCGCCTGTATCTGCAGAGCCAGCAAGGGCATCATCGCGGCCAGCATCATCAGTGTTACCAGTGTGCCGATCCAGGGGCTGCGGAAGCGAAATGACAGCAAATCGGCCAGGGAGCTGAGCTGGTAGATGCGACAGATACGCATCAGCGGAAATAACAGCAGTGGTGACAGGATCAGCATCAAGCTGACCCCGATGTAGTAAAGCAGGAAGCTGTAACCGTATTGAAACGCCAGCTCGGCAGCACCATGAACCGCAAGTGCGCCGGCAAATACGCCCAGTGACAGCACGTAAACCGCCGGGTGATTGAGTATGCGTGCGGGAACCATGCCGCGATCGGCGACGAAGGCGACTCCGAATAGCAGCAGCAAGTAAGCCAGCACGCTGGCGGACAGCTCAAAAAGGCTAAAGGTCATCGCCGAGACTCGTGCGCTGGATCCACCAGGCGGCTGCCACGATTACCACCCAGACCAGGTAGGGCCGATACCAGGCCGTGCCGCCACTGGTTACCCACTCCTGGGCGGAGGGAATGAACACCAGGGCCAGCGCTAACAGTAGCAGCAAGGTACGGTTTATATACACGCGACCGATAGTATCAGTAGAGCGCGGTCTCCGGTATGCCCGGGACGGCCGGCACTGCCTGCAGCTGCCAGTTGGCAACCGCTTCAACCAACAGTTGATCCACCTGCTGACATTCTGCGGAGGGTGCTGGTTGGCCGAGAAAGCGCAGTGCCAGTTTGAGATTCGCCAGCGCCTTGTTGTCATCAAGCGCCGGCGCATGAGTCTGCTTGCTGAGCTTTTGCCCGGCATTGTTGGTGATGACCGGAATATGGGCATAGCCGGGGGTGGGTAGTCCCAGCAGTCGCTGCAGGTAAATCTGGCGCGGTGTTGAATCATACAGGTCTGAGCCGCGCAGGACCTGGGTCACGCCCTGATATGCGTCGTCCAGAACCACGGCGAGCTGGTAGGCGAACAATTGATCCTTGCGCCTTACGATGAAGTCGCCCAGTTCCTCTGCCAGGTTTTGCGTCAGCGGCGCCTGCAGGCGATCAACCAGCTCGATGACGCTGTCGTCACTTACGATTACCCGCACTGCGGCGGCGGTGCTATTGGCTATTTGCCGGGAGCGGCAGCGGCCGCGGTAGATATTTTCCTGGCCCAGTAGCCGGGCGCGACTGCAGTCACAGCGAAATGCCAGCTGTTGATCGAGCAGTTCCTGCACGGTGTCGGCGTAGGCCTCCAGGCGCTGGCTTTGCCAGAGTGTCGGGCCGTCCCAATCGAGGCCGTGGGCGCTCAGGCTGTCGAGAATTCGCTGGGCGGCGCCGGCCTCTTCACGCGGTGGATCCAGGTCTTCCATACGCATGAGCCAGAGTCCACCCTGCTGGCGGGCATCCAGGTAGCTGGCCAGCGCACAGATGAGTGAGCCCAGGTGCAGTGGGCCTGTGGGGGAGGGCGCGAAGCGCCCTATATAAGAGGTGGCGGGAGAGCTGTTTGGCTCAGCCGTGCTCCTGCTTTTCCTTGATTTCGTCAAGTGTTTTGCAGTCAATGCAGAGGTCAGCTGTGGGGCGCGCTTCCAGGCGCTTGATGCCTATCTCAACACCGCAGGCATCGCAGAAGCCATAATCATCGGCGTCGATGCGATCTATGGTGCTGTCGATTTTCTTGATCAGCTTGCGCTCCCGATCACGGGTGCGCAGCTCCAGGCTGAACTCTTCTTCCTGGGTGGCGCGATCGGCCGGGTCCGGAAAGTTTGCAGCCTCATCCTTCATATGGGTTACGGTACGATCTACCTCTTCCATCAGTTCGGACTTCCAATTCAGCAGCATGCTTTTGAAGTGGTCGCGCTGACGCTCGTTCATATATTCTTCGCCGCGCTTCGCCTTGTACGGTACGAAGTTCTTGAATTCTGAAGTGGCGGCAGATTTAGCGGATTTTCTGGGCATGGTTGCTTCCCAAATAGATGCCTTAATGGGCATTTGTCGTCTTTTATTCACGAAACAAGCTTGCGCCTGTTCACCGAGGGCGGAGAAACTACCAGATATCGACTGCCTGTGCCAATAAAAATTCCACCTGAGTTGCCCGGCTGACTACCTTGTCAAGCGCTTGCTAGAATAGTGGCTAACAAGGTCACAGAAATTATTATGCCAAGTGCCAGTAAACCTGGAGCTCCCCGGCAGGGTGGGGGGGCTATTAGAGCTATTGCAGAAACCGCCAGTTGTATGAGGATGGGGGCCTGTTATGCAATTCCCAGGCCCTGACTTGATCGCCGCAACCCTGCTGCGACGCTACAAACGTTTTCTCGCAGATGTTGAGCTGGCGGACGGCCGCCAACTCACGGTCCACTGTCCTAATACCGGTGCCATGACCGGTTGCGCAGAGCCGGGCAGCCGGGTCTGGTTGTCGCTCAGTGATGTGAAGACACGCAAGTACCCGCACAGTTGGGAGCTGGTTGAGACCGAGGGTGGTATGGCCTGTATTCATTCCGCCCGCGCCAACGCGGTGGTGGAAGAGGCGATAAAGGTGGGGAAAATTCCGGCTCTGGCGGGTTATTCCGGACTCAAGCGCGAGCTTAAGTATGGTCAGGGCAGCCGTGCGGACCTGGTGCTAAGCGGCGGGCCAGACGATGCCAGCTGCACCATTGAGGTCAAGTCCGTTACCTTGCTGCGCGATGCCGGGGTCGGCGTGTTTCCCGACGCTGTCAGTGAGCGTGCCCGCAAGCATCTGCAAGAACTGACAGGCCTGGCCAGGGAGGGAGAACGCGCGGTAATTTTCTTTTGCGTGTTTCACGAGGGCATCCAGCAGGTTCAGCCCGCCTTCGATATAGATCCCGCCTATTGTGAGGCACTGCAGCAAGCCTTGTCCGCAGGCGTAGAGGCGATGGCCTGGCGTGCCAGTATCGCTCCCAGCGGACTGCATCTGCAGCAGGAGCTGCCTGTGAATTCAGATCAGCTGCTATGCTGAGCTCGATTAAACATGAGGAAGCCCTGGATTGTGCTGAGCCCTGAGCAACTCACCGGAAGAGACCAATCGCACCTGCAGACAGAGGCTGGTATTGCCTTGCAACCGGACTGCTGGCAGGCCTTTGCGGCGCTGCGGGCGGAGGCTGCCGAGGCGGGTTTCGATTTGCAGGTCGCCAGTGGCTTTCGCAGTTTCGAGCGGCAGTTGGCCATCTGGAACGGCAAGGCCGAGGGCAGCCGCGAGGTGCACGATGATCAGTCGCGGGTATTGGACCTGGGTGCCCTGGGTGAGCTGGAGCGGGTGCATGCGATCATGCGTTATTCCGCTCTCCCCGGCGCTTCCCGCCACCACTGGGGTACTGACCTGGATATTTATGATGCTGCGGCCATGCCGGAGAACTACCAGCTGCAATTGAGCCCCGCTGAATATGCTGATGAGGGATTGTTCGGCCCCCTGCACGCCTGGCTGGTGCAGCGCCTTGATGGCGAGCGGGCACAGGGATTCTTCCGTCCCTACCGGCGCGACCGCGGTGGCGTCGCCGAGGAGCGCTGGCACCTGAGCTATGCACCCCTGGCCGAGGAGTGCGCGCAGGCATTGACGCTGAAACTGTTGCATGGCGTATTGGCGGGCTGTGAGCTGCAATTAGCCGAGGTGGTGCTGCAAAACCTGCCACAGCTGTATACCCGCTACCTGACATCAGCTACTGCCTGAGCCCTTCGCCCTTGTAAGCCCGCGGGGGAGTTGGTTAGACTGGCAGCCCTTCAACATAATACAAATAGAACAGATGGGAGCTTTATGACGTTTAACCTCATGATACCGCCGGTTCTCGGCGTCGCCGGGCTAGCCATAGCCTTCGTTATTTACCACATCATGTCGCGCCACAACCATGGCACCGACGCAGTAAAGAAGATTTCTGACCAGATTCACCTCGGTGCCATGGTGTTTATGCACCGTGAGTACAAAATGCTGGCGATTTTTGCCTCGGTGCTGGTGGTCGGTATTTTCGTATCTCCATTGGGGGCTAATACAGCCATTGCCTTTATCGCCGGTGCTCTTTCATCCGCGACCGCTGGCTATCTCGGCATGTTTGCCGCGACCAAGGCGAACGTGCGTACCGCCGTTGCGGCGAACACACATGGGGCAGCAGAAGCGCTATCCATCGCATTCTATGGCGGCTCTATCATGGGTTTGTGTGTCGCCTCACTGGGCCTGATTGGTCTTGGTGGCCTCTACTTCTACTTTGGTGGCGATCCGGAAACGGCGCATGCCATTCACGGTTTCGGAATGGGTGCTTCGGTAGTCGCCCTGTTCTCGCGGGTAGGTGGTGGCATTTTCACCAAGAGCGCCGATGTTGGCGCCGACCTGGTGGGCAAGATTGAAGCCGGTATCCCGGAAGACGATCCCCGTAACCCTGGCGTGATCGCCGATAACGTCGGTGACAATGTTGGTGACATCGCCGGTATGGGTTCTGATATTTTTGAGTCCTACTGCGGCTCCATGATCGCCTGTATTGCGATTGCCTCTACCATGGCGATTGCAGCCGATGCCAAGAGCGCGATGATGGCCTTGCCATTGGCCCTGGCCAGTATTGGCCTGCTGGCTTCACTGGTCGGCATCCTGCTGGTCCGGTCTCGCTCCAGTTCGGCACCCGAGGCGGCGCTGCGCAGCGGCACGCTAATGGCTCCCGTGATTTTCGCCATCATGGCCTGGTTCCTGATTGAGGCCATGGGCCTGGGCAGCAACATCTGGTGGGCTGTGGTCTGCGGCGCCGTGGGCGGTGTGGCTATCGGCCTTATCACCGAGTACTACACGGGCGGTAGCCCGGTTCGCAAAATCGCCAAATCCGGCGAGACCGGCCCCGCCACCGTAATGATTACCGGCCTGGCGGTTGGTATGGAATCTGTAGTGGCTCCGATCCTGATCCTGGCGGCTATCATCGGTATATCAACCGAGCTGGCTGGTCTTTACGGCGTGGGTATTGCTGCCGTGGGTATGTTGGCCACGGTCGGCATCACCATGGCTATTGACGCCTACGGTCCGGTTGCCGATAACGCCGGTGGTATCGCCGAAATGGCGGGTATGGGCGAGGAGACTCGCAAGATCACGGATGGTCTCGATGAGGTTGGCAACACCACGGCTGCGATTGGCAAGGGTTTCGCGATCGGCGCTGCGGCGCTGGCCGCCCTGGCCATTATTGCTGCCTTCGTTGAAACAGTGGAAAGCCATCAAGCCGGCTTCAGCCTGGAGATCTCCAACCCCACGGTATTGGTGGGTATGTTCATCGGTGGCACCATTCCCTTCCTGATCGCTTCCATCACCATGACGGCGGTGGGCGATGCTGCCTTCGACATGATTAACGAGATCCGTCGCCAGTTCCGGGAAATCCCGGGCTTGCTGGAAGGTACGGGCGAGCCTGACACTGCACGTTGTGTGGATATCGCCACCACCGCGGCGCTTAAGCGCATGGTGCTGCCTGGTGCTATCGCTGTGTTGGCACCGGTATTGGTGGGCTTTGGCCTGGGTGCTTCCTCTCTGGGCGGCATGTTAGGCGGCGCCCTGCTGGGTTGTGTGCTTATGGCGCTGATGATGGCTAATGCCGGCGGTGCCTGGGATAACGCCAAGAAGTACGTCGAGAAAGGCAACCTGGGCGGCAAGGGTTCTGAGACTCATTCCGCTGCTGTGGTCGGCGACACCGTCGGCGACCCCTTCAAGGACACCTCTGGCCCCTCCATGAACATCCTCATTAATGTCATGGCGATTGTCAGCCTGGTAATCGCACCGCTGTTGTAAGTTCTGTTGCCGCGTCCGCTCGGGCGCGGCAATTTCCATTTCTCCGAGAAACCTTTACTCCATTTATCTTCGAATCAGGCCAGTCGTTGAGTGCGGGTGGCTGCGCGTCTGAGCGCCGGCCTGGCTACTGGTCCAGCTGTGAGCCGGCTGCTGGGAATTGCGCGCTTTCGGTTGCTGCGGAACTCAACCATTTTTGCTGCGCAAAAATTGGGATTCAGACATTCCTCGCAATTTATCCGAAAGCGCGCAATTCCCGAAAGCGCAGCCTGACTCTGCTCTGGCCCAGCCAAGAATGGTCGAGTTGCGCAAGGGCCGGATCGCGCCTTCCATCTGCACCCGCTGCCAGGCTACGCAGGTTTTCATTTCCTCCAGGGCCTTGCTGTCGCCTGGCATTTGAGCCGGCTGCTGGTGTCTGTGCGCTTTCGGTTGCTGCGGAACTCAACCATTTTTGCTGCGCAAAAATTGGGATTCAGGCATTCCTCGCAATTTTTCCGAAAGCGCTCAGACCCCATCCCGCAGCCTGACCGGCTCAAATGCCAGGCAACAGCAAGCCCCCCTGGATCGAGGCCCACTCGATGTAGGGTCGGAGTGATGTTGGGTCGGAGTAAGAGCAGAGGCGAACTGTGGTTACGGATCAGTCAGGACATGCTTCGAAACGGGCCTGAAGTCGTGGTCGTCTGCGAGCATTGTCTGAGTCCCAATTTTCCGCGTTGCGGAAAATGGTCGAGTTGCGCAGCAGACGACTTCAGGGCCGTTTCGATGTCCGATCCGTAACCACAGTTTGTCTCTGCTCTGGCAATAATCGGGACTCAGACCTTGAAACGCTTCTTGATTTTCCTGGGTACAAGCTCGTTCTTGAGCTTAATGTACTGCGGCATCCCGTTCTTGTAGGGCGGGTAGTCTTCGCCGCCAATCAAGGGTGCCAGATAATCTCGCCCGGCCTGGCTGATGTTAAAACCATCGCGGCTTATGTAACTGCGCGGCATCATCTTTTCGACATTGGCCACCTTGTCCAGCGGCGCCTCGGCGATTGACCAGCTGTAGCGCTTGCCCTTGCCGCGCACGATGGCGGGCATCACGGCATTTTTACCGGCTACTGCCATTTCCACCGCCGCCTTGCCGACTGCATAGGCCTGCTCCACATCGGTGGCAGAGGCGATATGCCGGGCCGCCCGTTGCAGATAATCGGCTACTGCCCAGTGATATTTGTAACCCAGCTCCTCCTTGATCATTTGCGCCAGGGTCGGCGCCACGCCGCCCAGTTGGGCATGGCCGAAGGCGTCGCGGGTGCCAGCGTCAGCGAGAAAGCGGCCATCGGCATACTGCGCTCCTTCAGAGGCCACAATCACACAGTTGCCATGGCGTTTGACGGTGCGCTCAACCTTGGCCAGGAATTTTTTCTTATCGAAGGCGATTTCAGGAAACAGGATGATATGGGGCGCGTCCCCGGCATCGTTGGCAGCCAGGCCACCGGCGGCGGCAATCCAGCCGGCGTGACGACCCATGGCTTCGAGTATGAAAACCTTGGTGGAGGTTTCGCACATGGAGGCCACGTCCAGTGCCGCCTCGCGAGTCGAAATGGCAATGTACTTGGCCACCGAACCAAAACCGGGGCAGTTGTCGGTTAGCGGCAGGTCGTTGTCCACCGTTTTGGGTACGTGAATAGCCTGCACCGGATAACCCAGATTGGCGCTGAGCTTCGATATCTTGAGGCAGGTATCGGCGGAATCGCCACCGCCGTTATAAAAGAAATAGCCGATGTTGTGCGCCTTGAATACCTCGATCAGGCGTTCATATTCGGCGCGGCTTTCTTCCACGCTCTTCAGTTTGTAGCGACAGGAGCCGAAGGCGCCGGATGGCGTATGCCGCAGGGCGCCGATAGCACTGCGGCTTTCCTTGCTGGTGTCGATAAGCTCTTCGCGCAGAGCACCAATAATGCCGTTGCGTCCGGCATACACCTTGCCGATCTGCTGGCGGTGCTCCCTGGCAGTTTCTATCACGCCGCAGGCGCTGGCATTGATGACAGCAGTCACGCCACCGGATTGGGCGTAGAAGGCATTTTTGCGGGGCATAGCTGGGTCCTTGGGGCAGTCTCGGGAAAATCGGCATGATACCATTGCTGCAACAAGAACAGGGGAACAGCTTTGGCTCAACACGTCCATATTCTGGGCATTTGCGGTACTTTTATGGGTGGACTGGCCTTGCTGGCGCGGGAGCGCGGCTTTCAGGTCAGTGGCTCGGATGCGAATGTTTATCCGCCCATGAGCGACCAGTTACAGGCCGCCGGTATCGAGCTGTGCGAGGGCTATAGTCCTGCCCACTTGCAACCGGCACCCGACCTGGTGGTAGTGGGCAATGCCCTGTCGCGCGGCAATCCAGCGATTGAATACCTGTTGAACAGCAACATTCCCTATACCTCCGGCCCGCAGTGGCTGGCTGAACATATCCTGCAGGATCGCTGGGTGCTGGCGGCAGCTGGCACCCATGGCAAGACCAGCACCAGCAGCATGCTGGCCTGGATACTGGAACAAGCGGACATGCAGCCGGGTTTCCTCATTGGCGGCGTGCCGGGTAACTTTGGATTATCGGCGCGACTGGGTGAGAGCAGCTTCTTCGTGGTCGAGGCGGATGAATACGATACCGCCTTCTTCGACAAACGTTCCAAGTTTGTCCACTACCGACCGCGCACCCTGTGCCTGAATAACCTGGAGTTTGATCACGCCGATATTTTCGCCGACCTGGATGCGATAAAGACCCAGTTTCACCACTTGCTGCGCACCGTGCCCGGTGACGGCCTGGTGATTCATCGTCAGGGAGATGCCGCCCTGGACGATGTCCTGGCACGCGGCTGCTGGTCGCAGACCAGCAGTTTCGGGGTCACTGGGGAAGCCGACTGGAGCGTGCAGGACGCGAGCGCCGACGGGGGTGAATTTACGCTGGTGCACGGCACGGAAACGGCCGCTGTTCGCTGGGAATTGGGCGGGCGTCACAATCTGGAAAACGCACTGGCCGCTGCCGCTGCCGCGCATCATGTCGGCGTGCCGCTGGCCCTGGTTGCCGAGGGCCTGGCAAGCTTCAAGGGCATCAAGCGGCGCATGGAACTGCTCGCTGAAATTGGTGGCATCTCTGTCTATGACGATTTTGCGCATCATCCAACCGCGATTGCCACCACCCTGGAGGGCTTACGCAAGCGCGTGGGGGATGCTCGGATTATCGTGCTAATCGAACCGCGTTCGCGTTCAATGCGCATGGGTCAGCACCGCGAGGCGCTGCCGCAGGCGACAGCTGCCGCAGACCAGGTTTACTGGTACCAGCCTACCGGTTTGGACTGGGATATACAGGACGTGGTGGCGGCCAGCCAGACACCGGCTGAGCTGCTGGACGACACAGACAGCATGATCGAGCGTGCCCTGGCGGTGAGCCAGTCCGGCGATCATATCGTAATAATGAGTAACGGCGGATTTAACGGAATTCACAGCGCCCTGGTAGCGGAATTAAAGGCGCAAGCCGGGTCCCGGGCCGAGGCGCAATCATAATGGAAGCTCTATGCCACCTATCCTGACAAATCTCTACGACCGCGTGATCCTGCGGCGGCCACTCATCAGCGTGTTCGCTTGCCTGCTGCTGGTGGGTGCACTGGGTAGCCAGTTAGGCGAGATCGTACTGGATGCGTCTGCCGACACACTGGTACTGGAGGGGGACGCTGATCTCGATTATTTCCGGGAGATAGGCGAGCGCTACAGCTCTGAGGAATTCCTCGTTATCACCTACCAGCCCGACGGCGACCTGCTGGGCGACGATTCCCTGGCAACACTTGAATCGCTGCGCGATGAGTTGGCCGCCATAGAAGATGTCTCGGGTGTCACCACGCTGCTGGACGTGCCGCTGTTGCAGAGTCCCCCTATCGCGCTTGCCGACGTGGGTTCAGAAACCGGCATGCCGACGCTGAGGGATCCCGGGATTGATAGAGAGCTGGTGCGGGTGGAGTTTCGCGAAAGTCCTATCTACGAGCAGTTGCTGGTAAGCCCGGACGGCAAGACAGCGGCCATCCAGGTCAACCTGCGCCGAGACGAAGAGTATTTCCGCTTGCTGGATCGCCGGGAATCGCTGCGTCAGCTTGAACGTGCAGGGACATTGTCGCCCCAGCAGACCGGCGAGTTGCGCGAGGCTGAACGCGAATTCAAGGCCTACTCGGCGAAAGTCATGGACCGCGCCAGTGCACTGGTCGCCGAAGTGCGCGAGGTAGTGGACGGCTACCGCAATGGTGCAAGTTTATTCGTTGGCGGTGTGCCAATGATCGCTGCCGACATGGTTAGTTTTGTGCGCAGCGACCTGGTTACTTTCGGCGCCGGCATCCTCGGCTTCATGTTGGTTATGCTCAGCGTTATCTTCCGTAAGCCCCGCTATGTGGCTCTGCCCATGACCACGGTGATCGCCTCGGCCGCTGTCATGCTGGGGCTGTTGGCCTGGCTGGATTGGCGCATGACTGTGATTTCCTCCAACTTTGTCGCGGTGCTGCTAATCGTTGGCCTGGCCATTGCCATTCACCTGGTGGTGCGATATCGCGAGCTGCACATGGATAGACCAGAGGCGGAGCAACATGAACTGGTGCTGGAAACGGTGCGACTGATGGCCGTGCCGTGTTTCTATACCACCTTAACCACGGCGGTGGCGTTCACCTCCCTGGTGGTCAGCGGCTTGCGCCCGGTAATTGATTTCGGCTGGATGATGACCATCGGTATCTGCATTGCCCTTTTGTTGACCTTTGTCCTCCTGCCCTGTCTGCTGGTCATGCTGCCAAAAGGAACGCCCTCCGACCGTGGCGAGCGTTCCGCTGGCATGACCCCGGCCTTCGCTCGCTTTACCGAGCGGCATGGCAGCGGGATTCTGCTGGTGTCGGGTCTGCTGGTAGCGACAAGTATTTACGGCATCAGCCGGCTGCAGGTTGAGAACCGGTTCATCGATTACTTCCACGAGAGCACCGAGATCTACCAGGGAATGGAGCTGCTGGACGCGCAGCTTGGGGGCACCATACCCCTGGATATCATTATCGATGTCAGCGAAGAGGAATTGGGGCCAGTGTTCGCGGAGGACCCGGGAGCCCAGGTTGCCCTGGCTTCGTCCGGGGCTGAAGAAGTGATTGCCGAGGAGGATGACTTCGGCGAGGACGATATGTTTGATGACGACTTCGACGGTGGCTTTGTCTCGGAAGAGGATGAGTTTGAGCAAAGCTACTGGTTTACCACGCGTGGCATGGAGCGCCTTCAGGAAATTCACGAATACGTGGATTCCCTGCCGCAGACCGGCAAGGTGTTGTCGCTGGCCACCACCTACAGCATCGTCAAGCAACTCTGGGATGGTGGCGTGGGCGACGTGGAGCTTGCCCTGGTGCAGAAAAGCCTGCCGGATGCGGTGGCCAACCTGATTGTTGATCCGTACTTTGACGAGGAAACCGAGCAGGCGCGCATCTCCCTGCGGGTCAAGGAAACCAGCCGTGACCTGCGCCGTGACCAGTTCCTTACAGACTTGCACGCGCACCTGGTGGATGAGCTGGGTGTTGCGCCGGACAACTTGCGGTTTACCAATATGCTGGTGCTTTATAACAATGTGCTGCAGAGCCTGTTCAAGTCCCAGATTCTGACGCTGGGTGCGGTATTCGCAGCTATCGTATTCATGTTTGTGCTGCTATTCCGCTCCTTCAGCCTGGCCTTGATAGCGGTAGCGCCGAATATCCTGGCCGCAGCCATGGTGCTGGGCGCCATGGGTCTGACAGGGGTGCCACTGGACATCATGACCATCACTATTGCGGCCATCGTCGTGGGCATTGGTGTGGATGACACGATTCACTACGTGCACCGTTTCAAGCGGGAGTTTCCGCGGGATCGGAACTACCTGGCTACCATGCACCGCTGCCATGCCAGTATTGGTCGCGCCATGTACTACACATCGATCACGATCGTTGTCGGTTTTTCCATCCTGGTGTTCAGTAACTTTACGCCAAGCATCTACTTCGGTTTACTGACCGGCCTGGCCATGCTGGTCGCTCTGATCGGTGCGCTATTGTTATTGCCGCAGCTCATTATTACGTTCCAGCCCCTGGGCCCGGAGGCGGATAGCTGATGGAAATTCCGCTGTTTCCACTTTCCAGTGTGTTGTTCCCGGGCGGTCGAGTACCGCTACAGATTTTTGAGCAGCGCTATATCGATCTGGTTAGAAGCTGCCTCAAGGAAGACAGCGGTTTCGGCCTGGCCTGGGTTGCCAAGGGGTCTGAGGTGGCGCAGCCGGGTGCCGGCCAGCCTAACCTGGGCGAGTTCGGTTGCTATGCACGGATTGTTGACTGGGACTCCCTGCCCAATGGCTTGCTGGGGATAACCATCGAGGGCAATGAACGCTTCCGTCTCAAGAGCGCTCGCGCTGAAACCAACCAATTGGTGATGGGTGAAGTCGAGATGGAACCCAGGCGCCCCGCCGAACCGATGCGCGAAGAATGGGATTCCATGCTCGAGGTCTTACTCAGCCTGGAGCAACATCCCCATGTCAAGAAACTGGGTATCAGTGCCGATCACGCCGATGCCTGGCAGGTAGGCGCAATCCTGGCTCAACTCTTGCCGGTCGATGAGCGCATCAAGTATGAATTGCTGGGCATGGATGACATCGAGGAGTTTATGCTGGAAATGGACGGCATCCTCAATGAGCTGGGAGGAATCGAGCCCTAGTCTTCCTCGGACATTGCCGCCGGCTGGCCCGGTGACCAGCCACCCAGGTTCTGCCAGCGATTGACGATGCCACAGAACAGCTGCGCGGTTTTCTCCGCATCATAGGCAGCGGCGTGCGCTTCACTGTTATCAAATTCGATGCCGGCCTCGGCACAGGCCTTGGCCAGTACGGTCTGGCCGTAGGCCAAACCCGACAGTGTTGCGGTATCAAAATGTGAGAAGGGGTGGAAGGGGTTGCGCTTGATGGCGCAGCGCTCTACCGCGGCATTGATAAAGCCGGCATCAAAATGGGCGTTGTGCCCGACCAGGATGGCGCGTACACAGCCCTGCTCCTTGATTTCCTTGCGCACGGTCTTGAACAGTACGTCCAGGGCTTCGTCTTCCGTAACTGCCTCGCGGAAGGGGTGCCAGGGATCAATGCCGGTAAAATCCAGGGCGGCTTGTTCCAGGTTGGCACCTTCGAATGGCGCAACGTTGAAGGCGATGGCTTTATGGATCTCAAGTTCGCCGGAGTCATTCATGCGCACCAGGCTGGCGGCAATCTCCAGGATGGCATCGGTGGATGCGTTAAAGCCGCCTGTCTCCACGTCAATAATGACTGGCAGGAAGCCTCGAAAGCGCTGTCCCAGCGGTATCACGATACGGTCCAGTTCAGCGTTTCACCGGCTCTCAAAGGGGCGAGCGAGTCGTCACCCAGTGGTAGCTCCTGCGGCACCGTCCAGCTGTCCTTGCGCAGGGTAATGTGGTCGCTGTTGCGCGGCAGGCCGTAAAAGTCGGGCCCATGGAAGCAGGCAAAGGCTTCCAGGCGATCCAGGCTGTCTGCCTGTTCAAATACCTCGGCGTACAGTTCTATGGCGGCGTGGCCGGTATAACAGCCGGCGCAACCGCAGGCGGTTTCCTTGCTGCCGACACTGTGTGGCGCGGAGTCTGTGCCGAGGAAAAATTTGGGATTGCCGCTGGTGGCGGCTTCGATCAGTGCGGTCTGGTGGCGGTTGCGCTTGAGAATTGGCAGGCAGTAGTAGTGCGGTCGAATGCCACCGACCAGCATGTGGTTGCGATTATAGAGCAGGTGGTGGGCGGTAATGGTCGCGGCGACATTGGCGGGGCAGGCGCTGACAAACTCAACCGCATCCGCCGTGGTGATGTGTTCGAGTACCACCTTGAGTGTGGGAAAGTTCGCCACGATCGGCTTTAGCTGCTGCTCAATAAATGCCGCCTCGCGATCAAAAATATCAACAGCCGGGTCGGTGACCTCGCCGTGAATCAACAGGGGCAGGCCGGCCTGTTCCATGGCTGCCAGGGTTGGATAGAGTGCTTCCAGTTCCGCAACGCCGGCTTCGCTGTTGGTGGTGGCGCCAGCCGGGTACAGCTTCACTGCGTGGACAAAATCGCAGGCAGCCGCGGCCTCGATATCTGCAGCCGTGGTCTGGTCGGTGAGATACAAGACCATCAGTGGCTCGAACTGGCGCGCCAATCCCTGCATCGCATTCAATATGCGATCCCGGTAGGCGCCGGCCTCGTCCACATTGGTTACCGGCGGCGTCAGATTGGGCATGACAATGACGCGACCAAAGTATCGCGCCATGTCGGCACAGGTCTGGGTCAGGGCGGCACCGTCGCGCAGGTGCACATGCCAGTCATCGGGGCGGGTGATTTGCAACTCGGTCACTGAGAATCCAGGTTTGGCGGGTAATGGCGGCATGCTACCCGAATACCGGGGTCGATTGAAGCAAACTGGGCGGATGCGTAGAATACGCGGCCTTTGTTAGGGGAATATTCAAATGGGTGATATCAATAAGGTCGTGCTCGCCTACTCGGGCGGGCTGGACACGTCGGTCATTGTACGTTGGCTGCAGGACACTTATGGCTGTGAGGTGGTGACCTTTACCGCCGATATCGGCCAGGGCGAAGAGGTGGAGCCGGCCCGCGCCAAGGCGCAGGCCCTGGGCGTAAAAGAGATTTACATTGAGGACCTGTGCGAGGAATACGTCCGCGACTTTGTCTACCCCATGTTTCGCGCCAATACCGTGTACGAGGGCGAGTACCTGCTCGGCACCTCGATAGCCCGGCCCCTGATCGCCAAGCGCCTGATAGAGATAGCCAACGAAACCAACGCCGATGCCATTTCCCATGGCGCCACCGGCAAGGGTAATGACCAGGTGCGTTTCGAGCTGGGTGCCTATGCGTTGAAGCCTGGCATTCATGTGATTTCGCCCTGGCGGGAATGGGACTTGAGTTCCCGCGAATCCCTGATGGCCTACTGCGAGCAACACGATATCCCGGTGGACTTTGCGGCCAGCAAAAAGAAGTCCCCCTATTCCATGGACGCCAATTTGCTGCATATCTCCTATGAGGGCGGCATTCTGGAGGACCCCTGGGCGGAGCCCGAAGAGGATATGTGGCGCTGGAGTGTCAGTCCCGAAGCGGCGCCCGATGTGGCGACCTATATCGAGCTGGAGTACCGGGGAGGCGACATCATAGCCATTGATGGCGAACCCCAGACCCCGGGCCAGGTCTTGGCCCGGCTAAATGAGGTCGGCGGTGCCAATGGTATTGGCCGGGACGATATCGTTGAGAACCGCTATGTGGGTATGAAGTCCCGCGGCTGCTACGAAACCCCCGGGGGCAGCATTATGCTCAAGGCACACCGGGCCATCGAATCCCTGACCCTGGACCGGGAAGTGGCACACCTGAAAGACGAGCTGATGCCGCGCTATGCCAACCTGGTCTATAACGGCTACTGGTGGTCGCCCGAGCGCAAAATGTTGCAAACCGCTATCGATGAATCCCAGGGCGTGGTCAATGGCACTGTGCGCCTGAAGTTATACAAGGGCAATGTGGTCGTGGTTGGTCGCAAGTCTGCCGACAGCCTGTTTGACGAGAGTATCGCCACCTTTGAAGACGACGCCGGCGCTTATAACCAGGCCGACGCCGAGGGCTTTATCAAGCTCAATGCCCTGCGCATGCGTATTGCGGCAGGCAAGGGGCGCTCGCCGCTGTAGCTCGCGCCGGTTAGAATACCGGCATGGCAGAAGAAATAACCGTGCGTACCTCAGAGCCGGGCTGGCTCCAGCAGCTGGCCCAGGCTTATCAAGGGCATCAAGAGGTGCTGGTGGTGGATGATGCCGGCATCGGCGTCGATCCGGTCAATCAGTCCCTGCTGACAATGGGTAGGGAAGCCGGGTTCTCCCGCCGTGAATGGGCGGGCGTATTGGTTTCCCTGGGGATGTCCGGTTTTGGCTTGTGGATGGTGGTGGCGGCAATCGTGTCACCGGAGCCGACCAGCAAGTTGGGCCTGTTGGTGGCCGGGGGTTCGGTGCTGCTGCTCAGCGGTGGTTTTTCTGCTATTCGCATTCTCACCGATCGACGGCCGCCGGTGGTCGAGGTCACCCGCATGGGTATCCGCATTTCCTGGGAGTAAGCCCTCGCATAGGGAATCCGCTGGCCTAGCGTTCCCCGGTCAGGGGCACGAAACGCACCGGCAGTACCGAGCGCTCGTTGGTGCTGCCATCGGCATTCTTCTCGATAACCAGTAATTCCTGGGCGCCGCCCGCAAACTCTACCGGTATGACCAGGCGCCCCCCGGGCTTCAACTGCTGGACCAGCGGGGCTGGAACTTCATCGGCCGCGGCGGTCACGACAATGCCGTCAAAGGGGGCGTGTTGCGGCCAGCCCAGGTAGCCATCGCCGGTTTTCAGTGTGACATTGTCATAGCCAAGGCGCCCCAGAACCTCCCTGGCTGTCTCGGTAAGCCCGGCGATGATCTCAATGCTGTAGACATGAGACACCAGGGCCGACAACACGGCGGCCTGGTAGCCGGAGCCAGTGCCGACTTCCAGTATCACATCACCGGGTTCGGTATCGAGAAAGTCGGTCATCAGCGCCACAATAAGCGGCTGGGAAATGGTCTGGCCATGGCTGATAGGTAGTGCGGTGTTCAGGTAGGCCCGTGATTGCATTTCCGGCAGTACGAATTCCTGGCGGGGCACCTGGCCCATCTGCACCATCACCCGTTCAGAAAGACTGTGTTTACCGGTATATGCCGCGGTTTCCCTGACAGATTCGCGAATTGATTCAAGCATGTCCATGCGCGCCTCCCCGTAAAAGTCGTCGGCCGCCGATGCCTGAGCAGAGGCCGCTGCAAATGCCAGCGCCAGGCACAAGTGGGCACCGTATTTACCCCATCGAAACATAATGGCACCTCCTGCTTTAAATATAGCCCGTCAGCGGTGACTGGGCTGCGACTTATGCCGTAAAATGATCTGCAGCAATCCTTCAGGGAAATCATCATGATTCAGCCACTGTCACGTCGCCTCGCGGCCTGTTTTTTCTCCTTACTGTTCGCTACTGCGCTGTCTGCTGGCGCGGGTGCTGTACTCGCAGAGCCCCTGCGGGTCGCCATGTCACCGGACTATGAGCCTTTGGCGTTTATTCGCGAGGGCAAGCGGGTTGGTATCGAGGTGGACAATGCCACCGAGGTGAGCCGCATCCTCGGGCGCCCGCTCAAGATTATTGAGTTGAAGCAATCCGAGTATATTGCCGCGCTGAACGACGGCCGGGTCGATGTGATCATGTCAGGCTACAGTGTGACCCCTGAGCGCAAGGCCCAGGTGGCCTTTACCCGGCCCTTCATGCAGATTGGGCAAATGGCCATTATCAGCGTCAGCAAGGCGGCTCGCTTCGCTCGGCCACGGGGACTCTATCAGGATGGCGTGCGTATTGGTGTCGAGCCAGGTACCACCGGCGATGCATTCGTGCGTGAGAACATGCCCGGCGCCACAATCCTTAACTACCCGGATGCGGCCTATGCCTTCGCTGCCCTGCGTGCCGGTGCCGCCGATGTCTATATTCACGATGCGCCTACCAGTTGGCGGCTTGCCTCCTCGCGGGAGGATCAGGACCTGCTGAGCCTGTACCGGCCGCTAACCCAGGAAAACCTGGCCTGGGCGGTGCGCAAGGATAACCAGATTCTGTTGGGGCAGCTCAACGCTGCGCTGGAGAAGCTGGAATCCAACGGCCGCCTGCAGGCGATCAGGAACTACTGGATCCCGGTCACGGTGCAGGTGCGGTAATCAGGGTCTCTTAATAAAATAACCACTTAAGGCTCTTTATAAAAACCGCTGAGGGCTCTTTATAAAAACCGCTGAGGGCTCAATGAAAATCCCGGGATTTGATGTGCAGTTGTTGCAGGTGTTCGCTGTAGTCATATAAGGCGCCGGCGATAATGTGAATCACATTGTCGCGGCTTTCCAGGGTGCCCTTTACCAGTAACAGCTGTGATGTCATCAGGGCCTTGCGGAAGCGTTCCTGCACCCGCGGCCAGACCACGATATTGCTGTTGCCGGTTTCATCTTCCAGGGTCAAAAACAACACGCCGGAGGCAGTGCCCGGGCGCTGGCGGCCAGTGACCAGGCCGGCAATGCGGATAAAGCGATTATTGCCGATGGTGGGTAAATCCTGATGCCGTTTGCAGCGATTGAAGGGATGATTGTGGCGCAGCAGACTCATCGGGTGGGGGCGCAGGCTCAGGCCAGTGCTGCGATAATCGGCCAGAACCTCCTCGGCCACAGCCGGCCCCCGCAGGGCGACATTGTCATTGAAATACGCGGCCTGGCGATAGTTTTCATCTTCCAGCAATGGACGTTGTTCCTCCAGCGCCATGATTTGCCACTGGGCCTGGTGGCGATGCCCGCTGAGCGCTGCCAGGGTATCGGCATCGGCCAGGGCTTCCATGTCGCGACGGTCCAGTGCGGCGCGCTGGCGCAGGTCATTCACATTGACGAATTGCCGCTGTCGGCGCTGTCCCATAATACGCTCGGCACCTTCCCGGCTGAGTCCCTTAACCAGCCGCAAGCCCAGGCGCAGGGGAGGCTGCCCCGCTGCGTGCCGGTGCTGGTCCAGCAATTGATGGTCCCAGTGACTGTGGTTAACGTCCACCGGCAACATCTCCACCCGGTGACGACGCGCGTCCTGCACTAATTGCGATGGCGAATAAAAGCCCATGGGCTGACTGTTGAGCAGGCCGCAATAGAAGGCGGCGGGATGATGGCACTTTAGCCAGGAGGACACATAGGCCAGCAGGGCAAAACTGGCAGAGTGCGATTCGGGGAAACCGTAGCCGCCAAAACCCTTGATCTGGCTGAACAGGCGCTTGGCGAAGTCTTCGTCGTAACCCCGCGCCAGCATGCCCCTGACCAGCTTGGTTTCAAACTGCATGAGGTTGCCATTCTTGCCCCAACTGGCCATGGCCCGGCGCAGCTGGTCGGCTTCTCCACCGGTAAAACCGGCAGCCACCATGGCCAGCTTGATGGCCTGTTCCTGGAAAATGGGTACACCCAGGGTGCGTTCCAGCACTGACTTAATGTCAGCATTGGGATAGGTCACTGCTTCCTGGCCCTGTCGGCGCCGTAAATAGGGATGCACCATGTCACCCTGGATGGGCCCCGGGCGGACGATGGCAATCTCTATGACCAGGTCATAAAAGCAGCTGGGCTTCATGCGTGGCAGCATCGACATCTGGGCCCGGGATTCGATCTGGAAAACGCCGACACTGTCGGCCTTTTGCAACATACGATAGGTGGCCGCATCCTCTTTCGGAATATCCTGAATCACCTCGATGCGAGGTTCATAGCGGTGCACCAGCTCCAGGCTTTTGCGGATGGCTGACAACATGCCCAGCGCCAGGATGTCGACCTTGAGTAGTCCCAGTGTTTCGATATCCTCCTTGTCCCACTGGATCACGGTGCGGTCCGGCATACTGGCATTTTCCACCGGGACCAGGGTGGAGATGGGGCTACGGGTAATGACGAAACCGCCCACATGCTGGGACAGGTGCCGGGGGAAGCCGAGGATCTCCTGCACTAGCTGGTAAAACTGGGCTGCACTGCGACTGTGGCCGGCAATGCCCTGCTCGGCAAAGCGATTTTCCAGGTCCTGGCGGCGATCCCACCAGGCCAGGGACTTGGCCAGGTCGTCGACCAGTATCGGGTCCAGCCCCAGGGCTTTGCCGACATCGCGCACCGCACTGCGGGAACGGTAGGTGATCAGGGTGGCGGCCAGGGCCGCCCGCCGGCGGCTGTATTTCTGGTAGATGTACTGGATCACTTCCTCGCGCCGCTCGTGCTCGAAGTCCACGTCGATATCAGGCGGCTCGTCGCGCTCGCGAGAAATGAAGCGCTCGAACAGCAGTGACACCTGGTCGGGTGAAACCTCGGTAATGTGCAGGCAGTAGCACACCACTGAATTGGCCGCCGAGCCCCGCCCCTGGCAGAGGATGTGACGCTCGCGGGCAAAGCGCACGATGTCGTAGACGGTAAGGAAATAGTACTCGTAGTTCAGCTCTTCTATCAGGGCCAGCTCGTCTTCGATGCGTTGCAACACCTCGTCGCTGATCTCACCCGGCCAGCGCAGCAGGCAGCCTTCTGTTACCAGTTCCCGTAACCAGCTGCCGGCATCGTAACCGCCTGGCACCACTTCTTCGGGATATTCATAACGCAGTTCATCAAGACTGAATTGGCACTGTGTCGCCAGCTGCAGGGTTTGCTGCAACAGGCCCTGGGGATAGAGGCGCTGTAGTTGCTTGAGGCTACGCAAATGGCGCTGGCTGTTGCTCAGGCGCCGCCGCCCCAACTGGCCGATGCTGGTGTTATAGCGAATGGCGGTGATCACATCGTGTAGCGGTTTGCGTCGCGGATGGTGCATTCGCACGTCACCACAGGCAAGCATGGGAATATCCAGTTCGCGGGCCATGTCGAACAGGCCCAGGTAGCGCCGGCGCTCGTCGCTACGGCGCAAATGATGAATGCCCAGCCACAGTCGACGCTTGCACAGGCGCCGCAGCTGTTGGCCATAGGCGCGGCTGGCATCATTGGCGTCTTCTGGCAGCCAGATCAGCAGGCAGCGCTTGAGATGGAAAATGACGTCGCGCAGGCTCAAGCGATACTCACCCTTGGCGCTGCGGCGGCGGGCCATGCTGATCAGGCCAGACAGTTCTGAATAGGCACTGCGGCAGGGAACCAGCGCCACCAGCTTGATGCCTTCTTCCAGTTTCAGTTCGCTGCCAATAATCAGCTGGATGCCGCAATCCCTGGCGGCAACGTGGGCCTTGACCACCCCGGCCAGTGAGCACTCATCGGTAATGGCAATGGCGCTATAGCCCAGTTCTGCTGCACGCAGGACCAGTTCGCGGGGGTGGGAGGCTCCCCGCTGAAAGCTAAAATTGCTCAGGCAGTGCAGTTCGGCGTACATTTACAACTTCGCAGTGGTGACAATGGGGCTACTTTATGCTGTATGTATATACAGTATTAGCGAATCCGTCAAATAAGTGCTTAAGTCACCGCAAACCCTGAACAGGACGAGGAGAGAACAATATGCCTGCTGAGCACATGGTCGCCATCGCTGGCCTGGGGTTCTTGCTGTTGGCGGGTGCGCAGATGGCCCGGGCAGTTTTCCGGGGTCGTGCCCTGTGTGAACGCTTTGCCAGCCAGCACCCCGAGGAATATGCCGCCCACGAATCTCCCCGCCCCAGTTTCTTGTACAGCCAGCGGCGTATGGCCTACTTCAATTTCGTTATGCAGCGTCGCTTCCAGCAGTTATCGGACCCGCAACTGGTGCGCAGCTTTGAAGAGCTGAGGCGCGTGGAGATGCGTGACATGATATTTCTATTGGTGGGTTTTGGTGTGCTGGGCCTGGCCTGGGTCTGGATCGAGGTATTGGGTGGCGGCAACATCCCGCTGCCATGAGGGCCAACGGCGCATGAGAGTCTACGGTGATAGCGCTTCGGGCAACTGTTACAAGATAAAGCTGCTGCTGGCCTTGTTGGGGCAGGATTATGAATGGGTGGCTGTCGATATCCTGGCCGGTGCCACCCGGTCGGAAGAGTTCCTGGCCAGGAATCCCAATGGCAAGATTCCCCTGTTGGAGCTGGAGGATGGCCGCCACCTGGCCGAATCCAACGCGATACTGAATTACCTGGCGGAGGGCACTGCTTACCTGCCGGATGATCGCTGGCAGCTTCACCTTTCCTGGTCGGCGACCACCCGAGCATTGCCGACATCTCGCTCTATGGCTACACCCACGTGGCAGCAGAGGGTGGCTTTGATCTCGCCAGCTATCCAGCCATCCGTGCCTGGCTTGATCGGATTGTGGCGCAGCCCGGTTATGTGGGTATGGAGTAGCGCTGCTGTCGCACTAGAGGAATCTTGCCAGCGGGTGAAACCTTGCCATGAGACAAGGGTCCAACAAGCGCTGGATAAAGCATAAGGAGAATACTATGAACAAGAACTACCTGCTGGCAGTGTTGTGTGGCTTTAGCGTGCTGGCCGTGATCACAGTGAATGCCAATCAGCCTGTCGCAACGGTCGAATCCTGTGGGGGCTTGTTGCCCGCTGGCCACGTCTTTGAATTCGATATCGTCGGCACCATAGATACGACTGGCGCAGAGACTGATTTTCAGGCACGCATTGGGCTTAGCGAAAACTCCGGGCAAAACGCTGAACTGGGTGATGCCATCGGCCCCTTTGTTGAATGTGTTTCGGCCGTACTTAAGTAGCAGCATGCGAGGCTTACCGGCGCTTGTCCTGATCAGTCTGCTATTTGGCCCTCTTGCTTACGCCGATGATCAGCAACAGGAAATCGACCACCTGCTGGGTTATCTCGCCGACTCTGGATGTACCTATATACGCAATGGTTCCGAGCACAGCGCCGGGGATGCGGTGGCGCATATTCGCAAGAAGCAGCGTTACTTCGCTAACCGGATCGACAGCAGCGAGCGCTTTATCGAGCTCAGCGCCAGTCAGAGTACGATGACCGGCAAAGTCTATATGATTCGCTGCCCAGGCCAGGATGAGCAAAGCTCACAGAGCTGGTTGTTGGCGGAGCTGGCACGCTATCGCGCGCAGGAGAAAGAGCAATGAGCAAGCAGGCGATTAACTTTGCAGAGAAGCTGGACCTGATCGACGAACACTGGTCGCCGCGAGTCATTGCCGAGATGAATGACTACCAGTTCAAGCTGGTCAAGATACAGGGCGATTTCGTCTGGCATGACCATCCGGACACCGATGAAAGCTTCATCGTGCTGGAGGGCTGTTTGCGTATCGACTTTCGCGACCGGGCGGTGGAATTGCAGGCGGGTGAGATGTTCGTGGTGCCGCGCGGTGTGGAGCACAAACCCTTTGCGGAGGCCGAAGTAAAATTGATGCTGATCGAACCGCGTGGCGTGGTTAACACCGGCCAATCCGGCGGTGAGTTGACGGCAGATAATGATCGTTGGGTTTAGCCAGCCCGGGGTTATACTCTAGCGCTGGATGATCGGGTTGGTGTGAGTCGCAGCTATGGTTTTGGAAAGTATGTCATGCCCAGGCCAATAGGCCTTGTCGCCCTGGTGCTGATGCTCGGCACGTCTCTGCTGGCTGTTGCGCAGGCACCGGAGTTTCTCAATTCCGGCAAACTGTTGCCGGCAGATTTACCCTTTTCCGAGGCGGTGCGCAGCGGCGACACGCTCTACCTGTCGGGACAGGTGGGTATCAAGCCGGGCACCATGCAGCTGGTTAGCGGCGGCCTTGAAGCGGAGGCCCGCCAGACCCTCGCCAATATCGAGCTGATACTCAGCGAACACGGTTATGCACTGGGCGACCTGGTGAAATGTACGGTCATGCTCGCAGACATGAAGCAGTGGGGTAGTTTCAACGCGGTATATCGCGACTATCTCAAGCCACCGTATCCAGCACGCAGCGCCTTTGGCGCCAGCGGCCTGGCGCTGGGTGCGCGGGTTGAAATGGAATGTATCGCGGTTAAGTCAGGGTCCGGGGCGGGCGACTAATAGACCCCGGAGCGGGTCGGTAAATAAGGAGAAAAACCATGTTCGAGTCATACAATCTGGCCCTGTTGGGTGTTCTAATGATACTGGCAACACTGGTGGTTCAATCGCTGGTAGCCACCGTTACCAAGGCCAAGCAGCCAGGGGCAATTCCCGGCAAGATTGATGAGTCGCTGGGTCACGATTCATTCGTGTTTCGCTCCCACCGCACGGTACAGAACTCGCTGGAGAATTTACCGGCCATGCTGGGTACCTGCGTGCTGGCCATACTGGCCGGCGCCAACCCCTTATGGACCGGGATCCTGGTCTGGACCTACGCCTTGGCGCGCATCATCCACATGGTGCTCTACTACAAGATCGCCACTGACATAAATCCCAGCCCGCGCTCCTGGTTTTTCCTGTTGGGATTCTTTGCCAATGTGGCGTTGCTGGTGTTAGCTGGTACTGCGCTGAGCTGATTATGAATATCTGGGTGGACGCCGACGCCTGTCCCAAGGTCATCAAGGAGATACTGTTCCGTGCCGCTGAGCGCACGCAGACGCAGCTTACCCTGGTTGCCAACCAGCCATTGCAGACACCACCGTCGCGCCATATTTCTGCGGTGGTGGTGCCCTCGGGTTTTGATGTGGCCGATGACGAGATAGTGCGCCTCGCGCAAGAGGGTGACCTGGTGATTACTGCAGACATACCACTGGCGGCGGAAGTGATTGAGAAGGGTGCCCTGGCCCTGAATCCGCGCGGCGAGCTCTACACCCGGGACAATATCAAGTCGCGTCTCAACATGCGCGATTTCATGGATACCATGCGCTCCAGCGGTGTGGAGCTGAGCACCACCGCGGCCCTGAACCATTCTGATCGGCAGCAATTTGCCAACAGCCTGGACCGCTTGTTGGCGCGGCAACGCTAAATGTGGCAATTCACAGGGCAGGGCAGGCCTGAATTTGCTGAAGAGCCTGGCCCCGGTCAGGGCCATTGGTAGTCTAAGCTGTAGGCAGGAGGATTGTGCTATGGATGATTCCAGACCGGTGTTCGCAGGCGTCGATCACCTGCATGTCTATGTAAAGGACCGGGCAGCCGCAGCGGACTGGTATCAGCAGGTGCTGGGTTTTGAGCCCATGGAAGCACTGGCACAGTGGGCCAGCGGCGGTGGCCCCTTAACTCTGGAAGATCGTTCCGGCAAGGTACACCTGGCCCTGTTTGAGTCGGATAAGGCACCTACTTCAACTATCGCCTTTGGCGCTTCTGGCGCCGCCTTTATTGATTGGCGCAACTACCTCGCCGCCGCCGGCCTGGAATTGCGACTGGCTGATCACGAGCTGGCCTGGTCGCTGTATTTTCACGATCCCGACGGCAATTACCACGAGATCACCACCTACGATCACGGCTATGTAAGCGCCAGATTGAGCGAGGAGTGAGCGCATGGCAGACCAGGATGTAAAGCCAGGGGCTATCGAATGGCACGACCTGACGGTGGCAAAGTACTGGTCGGCCCCAAGGCTATGGACGCCATTAACTTTTGTGTTATTGAGGATCCAGCCGGGGCAGTGCTGGCACAGATGTCAGCCTGGCGCCTGACAGGCGTAAACCCTCAGGGCTGAGCCTGGCTGGCCACCAATCGCGGTTTCCACAGGCGAATGGTCACCGGCACCAGGATATTGAGCCCGAAGGCGGTGAACATGAGTGTGTAGAACATTTCCTCGTTGATAATGCTGTTTTGGACAAAAGCGATGTCCAGAACCACGAAGGCGAGCTCAGCGCGGCCGAGCATGCCGAAGCCGATCATCCAGCTCTCTGCCCAGCTGAAGTTGCCGGTGAATCGTGCCGCCAGTCCGGCCGAGGATACCTGGGCCAGGAATAGCAGGATAAGCAGCACCAGGGCCTCGTCGACAACATTCACCATGATGTCCGGGTTGATAATCAGGCGGCCACCGAGAATGATGAAAAACACTGGCCCGATCCAGGAAAATGCCACGCTGTCGACGATACGCCTGGTGTCCTCGTAGACCGTGCGACCATCAACCTTCGACTTATCGCCAAAGGCGAAATACTCTTCACTCAGGATCAGTCCCGCCATGTAGGCGCCGACAGCCGGGTGGAAGCCGAAGGCGTGGCCTAGTAAGGCCACCAGCAAGGCCAACAACAACACCGTCAGCGTGGAATGCTCGCCATCATCCATGGTCAGCAGGTGGCGCAGATTGAACCACTTGAGGATGGGGATGTGTTTGAAGGGGCCGGTGACAACCGGGAATATCCAAACCGCAACCACGCTCAGCAGGACGAAGAACAGCACCGCTTTCAGCGCGATGATCCCCAGGCTGAGCATGTTGAGATTGGCTTCGCCGGCAGCAACAGGTACCAGAACGGCTACCAGGGCCAGTGACGCTATATCGTCGAGCACGGCCGAGGTCATGATGCCAGTTGCAGCAGGCGTTTTACCCAGGCCCTCGCTGCGCAGCGATACCATGGTCAGCGATACTGCCGTCGCCGTCATTGCCAGTCCGCACATGAGTGCAGCATTGGGATCGCCCCAGCGTTCCAGGGTGAGGGTGTAAGCGACGGCAAAGGGTGCCAGCGCACCGAAGAAGGCGATGCCCCAGCTGCGCTTGATGCTGCGCAGGAAGGCACTTGAGCTCTCCTCGAAGCCGAGGGCAAACATGATCACAATAATGCCGACCTGGGACAGGTCGACCAGGAAAATACCGGGTTCTTGGGGCAGAATGCCGGTGTTCACCAGCAGGCAACCCATAGCCAGAAACCACAGCACCGGCGTGAGTCGGGTCCTGGCAGCCAGGTAGTGGGCAATGAAAACGGCGATCCAGATAATCGCCAGTGCTTCGAGATCTTCCATTGGCCAAGCCTAGCAGCGAGCTGCCGCGGCAGGCATGACCTGTGTCAATGAATCAGGGCCCGGACGCCTGCTTATGTCTCTGCTGCATATGGATATAACCTAATCCCTGCAAATGAGCCTTTTCAATAAGTTAGTAGTACTTATACTAGTAGCTGCCCAGTTGCAGTGCATTGCAGACTGGTCCCCAGGCGCTATTACGGCGCCTGGAATTTTCGCATTACCCAGGGAGCCAACACATGGTCGACGGTATCGTCACCAGGCCGGAAACGGAAGCAGACTACAATATTATTCGCCGCATCCATATTGTCGCCTTCCCATCCTCGGTGGAGGCCATGCTGGTTGATGATTTGCGTATACAGGCCAAGCCGACCATCGGAGTGGTGGCGGAACTCGGCGGCGAGCTGGTGGGCCATATCATGTTTTCTCCGGTCAGCTTGCGCGGGCAGCCCGACTTGCGGGTGGTGGGGCTTGCGCCAATGTCGGTGGTGCCGGAGCATCAGGGCAAGGGTGTGGGTGCCGCCCTGGTGGCCAGCGGATTGGAACTGTGCCGGGAGCAGGGTGTTGCCGCCGTGGTGGTGCTTGGGCACGCTGATTATTACCCGCGATTTGGTTTCGTTCCCGCGTCCAGTTATGGCATCAGTAGCGATTTTGAAGTGCCGGATGAGGCGTTTATGGCGTTGGAGCTGAATGAGGGTGCGCTGGCCGATCGCGCCGGGCGTATCCGCTATCACCCGGCATTCGATTCCCTCTGATGTTTGCCCGTCCGGGCTACCTTCGCCCGTGAAATATTTTGCCTACGGTTCCAATATGTCGCTGCGGCGATTGCGCGAGCGTGTACCCGCTGTGAGTATGCTGGGCAGTTGCGCACTGTCCGGGCACCAACTGCGTTTTCACAAGTCCGGTCAGGATGGCTCGGCCAAATGCGATGCTTTTTATACTGGCCAGCAGGAGCAGTTGCTGCACGGTGCCCTGTATGAGATTGATCAAGGCGGCAAGTCGGCGCTGGACCGGGTTGAAGGTCTGGGCATGGGTTACCAGGAAAAGCTGGTTGAGGTCGTCACGGCCGCGGGTGTTTGCGTCGAGGCGGTGACCTACTATGCCACCCATATTGATGAGAACCTGCTTCCCTTTTGCTGGTACCGGCAGCATGTGCTGGTAGGCGCGCAGGAATTGGGCCTGCCACAGCCACATGTAGAGCTTATCGAAAATACCGAGGCCATTCGTGACCCGGATGGCGAGCGTCATGAACAACAGCTGGCCCTGTACGCCGCAGGCAGCTCGCCATTGGACCAGTGATGTTGCCGGGGCGGGGAACCGGGTGACACATTCATGATCTATACATGCCTTTGCTATGGAGATCCTCATGAGTAACGACAGTTTGCAATCGAAATTGGCCCCGGTGCTTTTGCTGTTGCGGCTTGGTGTGGGCATCGTGTTTGTCATCTGGACTGCTGACAAGTTTGTGAACCCGGATCATACGGTCAGGGTTTATGAGCACTTCTACATGATTCCCTGGCTGACGCAGAACACGTCCTACCTGGTTGGCCTGGCACAGGGGCTGCTGGTCCTGGCATTTCTCAGTGGTTTCATGAAAACCTGGTCTTATGGCCTGGTGTTCCTACTGCACGCGGTATCCACCCTCACGCCAATGGCGAATTATTTCAGTCCCTGGGAGGGCGCAAATATCCTGTTTTTTGCCGCCTGGCCAATGCTGGCTGCGGCCTGGGCGCTCTGGGCACTGCGAGATTACGATACCCTGTTCTCAGTGGATGCGGCGCGGGCTGCCTGATCAGCTGGGCCTGCTTGGCGGGGGACACTTCAGGGGAAAACACCCTGGATGTACCAGTTATCCTGTAGGCGATCCCGGTAAATCCAGTACTGCTGCCCACTCGGGTCGCGGGCGATATAGTAATCGCGACTGACCGCATCGACCCACCAATTGTCTTCAATGCGCTCGGGACCCTCCAGCAGGGTCAGGCGTCCGTTCCAGTGGGGTTGTTCGCCTGTTTGGCGTAGGCGCTGGGGTTCCGGCATCAGCCAGAATGGGCGCAAGGTCTCGCCACTAGCGGCTGCCTGGTATTCGAGCCGGGTATCGCAACTGCTGTAGCCGGCAAACTCGGGCAGGTGCTCGTCGCGACAGGCGATTTTTTTGACCGACTGTAAACCCAGTCGGTTTTTCAGGCGATCGAGCAGGCTGTGTAATGGTTCACGCTGGCCGACCTGCTCGAACAAGTCTTCACTGCGAGCGTTGCCCGCGACCAGTTGTGGGCAGCGTAGCCCAACCCCCTCTATGCTGTTGTCCAGCTGTAGCTGGTCGATCTTGAGTTGGGTTAGCTGGTACCACTCCTGCCAGTTGGCATGATCCACAGAGCAACGCACTTCGAAGCGATGCAGTTTGCGATTAATGCCGTAGAGCAGCCACTCCACCTGCTGGCTCTGCAATTGGGTGTTACGCAGGAAGCGGCACAGCGACTGTAGTAGTAACTGCACCGCGGGCAGTAGTTCCTGGTTTGCCTTTACCTCGTAACCGAACCAGTAATCATCACTAAAACTTTCCGGTGGTTTGAAATCCGGTGCCCGATCTTCCGCCGTGCCCAGAATTTGTTGCAGGTAGTGCACAAACTCCCGGCCACAGCGTCGTCCCAGCGCCTGCTGTGGCAGGTCCAGGATGTCGCCAAAGGTCCACAGTCCTGCCTTGGCCAGGGCATCGAGTTGTCGCGGAAAGTCCGGCAGTAGATGCAGCGACAGCGGCGCCAGCTGTTGCTCCAGCTGCTGTAGCGGGTTTGGCGCCTGCGGCGTGTTAGTAGAAGAGGACGCCTGCTGCTGGGGTTGTATAGACGAGAGCTCACTGTATGACAACAGCCAGGCGGCTTTGGGGGTGGACGCCAGCCCCGGGCGATAGCTGTAGCCGCGGCAGGACAATTCCGAATGCACCCGTGACAGCAGCGACTCAATACCCCCATGAAGCATCAGGCAGCCACCTACTTCCAGCAGCAGGCTGTCTTCCCGGTAGGGATACAGGTTGGGACTGATACTGTAAGCCCAGCCACAGAGTTGTTGCAGACAGCGCTGTTCGGCATCCCGATCACGTTCCAGCAGGCAAATATCCTCTGCCAGTGCGCGGGCCGTGGCGCTGCTCATGCCAGGCTTTACACCGAGCCCTGTTGCCTCATCATTAGCCTGCAACACCCGCTGCTTTTCCAACACCGCTACAGGCGCCCGCGGCGGGTTTATAGAAAGCCCCTGCGGCGGGTGTGTAGAAAGAGCATGTAGTGGTAGTTGATGAAAACGCAGGCACAGCCACAGTTTGTCGGCATGACCGTACACGCATTCTTGCCTGGCGGATCAGGCGCCCAGCGCTGGTGCCTGCAGAGCCTGCCCGGCGGGGTAAGCGGGCAGCTCCCATATTTGCGGCTGGCCGGGCAGGTCGTTGTCTTCACCCAGGTGCACATCTACATACTGGTTGCCGCCCCGTTGCTTGAGAATATGAACCTGGCGGTAGGCGTTCATTTCCAGGCGCAGGCTGGCGGGTGCGTGATTGTGGGCAGCCTGGCGTGGGCGGAACAGCACTGAGAGTGCATCACTATTGTTGGCGGCCAGTTGCAGTTTGCGCAGCTCGCTGTAGCTATAGTCTGCCGCACCCATCCAGGCAAAAACGGCGCTGCAAGTGCTGCTGCGCAGGGCCTGTTCAATACTCCACAGCAGGTCCTGGCGGTTCTGGGGATGAACCAACAGGACCTGCTGGGTGTCGATGCCGCGAGCGGCCAGCAGGGGTGCATAAGGGATGTAGGGTGGGGCGATGAAGGCCTGCCAGCGACCCTGGGCGCTGAGCTGCTCCATCGCTGGCAGGAACAAACCCATGGCGCCGAGGCCGTTGCTGTCACTGAGTAATTCAATGGTATTGCCCAGGGGCCAGCCATTATCGTAAAGCTGTTCGTCCAGTTGTCGATAGCCGGTGCCGAGCTCGCTCCTGGCCTGCTTGCTGTCGCGACCGCGCCAGGTATCGTTGCGCTGCATCACCTGCTCAATAGCATCCATACCCGCCATGCTGGCGCCCGCGGCGGGATTATGAAAAGCAATATTCATGGTGTTCTCCTGCTATCTTTTAGCTATTCGCCAGCTCTTGGCTCGCCTGTCTTATTAACTGTATAGATATACAGTAGTTGGCCGATTACCAGAAATCAAGGAGATTTTTCCCGATGATCGATCACCTGGGAGGGATAACGCGCCTGCTTTTATATTAATAAGTTCTTTTAAATCAATAAGATAAGTGGTTGGCACCGCATGTCGAACATCTCTCAGAAAACTCCTCTGCTCAGATTCAGTATTGGTATACAGCATCTCTACACTCGGTATTTACAACGCCCGTTTTTCAGAGGACCCCGCGACAAAGCGCCGACTTTTCGCCCCCTAACTAACTGTTTTTAATAGTATTTATGGATAACACCCACAGGGAGAAATTGACCGAATTTGATGTTAAAAATATCCACCAGGCTCGGTTTGCCACTCAGCCATTTGGCCTAAGACTTCTAAAGTGTTGTTTTGGAATGGATTTATCGTTTAAATAAAATCCATGAAATCTACATATAGAGACTCGGTGTTATACCGACCGGTCTACATACTTAGCTGTTAGGTTGCCACATTGACTGCCGAGTATGCATTCTATGGCTTCATGCTTGTCGGAGCGCTCGGCGCGTACTGGTCAGTCGACGCCGTTTTACTTGCTCAGCCCACGCTCAAAGATCGTCTTGGTACGACGCCCGTGATGGTGAGTTTGCTAATGTGCATTTTTATAACGATCTCGCTAATGGCGCTGGGGATCTATCATGGGCACACTATGGTTGTTGTATACATTTTTTCGCTGCCAACTTTGATGGCAGCTTTCCTTCTAAAAAGAGCAATTGGAGAGCGCGGTGCCAGTGGCAAAACCTAACAAGTCAAGGCAACCTGACAGACAAAACGCGGCTTGCGCCGCTGTCTGCAGTTGCTTGTGGCGTTAGGTGCCGCTTGGAATAACAGTTTGCCGTGTTAAGAACTGCGCGTTATTTGAGGAAATAGTTTGACCAAATTGGTTGCCAAAAAAGAGAATCTGCACGGATCGGATGTCGAGAAAATTTTCGATTTCAGCTACCGTGAAGCCTGTGCTTCGCACGCAACACAAGTGTTGGGGTCAAAGCACAGGCTTCACGGCAAGGCTAATTTTTTCAACATGCTCATCTCCCTTGTCAGTTCCTCATCAATCTTGCCATCGAGCGCTGTAGGCGCGGAACCACCTGAGTATTATCCAACAGGCTCAGATGCATATAGTCCGCAGCCCAAAGGATTTGGTAGCCAGCGATCACCTAACAACTCGCTCATGAGGACAGAGCTAAAAAACGCTCTGCCTCATAGCTCAATTCGTTATGTGCCCTAAACCTATGAACCAAGAGACGGACAAGTTGGCTTTCTGGAGGAATATCTTTCGACTATGCCTGGTGTTCGTATGCTTCTCCGTTCTCACTCTTACTTACGACACGGTCTCAATCATTACGACATCTGAAAGGGTTTGGTTTCTGGAGGAGCATCACAACTTGAAATCTGGAGCAATTACCATCGCGACTTTGGTTATTTATGTATTCTGTTGG
>JBDXHU010000011.1:0-221202 GCA_039989475.1 Halieaceae bacterium | reverse complement strand
ACTATTGCCCTAGTAATTGTCACTGCACTAGCCATTTTTATGGTTTCATCTTATTTTACGGCGCCCATTCGAGATGCATAAAGGCGCACTAACAAGTCAGGGCTTGGGACGGCGTAACCGCCGCCCCAGCCTGAAGCGTTAGGTGCCTACGTGTTCCGCGCAATTACATTTGTGTTAGTTATTCTTTTAGCCGCATGCTCAGAAAAGAAGCAAATTCATGCTGTCTTGCCCCTCTATTCTAGCTGCGAAGAGGTACTGGATTTGTACAAAACGAAGCTTAACGGTATGGGATATAGCTTCGAATTTAGGTCTGTGCAATTCTCAGAGAGTATCCCGGCTCACCCTGGCCTATCTGGATATTTGGAGGTAAAGGGAAACCTCTCTGATACCGAAGTTGGGCACGTTTTGAACGGATTGAAACTTATATGTTTTCCCAAGGATTCTATTGAAGTTCCGATCTCAGAGCTTGCGTTGGTAAATCTAACCCAGAACCTACGCAGACATGCCAATAACGGAGAGCAATACATAGTCATAAGCAGCGATCTGATAACCGTGTATCAAAACAATTCAACAAAGGACATTAGGGATGACGTGCTCCGATGAGACTTGCTGCACCTAACAAGCACAAGCAGCAGGGACGCCCGCTCCGCGGTCGCCCCTGTTGTGGGCGTTACACGTCATGATTTAACTAACCATCGCAACAATATTATTTGTATTTTCAGGTTTTTGCTTAGGAGGAACTGTGCAAGAAGGTAAAGAGGAATCTCAAGAATTAATGGATGCGGTTTTGCCGCTTGCAGAAAAGTTACTATCTGAGCACGGTGAGTTTTTTCCTTATGGCGGTGCAATGACACCAGATGGAAAAATTGTAAGTGTCGCTGCCTACGATGGTGATGAGCACCCTCCATCTTCGGAGATCATTGACATGCTTCACAAAGCATTTCACGCAGCCGCTAAGAATAAAGAATACAAAGCTACAGCTCTTGTCTACGATGTTAGGGTTCAATTGGCTAATGGTGATCCATCAGATGCACTAGCCATCGAACTGGATCACGAGTCAGGTTATTCTGTCGTGGTATTACTTCCCTATACTTTAAGTGCTGGCCAGCTTCAATATGGTGAAATTTCAGCGCAGGCAGGTGAAGGCAATGTCTTTCAGTAGCAAGCAACGTGTAACAAGTCAAAGCACGCGGACGTGGCAAAGCTGTCACCTTTTGTGCAAAAACACGCACAAAAGCCGCCAACTTCACCACGCCGGTGTTTGAGGCGTTATGTGCTTTAGATTCGCCCTACTTGTGGTTTTACTTCTGACTGCGTCTTGTACTGTTGGGCACAAGGACTTCACCCGATTTAGAGATGAACGCATCGGGACGGTGATGCACTACAGAGAACCTTTTCGGTATAGCGATTCTGGTGAGCTCTACAGAGGTAGATTTGTTGTCGTCGGGGCTGGGCTGACACACATTAGCCAAGACGAGGAGGGTGATCTGATTTATCACTTTAGTTCGCAGGAAGTTCTGCCTGGGTACCCGACAAAGGAGTGGGTCGGTAAATGTTTAACCTACTATGTGGTAGATCCATCGACTTACATAATTAAGGATTGGGGCTTTGATCATGGTGGAAACCCGTTAAGTTGTAGAACATGGCCATGAGTGAAGCACATAACAAGGGCAGGCAACCGTTGCGCTCGGACGTCGTACCTGCCACTTTGTGGCAGCCACGCCGCCGTTGCTGCCGGCGTTATGGGGTTATTGGGTTATTGGGTTAGACTTAGAAAATAAAACTGTATAAGGCTTTGCGCGGGCAGCGCTGAGAAGCAGCAGCCATAAGGCTTCATACAAAGTCATAAAATTGTTTAAAAGGGTAATTAGTAACAATAGCTGATAGGGGAAGATCATGAAAAACAGTAAGCCATATATTCTTACATGCTTAGCTGCAGCAGCATTTTTACTGATATCTGCATGCACGCCATCAGAACCGTCAGCAACAGCACCTGTTTCAAATGCTGTTATAGCCGAAGACCACTTTCACCCCAAAGGCAAACGCCCCACAGAACACACGCTGAAAGTCTTTGAAGAGGCAAGTAAGAAATTACCGTTTTCTGACCGGCAGGATTTTGAAGAGCAGGAAAAGGGTTTCATTGCCCGGCCTGAATCCGGAATCATCATGGCTGATGAGGGCCACGAAGCGTGGAATAAGGAACGCTATGAGTTTCTTTTAGAAAATGAAGATATAGACAGTATTCACCCTTCCATGCTGCGCAGCGAAGTTTTAAATATGAATTTCGGCCTGTATGAAGTCATTCCAGGGATTTACCAGGTGCGTGGCTTTGATCTGGCCAATATCACCTTTATTAAAGGGAAAACCGGCTGGATCGTATTTGATCCGCTAACTGCCGCAGAAACAGCGCGGGCGGCTAAAGAATTAGTGGATGAACACCTCGGTGAGTTACCCGTGGTAGCGGTTGTGTATTCGCACTCGCACGGGGATCACTGGGGAGGCGTGCGCGGTATTGTCGACGAGGCGGATGTGCGCGCGGGTAAGGTGCAAATCATTGCGCCCCGCGATTTCATGCAATACGCCATCTCGGAAAACATTTATGCGGGTAACGCTATGAGCCGCCGGCTGTTTTATCAGTATGGCGTATTGTTGCCCGCCAACCCTTACGGGCATGTGGGTCAGGGGCTGGACAAAAATGTTGCAGCCGGAAATTTGGGCCTCATCCAGCCCACCAGGATTGTGCAGGATGACGTAGAAGAATTTTCGGTCGACGGCATTGAGATGGTGTTCCAGAACACGCCGGGCACCGAAGCCCCGTCCGAGATGAATACCTATATTCCGTCCATGAAAGCACTCTGGATGGCTGAGAATGTCGTGGGGCTGGTGCACAACATTTACACGCTGCGTGGTGCGCAGGTACGTAATTCGCTGCGCTGGTCTAAATACATTAATAAGGCGCTATACGACTATGGTCAGGAGGCCGATGTGATGTTCGCCTCCCATCACTGGCCACGCTGGGGCAATGATCGCATTCAGGAAGTGCTCAGGGATCAGAGGGATATCTATGCACACATGAATAACCAGGTGCTGCACTACGTAAATCAGGGTGTCACCATAAACGAGATTCATAATGTGTATGAATCACCTGTCAGTCTGGAAGAAGGCTGGACCACTGGCTTCTATCACGGCTCCCGGGAAAACAACACGCGAGGCATTGTCAATTACTACATAGGGCATTGGGATAATAATCCGGCGACACTTATTCCACGCTCACCGCGTGATTCCGCGCCCCTGTACGTAGAAATGATGGGAGGAGCTGATCGAATAATGGCAAAAGGCACAGAACTCTTTAACGAGGGTGAATACCTGGCGGCATCTGAACTGCTCGATAAACTGGTCTTTGCCGAACCACAAAACCAGCCCGCGAAAGACTTGTTGGCTGACATCTATGAGCAAATAGGTTATCAGCAGGAGAATACAGGGCTGCGTAATGCATTCCTTGCCGGGGCCTTTGAGTTGCGCTCGGGTATTCCTGAAGGAGCATCGCCAAAAACATCTGGCCCGGACATGATCCGTGCCATGAGTACCGATTTATTCCTGGATTTTCTGGGCATCCGTATGGATGGGAAACAAGCGGAGGGGATGGCGTTCAAGATCAATCTTGTGACTCCGGATAATGGTGAAAAATACATCGTTGAGCTCAGCAACTCGACGCTAACCAATATCGAGGGCTATCAGGCCGATGATGCCGACCTGACACTCACGATTAACCGCGCCGATCTTGAGCAAACCATGATGGGGGTCAAACCGCTTGCGGCCCAGATTGAAGATGGCACTGCGACTGCAGAAGGTGATCTTAGTGTGCTCCAGCAACTCGGTTCCACAATGGTTACGTTCGAAATGGGATTTGAGATTCTGCCCGGCACCAAGGGGCCGGATGAAGACGTCGAAATAAACGATTTCGAGGTTGGTGTTGATTTAGCACATGAGTAATGGCTTCTTTGTAAAGTTGGCTATTCGCATTATTAACAGAACACTAACGGAATTTCACACCGTTTGTTTCGCTATGCTTCATGTTGTCGTTGCCAGTGCCGTCGCACTCCTCTGGAGTTCCAGCGCCTTTGCCCAGGCCGGCGGTCTCACGCTGCCGGAGCAGGGCGGCCCCATCTCCGGCACATCCCAGGCCGGGCAGGCTGCGATAGCCCGCGATGCTTCTACGGCCTGGCTGAACCCGGCCGGCCTGACCCGACTTGATGAAAGTCAGTTCCTCGTCGGTACACAGATCCTCGACCTGACCTCGGAGTTCGATCCGGATCCGCAGACAACAACGACGGGTTCGGACGGCGGCAACGGCGGTGACACACATCTCGCGGGGTCGCTTTATCTTGCCATGCCGATAAATGAACGGTTGACGTTCGGGGCAAGCATTACGTCACCCTACGGTTTACCGCTGGATTACGGTTCCGACTGGGTCGGCCGCTCTTTTGTGACAGAACTCGATCTGCTCACGATCAATATTGACACTTCGCTGGGCATTGCAGTCAACGACTGGTTGTCAGTGGGAATAGGCCTCGATATTCAATATGCGGATCTGGAGCAGGACCTGATTGTGCCCGTTGGGTCGTTAGAGGTGGGGGCATCAATCGACGGCGATAACTGGGAGGTCGGCGCGACGCTTGGACTGCTGGCTGAGTTGTCTGAGAGCACCCGTTTTGGTCTGCGCTACCGTACCGAGATGGACCACGATCTCGGTGGAGATTTGCAAACCATTGCAAACCTGAAGACTACGATCAACCTGACGCTTCCACAAAGTTTGATGTTCAGCGCTTACCATGAATTGAATGAACAGTGGGCACTGATGGCCGATCTTGGCTGGACCGATTGGAGTGCGTTCGATCGGACTGTCATCAACATCAAAACCAGCATCCCCATCGAAGAAATTGATATTCCACGTAACTGGGATGATACCTGGAACCTCGGTTTCGGTGCTCATTACCGGTTTGCGGAACAATGGTTGTTCATGACCGGCGTGTCATATGTCAGTTCGGCCGTGGACGACGAAGATCGCACACCCGATATTCCGACGGATGAGCAGTGGCGGCTTTCCGTCGGAATTGAAAATGATGTGTCAGAAAGCTTCCACTGGGGCGCCACCTACACATACGCCTATCTGGGCGATAACAAACTCGATGCGACCAACTTTACTGGCCGCGTAGTCGGCGATTACAACTCGCCCATGCACGTCCTGGGCGGCTACGCGATGTGGACATTCTGATTTGCTATTTATGTTAATTAAGGAAAAGGCTAGATAATCGAAACTAATAATTTTGAAAGTTGCGCTACTTAAACAGCTTATAAGTAATGGATTTTTTCAATTTTATCTATGCGGCTATCTTGCAGGAGAGAAACATGAACAGGTTTTTAGTTCCTTTTGTTGTCAGCGTACCACTGCTATGCAACCTGTCTTATGCAGCAAAAGGTGATGGCATAATCGATCCAGGTGAGAATGAAACCGAAGAACTAGCGCGTGCCGTCCAAAACCCGATTGCGAGTCTTATAAGTTTGCCATTTCAGACCAATACGGACTTTAATTATGGCCCACAGGACAAAACCCAGAGCGTTACGAACATCCAGCCGGTTTGGCCTGTTGAGCTAAATGAAGACTGGAATCTCATTACTCGCACGATTGTTCCTGTGGTCACTCAGCCTGAGCTTATTCCAGGTCAAGGTAGAGAGACAGGTCTCGGCGATACCACATTTACTGCATTTTTCTCGCCGGCGGATTCCGGGGCGTGGATTTGGGGTGTCGGGCCTGCAGCATTGATTCCAACTAACACTGACGATCGGCTTGGGCCAGATGAATGGGGCATTGGGCCATCCTTTGTTGTGCTGACCATGCCGGGCCGTTGGGTTATAGGGTCCCTTTTTAGCAATGTCTGGGATATTAATGGTGATGAAGATCTAAACTTTTTCACGTGGCAGCCTTTCGTTAACTACAACATGGATAAAGGCTGGTATCTAACCTCATCACCGATCGTCACCGCTAATTGGGAAGGTGAAAGCGGAGAAAAGTGGACTATCCCAGTCGGTGGCGGAATAGGACGGATATTTCGTGTTGGTTCGCAGGCGATGAATGCAAATTTTCAATATTTCTATAATTTGGAAAAACCGGAAGAGCCAATAGAAACTACGAGTGACTGGACTGTAAGACTTCAGATTCAGTTTATGTTTCCTAAATCCAAGTGACGGGTTCCGCTTGGCGAGGTTGCCAGCCATGGCGCGATCAGTTTGTGATAATGATCAGTGACCCATAACCAGCACAAGCAACCGGACCAGCCTTCAGCTGGCCGTTGTTGCAGGCGTTAGCTGGCTGCACCCTAGTATGATGGGCCACTCACCCTGATGACAAAAGGCACACATTTGTGATAGCCTTCGTTTTATGAAAGTTTTTAACTGGGACTCCGAGAAAAACCAGCAGCTTATTGAAGAGCGAGGCAGATCTTTTGAAGAGGCCATCTTTCATATTGCGAACGGGGGGCTTCTAGATGATATTTGCCATCCCAATGCAGCCGACTATCCCCACCAGAAAATATTTATTGTGGCGATAGATCAATACGTCCACTTGGTACCGTATGTCGAAACGGAAGACGAGATATTTCTGAAGACCGTGATACCTAGTAGAAAATTCACCAAGTTATATCTGAGAGGTGGCTCATGAGTAAGGTAAAGCTCTCTAAAGAGGAAAAAGAACTCCTGGATTCTGTGGAGTCGGGAGAATTTGAATCCACACTGACGGAAGCGCGAAGAAAAGAACTGGAGGCAGCAGCCACTAATACTTTCAAGAAGGATAAACGGATTAATATTCGCATATCAAATCGCGACCTTATTGCGGTTCAGTCAAGGGCATCTGAAGAAGGCATTCCCTATCAAACACTGGTTTCAAGCATAATCCACAAGTATGTATCTGGCTCATTGCGAGATATCGCAGCTAACAAGAAAAGGCAAAGCGACGCGTAAACGCGTGCTTGCTTGAAGCGTTATGAGGCAGGACTAACCGAGTGAAACGAGAAGAAATACTGCTTGTTTATGATCGAGAATGTCCTGCTTGTAACGCTTACTGCCAGGTGGTCAATATTCGAGAAAGTGTTGGAGACTTACGCATAGTAGATGCGCGAGGAAACAGCGAAATCATAGAAGAAATTACATCTCAAGGTCTCGACATTGATCAAGGAATGGTATTAAAGATGGGCGGGCAACTTTACTACGGTGCGGATGCCATTCATGCCCTGGCACTCATTGGCAGCAGATCAGGGATATTCAATCGAATAAACTATTGGATTTTCAAGTCAAAAGCTGCCTCATCAATTCTGTATCCCATGTTAAGGTTCTGTAGAAACCTATTACTAAAAATACTGGGGAAAACAAAAATTAATAATCTAGATTCTGAAGGAAATGATAAATTCTAACTGCCTCATAACAATCGCATGCACCCGGACTTCGGCAAGCTGCGCTTGCCTCAGCTGACCCTACACCAATTTAGTTGACTCCATTATTGGATCAACTAGAGGGTAGTAACATGGGGCAAACCAGGAACAAACAACGTGGAGGCTTTTATGTCTGTGCTGATGCCCACAGAAGAACAGATAGCTAAGTTGCAATCAATGCCTGCTGACGAGCCAGTAGGCGCGTTGAATCTTTTCCATTTCAATGAGCGGGCTCAGTATCAACCAGATGACCCAGAATATGGAACGCCGGAGGCGGACATCACGGGGAGGGAGGCCTACGCCCGATATGGAGAAGTTGCAGGTAAGTGCATCGTAGAACTTGGTGGTCGGGTTGTTTTTAGTACTCTGATAGATCAAGTGATGATTGGGCCTGCTGATCCGCCCTGGGATATAGCTGCTGTCATGTACTTCCCCACCCGAGGGGCATTCATGCAGATGCTTACTGATCCTGAGTTTCAATCCGCATCAAGACACAGGAAAGCTGCGCTTGCTAGCCATACGATGCTGCATCTTGCAGGATCCCCATTTAGCAAATAAGGGCGATGAGGCTATGCAGCGTATATTCAATCCAGACAGACAGCGCATAACAAGGGTATCTAGTACGTTACCGCACTGCGTGTTTCCTCCGGACAGGCAAACCTTCGTTCCGCCTGTGATCTTAAACCGACGTTATGTGCCGAACTGGAATTTAAGATGAGTGGGAACCATCAGCTCATAAGCGCTGCTGTCCTAAGCTTTGTTGCTTCTCTTCTCCATGTGGCGGTTGTCTTTGGTGGGCCTGCTTGGTATCGATTTTTTGGCGCGGGGGAGGGTATGGCTGCTTTGGCAGAGAAAGGCAGTATCCAGCCAGCATTAATCACACTGGGAATCGCCGCAATATTATTTGTTTGGGGGCTCTATGCTCTTTCAGGAGCTGGAGTTATTTTGAGGCTCCCATTGCTGAGATTGGCTCTTTCTATCATAACGTTCATTTACCTGGCTCGTGGCTTCGCAGGCCTCGTGTTGCCATTTGTTAGCAACCATCCCGCCATTACCCAAAATTCAGTGACTTTTTGGATTGCCAGCTCGCTAGTTTGTTGTGTGTTCGGGTTGTTCTACCTACTTGGCACAATCAATAGCTGGGCGCAGTTGGCAGGCGATGGCACATAACAGGGTAAGGTTGCCGCTACGCCGGGACGCCCCCACTCATGGCGTTATTCCTTATTTAAATAAAATGCCATCAAGGATAGAAAATGACGGGCCCACAATTTAACAAGCTTGAGATAACAGGTCTTTTGTTAGTCGCTTTGATGGCTATCTTACAAGGCATCTATGCAATTTACGCTTTCGCTGACCCAGCTGCCTTTGCGCTATTAAGAGGAACTGAGTTGCATGTGGCTGGAGACTCAGATTGGGTCAAAATCTATTCGTCACGAACCTTGTTTGTAGCTTTGATTATTGGCTATCTCTTATATTTGAAAGACTACAGAACATTGAAATGGGCCGCTATTTTTGGGCTGGCAATGCCGGTCACTGATGCTGTTCTTGCTTATCAAGCGTTGGCACCCATGCAGGTGATCTTAAAGCATGTGGCTACAGCGGTTTACTTGCTTGTGACATTCTACGTGCTTCACAGCCTGGCGAAACGATGACTTACAAGTGATCTTTACCACTTTAGTGGACGGAATTATTCCGACACCAGAGAGGTGCACGATCAGTCGCCGTTTGTGCTGGCCTTATGTTTCCTCGACTACCGCGCGTAACCCCAGATGTTCAACGAATGGAGTGAAGTCCCGGTCGCTGAATAGCAAGGGGATCTTATTTTCGATGCAAAAAGTGGCAATGATTACATCAGCAGTTTTTCTTATCGTCACTCCCTTTTTCCTTAGTGCGCGGTAATTTTCTGCACTTTTGAGGGCCATGCTGTGCCCGAACATCTCAAACTGGTCCAGGGTTTCGAGCGTGGTCTTTGCGCTCAGAAAGTCCCGGTCTTTTTTGAAACCCTGCAGTATCTCTAAGAATATTAGGTCACCTATTGCTACGGTGCCCTCTTCAAGTGCTGAGTCCAGCGCGTTGGTGTGATTATTCTCTACACCGTTGAAGTAATCGATCCATACACTGGTATCGACCAGTATCACGAACAGCCTCTCAGCTCATCCAGGTTTCCTTCCCATTTTAGTTTACCGCGCAATTTCCGAATATCTTGCTGCTTGTTCCGTCTTACGAGGAGTTTGAGGCCTTCTTCAACAGCTTCCCTCTTTGTGCTCAATCCAGTAGCCTTTAGGGCTTCCGCCATTAGCTGGTCGTCAATAACTATGTTTGTCCTCATGGCGCACCACGTGTGTATAAAAAGAAGTTATATACACACTGTAGCAGTGGCCTTGAAACATGACAAGTCGTCGTTGTGGATGGTACACCGCCGGCTCAACCTGAAGCCTTACATTTTCAGGTGAGTATGGAAATTCAAATTACACTGGACAAGGAAGACTGGAAGTCATTTCAGGGCTATGCCGAGAAAACGCTGCCCAAGAACCTGAAGAGCTGGATGAGTAGCCCCTGGGTAAATATGCTCATCTGGATGCTTATCACAATTTTCTTTTTGTCTGTATTCAACCAATACAGCAGTTTTCACTGGCCCACTGTTACTGCAATGGGTGCGTTTTTTATACTTCTATCGGCTTTGTTCTTCTTCAATATGTTCAAGCTCAAGAAGGCATTTGAGCCTTCTGACTCAGGTACATTCTGTGGGAGTCACATATTTAGATTTAGTGAACAAGGGATTAGCTCTGAGGGTGACGGCTATAGAGCGAATCACGCCTGGTCGATCGTCAAAAAAATTGAGCGTGAACAGGGGATGATACTGATTTTCCTGGACACGGCATTTGCCTATGTATTCCCGGAACCGAAGCTTGAGGACCCCGATAGTTTTTATGCCTTTGTTTCTGAGCAGTACTCAAACGCAACAAGTCAGGCAAATGGGACGCCATAAGGCGGCGTGAAGTGAACCCGCCTTAGTAGACAGTTAGTAACATTTGAGGCGGTATGCCACCAGCCGGGTGAGGCCGACTGAGTCATCAGCTGCCGGGCTGTACGCCCCGGGCCAGGTCCAGCACCAGGCCGCTGAGGTGATCCCAGGGCTGGCCCGCGTTCAGGCCCTTGATGCTCTGGTCGGCAAGATTGGCCCGGTGAAGCAGTTCAGCCAGGTCATTGAGCGGGTGTCGTGCCAGTCCGGCGCCGACAATAGGCAGGCGTTTGTCCCAGACCCGTTGGGCGCGCAGGGCCTGCTGCTGTGACTGGCCGCGGCTGATATCGGTTTGGCATTGGTAGAGCAGCCTGATTTCACGGCTCAATGCCCATAACACGACAGTGGTTTCCGTACCCTCGGCACGCAAACCCTGCAGCATTTTCAGCGCCCCGGCGGCGTCTCCCTGCTGGGCCCGGTCGACCAGGGCAAACAGGTTGTAACGGGCGTTGTCGGCCACTGATTCACTGACGGCTTCAACGGTGATGTGATCCCCGGGGCAGAGCAGTCGCAGCTTCTCGATTTCCTGCACCGCGGCCAGCAAGTTGCCCTCCACCCGCTCACACAGTAACTGCAGGGCCTCCTTGTCGATCTTCAGGCCCGCTTGCTGCAGCCGTTGTTGCATCCAGCGTGGCAACTCCCGGGCATCGACCGGCCACACCTGGACCACGGCGCCGGCCTTGTCCAGGGCCTTGAACCACTTGCTTTTAGTCGACTGCTTGTCGATTTTGCCCGCCACGATCAGCAGAATGTCGTCAGCCACCGGGCGCTCGAGATAGGCGAGCAGGGCTTTACTGCCATTGGCGCCGGGTTTACCGCTGGGAATTCTCAACTCAATGAGCTTGCTGTCGGCGAACAGCGACATTTCCGCCGATGACGCGAGCAGATTGTCCCAATTGAAACGCCCATCGACGTGTATTACCTCGCGGTCGCTGCAACCGGCCTCGCGACAACGCGCGCGAATGGCGTCGCAGGCTTCCTGTACCAGCAGCGGTTCGTCGCCGGTTACCAGGTATACGGGGAGTAGCTGCTTTTGCAGCTGGGCCTGCAGTTGTTCCGGCCGCAGCCGCATCAGGTGCTGTCGCTGGCGGAACCACCGGTGGCGAGGAAGCGCAGTTTGCGCATCAGCTGCTGCACCAGTTCGTCGCGCATTTCCCGTCGCAACAGGCGGGATTCTTCCAGCTTGCCGGAGACATTCTCCGGGTCGTTGGTAATGATCTTGTAGCTGCTCACATCGGTTTCGGGCATCAGCTCGTTGCCGGCACGATCAGTTACCTGCAGGCTGGTTGTCATCTTCAGTTCGAACTCGGAGGCGCGCGCATTGCCACCGATGGTCAGGTTGCGCCGGTCGAAGCGCTCGGTACCAAGGACGAGCGTGTAGTTGGCATCGGCCCGGTCGCGCCAGCTAATACCGGCGTTTTCCAGCCTGTCCCGAAACGCCCGGGCCAGCTCACTGTTGGGGCTGGCGCTGGCCAGGTGCAAATCGTTCCACGCCGGTGGCAGGTTGATGCTGCCGCGCAAATGAAAGCCACAGGCGCTCAGCAGCGACATCAGCACGATCAAGAGGCAGGCATGGATTCGATTCACAGTGGGATACTCGCGAGGCTTACGTGGCTTAGTTGGCCACTATGTTAACCAATTTGCCTGGCACAACGATAACTTTGCGCACAGTATTCCCTTCCAGGAATTTCTGTACATTATCCTGCTCCAGGGCCAGGGCTTCGACCGTGTCCTTGTCGGCCTGGGCGGCAACCTCCATGCGTGCGCGCACCTTGCCATTGACCTGTATTACCAGCTCGATGCTGTCGCGCACCAGGGCGGATTCGTCCAGCTCGGGCCAGGCCTGGTCCATTACCGTGCCCTCACCGCCCAATGCCTGCCACAATGTGTGGCAAATATGCGGGACGATCGGTGCCAGCATCAATACCGCGGCGCGCAGGGCTTCGCGCTCGATTGCCAGGTTTTGCCCGCTGCGATCCTCGAGTTTGCCTAACTCATTGCTCAACTCCATCACGGCGGCGATAGCCGTGTTGAAGGTCTGGCGGCGGCCGTAATCATCGCCGACCTTGGCGATGGTTGCATGGGTCTTGCGGCGCACGGCTTTTTGTACGTCGTCAAAATTGCTGCTATCAAGCGCGACGGCTTCACCCGCTTCTACGTGGGCGGCAACCAGTTTCCACAAGCGCTTGAGGAAACGGTGGGCGCCCTCCACACCGGCGTCAGACCATTCCAGGGATTGGTCGGGCGGTGCCGCGAACATGCTGAACAAGCGCACAGTGTCGGCGCCGTAGCGGTCGATCAGGCCCTGGGGAGCGACGGTATTGCCTTTTGACTTGGACATCTTGGCGCCATCTTTCAGTACCATGCCCTGGGTCAACAGGCGGGTGAAGGGCTCATCTGAGTTGACCAGGCCTTCATCGCGCATCAGCTTGTGGTAGAAGCGCGCGTAGAGCAGGTGCAGGATGGCGTGTTCTATGCCGCCCACATACTGGTCTACCGGGGTCCAGTAGTCCGCTTCGCCGTCCAGCATCGCCTCGCCGTTGCGCGGGCAGCAGTAGCGGGCGTAATACCAGGAGGACTCCATAAACGTGTCGAAGGTGTCAGTTTCCCGGGTCGCCGCTTTGCCGCAGCCGGGACAGCTGGTTTCATAGAATTCAGGCATCTTCTTGATCGGTGAACCGATACCCTCGAATTCCACCTCGGTAGGCAGTACCACCGGCAGATCCTGGTCCGGCACCGGCAGGGCGCCGCAGTCGTCACAGTAAATGATGGGTATGGGTGCGCCCCAGTAACGCTGGCGCGACACGCCCCAGTCTCGCAGTCGATAGTTTACGGTACGTTCGCCCAGGCCCTGGGCGCCGAGTTTATCGGCGATGGCGTTGAAGGCGGCCTCGAAACCCAGTCCGTCAAATTCGCCAGAGTTCACGGTGACGATATCGTCCTTGTCGGAATACCAGTCCTGCCACTGTTCCACCTGGTACTCATGTTCGTCATCGGTCCTGGCGATAACCTGCTGGATCGGCAACTGGTATTTGCGAGCAAATTCGTGGTCGCGCTCGTCGTGACCAGGCACCGACATCACGGCGCCGGAACCATAGGACATCAGCACGAAGTTGGCGATCCAGATTGGTACCGGCTCACCGGTCAGTGGATGCAAGGCGTTGAGGCCCGTGGCCATGCCCAGTTTCTCCATGGTGGCCAGTTCCGCTTCGGCCACCTTGCCGCGACTCTGCTCTTCTATAAATGTCGACAGCTCAGGATTGCCGGCAGCCGCCTGCTGCGCCACCGGGTGCTGTGGCGCCACCGCTACATAGGTGGCACCCATAAGGGTGTCGGGGCGGGTGGTATAGACCTCCAGCGAGTCTTCGCCGGTGGTCAGTGCTGTTTCCAGGCCAAAGCGCAGGTTGACGCCTTCCGAGCGGCCAATCCAGTTGCGCTGCATGGTGCGCACCTGTTCGGGCCAGTGTTCCAGCTTGTCGAGATCGCGAAGCAGCTCCTCGGCATAGTCGGTGATCTTGATAAACCACTGGGCCATCTCGCGGCGTTCCACCGGCTCGTCGCAGCGCCAGCAGCAGCCATCGACTACCTGCTCGTTGGCGAGTACGGTCTGGTCAGTTTCACACCAGTTAACTTCGGCCATTTTCTTGTAGGCTAGGCCCTTTTCGAACAGGCGGGTGAAAAACCACTGTTCCCAGCGATAGTACTCGGGATGGCAGGTGGCGATTTCCCGCTCCCAATCGAAGGCGAAGCCCAGCTGCATGAGCTGGCGGCGCATTTCATTGATATTCTCAGCGGTCCAGGTGGCGGGTGGCACATTGTTCTGGATGGCGGCATTTTCCGCCGGCATGCCAAAGGCATCCCAACCCATGGGCTGCAAAACATTGCGCCCCTGCATGCGCTGGAAGCGGGCAATGGTGTCACCGATGGTGTAATTACGCACGTGCCCCATGTGTAGTGCGCCACTGGGGTAGGGCAGCATCGACAGGCAGTAGTACTTCTCCCGCGTGTCGTCCTGCTTGACGTTGAAGCTGCCGTGTTCGTCCCAGTATTGTTGGGCGGCCTGCTCGAGCTCCCGGGCCTGGTATTGTGCATCCATGATGTGTGGCTTGGGTCCTGAAAAAAGACCGCGCATTCTACCAGTAAATCCGGCTGGCTGCGATTGGCAGCGACCCTGGCAGGGCCAGTTTTGGCGGCCAGCGGTGCCCCATGTTATAAATACATAGCTTTATATCATTTACAGCTTAGGCGGGAGGCAGGGCGGCCGTGGAGACCACCACCAAGACAGCAAAGGAAATCTACCTGGAGGTGAAAGCCAACCCGGCGCGCAAGCGCTTTGGCTTTGGCAGCAAGGCGGCGCTGGTCAATATCGACCCACAGCAGGCCTATACCCGCACCGACCTGTTCGCCACCGCCTATGAGACCGACCCGCGCCAGTTGGAGTACGTCAATCGGCTGGCGCTGCGCTTTCGTGCCCTGGGCTGGCCGGTGGTGTGGACTCACGTGGCCTACATGGACTCCGGCGAGGATGCAGGCATATGGGGCACCCGCACCGATACTCCGGACTCCCTGCAAAACATCAAGTTTGACTCGGAACGCTCAAAATTCGATGAGCGTCTGGAGATCGATACGGTAAAGGATGTGATTTACCTGAAAAAAATGCCCTCGGCTTTTTTTGAAACCCAATTGCAGTCCCTATTGGTCTGGCACCAGGTGGATACGCTGGTGCTGACTGGCGGTTCTACCTCCGGCTGTATCCGGGCGACCGGGGTGGAATCCCTGTCCCGGGGCTATCGCACCATCGTTCCGGAGGAGTGTGTAGCGGATAAGCACGAGAGTTATCACTATGCCAACCTCACCGACCTGTCCCTGAAATACTGCGATGTACTGGACGTGCAGGAAGTGTTTGACTGGCTGGATGAGCAGATTGACTAAAGGCAGGGTGCGGCCATGAAAGAAGATCCAGGCTTCTACGACTACTGGCCCTATCGCGATCGCCCAAAAATAGAATGGCCCAATGGCGCCAGGCTGGCTTTCTGGGTGGCACCAAATATTGAGTTCTACGAACTGGAGCCACCGTCAAATCCAGAGCGCGCGCCCTGGCCGCGGCCGACGCCGGCGGTGGGCGGCTACAGTATTCGTGACTACGGCAACCGGGTTGGTCACGTGCGGCAAATGGAGTTGCTGGATAAATACAATGTTCGCGGTTCTATCTCGCTGTCCACAGCCCTGTGCGAGCATCATCCGGAAATCATTGCCATGTGCCGGGAGCGTGACTGGGAGTTCTTCAGCCACGGCATCTACAACACGCGTTATACCTATGGCATGAGTGAGGCGCAGGAGCGGGAGATGATCCGCGACGCCATGGACACTATTTACCGACACACCGAGCAGGCCTGCGCCGGCTACCTGGCCCCGGCCCTGTCGCACTCAGAGTTGACCCTGGACCTGTTTGCCGAGGTCGGTACCGAATTATTCGGTGATGAGGGCGGCATCTATAGCTGTGACCTGTTTCACGACGACCAGCCCACACCGATATCCTTGCGCAGTGGCAAACGATTTGTATCGATTCCCTATTCGCTGGAGATGAACGACACCATCGCCTACGTGGTGAACAAGATTGAGCCGCGTCGCTATGGACAGCAACTCAAGGACAACTTCGACAGGCTTTACGCCGAGGGTGCCGACAGTGGCACCATCATGTGTATCCCCACCCACAACTACCAGGTCAGCTGCCCGCATCGCATGCGCGCCTTCGAAGAGGCGCTGGAATACATCACCGGTCACGATGATGTGTGGGTAACAACCGGTCGCGAGATCGCCGAATACTACCTGGAGCACTACTACGACCTGGCCCTGGCCGACATAGCCGCTAAAAACGGTGGGGAGGCGGTGGCGTGAGTCTTGATGATAGCTACCTGCAATACCCCAGGCGCCAGCACGGCATGGACCACGATCGCTACGACTGGTCCATGCTCAGCGAGCGCAAGCCGGTGCAGTGGCCGCAGGCCAGGAAACTGGCCGTCTGGATTAACGTGGGTCTGCAATTCTACCCACTCAACCAGCAGGGTACGCCATTCAAAGTGCCCGGCGGTATGACCATGCCCTATCCGGACCTGCGTCATTTCTCCCTGCGCGATTACGGCAATCGGGTGGGGGTGTATCGTTTCCTGCGGGCGTTTGATCACTATGGCATCAAGCCCGGCTTTGCCATGAACACGCGCCTGGCCGAACGCGCTCCCTATTTGATGGGCGCCATCAGGGAGCGCGGTGATGAGATTCTGTGCCACGGCTACCACATGGATGCCCTGCATTACGGTGGCCAGGATGCCGCCGAGGAAGCGGAGTTGGTACAGCGCAGCCTGGACAGCCTGCGTACGCTGAGTGGGCAGCCTGTTCGCGGCTGGATCAGCCCAGCCCGGAACGAGTCTGCCCAGACCCCGGACCTGCTCAAAGCCAACGGCATCGAGTATTTCTGTGACTGGGTCAATGACGACATGCCTTACCGCTTCCGTACCGACAGCGGCGAACTTATCGCCATGCCCCTGTCCACGGAATTGGAGGACTACTTTGTCATTGGCCAAAACCTGCACTCGGAAGAATCCTGGGTCGAGCAGGTCATCGACGCCACTGACTACCTGCTGGCGGAGGCGGCGCAACAGGGCGGCCGCATCCTGGCCCTGAATATCCATCCCTGGTTGCTGGGCCAGCCTCATCGCATCGCTCACCTGGAGCGTGCACTGGAGTATGTCAGTGCACAGGAAGATGTATGGATGGCTAACCCGGGCGAGATTTGCGATGCCTGGAATGCGCAGCAGTAGTCGCTGGCAGTTGCTGGAGGAGGGCGAGTATGAATCCCCGGTCGCGTAGCCTGCCGCTTAAAAGAAGAGCCGCATGAAGGGCTGGGTTCTCTCCTTACTGGGCATTGTCGTCTCGGTCAGTATCGCCACAGCGATGGCCGTTGCGGGTAGCCAGGGCGGTGTGAGTGTGGCTGGTATACCGCTGTTCGCTTTGTGTGGCGTCGTGGCATTTAGCATTCAGTGGCTACTGTTCTTCCCTGCCTACCTGTTCCAGACAGAAAAGTTTTACGACCTGGCGGGCAGCATCACTTACATCAGCCTGGCATTAATAGCTGTGGGTTTGTCCGGCCATAATGACGCCGGTAGCCTGCTCATTGCTGGCATGGTCATAGTCTGGGCCGCCCGGCTAGGCAGCTTCCTGTTTATCAGGATCATGGCGGATGGCGAGGACAGCCGATTTGCCAGCATCAAGCCCGATGCCCTGCGCTTCCTGATGACCTGGACGCTGCAGGGGCTGTGGGTGTTCATTACCTTCTCCGCGGGTCTCGCCGCCATCACCTCGGCACAGGCACAGACGCCGGGTTTATACGCAGCGCTGGGCGCTTCGATGTGGCTCGTCGGTTTTATTATTGAAGTGGTCGCCGATCAGCAGAAGCGCAATTTCCGTAAACTCCCTGAGAATAGAGACAGGTTTATTAACCAGGGCCTGTGGCGTTGTTCGCGCCACCCGAACTACTTTGGAGAAATCCTGCTCTGGTGCGGTGTCGCCGTATCTGCGTTGCCCCTGCTTTCAGGGTGGCAGTACCTCACCCTGGTGTCCCCGTGCTTTGTCTACCTGCTGCTCACCCAGGTCAGCGGAGTCAAAATGCTGGAAGCCAGGGCCAGGCGGCGTTGGGGTGAAGATCCGGACTACCAGGCCTATCTGCGGCAGACTCCAGCCCTGTTGCTGAATCCCTGGCGGCTGCGCCGGACGTCATCGGTTCGATAATCCAGGCAGTAAACCGTTTTTCTTCGTGAACTGGTTCACACCAACAGAAAAGTTGTGTGAACCGGGTAACGCTTTGGAACCTTTTTGCTAGTGGTATTCACGTTTTGGTACCAAGCTTACAGTCCAATTTACGATTGTGATGAAAAGAGGTTTTCACCATGTCCGTCAGCGCTGCATTAGTGGACTCAGTCCTCGAGCTGCAACTCCGTGACAACTTTTCCATTGATGATGTAATGGAAGCTTTCGCGCTGGGCTTGTCCCTGTCCTCACCGTCGGCCGCACATCGTCCTTCTGTATTACTGGATGTCAGCGAGCCCAGTGAGATTAAAAGCATGGAAGACCTGCGAGCCTTTGCCAGCTTTATCGCAAGCCACCTGGAAGAGCTGGAGGCCCGGGTTTCGGTGCTGGTCGACAGTGATAAATCGCCGCGCCTGGACGAGGCCCGCCAATTCTGTGACCTCGCTGAGCGCGAAGGTTTTACCGCAGGCTGCTTTTTTGATCGCAGCGCATCCCTGAAGTTTCTGCATGGTGTAACCGTAGGCTAGCGAGCCGCAGGACAAAACTCCATCTCTGGCTATACTAGGGCTTTCCCCGACCGGGTGCCCGTCTTTGAAATATATCCGCAAGGACATCAACAGTTTGCCTCCCAGTGGCATTGCCCGGGTGGCGACGCCGCGCCTGGGTGATCCCAGTGTTATCCCGCTGTGGTTTGGTGAGGGCGACCTGGTCACCCCCGGTTTTATCCGCGACGCGGCGATTGCCGCGCTGGAAGACGGCGAGACCTTCTATAATTTCACCCGCGGCACCTTGCATCTACGCGAGGCTATTGGCGACTACCTGCAGCGGACCTTCGCCGTGGACGTACACCCGGACCGAATCACGGTGCCGGGGTCTTCCATGCTGTGCGTCACCATCGCCGCGCAGATGGCATTGCAGAAAGGCGACCACGCGCTGGCAGTCGGACCGCACTGGCCCAATATTGAAATGACCCTGCGCATTACCGGGGCCGAATTTTCTTCGGTGCGCCAGCGTCTCACCGAAAACGGCTGGGAGTTGTCGGCTGCAGAAATCATTGCGGCAGTGCAGCCGCACACCCGCTGTATATTTGTAAATTCACCCTGTAACCCAACCGGTTGGGTAATGACCGCGGCGGATCAGTTGCAGCTGCTTGAGTTTTGCCGGGAACGCCAGATCCTGCTGATTGCCGATGAGGTCTATCACCGCATGGTCTATGACGGCGGGGTGTCGGCGCCGTCCTTCCTGACAATAGCCGAAGAGGATGATCCCATTATGATCATCTATGGCCTGTCCAAATCCTGGGCCATGACCGGTTGGCGCCTGGGCTGGGTGATTACACCCCGTGCCAGTGCCACCGCCTGGCAAATCATGTCAGAGAACTTCAACACAGGCGCCACAGTATTTGCCCAGCGGGCGGCAGCTACGGCCCTGCGCGACGGCGAGGAGTTAGTAGGGGAGCGCCTGGCCCATTATGCCGGCGGTCGCGATATCGTCATGCAGGTGCTTGGCGGGCATCCGCGTATCACCCTGCAGCAGCCAGCGGGTGCGTTCTATGCCTTTCCGCGGATAGACGGTATTGAATCCAGCATGGACTTTGCCCTGGGCTTACTGGAGGCAGAAGATGTTGGCGTGGCCCCCGGTTATACCTTTGGCGAGGGCAATGAGCAGCACATCAGGATCTGCTTCGCCCGCAATCATGCACAGCTGCAGGAAGGCCTGGAGCGGCTATTACGCTACCTCGATTCCTAGTCGTGCTGTAGCCGCAGCCCCATGGTTCCCACTCCCAACACCAGTGCCAACAGCAGTGCGCAGAGGATGATGATTGGCATGGAGCCAATCCGCGAAAACGGGGTGGCGCCCAGCATTACCTGGGCTTCGCCCTCCAGGCTGACCCGCTCAAACTGCGGGCTGCTGGCGACCAGCTTGCCACGTTCATTGATAATGGCGGAGATGCCGTTGTTGGTGCCACGAATCAGGTAGCGACCATTTTCCAGGGCCCGCATGCGCGCCATCTGCAGATGCTGGATGGGCCCAATAGAGTCGCCAAACCAGTTGTCGTTACTGATGGTGATCATCAGGTCGGCGCGCTGGGCGAAGTCGCGCACCAGGTCGGGGTAGACAATCTCGTAGCAGATGAAAGGTGCAACCCGGAAGTCATGCAGGATGAGGGGAGCTTGCTCGGGATCCCCCGCGCTAAACGCGGACATGGGCAGGTTGAAAAAGTCGATCATGCCACGCAGTAGCCCTTCCAGTGGCACGTACTCGCCGAAGGGTACCAGTCGTTGTTTGTGGTACTCACCAGAACCCTGCGCCAGGGCCACAATGCTGTTGTGATATTCGCTGTCGCCCTCCACTCGCCAGGGGATGCCGGTGACCAGTGCCGTGCCCTTGTCGTAGGCACGCCGGGACAGGGGCAGGAGAAAACCCTGGGCGCGCTGGTAATAGTTGGGAATGGCCGACTCTGGCCACAGGACGATATCCTTGCCCAGCAATGGTGTGGTCATGGATCGATACAGATCCAGTGTCGGCTCATAGTATTCCCGTCGCCATTTCAGGTCCTGGGGAATATTGGCCTGCACTATGCCGACGCTAAGTGTGGTGGCGCTGGCTGGTGCCACCCACTTGGCTTGCTGCAACTGCCAGCCGATGAACCAGAGACTGGCCACCATGGTGGTATAGATCAGGTATGCCTGCATGTGTCGGCGCATATAGGCCAGGTAGAAGCAGCTGGCGCTGAAGGCACACAGCAATGAGACACCAAATACGCCGATGACCGGAACCCAACCCTCGGCCCAGGTATCCAGCGTGGAGTAACCGATGTACAGCCAGGGAAATCCCGTTAGCAACCAACTACGCAGCCATTCCATCAGTACCCACAGGGCCGGGAAGCCGACCAGCATGCCGGCCATGAGGTCGCGCAGGAAGCGTGTGTACAGCCAGGCGAACAAGGCGTGTAACAGCGCCAGGCCACCGCAGAACAGCAAGGTCAGCAAGGCCGCCAGTGGTACGCCGGCGTTGCCATGATCGTGAATGCTGACATAGACCCAGGAGGCGCCGGTTCCGAACAGGCCCAGCCCAAACAGCCAGCCGCGCCAGATGGCGGTGCGCACCGAACAAGTGCGCAGTAAGCCCAGGTACAAACAGCAGCTGAGAATGGCCGCCGGCCAGATGTTATAGGGCGCCAGGGAGAGTGTAATCAGGCTGCCGGCGAACAGTGCCAGCAGGCTTGGACCCGCCTCCCGCCGCCAGCTCACCGACTCAGATATCACGAACGCGTACGCGCAGGCTGTTGATCTTGCGCTGGTCGGCGTTAATAACCTTGAATTCTATACCGTCGAGCTCGGTGGTCTCGTTGTGGCTGGGCATATGCCCAAATTGCTGCATCACCAGGCCGCCGATGGTGTCGAACTCGTCGTCGCTAAAGTCGACCTCGAAGGCTTCATTGAAGTCGTCAATTGGCGTGAGTGCGCGGACCATATAATCACCGCTGCCCAGTTTGCGAATGAAGGCGTCGGTCTCGAGATCGGTTTCGTCTTCAATCTCGCCGACAATTTCCTCCAGCACATCCTCGATTGTGACCAGTCCAGCCACGCCACCATACTCGTCGATGACGATGGCCATGTGGTTCCGGTTCTGGCGAAACTCGCGCAGCAGGACATTGAGTCGCTTGCTTTCAGGTACCACGTTGCTGGATCGCAGCAGGCTCAGCACACTCAAATTTGAAGTGTCGGCTTCAAGTATCTGCGGCAGCAGGTCCTTGACCAACAGTATGCCCAGCACATCGTCAGTACTCTCACCAATTACCGGGTAGCGGGAGTGCGCGGATTGAATAATTTGCGGCAAAATCTCCTGTAGGGAGGCCTCTGCCCTGATGACCTCCATCTGCGAGCGCGGCACCATGATGTCACGCACCTGCTGCTCGGCAACTTGCATGGCACCGGTGATAATACTGCGGGCGTCATCGTCAATAACCTCGTTCTCGCAGGCTATTTGCAATACCTCGCTAAGATCCTCTCGGGTTTTGGGCTCGGAGGAGAAGGCCAGAGCAATTTTTTCCAGCCAGGACTTATCAGCTTCGGGGCTGGGGCGTTCCTGGCTCATGTCCGCACCTCGGCGCCAGTAACGCCGTTGTGGCTAGTGTTGGGTGCGCTCTCGTAGGGAGAAGGGCAGCCCAGAGATTGCAGAATGTCTGTTTCCAATGCTTCCATGACCTCGGCTTCATTGCAGTCGATATGATCGTAGCCCAGTAAGTGAAGGCTGCCGTGTACCAGCATGTGGGCCCAGTGCTGGCTTTCTGTTTTCCCCTGCTGTGCGGCCTCACGAATTACCACCGCCGGGCAGATCACAATGTCGCCGAGCAGGGGATGGTCGACGCCGGCGGGCAAGTCGGCGGGAAATGACAGCACGTTGGTCGGACCGGATTTGCCGCGATATTGTTGGTTCAGGGTCGTCATCTCGGTCTCACTCACCAGGCGCAGGCTGAGCTCTACTTCGGCAGTATTGCTGCCAGCGGCACTCGGCAGTGCGGCACTCGCCAGTGCGGCAGCTATCCAGCGTCGTATGTCGTCCTCGTCGGGAACGGGCTCGGCGCAGGCAGTCTGAATGTCCACATGCAGGTCCAGTGAGGTATCCATAACGGTATTCACGAACGGGACTGGTCCAGACTGCTGGTATTGCTGCTGTCGAAGCTTTCATAGGCCTCGACAATGCGTTGTACCAGAGGATGCCTGACCACGTCGCGAGACTGGAAATAGGTAAAGCCGATACCGTCAACGTCATCCAGCACGTTCATGATATGGGTAAGGCCCGACTGGCTGCCCCTGGGCAGGTCGATCTGGGTGGCATCCCCGGTTATCACCGCGGTAGAGCCAAAGCCTATCCGGGTCAGGAACATTTTCATCTGCTCGCGGGTCGTGTTTTGCGCCTCGTCGAGGATGATGAAGGAGTTGTTGAGGGTTCGTCCGCGCATGAACGCCAGCGGCGCGACTTCGATGATGTTGCGCTCGATGTACTTGTTGACGGTCTCAAAACCCAGCATTTCATAGAGGGCGTCATAGAGAGGACGCAGATAGGGGTCGATTTTCTGTGACAGGTCGCCGGGCAGGAAACCCAGCTTTTCGCCGGCTTCCACCGCTGGTCGCACCAACAGGATGCGTCGCACCCGATCGTTGAGCAGGGCTTCTACCGCACAGGCTACCGCCAGGTAGGTCTTGCCGGTGCCGGCCGGACCAATGCCGAAATTAATATCAGACTTGCCGATACTGCGCACATAACTCTGCTGGTTCTTACCCCGTGGCTTAACCGAGGCGCGCTTGGTGCGAATGATGGCGATATTTTCCACGGCGTTGTTCAGCTCGCCGTCGGGAAGCTCTGCCGCCGGCACTGCACTGTCCGCCGAGCCTGATTCTGATTGTTCCAGTATGGCCTGCTGTAATTGCAGGTGCAGTGACTCAGGGCTCAAGCCGACGCCGACGCAGATATCTGCATACAACTCGCGCAGTAAGCTGCTGGCTGTGGCGCTGGCCTTGCCGCTGACCGTGAACTGGTTGCCACGAGCGTGCACAGTCACGCCGAGACCCTGTTCGATTTGTCTCAGGTGTTGGTCAAGCTGGCCACAGAGCATGGCGAGGTGACGGGCGTCATCGGGTTCCAGCGTAAAGCTGTATGGACTGGGAGGTTCGTCGCTGTTCAAATTAGTCGGTAAGCCGCGGTGCGGCATCTCACATAAGTCTAAGGATAACGGGGATTTAGCCGCAGTCAACCGCGAGTTGCGGCGCCAGGTTTCCACGCAGCGAGTTAGGCAGCGCTTCTTCAATCAGGATATCTGCGAAATTGCCGATCAGGCTGTGGTCGTCGCAGCGGAAATTAACCACCCGGTTGTTCTCGGTGCGGCCTTGCAGCTGTCCCGGGTCCTTCCTGGAAACACCGGTGACCAGCACCCGTACTTCCCGGCCAACCATGCGCCGGCTGATTTCCATGGCCTGCTGGTTGATGCTGGTTTGCAGTATCTGCAGCCGCTGCTTCTTGACTTGCTCATCGGTTTCATCGGGCAGTTCGGCCGCCGGTGTGCCGGGGCGGGCACTGTAAATAAAGCTGAAGGAAACGTCGAAGCCGATCTCTTCAATCAGTTTCATGGTGGCGGCAAAGTCCGCCTCGGTCTCGCCGGGGAAGCCGATGATGAAGTCAGAGGATATGCTGATGTCCGGGCGTATGGCCCGCAGCCGCCTGATCCTGGACTTGTACTCCAGAACCGTATGCCCGCGCTTCATGGCCATCAGTATCCGGTCGCTGCCGCTTTGTACCGGCAGGTGTAAGTGATCCACCAGCTGCGGAATCTCGGCATAGGCATCGATCAGGGCGTCCGAGAACTCGACCGGGTGTGAGGTGGTATAGCGAATCCGCTCTATGCCCTCAATGCGGGCAACATAGCTCAGCAACTCGGCAAAATCGACGATCTCGCCGAGATGACTCTCACCGCGATAGGCATTCACATTCTGGCCCAGCAGGTTGACCTCACGGACGCCCTGTTGGACGAGGCCGGCAACCTCGGCAATGACGTCATCCAGGGGCCGGCTGACTTCCTCGCCACGGGTATAGGGCACCACGCAGAACGTGCAGTACTTGCTGCAGCCTTCCATGATGGAGACGAAGGCGCTGGGACCGTCGACACTGGGGTCGGGCAGGCGATCGAACTTCTCAATCTCGGGGAAGCTGACATCAACCACTACCGGCCCTTTTCTGCCACCGGCACGGGAGGATGCGGATTGTGCCATCATTTCCGGCAGCCGATGCAGGGTCTGGGGGCCAAATACCAGGTCCACGTAGGGCGCGCGTTTGCCTATCGCCTCGCCTTCCTGGCTGGCCACGCAGCCGCCGACGCCAATGACCAGATCGGGATTCTTCTCTTTAAGATGCTTCCAGCGACCCAGTTGGTGAAACACCTTCTCCTGGGCTTTTTCCCTTATAGAACAAGTATTTAGCAGCAATACGTCGGCGTCTTCCGGGGTCTGGGCAGGAATCATGTCATGGCTTTCGCCGAGCAGGTCGCGCATACGATTGGAATCGTATTCGTTCATCTGGCAGCCATGAGTTTGTATGTAGAGCTTTTTCGCCACAGTGTTTCCGTATGTCCTGAATATTGCCGGTTTGGATCTGATCAAATTTTGGGCAGCGGATTATAGACGACTTATGTTAGTATTGCGCGCCCAAAATTTGACCAGATCAATGGATCCTATGGCCCAACCCATCTACAAGGTAATCTTCCTGAATCAGAACCAGGTTTTTGAGGTGTACGCCCGCCAGATATTCCAAAGTGACCTGTGGGGCTTTATGGAAATCGAGGAGCTACTGTTCGGCGAACGCAGCCAGCTGGTAGTCGATCCCTCTGAAGAAAAACTCAAGAATGAGTTCAATGGGGTCAAGCGCAGCTATATACCCATTCATTCCATCATCCGCATCGACGAGGTGGAGAAAGAGGGCTCTGCCAAGGTTAGTGAGAGCAGCGGTGCCAGCGGCAATGTCTCCTCCTTTCCCTTTGGTGCAATGACGCCCAGCCCCCAGGGTGGTGACGAGTAAGCCGTTCACCGGCGCTCTATTCCAGACCTGCTCCCGCTGTAGCCTGACCGGGGCCAGCTGTACACCCCAAACAAGTCACAGCAAACAAGACAGCACAAGCAAGTGCCGCCATTGCGGCCGCTACGGCTCCAGTTGAACGCGGCCAGTGCCGCCGATGACGATATTGCCAGCCTCGTTGCTGTGCATGAGTTGCTGCATTTGTTCGACGATAGCTGGCGCCAGGGCAACCCCCCAGGCCACGCCGGTAGCGGCGCTGGTCCCTGCCAATGAGGCGACCAGCGCCGGAGGCACGGTGTCGCTGTCCATGCCGTAGTAACTTTGTGGTGCCGCTATGGCTGCGAAACGACCGCGTTCATCCGCCGACCAGAAATTCCCATCTGCCTGTGCATACAACTGCAGTTGTCCGCCTTGCAGCAGCGCCATCAGCGCGGCGGCAGATTCGAACTCCAGACTAAAGCCGGTGTTTGACGGTTTTGCGGGTGCGGGTGCGGGTGTTGGTGCAGGTGTCGGTTGCGGTTTAGATGCGGGTGTGGGTCTCGGTTTGGGGGTGGCTGTGACTACGGCCTGCGTTGCTGGGCGTGGAGGGGCAGGTCTCGCGGGCGGCTCTGATTCTGGCTGCGCAGCAGCAGTGACCGGTGACTGCAGGGGAACTTCTGGGGTGATAGTCGGTGGCAGCTGTTCCAGCGAGGCACGCTGTACCAGCGAGAAAATTGCCGCCAGGCACAGGCCCAGAATCGCCACAAAGCGCATCACATCTGTTTGCAGGGCCTCCAGCTCCGCATCGTCGTTGGAATTCAGCAAGAGCTGTTTCACGGCGCTTCCCGCTCGACCCCGCGCTGTTGCAACAATTGTTCAATATGTTGCAGGGCTGCGAGGCTCTCCGCCGCGGGTTGCTGGCTTTCACGTAAGTACAGCGTGGCTAATGCCTTGCCCAGCACCACGGATTTGACGACCCGCATCAGGTAACCGCCGACGCCGCCAACAATCGTGGTACTCAGCGCCAGCAAGATGCCGCCGTCGACCAGGCGCTGCAAAACACTGAACGCGTCCGCGGTGGAGGATACAACCGGGTCTCCGAGTCCGTGGATCAGCGCGTCGCGCATGCCAATTGCAGTCCATATCACGCCGATGCCAAAGAACAGGTTGGCGCTGAGGTCCAACAACTGTTCGTGCCGAAGAACGCGATCAATAGCCGGTTCTGGTGTGCTTAACAGGGTCTGCAGCTTTTGTAACTGGCTCAGGTAGGTAAGCACGGCCAGGGCGAAGGGGAGTATCGAGCCCTGCAGGTTCTTATCCAGCGCCTGCCAGACCTGTGACAAAGCAGGCGCGGCATAATCGGACAGGGCAATGACTGCGCCCTGGTCCGGCCAGAGCAGGGGCAGTAGCAGCAGGGCGGCGACGCTGGCGCTCAATCCCAGGATCAGGCCCTGCAGGAAACCGCCGGCTTGTCTGCGTGATCTACCCATGCCTGCTACAGCTCCTGTGTGCACGCTACTTCAACAGCATCGAAGACCAGGCGCAGGTCACTGTAGTGTTGCTGGGCCTGACGGAAACGTGCCTCGTCCTCGAGAATCTCCAACATACCCTCGCGCTTGTAGGCCAGCTCCTCGCGCATGGCGGCATACATCTGCTCCTTGCGCCGCAGGGAAGAGCAATTACTGCGTGCCTCCGCCTTGACCGCGTAGAATTCGGGGTCGAAGTACTGGCTGAACAGCGCCTGCCCCTGCCGCTTGGAAATCACACCGCGATCGATACTGTCGCGCAGCAAGGAAGCAAAGCGCGCTTCGTTGTCCGGCCCCGGTGAACCCTTGGCGGCGGCAAGTAACTGTTGCCGATACTCCGGGTAGGAGTAGTGGCAACTGCTGTCCTGCAGTTTCCCGGACACCTGGGCGAACATGCGGTCAACATTGTTGCTGGGTGCCAGGCGGCAGTGGTCTACTTGCTTGAGTGGTTGTTGGCTGCAGGCGCCCAGTGTGGCCAGTAGCGCAGCGAGCCCGGTTCGAATTGCGATTTTCCTGTGTGTCAGTTTCATCGATCTGTCCTCCATTCCCATTTCAATTTATTTCACTAACAAGTCGCCGTAAGTATCCTGCGGCGTCGCCTGTTCGAGGCCAACTTCCAGGATATCTTCGCTGCGATCTGTGTCACCCCAGAGCAGGGTTTTAACGTCTGTCACGGTGGCGCTGATCTGGTCGGTTAGCTCACCCCACTCCAGCTCCAACACCAGCTCCGTGCTCTGGGAGCCGATCTCAGCTTCTATCAGGTCCAGGAAATACAGCGACTGCATGGAATCCAGGTAGATTTGCGATGCCAGTACGGGCAGTGCGTCCGCCTGTTTGCCGCCACGCTTTACCAGTTCGTAATAGCGGGAGAACATCTTGCTGAGCTTGCCCTGGCGCGCCGGGCTGGTACTTACCCCGGGCATGGCGGGAGAGCTGGCACTGCGCCCGGCGAGCACGCGTTGTACATCCCCCGGCGTCATCTTGCGCCCGATTTCCGAGCGCAGGCTGGTACCCATGGAGTTGGCGGTGCTATCGAGCGTGTTGCGCATCTGCGGAATGCTCTCCTGCATAACACCCAGCATGTCCTTGTAGCTGCCGCGGATGGCCTTGCGCAGTTGCAAGCAACCCTTGTCATCGCTGCCCTCGCAATGGGTGCTGGCATAGGCCTGTTGCTGCTTGTCCAGCCTGGCGACGACCTCGTACATGCCGCTCTCCATTTCCCTGGCGGCGCGGGAGGTCTCGCTGAGACTCTCCACCACCGAAGTGGGAAACAGATTGATCCTGGGCCGCTTGTCGGTACTGTCCTGGGTGACGGCGTGGGCCAGTGACTGGCTCAGCACCAACACTGAGGCGCAGCTCAGCAGCAGGGTTTGTTTGTTGCGCATGGGTTTATGTCTGTTCATGGGGCTACTCCTACAGGGAAAAACGTGAAGTGGACTGCGAGCTGATGAAGCCTACGCCCGCATCGTTGAGTGACTGCAGCGCATCGCGCCGCTGCTGGGCGCTGCTGTACAGCAAGACCACGGCGTGCTGCCCCAGGCTTTCAGTCTGCAGTTGCAAGTCGAGCCCGGCTGACTCCCGCTTCAGGTAGTCAATAAAGTCTCGGGCGCGGTGGGCCTGGTTGAATGTCATCAATACCTGCCGGCCGGCATTGGAACTGGCGGGGAGCGGCATCAATTCGCTGGTCGCCGTGGTGTCCAGTCCCAAGACCTGTTGCAGGTGCTGGTAAATGTAATGGCTGTACCAGCGCGCCCCTTCCGGTACCTGTGCTGCGCTGATCCGGCTGGGGCCATAGTTATAGGCGGCTATCGCCAGGTGCAGGTTGTTGCTGTATTGCCGCAATAGCTCGCTCAGGTAACGGGCGCCGGCCTCGACGTTGGTGCAGGGGTCATACAGGTCGGCTTCACGGTAGATACCCAGGTGTTGGCTGGTACCTGGCCACTGGATTTGCATAAGCCCGACAGCGTCCTTGTCGGAGCGCGCCGCGGGGTCGAAGTTACTTTCTCCGCTGGCGACGGCCAGTAACAGCGCCTGGGGCAGCTCATGACCTGCCGCCGCACGTTGAAAACATTGCTGCCAGGGGAAAGAGCCTGCCGGCTCGAGTTCATCAGCCTGCGACGCATAGTCTGACCAGCGCTGCTCAAGGTCGGGTGTCTGCTGTGTTGCGGCGGGGGCTGGCGATTCATTTATCGCTGTAGGCAATCTATTCAACGCTGTGGGCACCTCATTCACCGCTGTGGGCTCTTCACCTATCGCTGTGGGCTCTTCACCTATCGCTGTGGGCACTTCATTCATCGCTGTGGGCTCTTTACTTATCGCTGTGGGCACTTCACTCACCGCTGTCGGTACCGCACTTACCGCTGCAGCTTGTTGAATAGTCGCCACGGGCTGTTTGCTGTTCGCCTCGGGCAAGGACTCGGCCACTGAGGCAGAAGTCGTTCTCAGCAGGTCTGCGAAGGGTGATTCGCCGTAGCTTGTCAGCAGGATGGTGGCTGCGATCATGCCGCAGAAAAATCCGCTCATTGTTGAAATCATCGGCTTGCTACCTCCGTGTTTTGCCAGCGCAGGTAATCGGTCACCTTGTAACCGTGACTGGCAAAGTCTTCGAAGCCATCCAGGTCGCGAAAGCCCGCGCATTTGCGCATGCCGACCAGGGGGGTGGGCCGGTGCTGGGCCCTGGCTATGACCAGGCGGCGCAATTCAGTCGCACCACCCTTGATGCTGCCCGCCACATTCCCATAGCGGTCGTGGCGGTAGTAGCCGGGTTCTGCGATACAGTAATTGAAGTGTCCACCGGACAGGGTGAAGGAATACTCCAGCGGCCAGTCAGCGCGATTGCTGATGCGGAGTGTGACCTCAAGCTCAGCGTTGCGGCGTCCACTGTCGCGTTGGCTAACACCCAGCATCTCCACCACGATGAAGTCCTCGGGTTCTCCTGCGGGCAGGGATAAGGTCGACAGCTGCGCTGTCGCCGGCACTGTGCTCGGCCAATGCAGGTCCTCAAGCGTGAAGTAGGTAACCGCCTGTATCGGCGCCAGCTGTTCGTTAAGGGCGGTGCCGACCAGCCACAGCTGCCAGGTATTTTGCCGGAATGGCTTCAATTCAATATTCACCACATAGTCGGCCTGGCCGTCGGCAATGCCTAGCTCCCGGTAACTGCCCAGCAGGTGACGGCTGGTGTTCACTGTGTCAGCAAAAACTGCGGGTAATTCGTCAGTATCAGGCCAGTCCATGGCAATGCGAGTTTGCAACTGCGGTCGCAGTGAGCAGGCGAATTCTCGCGCCAGTGAGTAGGCGGCGAGTTCGATATCGGTCTCGGTCCAGGGCTGGGCCAGGCTGCCGTTTCGGGCCGGTGTTGCGGCAGCGCGGGCGCTGTACTCCCGTTCGGCTGCATTCAACTTACCGTTCCACAACCAGCTGTGGCTGACCGCGGCTGCGGGGCCCGCTGCTTTCAGCTGAATCCGCACCTGACCCTTGTTGTGTGTGGATGGGACGGCGGAGACCTCCAGCAGATAGTCCACATCCGCGGCTGTGGTGCAGCTGAGGCTATCGACACTGGTGGCGGCGCCGGCGAGGGCTGCTGTGTTGGGCTCTGCTACTCGCAACTGAATACCGGGTTTTGACTGCAGGTTCATCACCAGAAGTTTGGCCATGGCTTCGCTGAGTGCATTGTTTGCGCTGTTGACGATCTCGACGCGCTGATTTTCGTAGCGGGGGTGGTGTTGCAGGCGGTCCAGCAACTCAGGCATTGCCTCTTTGCTCAACCATTTGGACAGCGCGCTGGGTACGGCCGCCGACGCAGTTCCTGCGAGCTGCAGGCTGCAGATTGCGACCAGCAGTTGGATGCCCAAAATTCTGCGAATTCCTGGTGTGCGCCACATGGCTCTAGTCCTGCTCTGGTGAGTGCTTCTGTTCATGGCAGCAGGATTGCACGGGCTCACTGAACGAAAGCTGAACAGATCTGACTAATTTTCAGGTGTGCTGACTGCGGCTTATTGCCGGTGGTTTACTGCGGCTTCTGAGATGTGGCAGGTGGAGAGCTGTGGCGGGTATTAGTGCTGATTGTTGCCGGGAAGCTGCACGACGAATAGAGCGCCGCCCAGTGGAGAACGGTCAGTATGGAGGCTGCCGCCGTAGGCGCTGATAATCTCTACCACGATTGCGAGACCCAGCCCCTGGCCGATGTTGGCGCTATCAGCACGGGCGCCGCGCTGTAGTATTTCCTGCTCGTAACCGGCGGGTACACCATCGCCGTCGTCTCCAATGGTCAGCACCAGAACTTCCTTGCCTGCCTCCGACTGCAATTCCGCGCTGATGTCGATACGGCTTCGGCAATACTTCAGTGAATTCTCAAGAATGCTGCCGAACAGGTCCTGCAGGTCGCGCTCTTCACCATAGAAGATTGTCGCTGCCTGAATGCCCGTGGTATCGATGGTGATACCTGGCTCCTGCCTACTGCCTCTTGGCAGGCGCCCATAGGCATCGCAAATGCGCTGCAATACTGGTTTTACCGGCACGGGTTTGCCGAGTATGTCGGCGACGCGCCCGTCCAGGCGTGCCTTGGCGAGTTCCGCTTCGACGATGTCGAGCATGCGGGTCACTTGCTCCTGTGCCAGCTGTCTGAACTCCCGGTCTTCGTCCTTGCTGTTGCGGATTAACATGAGCGGCGTCTTCAGCACATGCGTAAGCCGGTCCATGGTGTTGCGTACGCGCTCACGCCGACGCTTCTCATTGGCCAGCAGCAGATTGAGGTTATGGGTTAACGGTCGCAGTTCAGCCGCATAGTCGCCGGATAACTGTTCTGATTCGCCACGCTCCAGCAGGCCTATGGCGCTGGCGATACGGCGCAGGGGTGCCAGTCCCCAGCGAAAAATCAGCGACTGGGTCAGCAGCAGTAGCAGCGCCGCCGCCAGCGACAGCCACAGCAGGTAATTGCGGTAGTCAGCGCGGGCGGCCAGCACCCGGTCGCGACTCTCGATAATCAGGAACAGGCTTTCCGGACCACTGGAGCCCCAGGCAATGCGGGTGCTGTGGCAGAAATAAGTGACATCCAACAGGCATTCAGCAAAACGGCTATCGCCGATGGATTTGGCATTCAGCTCAGGCTGCAGCGCAAGCCTGCCCACGTCTGCGGCAGCACTATTACCTGCATCCATATCTTCCGCCGATGGGCTGCGCCAGAGAATGTCGCCCGTCGGTGACAGCACAAAGGCGTAGAGGCCGGAATCCAGCAGGTTCAGGCGCAGCTCGTCCAGGCCCTGGAAGGTCCACTGGCTGCCATCCCAGTCGGCGGCTTTCGCCAGCAACAGCTGCTGTAGTCGCATGCTCTCCTGTTGCGATTGTGCCTGGTAGTTGGCAAAGGCGCGGTCCAGGGCCCAGGCCGTCAGGCCCAGGAACAGCGGCAAGATAAGCAGGCTCGCCGCCAGTAGTCGCGAGTGAATTGACACGGTGGCTTTTGACGCGCTCATTCGACCCTTATTACTCAGGGCTGATCGCGAAACATGTAGCCGCGACCGCGTACCGTCTCTATGGGTTGCAGGGTCTTGCCGGGATCGATCTTGCGCTTGATCCTGCCGACCAGGCCTTCCACGCTGTTGGCCTTGGGGTCAGACCCCGGTTCTCGTTGATAGCTGTCGGCAATGGTCTTCTTCGACTGGACGCGACCGGCATTGCGCCACAGGTGCTCCAGGATCTCAAACTCCGCGCGGGTCAGTTCTATGCGCTCGCCAGCACGGGTTACCAGGCGTTTGCGGGTATCCAGTTGCAGTTCATTGAATTCCAGGACCGGATCATCCAGTTTGGGGTCGCCCAGTACGCGCCGCAGCACGGCCTCTATATGGGCGAACAGCTCTTCCATGTAGACAGGCTTTTTCAGGTAGTCGTCGGCGCCGGCTTCCATGGCCTGGACAATACTTTCCACATCGTCGCGCGCGGTCAGCACGATAATGGGGAGCTTGTTGCCGGCCTGGCGCAGGCGCTTGATGATGTCCAGGCCCGACATGCCGGGCAGCCCCAGGTCTATGACCGCTAGGGTGTAGTCAATTTCCTGGGCTTCGAAAAGGCCGTCTTCCCCGTTGTGCGCAAGCTGGGCGATATAACCGCGTTCGGCGAAGCCCTTGGCCAGCTGATCGGCCATGCCCAGGTGGTCTTCAACGATGAGAAATCGCATTTAGTTGGTGCGCCGGACCTTGCCGGTTTTGCTGTTGTATTCGTACCAGATGATTCTGCCGCCGCGCACCTGGGCCTTGATCGCCTGCTTGTTATCGCCGGCGGCTTGCCTGGCAAGAATCCTGATGCAGCCCTGCTTGCGTTCCTCGGCGGTGCAGCCTTCCAGGCGTTCGATGGCGCGCTGGGGATTGGCGGCCTGCACCTGGGTGGTCAGGCCGCCCAGAACCAGCGGCAGTGCGACCAGGGTCCAGCGCGCTGTGCGCCAAAAACTTGCCCACTTGCCACCATTTTTCTGTCGACCTGCTTGCAGAGTACTGTTCTCAGGCCGGGGATACATCGACATTCAGTTTTACCCATTTGCCAGGATCATGGTTCATACGTGCGTGATGAACTTTCCCATTGTAGCGATAGGTGACCTTGTACTCCACCAGCTCACGAACGGTCTCATGGCGCTGCTTGACGCGGCAGGGTCCGGCGACGCGCAGCTGCTGATTGTAGCTGGCGCGGCGATCGATATTGTGTCCCAGCGAAGCGCCCAGTACGCCACCGGCAATGGCCGCGGCGTCCGCGTCGCCGTGAGCATCGCCGATTCTGTGTCCGAGGGCGCTGCCAATGACTGCACCGAGAATGGTGCCTGTGTAACTTGTTCTTACGGGCACGGCGCGATCGATGCGCAGGCAGGAACTATCGTTGATGGGGCGGCTGTAGCTGCGGTATACCGGCTCTACCTCGATAACCCGGCCGTAGTTGTCGTCTCTATCCCGATGGTGCGCCTGGCTCAGCGCGGAGCCGAAGACCAATGCGCCCAGGATTAATGTTGTCGTCAGTTTCATGGCGGTTCTCCTTGTAAGTGCGCTAACACTGGCATCGACTGTAACAAGGGGACACTGAATGAAAGCTGAATCATTCGTGCTAAAAATTCATGGGTGGGCTACACGGTTGCAGTCACTATGGCTCGCCGCGGTGCCGGATACCCCTCGATTGTCTTGCTGGCATCCTCGGGGTCCAGGAACTGGGCCAGGGAGTGATATTGCATCCACTCGCTTGAGCGCTGCTCCTCAGTGCTGGTCTGGTCCACATCCTGTAGTTGTACCTGTTTGAAACCCAGCTTGCGCAACCAGCCCAGCAGCATGTCGCAACTGGGTAAAAACCAGACGTTACCCATGCGGGCATAGCGACCTTCTGGTACCAGGCAATCGGTGGGGCCGCCTTCTATCACCAGTGTTTCCAGAACCAGTTGCCCGTCCGCGCGCAGGGTCTCCCGCAGTTCCATCAGGTGTTCTATCGGCGAGCGGCGATGGTAAAGCACGCCCATTGAAAACACCGTATCAAAGGCTTTGAGGCCCGGCGGGACCTGTTCTATACCCAGCGGTAGCACCCAGATGTCCGGATTCTGGATGAAATGCTGCAGGGCCCAGAACTGCACCACGAACAGGGGCGTGGGGTCGATGCCGATCACCTCGCTGGCGCCGGCACCCAACATGCGCCAGCAGTGATAACCACTGCCGCAACCCACATCCAGTACCCGGCGACCCTGTAGTGGTTCCAGTGCCGGCAGCAGGCGATCCCATTTCCAGTCCGAGCGCCACTCGGTGTCTATATGAATCCCAAACAGCTCAAACGGACCCTTGCGCCAGGGAAGTAACTCGCGCAGTTGTTGTTCCAGTTGCACCAGCTGGTCTGCGTTGCAATCGGCTGCCTGGCCCACTGTTACCGCGGCCGCATCCAGCTCAATGGAGGAGGGCGCAATAGCGGGCAATTGCTCCAGTGCCGCCAGCCATTTGGGTAAGTCGCCATAGCGCTCGCTGTGAAAGAAGCGGTCTACCTCGGCTTGCAGGTTTCGGCCCCAGACTTCCAGTTCTCCACCCTGCCAGCGTTGCGCCAGCGGCTGGTAATCAATCATTTCAGGGCCACCATCGAGGCGAAATTAAAACACTGGAACCAGACATCACAGCTGCTGAACCCCGATGCAGTCAGTCGCTGTCGATGGGTATCCAGCGTTTCCGGGATCAGCACATTGTCCAGTGCGTTACGCTTCTGCGCGATCTCCAGGTCACTATAACCATTGGCCCGCTTGAACTGGTGATGCAGGTCGATGTTCAGTTCATTGAGATGCGGGTCGGCAAACAAGACCTTTTCCGACAGCACCAGTATGCCGCCGGGATTGAGCCCCTGGTATATGCGCTGCATCAGGCTGGCCCGCTGCTCCACAGCGATGAACTGCAGGGTAAAGTTGAGTACCACCACCGAGGCATTTTCAATGGCGACATCAAGCAGGTCCGCGCAGTGCAACTCGACCGGAGTATCGTGGCTGTCTGTGTCGATAATACTGCGGCAGCGTTCCAGCATGGCGGCGGAATTGTCGACCCCGACAATGCGGCAGCCATCGGCGTGTATGTGCTGGCGCATGGCCAGGGTCGAGGCGCCCAGTGAGCAACCCAGGTCGTAGCAGTTTGATTGTCCCTGGCTGTATTTACCGGCCAGTAGTCCAGTCATGGCGATGATGGTGGTATAGCCGGGGACGGAGCGCTTGATCATATCGGGAAAGACTCGCACCACGTCTTCGTCAAACGCGAAGGCGGGGAGTTCTGCGATGGGATCGGAGTAAATGCTGTCTTTGCCTTCGGACACGGCGGCGAACTGGCGAGGGTGAACCAGCGATTCTAGCACAAGCCGGCGGCTATTTTGACCGTGTTGTGGGCGCGGGGTCAGTGCCATACTGGCTGGCACAGGCTGCACATTAAATAATGATTAAGGCAGCAGGAGAGACGATGCCCGCAAGCGCCGCGATCCATCCCGAGCCCCCGAAACTCAGTCACAGTTTGTTGGAGCTGGGCCGCTTTGCCCTGGAGATGGGCAGTGCCGCCTGCCTGGGCCCCCTGTTTCGATTGTTGCCCGAAGGTGATGGCCACGCGGTGATGACGCTGCCTGGCTTCATGGGCGCAGACGGCTCCACCGCATCCCTGCGTCGCTTTCTCCGCCGCCAGGGTTATGCAGCGCTGCCCTGGGGCCAGGGGCGCAACCTGCCCGAGGGCGGAATCGCCAGCATGATACAGGCCCTGGATTTTCGGCAGAAAATGGAGCAGCTGTTAGCAGCCAGGCTGGAGAAGGAAGTCATGCGCAGTGGTGGCCGGGTTAGCCTGGTCGGCTGGAGCCTGGGTGGACTTTACGCCACCGGTATGGCGCATCGCTACCCGCAGCTGGTGCGGCAGGTGATTACCCTGGGCACACCTTTTGGTGATCCTCGCGCTACCTCAATCTACTCAATGATGCAGCGCATGTACCAGGGGGAAGTCGACGCGAAGATGCTAGACGACTGGATTGGTTTTACTTTCGAGGGCGAGTTGGAGGTGCCGGTCTCGGCCTTGTATAGCACCTCGGATGGTTTTGTCGGCGAGAGCATTGCCCGCCTGCCTGAGCATCCCCTGATGGAAAATATCGCCGTCATGGCCAGCCATGTTGGCTTTCCCTTCAATCCGCTGGTCAAGGCAGTGATCGCCGAGCGACTGGCGCAAGCCGAGGGCGACTGGCAGGCCTACCGGCGGCCCAGCCTGAAGCCATTCCTGTACAGCCCCGACTAGCTTTTTTGCATGTTGGCGATTTGGCGTACATCCGCTAGGCTGTGTTAGCAGGCTGTGCACAGCCCGCAACTGAACCACAGGGAAACCAGAGGAACTCACATGGATTGCCCCAAGTGCTCCGCGGTCATGGAGACCAAGCTCTACGGACCAAAGATTTCACTCGATCGCTGTACCGAATGCTATGGCTTATTTGTCGCCCCGGATGTCCTCACCGAAATGCGTTCGGAATGGATGGTGGAGGCCTTCCTGGATATCGGTCACCCCAAGGTAGGGAAGGAATTTAACGATATTGATGATATCGATTGCCCTGAGTGCCAGGTGCCGATGGACAAGATCAGTGACCCGGTGCAGACCCATATCTGGATGGAATCCTGTCCGCAATGCGGGAAGATATTTTTGGATGCGGGGGAGTTCAGCGATCTCAAATACGAGACCTTCATGGACAGGGTGAAAAACTTGTTGCAGCGCAGGCGACCTGCGAGTTAGTGGCGCGGCGCAGGCTTGCGCCGCAGCTGTAGTGTTCCGGCTTACTATCTACCGATAAACAGGCGCTGCTAGTTGCTGGAGCGCACCAGTTTGTGATCTTCAGCCATGTCGTCACCGGCAAAAGTAGACTTGTTCACCGCGAATCCCGGGGTGGGCCAGGCGCGTGCGGGGGTCACTGACTGCTTGCCAGAGAATTTGATGCTGCCAATCACTTCAACGAAGGTAGCTTTGGGGGTGCTGCGGTGTTTCATTTGGAGCCTCGGTAAATCTTTTCTATAGAGAATTTTCTCCTGTTGCTTATATATTAGGCATCATTGGGCAAAACTTGAGGTAAATATTGCAGCTTTATTGCGTGAATAGTTTGCATATCACCTGGCGGCAGGCCGCGCCCCTAAAGGCCTAGGCGAATACTTCGCGCAGAAAATCCAGCTCCAGTTGCAGGGCCTCGTCGTGCAGCGCAAAACCCTCGTAGAGGTCAAAGTGATCGAACTCCCACTCGACATGATTGCAGCGGGGTATTTTCTCCGCCGTCGCCAGTATCGCCTCGCGCGATACGCCCTGGTCATTGCGACCGCTAATCATGAGTACCGGGCACTTGATGTTGGCAGCGGAATCTATCGGGTTGTAGCCGGCCGTGGAAAGCAGGGCGCGGGCCGGCATACTGTTGCTCCAGCTGGGTGAGTCGGCGACGATCTTCATGTAGTCCCGGTGCCAGCCCGGCCAGTCCATCACCGCGAAGCCCTGGCCGGGTTCGGCGATGAGTGCAACGCGGTGTTCGCGACCGAACAGGGAGAACAAGCGATCCAGTAGTGCGTGCCCGAGCGACTTCAGCATTTTGCCCAGTGACATGGATTTTGCTGCGGCGCGACCACTGCAAAAAGGTACCTGGGAAATCACACCGGCAACCCGCTGGTCCCTGGCCGCGGTGACCAACACGTGGCCGCCGGCAAAGCTGGACCCCCACAGGGCCACGCGCTGGTTGTCTATGCTGGACAGGCTGCGCAGGTATTGCAGGGCGCTGTACCAGTCTTCACAGTGTCTGCCCGGGTGTACATATTGGCGCGGCTGCCCCTGGCTCTCGCCGAAGCTGCGATAGTCAAAGCTGAACACGGCGTAACCAGCCTCGACGAAGGCGCGTATGAAGCTGCCGGTGCCCATCTGGCGTTCGGCGCCAAAACCCTGCCCCATTAGAATTACCGGCGGGTCTTCATTGTCCGGCAGGTAAAGACAGGCGCTGCAGGCGACACCTGCGCTGGGAAAGATATGCTTTTGCTCTCGCATGACGTGTTCTCGCCGGGTTTCAGCGAACTAGTGTAGCGGAAGTGTGGGCGGGGCGCCCCTCAGGCAGCCTGTACTTCACTGCGGGCAGCGACATTGATGGCGCCGAGTATGCCATCCAATGAGGCCTGGATAATGTCGGCACTGCGACCAACCCCACAGACCCGTTCGCCATCGATATTGAGCTGGATATAACAGATCGCCTCGGCGTCAGCGCTGTGGCTGAGCGCATGCTCACTGTATTCAACCAGCACGATGGACTTGCCGATGAACAGCTCCATCGCGTTGACGAAGGATTCAACCACACCGGCGCCGCTACCGCTCAAGGTATGGCTCATTCCATCGCGAATCAGGTCCGCCTGCAGCTTGTCCTTGCCGTCCTCGCGATTGACCTGGTAGTTACCGAGGCTCCAGGGCCCGGCATCAGTGAAATAGGTGGCCTGGAACAGCTCCCAGATAGAATCCGGGGCCACTTCAGTTTCGGTTTTCTCGGCATGCCGTTGTACGGCGCCGCTGAAATCGATCTGCAGCCAGCGTGGCAGTTGCAGGCCGTAATCCCTTTCCAGCACGTAGGCTATTCCGCCTTTGCCGGATTGGCTGTTTATGCGCACCACTTCCTGGTAGGAGCGGCCGATGTCGGCGGGGTCGATAGGCAGGTAAGCCACCTCCCACGGTTCGGCATCATTGCGCGTGTCCAGGCACTTCTTGATGGCATCCTGATGGCTGCCGGAAAATGCCGTGAACACCAGTTCGCCCGCGTAGGGATGTCGCGGGTTCACCGGCATCTGGGTACAGTCTTTGTAGGTCTGTATGATTTCGTCCATGCGCTCGAAGTTGAGCTGCGGATCAACACCCTGGCTGTAGAGATTCATGGCCATGGTGAGGATATCCATATTGCCGGTGCGCTCGCCATTGCCCATGAGCGTTCCCTCGACCCGGTCGGCGCCGGCCATCACGGCCAGCTCGGCTGCGGCCACGGCACAGCCGCGATCATTATGGGTATGGGTGGATACCAGGATCGAATCGCGACGGTTAATGCGGTCGCAGAAATATTCGATCTGGTCGGCGTAGACATTGGGGGTGCTCATCTCCACCGTGGCCGGCAGGTTCATGATGGCCCTGTGTTCCGGGGTGGGCTGCCACACGTCGATGACGGCGTTGCAAACCTCGATGGCGTAATCCAGCTCGGTACCGGTGAAGCTCTCCGGGGAATACTCAAATACCCATTCTGTTTCGGGATACTTTTCGGCAGTTTCCTTGACCAGCTTCGCGCCTTCAACAGCGATTTTGGTGATGCCCTCGCGGTCCAGCTTGAAAACCTTATCCCGTTGTACCGTCGAGGTGGAGTTGTAGACGTGCAATACCGCGCGCTTTACACCCTTCAATGCGGCGAAGGTTTTCTCGATCAATTCCGGCCGGGCCTGGGTCAATACCTGCAGGGTGACATCGTCGGGTACACGATTGTTGTCGATCAGTTCGCGAACAAATTGGTAGTCGTGACTGGAGGCGGAGGGAAAACCCACCTCGATTTCCTTGAAGCCGACTTTAAGCAGCTGGTCGTAAAGACGGGACTTCTGCGCCGCGGTCATGGGTTCGATCAGGGCCTGGTTACCATCGCGCAGGTCGACGCTGCACCAGTCGGGCGCTTGCGTGAGGGTGGCATCCGGCCAGCGCCGTGATGTCATGCGTACCGGCTGGAAGGCCGGATACTTGCTGTGATCGAAGGAGGCCATGCTGCTGTCCTCTACCCATAGATTGCCAAGTCAGGAGTGAATTATAGACCTGGAAGCGGAGTGATCAATTGCAAATAACGCAAAAATGCACGCATTTATACAATTAATTAACTAATTAGGGGCTAATAATTAGATAAATACTCTAATGAAACGGTATATGGCGCTGGAATAAACTTGTTTGCCTGTTGCCCGGATAGTGTGGGTCCGGGGCTGTAGCCAGTTACGTAACAGCTAGTTCTTCCAGGGCCAGGCAGTCTTTCTGTACGCTTGCGAATTAGCCGCTGCGGATTACAGACGCGATAGCTGCGGTAATTCCGCTACCTTGATCTCGTATAGCTCTATGATATTGCCGCAGGGGTCACGTCCGTAAATCGCCGAGGCATTGTCACCAAAGTGAACCACCTCGCCAACGAACTCCATGCCGTGGGTCTTGAGCCGGTCATATTCCGCCTGGATGTCATCGACTTGCAAAGCAATATGGGGATAGCCGTAATCGCAGGGTCTCGAGCGCAAGTCTTCTGGCGCCGGGTTACTGTACTGCCACAACTCCACAAAGGCATTGGGTGCTTTTAACATCGCCATTTTTGCCTTTATAGCCTCGAGCCCGATGGCCTGGTTGGCGGCCGCATCGTTATCGAACTCGCCTTGCTGGACCACATCAAAGCCAAGGCCTTCGGTATAAAATTTCAGCGCTTTATCGAAATCGTCGACGCCGATTGCGACGTGGTGCATACCTACTATCATGTGGCTCTCCTCGAAGTGATTCCCTGGGATAATTTAAGCAGGCGTTACTGCTTCAGGCCTGCTGCGGTGGAATCCATTCTCCCACCATCGCCAGCGTTTCATCCCACAGGCGCTGGGCCAGTTCACGATCGTAGACGTGATTGGGGCCGTCGATCAGCACCGGGTTGCAGTCTTCGAAGTAGGCCCCGCTCACCCCCTCCAGCGCTGGCGCGGTGGCGACATAGGTCTGCGTTGCCGCACCCTCGGCCACTGTCTTGGCTATCAGGGGACCCAACTTGTCGAACAGCCAACGCACAGCTGTGGGCGCGTTGCGGGCGATATTGGTTTTGACGAAGCCGGGGTGTATCGCATTGGACGTGGTTTCCTGCGGGTCCAGCCGCTGCGAGAGTTGCAGTGAGAAGAGGGCGTTAGCCAGCTTTGAGCGTCCGTAGGCCCAGCCGCCATTGAATTCACCTTCACCGCGCAGGTTATCGAAGTCGATTCCCTCCGGAGGGGCATCCCGATATCCCTGCTGGCTGCCCACGTGGACGATGCGGCCATGGTCGGCTGCCTCTACCAGTGGTAGCAGGTTCATGGCCAGTACGAAGTGGCCCAGGTAGTTGACCACGAATATCTTCTCGATCCCGTTGATCAATTCGAAATCGCCGAAGGAACTGATACCGGCGTTGAGGATCAGCATGTCCAGCTTGACGCCCATGGCCGTGACTGCGGCTGCGCAGTCGATCGACGATTGAAAGTCGGACAATTCCATTGCGAGTGGCGTTGTGTTGCCTTCGACGCTGGCGCATGCCCGGGTGGCTTTCTCCAGGGTCCGCCCGGTACCGATCACGTGGGCGCCCCTGAGGGCCAGTACACGCATGCACTCATAGCCAATGCCGGAGTTGCAGCCCGTAACCAGTGCTGTTTTGCCGCTCAGATCCATTCCCTCGGTGACATCCTCAGCAGTGGACTCCGCGCCAAAGGAACTTACCGGCAGGCTGGTATCGATGCTCAGCGTATGATCACTGCCACAGGCAGTTAGCAGTGGTGCGGTCGCCGCTACGGCAGCTGATGCCTGCAGAAATTGTCTTCTCTTCATGTGTAAATCCCCGTATTGCTGAACGCCTAGTATATAGGCCGAATATCAACTATGTCGGCTTTGGCTCAACTGGTGCCGCTGAACTTAGCGTCTGCAAGGCAGGCATACCGCTGCTCAAGTTGTTGCTGTGTAGCTGTGTCCAGCCCCTGCCAGGCCTCGCACAGGTCCTGCCAGACGACCACCTGGAAGCTCTTGGCCACTGCACGAAACGGATGCCCCTGCAACTCGCCGTCGTAGAGGGAGCGATCCCGGTTAAAAGCGGCTTCATTAAACAGGGTCTCGCCGCTGTCCTTATTTGCCTGGTAGGCCGCTGCATTTTGTTGCATCAAGGGCACAAAGGTTTCAGTGATGGCTTCAAGCAGGGCGCTCAGCGGCTCGCTGAGGTAAAGATCACCGCGGCTGCCGATGTGTTTGCCATCGCGAATTGCGCAAAGCCAGGCATAAGTTGCAGGGGCCAGTTCTTCTATAAGTTCGGCCGCGAGGCCATCAACCAGGTTCATGCTCAACTGGCCATAGGCACTGGCATCGGCCAGGGTAAAACGATCGCCCAGCAGATAAGGCTGCTGGGTCAAAATACCTTCCATGGCGGCCAGGTATTGTCGCCAGGCCTGGTCCAGCAAGTCGTGGGTGGGCGGGAAGCCATCCCGGGCCGGTGGGGTCAACGCTGGCGCTACGCCGGCATCAAATCCCGCGGGCGCAACACTAAACAGGTAGGGGCAGCGCCGCACCTGTCGGGCTGGCAGTTTGCGGGTCAGCAGTCGGCCCAGACCTGGCAGCAGCGTGTTGAATTCACCACCGCTGATCTCTCCCATGCGATTGGTCTTGGCCGAGGTCACCCAGCGATTGTGATGGACCATGTACAGGCCAAACTCGTCGAAGGCCTCATCGATCAGCGAACAGACAAAGCGCAGCGCCGGGTCCTGTGGCAGCAAGGGTGCATCCTGTTCAGCGGCGAGCTGGTCCAGGTGCAGCGCCAGACCGCTGGAATCGTAAAAAAACTGCTTCCTGTCAAAGCTGTAAAACGGCACGGAAGGGTATTCGTCCATGTCGGGAAACCGTGCCGGCATGCGTTCAACCTGGGCCTTGCGCAGTGCTCGGCGCAGGCGGCGCAGCAGGGCAAGACCAGCCAGCGCAGAGCCCTGGTCGGGCCAGCGCTGCCAGCGGTGGCCGGCGAAGTCCGCCAGGGCCTGCATTTTCAACTGGTAGGGTGAGGCGATAAGGCCCCAGAAAGTAATCGTGGGTAATGTCATCGGGTCTTGCACGCACAGCCTTCTCGGATGGGGCAAAATAGCAAGTGCTGGCGGCTACCACAATGCGAGCCGCGCACATAAAAAAAGGCCGCTGTCGCGAGACAGCGGCCCTTGTTCATAGCGACTGCTTTAGTAAACGTCTTTACGGGTGTTGTAGACGTTGAACTTGCCAGTTGGGGTGATCAGGCGCTTGTCCTTGATGACCTTCTTCAGCTTGCGAGTCTTGTCGTCGACCACAACGATGGCTGACTCCTGGTCGAGTCCACTCCAGACGGAGAACCAGACCTCGTCGCCAGCCTTGTTGTACTCCGGCTGCACAACACGCTTGGGACCTTCGCCCAGGTCAGCCCACTCGCCGATCGGTAATACCTCGTAAGTGGCGTTGGGATCGTCGATGTCATCCACGTTGTAGACAGCAATCGACTGGCTCACCTTGGGATCGGGGTGCAGGGTGTTGTCGAACCAGAGGTTCTTGGACTTGGGGTGGGTCTTCACGAACAGTGAGCCGCCGCCCTGTGCCTTGAGCACGCGTACCGGCTTCCAGGCGTGCTTCTTGTGCCGTTTCGGGTCAGTACCAATCAGGGTGATGTTTTCATTACCCAGGGCGCTGGTGGCCCAGACCGGTCCGAATTCCGGATCGATAATGTTGGCGCCGCGACCGGGGTGTGGGATCTTGGTGGCGGGCACCAGGGCCTCGATTTCCCTGTCCTTGGAGTCAACCACCGCAATCATGTTGGACTGGTTGGCCGCAGTCAGGAAGTAACGATGGGTGGAGTCCCAGCCGCCGTCGTGCAGGAAGCGGGCTGCCGGCAGGGTGGTCACTGTCAGGTTTTCCATGTCGCTGTAGTTAACCAGCAGGATCTTGCCGGTCTCTTTCACGTTGACGATGAACTCCGGGTGCTGGTGCGAGGCAACGATGGCTGCCACGCGGGGCTCCGGGTGATACTCCTGGGTGTCTACCGTGTAACCGCGAGTCGAAACAATCTGCTTCGGCTCCAGGGTCGGGCCATCCATCAATACATACTGGGGCGGCCAGTAGGCGCCGGCGATGGCGACCTGGTCTTCATAACCCTTGTACTTGGAGGTCTCAACCGAGCGCGCTTCCAGGCCCACCTTGATGGTGGCAACCTTTTGCGGTGGGTTCATGAACAGGTCGATCATGTCGACCCTGGCATCGCGGCCGATAACGTAAACATAGCGACCCGAGTCTGAAGACCTGGAGATATGCACCGCATAGCCCGTATCGATGACTGCCACAATTTCCTTGCTGTCACCGTCGATAAGGGCCACCTGGCCGGCGTCACGCAGGGTGACCGAGAAGAAATTATCGATATTGTACTTATGCTGGGGCTTGCTGGGCCGGTCGGCAACGGGCACATAGACTTTCCAGCTCTCCTTCATTTCGGCCATACCCCACTCGGGAGGCTGCGGCGGCTCGTGCTGCAGGAAGCGCGCCATGATATCGATCTCCTCCTCGCTGAAGTCACCCGAGGTGCCCCAGTTGGGCATGCCGCTGGGGGTGCCGTAGTTAATCAGGATCTTGAGGAAATCGGTGCCGCGCTCCTGGGTGATATCCGGGGTCAGCGGCTTGCCGGTGGCGCCTTTGCGCAATACGCCGTGACAGCCTGCGCAGCGCTCAAAATAGAGCTTGGTGGCAACCTCGTATTCCGCCTCGGTCATGTCCGGTGCGCCGGGGCTTACTACGCGCTTGAGCTCCGCCCCGGGAATCGGCGCGCCCTTGTAAGCCATTTCCCCGCTCGATACGCCGGGGTGGTCGCTTTCTTCCTGTGCTGTTGCCACCGTGGCGGTGCACAGCGAAAAAAGCAGCGCCAGGGCGCCACCAGTTGCTGTTCTGAGTAGATTATTCGATAGGTACATATGTCTCTCCTTTTAATACCTCGTATTTCTCACGGCTCACCATAGTCCTATAGGCAATTGCTGCCTTGACCCAAGTCAACGCCGCCATCAATCGCTAGCGATTATTCCTGCAGCCCTGGCCTCACGTGATTCGCGTTTTTTGCGCTTTTCCACCAGTGGTGGGCAGCGGTGTTCGTCCCAATAGGTCACCTGGCACTCCAGGCAGTAGTGGCATTCGTTGTCGATGATCTCGCCGGTGGGCTTGATCGCTGAGATCTGGCACTGGGCGGCGCAGCTCTGGCAGGGCGTTCCGCATTCCTTGCGCCGGCGTAGCCAGTCGAAAATTCGAAAGCGGGTAAAGAAACTGAGCGCTGCACCCAGCGGGCACAGATACTTGCAGTAGAACTTGCTGTTAAACAAGGCAATCACCAGCAACAGCAGTGCATAGGCCACGAACCAGAGTTCGCGGTTGAAGCGCATGACGAAGGTGGTCTTGAAGGGCTCAATTTCCGCGAGTTTGGCGGCGTAGGTCATCGACTCCAGCGACAGGCCGACCAGCGCGATGAGGATGAAGTACTTGATCGCCCAGAGGCGCTCGTGAACCATGGGTGGGAATTCGTAGCTGGGCAGCTCGTAGCGCTCGGTAATCTTGTGGATCAGTTCCTGCAAGGCCCCAAAGGGGCACAGCCAGCCACAGAAGACGCCGCGCCCCCAGAGAATGATGCTGACGGCAACGAAACCCCAGAGCAGGAAAATCATCGGGTCTATCAGCAAGGTATCCCAGGTGAATCCGCCGAACAGAATACGCATGAATGCGACCAGGTTGATCACAGAGAGCTGGGCCTTGCAGATAAAGCCCAGGTAGATCACCGTGAACAGCAGATAGCCGACCCGCAGGCGCTGAAACAGGCCTGGGTGCACGACCAGCCAGTCCTGGAAAAAGAGTACCGCCATGAGCAGGGTAAGGGCGATCATCAACAGTATCAGCTGTGGTGCCTGCTCGCGCCACAACTCCACCCACAGCGGCTCCTCTGGCGGGAGCGGCGTTGCCGTCCCTGCCGATGCGGATGCCGATGCCGGTAATGCCGCTGCTGTCGGTTGTTCTATTACCGGCAGGCCCAACTCATCGGCGACCATTTTGGCTGACTTCATGATGCTGGTGTTCAGGACCATGGCGGTAATGGTGGCGCCGGTAATACCGTCGACACCCGTGTAGCCCTTCCGGTTATGGGCTCCGATACGCACCCGTTGGCGGGCGTCCAGTGCTGAGTACTGGTCAATAAAGCGCACCAGGTCCGCATCGGTGATGCCGATGACCAGGATGGGTTCCTCGTGGTGAATAATCGAGGCGTTCTTGATCCGTGCCTGCAGGTCCAGGCCGACCAGCACTCGAATCGGCTTCCCCGAGTAGGCGGGCATCGGCACGATCTGGTCGCTCAGGTAGACATGGCCGAGTAGCTCACCATCACCGTAAACACGGCGGGTTGGCAGTTCTCCGCTGGTGGCGGCCGCCGCCTCGGCGGCGGGGAATAGTTGCTGGATCCGGGTGAGCTCGATCAGGTCCAGGGGTTTGTCCCGGGCCATAGCGGCGGGGGCGCTCAGCAATCCAAGCAGCAGGATTAGAAAAACGGATTGTAGTTGGGCGAGGCGGATAGCCATCAACAGGGCCGGCGAGAAGAGGTATGCCATCATAGGCCGCCCCCCACGGTATCGGCTTGATGCAGATCAACAGTTATTACCTGTGCTAGATCAACGTAATAGCACAACGACTCTCTACAATGGCCGCATCAATACTAATCAAGATGCGTTGAACTATGCCCATGAAATACAGGCCCACCCTGCCGCTCGCAGCTTTGGCAGCACTGGTATCCAGCCCGGCGTTTACCCAGCCGGTCGCCTTTGAGGGCAATCCGCTGGAAGAGATCGTCATTACGGCGAGCCGGACCCAGCAGCGTGTGTTCGACAGCCCTGTATCACTCAGCGTTATCGATGAGGAAGCGCTGGCGCATTCCACGGCCTACGCCCTGGCAGACCTGTTGCGGGATGTGCCGGGAGTGCAGGTGACGGATTCCGGTCAGCCGGGGCACAAGCGCATTCGCATGCGTGGGGAAGAGTCCCGGCGCAGTGCCATTCTGATTAACAGCCAGGAGCTCACCGATCACTACGAGGTGGGAACACCGCTGACCCTGCATCCGGCCATGGTTGAGCGGATCGAGGTTATTCGTGGCTCGGGCTCAGTACTCTATGGCTCCAAGGCGCTCAGCGGTGTGGTCAATTTCATGACCAAGAAAGGCGGCACGGAACCGGTGCAGGTGACACTGTCCGGCTCCTATGATGCGGCGACAGACGGTTATACCGGTTTTGGCAGTGTCTACGGCAACCTCGGCGGTGTTGAATACCGTGTGGCCTACGCTGACAGTGATCACGACGACCGCAAGACACCCCAGGGCAAGGTCGACAACACCTCCTTCGACAGTAACAATGCCTATGTTTACCTGGGCAAGAATTTTGGCAGCAGTTCCGTCGATTACACCTACGAAAACTACGAATCCAGCTCGCATATTTTTGTCGAGGAAGAGGTTAAAACCAGTTTCCCGCTGACCGACTTCTACCTCGAGACGCCGCAGCGCGATCGCGAGCGGCACAGCCTGGCCTATAACACCGAGCTGGGTGGGGACTGGATACAGCAGCTGCAACTCAGCGGCTTCTACCAGGAGAGCAACCGCCACTTCTACACCCGCAGCGAGACCATCTGGTACGAACGCGATATCAATAGTGACAGCGACCTCACCACGGGTGGGGGCTTGCTGCAACTGGAGTCCGATCGCTTCGAGAACCACCATATCACCGCCGGGCTGCAGTATCTGAATGACTCGGTAGACCAGACCCGCCACGTCGATACGTTTTCCTGGACGCCGACCACACCCACGGGCGTGCAGGTGATAGGGGATGAAGCGACGATTGAGACCTGGGCCCTGTTCCTGCAGGACGAATGGAACATCACAGACCGGACCAGCCTGGTGGCCGGCTTACGACAGTACCAGGTCGATGTAGACCTGGACGACACCGACCGGGAAAGCCTGGAGCCCGGCAATCTCGATGATGACGATGAACTGATTGGCTCACTGGGCCTGGTGTATGACTACAGCGACAGCGTGCGGCTGCGGGCAACTGCCTCCCAGGGCTATGTCTACCCCTCCCTGATGCAGCTGGCGACAGGCGCTTATGCCGGCTCACGCTTCGTCAACCCGGCAGCCGACCTGGACCCTGAAACTTCCGACAACTTTGAGCTGGGTATTCGCCTGCAAGCCGCTGGCCTGGTGGTTGACGCAGTCGCGTTTTACTCGGAATCCGACGACTATATTCATCACCTGCCCTGCACTGCGGAGGACCAGTGTCCCGGACGCCGCGACCGGCTCTACCAAAACGTGGGCGAATCCCGCGCCCACGGTGTGGAGACTTTTGTGCAGTATCTGCTGCCCGACACAGACATCATGCCTTATATGAGCATGACCTGGATGAAGCGGCGCAATGACTACGCCGACTTCTCAACCTGGGACTCCGGTGTGCCTGATTTCAGTGGCAATATTGGCCTGCGCTGGCGCGGTCAGCTGTGGGCGGTTCCCAGACTGTGGACTGACCTGTACCTGCGCGGTGAAACTTCCTCCGAGGTAACCGAGCCGGGCAGCAGCCGCACGGTGGTGGAAAATCGGTCCAGCTGGACCACACTGAATATCGCCGGTGGCCTCAGCTTCGGAAGCGCAGAGCAGTACCAGCTGGCACTGGAGTTGAACAATCTCACCGACGAAACCTACGTCGCCTCCGGGGAAAACCTCTACGGTGCGGAACGCAGCGTGTCCATGAAAGTGACCATGGACTGGTAGCACTCAGAAGATCGGCATACCCGTGAGCCAGGGGTGAATCAGGATGATCACCCCGACCACCGCCAGTGACAGCGCAATACCCAGTAATTCCACGGTCCAGGAGGGCGGGCTTTTCTTTTCCCAGGGCCCTTCCCGGCGACTGATCATGAACATCTCCAGGACCGCCCAGCAGGCGAAGCCACCAAACAGCAGCAGGGAGCGGCTGTCACCGTTGGCCAGCAAGTGGGCGCAGGCCCACAGCAGCATGCCGGCGAGCTGCGGATAGCGCAGGATACGACCGATGCGTGTTGCGCGGCCGGTAGCACAGAGAATCACAATGGCGCCGGCAGCGAGCACGATGGCCAGTGGCCGCAGAGCCGGTTCCGGCAGGTAGATTGAAACTGGTTGTGCACTGCGCCAGCCCATTACCATCAATGCCATAGCACTCAGCACCACCAGCGCAAAGCCCGCGCGGTAGGGAAGCAAACCGATTTTAGCGACCAGCGCCTGCTTCAGATTCAGGCCCGCCGAGGGCAGGAGGTGAATTGCAACCCACAGGGCCAGTCCAGCCAGCATCAATGTCATCGCGTTGCCGTCCAAATTCCAGTTCGATGCCGGGCAGGATAGCGGGCGGCCGCGATGCCGTAAACTGCGCTAGACTCATGTTGGCCTGCCCAGTGAGTTGGCAATTAGTTGATCTAGGCCGCTATAGCTCCCTCACTGAAGCATTACACTGTGCGGGCTAATAAGAGCGTTGTATTCCGATATACCAGGAGATTGAAACCATGAAGAAACTGCTAGCTGCCTGTATTGCATTGCAGGCCATGAATCCCGCCGCCCTGGCGCAGGCCCAGGACACCTGGGGCGATACACTGGCCAATGCGGTCAAAGAGGGTAAGGCGTCGCTGGATTTCCGCTACCGTTATGAGTACGTGGACCAGGATCCCACTGATGGCAAGCCGGACTTCAAGGATGACGCCGAGGCCTCCCTGATGCGCTCACGCCTGACCCTGGAGTCGGGCAAGATCGGCGGGTTTCACGCGCTCATGCAGTTTGACAATGTGACCTCCATCGGCGCCAACGATTATAACTCCACCGAGAATGGCAAGACCGAGTATCCCGTCATAGCAGACCCCGAGGGTTCAGAGGTCAACCAGATCTGGTTGAGTTACCACACCGAGGGCCTCACCACCCACGCCGGGCGGCAGCGCATCAATCTCGGCGACCAGCGCTTTGTCGGTGGTGTGGCCTGGCGCCAGAACGAGCAGACCTATGACGGCGGTCGAATCCAGTGGGAGCCGATGGATAAACTGAAACTTGATGTCAGCTATGTCTATAACATCAATCGGATTTTTGGCCCCGACGACGGCGCCAACCCCTCGGACCTGGAAGGGGACAATTTCTTTGTTCGCAGTGATTACCAGCTGTTTGAGAACCACAAGCTGAGCGCTTTCGGTTACTTCCTGGATATCGATGACCAGGGCAAATACGCGGCGGGCAAGACGGTCAATAATTCCAGCGATACCTACGGTGTGGAATATGCGGGCAAGTTTGATCGCTTTTCGGTTGACGCGACCTGGGCAACCCAGTCCGAGGCGGGTGACAGTGAGTTGAATTACGATGCTGACTATTACAAGATCGAAGTCGGTGCCAGGTTCAAGCCGGTGACTATCAAGGCGGGTTATGAAGTGCTGGAAGGGGATGATGGGGTCGGTTTTGCGACGCCGCTGGCAACCCTGCATAAATTCCAGGGCTGGGCTGACAAATTCCTGACTACCCCGGGCGACGGTGTTGAAGACGCCTATGTTTCGGTGGCAGGTAAACTGGGTCCGGTCAAGTTGGCAGCGGTCTACCACGACTTCCAGGCGGAATCATCCAGCACCGACTTTGGTACCGAACTGGACCTGGTGGCAACCTGGCCGGTGAACAAGCAGTTCACGGTGCAGGCCAAGTATGCCTCCTTTGATACTGATGACAGCGCCCGCTACGGTGATACCGACAAGGCCTGGTTGACGCTGCAACTCAAGTTATAGGACAGGTATTCCCGCGATCCAGGGGTGCGCCCAGAGCACGATTGCCATCACCACCAGGGTGATGGCGACTCCGCCTATTTCAACACCCCAGGCTGGCGCCTGGGGTTTTTCCCAGGCGCCCTCGCGGCGGCTGATGAGGATCATTTCCAGCACAGCCCAACTCCCAAGAGCACCGAACAGCCACAGTGAACGGCTGTCACCATTGGTCAGCAAATGTGAGATCGACCACAGCAGCAGGCCGGTGAGCTGGGGGTGGCGAACCAGGCGGCCGATCCGCGTGGCGCGTTGTGATGCGCCGAAGCAGAGAAAGCTCAGCACCATCAGCAGCAGAGCGGGAACTCTCAGGTCCTGGGCTGGCAGGTAAACGGATACCGGCTGGCTGCTGCGCCATCCCATGATGATCAAGCCGAGGCTGCTCAGTACCAGCAACGAAAAGATCCCGCGATAGGCATTAAAACCCAGCTTGTCGATGCAGCCCTGGCGCAGTCCGGGTGCAGCTGAGGGAATCAGGTGTGTGCCTATCCACAGGCACAGTCCGGCAATCAATAGAGTCACAGTGTTCTCCCATTCATTTTGTTATGGGAGCATCAGCGACTCCCTAGCTGCACTTGGAGTCGCCACAATTCAGGCAGGTCATACAGCCATCAGCGAACACCACAGCTTTGTGGTGGCATTTATGACACAGTTGGGCGCTTTCAGGAAAGGGATTATTGTCGTCAGCCTGAACCATTTCCTGCTGCTTCTCTTCGATAAAGGCACGTTGATTGTCATCAAGCCCCTTCTCGACGATCAGCCCGATCCGCTTCATATGATCTTCTATGGCCTCTCCGAGCTCCGCTACCAGTGAAGGCATGAAGCGGCCGCGCTTGAAGTAGCCTCCCTGGGGATCGAAGACCGCTTTGAGTTCCTCCGCCAGGAAAGTGACGTCGCCGCCCTTGCGGAATACCGCAGAGATGACCCGTGTCAGGGCGACCACCCACTGGAAATGTTCCATGTTTTTCGAGTTGATGAAGATCTCAAAGGGGCGCCGCAGCTCGTGCTCGGTGCCCGGGTTAAGAATGATGTCGTTGATGGTGATATAAAACGCGTGCTCTGACAGTGGTGTTTTCAGCTTGTAGGTAGAGCCCACAAGTATTTCCGGGCGCTCCAGTTTCTCGTGCATTTGCACCACGGCGTGATCTTCAGCGGCGGGCTCTGCTGCCTTGCTGGCCACTTCGAAGTCGATGATCTCCTGGTCGATTTTCCTGCTCATTCGCTGGCCCTCATAGTTTGCCGTAGTAGCCTTCTTTCAGCGCATCGTAGAGATTCGCCGCGGTGTGGGTTTCGCCGTCGTAGACGATTTCCTCGTCGCCACGCGCCTCGATGACACTGCCGTCGGCGAGGGTGAAACGATAGCTGGTGTTGGCAATGTCCTCCTCTCGCACCAGCACGCCCTGAAATACTTCCGGGTTGAAACGGAAGGTGGTGCAGCCCTTCAAGCCGTTCTTGTAGGCCTGCAGGTAGATGTCCTTGAACTTCTCATAGGGAAAGTCGGTGGGAACATTAATGGTCTTGGAAATGGATGAATCTATCCATTTCTGGGCCGCGGCCTGAATCAGCAGGTGCTGCTCGGGCTCGATGTCATCCGTGCTGACGAAATAGTCGGGCAGCTGGTTGACCTCGTCTTCTGCCTGCGGGCTGGCCTCCGGGTTAACCATTTCCCGGTAAGCCAGTAGTTCATAAGAGAACACGTCCAGCTTCTGCTTGCTCTTCTTGCCTTCCTTGATGACGTTGCGAGAGTACTGGTGAGCGAAGGTCGGCTCGATACCATTGCTGGCGTTATTGCCGATAGAGAGCGCTATAGTGCCCGTGGGGGCGACCGAGCTGTGGTGGGTGAAGCGGCAGCCCTCGGTCGCCAGTTGTTCCACCAGTTCAGGCTCGACCGTGGCCAGTCTTTGCATGTAGCGACTATAGCGGGCGTGCAGTATCCGGCCTGGCACGCGGTCGCCTTCGCTGATGCCATCTGCGGCCATCTCCGGGCGCTGCGCCAGCAGTTCGGCGCTGATCTCGTAGTCCTGCTCCAGGGCCGGCGCCATACCTTTCTCCCGGGCCAGTTCCAAGCCGGCCTTCCAGCCGGTGACGGCCAGTTCACGGCTGATCTGTTCGGTGAAGCTGGCCGCATCCTCTGAACCGTATTTCATGCCCAGTAGTGCCAGGGCTGAGCCGAGGCCGAAAAAGCCCATGCCGTGGCGGCGCTTGTTGCGCAGCTCATCGCGCTGGGCGACCAGCGGCAGGCCGTCAATTTCCACCACATTGTCCAACATGCGGGTGAACACCGCAGCTACCTCGGCAAAGCGCTGCCAGTCGAAGCTTGCCTCTGCCGTAAATGGCTGAGTAACAAAGCGCGTCAGGTTGAGTGAGCCCAGCAGGCAAGCACCGTAAGCCGGCAGCGGTTGTTCGCCACAGGGGTTGGTGGCGCGAATAGACTCGCAGAACCAGTTGTTGTTCATGTCATTGACCCGGTCGATCAGGATAAAGCCGGGTTCAGCGAATTCGTAGGTGGAAGACATGATTGCCTGCCAGATATGCCGCGCCGGCAGGGTTCGGTAGACAGTGGCGTCGGGATCTTCTGGCGGGAATCGCAGCTCCCAGTCGGTGTCCTGCTCCACCGCCTGGATGAACTCATCAGTAATTAGCAGGGATAAATTGAACTGGCGCAGGCGACCGTCTTCGCGCTTGGCCCTTATGAACTCCAGCACATCCGGGTGGCGCACATCAAAGGTGGCCATCTGCGCGCCGCGGCGACCACCGGCAGAGGACACCGTCAGGCAGGTCTTGTCGAATATCTCCATGAAGGAGAGTGGTCCCGATGTCCTGGCTCCCGCACCGCTGACCCTGGCGCCCCGTGGCCGCAGGGTCGAGAATTCATAGCCGATACCGCAGCCCGCTTTGAGAGTCAGGCCCGCCTCGGTATTCATATTGAGAATAGATTCCATGGAGTCGCCGATGGAACCGGACACCGTGCAGTTGATGGTCGAGGTGTTGGCCCGGTGCTCTGTCGCACCGGCGTTTGAGAGTATGCGGCCGGCGGGCACGGCGCCCTGGCGCAGCGCCCAGAGGAACTTGCGGTACCACTGCTCGCGCAGATCGGGCTCCGTTTCAACCTCGGCAATCGCTCGCGCAACCCGTTCGTAACTGGCTTCTATGTCGGCGTCCAGCAAGTTGCCGTCGCTGTCCTTGAGTGCGTATTTTTGCTGCCAGATATCCAGCGACGTGGCCTGTATTGGCACCTCGCTGAAACCATCGAGCTTCTCCGCAATGGATCGCGTATTGGACATGCTTGTACCCCTGATTATTTTATTATTGAACGCCACCCCAGGCGCCACTCCATAGTGGGTACTTTATCCATCCCGGGCACAATATGTTGTGTTTGTTGGCGAAATTGCCTGGCTTATTGATCGAGAGCAAGTTTGCAGCGGTTTCTGGGGGTTTCCAGCAGTGTACGGCGGGATTGGCGAACCCGGTGGCGGCGGCTGCGGCAGGCTCAATGAGGCTGTCCAAAGCGGCCAATCTTGATAGAGGTCAAGAGAGCCCAGGTGCCGTCGGGATACCATGGCGAATGATATTTTTAGGCCCGCTCAGGGGTTAAGGGAGAAAAGCGATGTCGGATCACGAAGAAATGGAATCGGGTGAAGTACCCATGATGCAAAAATTATTGGATAACCCCTTTCTGCTGCTGTTTATCGGTGTCGCATCGCCAGCAGTGCTGTACCTGGCCTGGGGCATCATGGAAATCGTCACCATACCCGCACGGTAATCAAATAATTAAGAACAATATAAGGGGTTAAGCCATGTCCAGCCTGTCGCCTCCAATTAAAAAATTATGGTGGAATGAGCCGATTCACAAATCCGAATTAATGTGGATCACACTGGTGTTTGTCTGGGGCCTGATTATGACCTTCATGATGCCTTACTGGCATGTAGTGGGAAAACAGAATCTCGGAACCGAGACTTACAAGACCACGCCCAAGGCATTCCAGGCCAGCACCGAGGCCTTCGTGGAACAGTACACAGTGCGCAACGAGGGCCCTCGCAACTTTCCCGTGGTAGCACCACCGGTGGGTGGCGACGTCTACATGCTGGCGCGCTTGTGGGACTGGTGGCCCATCCTTGAATTGAAAAAGGGGGAGACCTACCGCTTCCATCTCTCCTCCCTGGACTGGCAGCATGGTTTTTCATTGCAACCGGCCAATATCAACATCCAGGTGGTACCCAATTACGAGCATGTGTTCACCCTGACGCCCAATGCAGCGGGTGAGTATTCGGTGATCTGCAATGAGTACTGCGGACTGGGTCATCACCTTATGATCGGCAAAATTCTGGTAGTGGAATAGGGGAAGCGGACATGATTAATAATAACTTTAGAACCTGTCCAGATACTGGTCTGAAATTCCACGAACCGGCGGAGAAGCTGATTAAAGCCAACGCGGTTGCCGCGGTAGTGTTCCTGCTCACGGGTGGCTTGTTCGGATTGCTGGTGGGCCTGACGCGCTGGCAAGCGGTACACCTGCTGGCAGCCGATGATTTCTACATGGCGCTGACCGCACATGGCATCAATGTATTGATCTTCTGGATTATCTTTTTCGAAATTGCGGTGCTGTATTTCTGTTCGTCGGTGCTCCTTGGTTGCCGATTGGCGACGCCGAAATGGGCCTGGACCGGCTTCCTGCTGATGGTAGCAGGAGCGATCATGAACAACGTGATGGTGTTGCAGGGGGGCTCCAGTGTCATGATGACCTCCTATGTGCCGCTGGAAGCACATCCACTGTTCTACCTGGGCCTGATCCTGTTTGCGGTGGGCGCCCTGATAGGTTGTTTCGTGTTTTTCGGTACCCTGGTTATCGCCAAGGCGGAGAAAACCTACGAGGGCTCGCTGCCCCTGGTCACCTTCGGCGCCGTGACAGCGGCCATTATTGCGGTATTCACCATCGTCAGTGGCGCCATCATTCTGCTGCCCACCTTCCTCTGGAGTGTCGGCCTGGTCGGTGAGATCGATGCGCTTGCCTATCGACTGATCTGGTGGGCCTTTGGCCACTCCTCGCAGCAAATTAATGTCGCGGCCCATGTGTCGGTCTGGTACGCCATTGCCGCCATTGTGTTTGGCGCGCGGCCCCTGTCAGAAAAGGTCAGTCGCACCGCGTTCCTGATGTACATCCTGTTCCTGCAGATTGCCAGTGCTCACCACCTGCTGGTGGACCCCGGTGTCAGCTCAAACTTCAAGATGTTCAACACCAGCTATGCCATGTATCTGGCTGTTATGGCCTCCATGGTGCACGGTCTCACGGTTCCCGGTTCCATCGAAGCCGCCCAGCGGGCGCGGGGGCATCGCGCTGGCCTGTTTACCTGGTTGCGCAAGGCGCCCTGGGGTAACCCGACCTTTTCCGGCATGTTTATATCGCTGGTGGGCTTCGGCTTCCTCGGTGGTATAACCGGCGTGGTAATGGGTGCAGAGCAAATCAACATCCTGGTGCACAATACGCTGTATGTTCCCGGGCATTTCCATGCCACCGTTGTGTTGGGTACGACCCTGGCATTTATGGCCTTGACCTACTGGTTGGTGCCCATCCTGTTCCGGCGCGAAATAATCTGGAAGGGCCTGGCCAGGTGGCAACCCTACCTGTTCGGCCTGGGCATGGCTGGCGTATCACTGTTCCTGATGGGAGCGGGTACCCTCGGTGTGCCGCGCCGGCACTGGGATATCGGCTTCGCCGCTACGGGTGGTGTTACCCACGAGTTCCCGGCGGCGGCCTATACCATGCTCGCCCTTAACGGCATGTCGGTCATCGTGGCGGTGATCGGTGGTGCGGCCTTCTGCCTGATTATCGTGGGTTCGCTGCTGTTCGGTAAGAAGCTGGGTGAGGAACCCATGGCGCAGCCCTGCATCGCCAAACCGGTCACAGAAGAGGAATACGCGGCCGATGGCGGCAGCGCCTTTGCCATCCCGGGCACCCTGGCCCTGACGGCTGTGTTCTTCGTCAGCTTCGCGCTCTATTACTTCATTAACTGGAAGTATCTGGCCGAAACCTGGGGCATCGGCTAGCGCATTAGCCCTGCCATCCGCTAAGCTATTCCGCATGCTGAAACCTGATCGGCCACTATTGGTGGGCCTGCTGTTCCTGCTGGGCCTGTCGGGCCTGGCCAGGGGCGCGGCCGACACCGGCGTCGACTTTGCCAATTACAGTCACGATGAGGCCCTGGCTCACAGCCAGGCGGCTATCGGCAATACCCTGCACGACATTGAGCTGACACGGTCTGATGGCAGTGCGGTGTCAATCTCGGACTATCGCGGCAAGCCCCTGGTTATCAGCATGATCTTCAGCAGCTGCCATCATGTCTGTCCCTCCACTACCCAATATCTGCAGCAGGTAGTCGACAAGGCGCAATCAGTGCTGGGTGATGACAGTTTCCAGGTGATCAGTGTCGGCTTCGATACGGCCAATGACAGCCCCGAGCGCATGGCCCGGTTTCGCACCAGTATCGGGATATCGAACCAGCGCTGGGACTTCCTGGCCGGGGACGAGAACAGCATAGCGGCCCTCACCGAGCAGCTCGGATTTATCTACTACAGCTCAGCGAGAGGCTTTGATCACCTGGTACAGGCCTCGGTGATCGATGCTGAAGGCAGGGTTTATCGCCAGGTTTATGGCATGTCCTTCCCGACACCGGCCCTGGTTGAGCCCCTCAAGCAACTGGTCTTTGGTCAGCCCACGGCGCCCTCTACAGTGGATTACCTGAGCAATCGTATCCGCCTGTTTTGTACCGTTTACGACCCCGCCACGGACACTTACCACATCGATATTTCGGTATTTATCGGTACCTTTGTCGGGCTGATGGTATCGCTGCTGTTCGGCCGGGTACTGATCCGGGAGTGGCGGCGCAGTATTGAGGCAAGCCAGTGAAAAGTCTTATAAAACAAGGATTTAACTGGGTTGAGGCGCAGTTTTCCAGGGTTTTTACACCGGCCTGGAATCCTCTCTACCAGCTGGGCGCGCTGTCCTTTTTCTACTTCTGGATTGTGGTGATAACCGGTTTATACCTGTTCATCTTTTTCGAGACCAGCATCAACGGCGCCTATGCCTCGATCGAGCGCATCACCCTGGAACACTGGTATATCGGCAGTGTCATGCGCAGTTTTCACCGCTACGCTTCGGCGGCCATGGGTATTTGTGTGACCCTGCACCTGCTGCGGGAGTTCGCCATGGATCGCTACAGCGGTGTGCGCTGGTTCAGCTGGGTGTCCGGTATCCCGCTGCTGTGGTTGCTATTCGCCTCCGCCATTGGTGGCTACTGGCTGGTCTGGGACCAGCTGGCACAATATATTGCCATCACCACCTCGGAGTGGTTTGACTGGCTGCCCATGATGGTCGATCCCATGGCCAGTAATTTCCTCAATGAATCCACGCTCAGCGACCGGTTTTTTTCCCTGCTGGTGTTCCTCCATATTGGCATACCACTGACGCTGCTGCTGGGCATGTTTATCCACATCAAACGGATCAGCAATGCCCGCACCAATCCCGCTCGCGGCCTCGCCGTCGGTACCTTACTGGCCATGCTGGTGGTATCCCTGTGGCGGCCGGCTCTGAGCCAGGCGCCGGCCAACCTGGACATGGCAGTGACCCAGGTGGGCCTGGACTGGGTATTTCTCAATCCCTATCCGCTGATCGATGACTGGGGTCCAGGGCCAGTGTGGGCGTTGCTGGTGGGCCTGTCCTGCGTGCTGACCATACTGCCATGGCTGCCATCCCGTCGCCCCGAACAAACACCGGTGGCCGTCGTTGATCCCGTGAACTGCAACGGCTGCGGCTGGTGTCTGGCAGACTGCCCCTATGAAGCCGTGAGTATGAAGGAACACGATTTCAAAAAGGGGCACCAGCAGTCGGTGGTCGATCCCGACCTGTGCATCAGTTGCGGTATCTGCTCCGGTGCCTGTCCCTCTGCGTCACCGTTTCGACACGTGGATGAGCTCATCACGGCCATCAGTATCCCGGACCTCCACATCCAGGATTTGCTGGTACAGACCGAGGAAAGACTGGCGCAGTTGCAAGGTGAAAACCGCGTCATGGTGTTTGGATGTGACCACGGCAGCGAACTGGAAGCCCTGGAGTCTGACAGCGTGGCCACGTTTAGCATGCCCTGTATCGCCTTGTTGCCACCGGCAGTCATCGATTATGTGCTGCGCAAGGAACTGGCTGAAGGTGTGATGATTACCGGCTGCTGTGAGGGGGATTGCTACTATCGGCTGGGCAACACCTGGATGGACCAGCGCTTCAGTACAGAGCGTATGCCCATCCTGCGCCCGAGAGTACCGCGACAGCAACTACGCAAGCTGTGGCTGGGCAAACAGGGGAGCCGGCAAGTGAAGCGGGAGCTGGCTGACTTCCGGCACCACCTGGAACACACAAGCGAGCCTGCAGATGGAGCGTTAAATGAAGGCGCGGGCTAGTCAATATCTTGGCCAGGCCCTGCTCTACGGCCTGTTTTTTGTGCCACTGGTGTATATCACCAGTGAGCCACTGTACCAGCAGCAGCCAGCTGATACGGCCACCTTGAAGCTCGCCGTGCGCCACGTCGGCAAGATAGTTGGCGAGTGCACCCGGTTGGGCGCTGAAGAATACGACAATCTGCCCGCCAATATGAAACGCCCGGAGACATGTCCGCGAGAGCGCTCGCCATTGCAGATCGAAATGATGCTGGATGACGATACCCTCTATCGCGACACGGTCCCGGCGTCCGGCCTGCACAGCGATGGCGTGTCCAGCATGTACCAGCGCTTTGCGGTACCCGCCGGGCGCCACCTGCTGCGCCTGCGGATGAATGACGATGTTGCCGTGGAAGGCCCTACCTGGGAGCTCGAACAGGAAATTGAATTGACGCCGGCCCAGGTGATGGTGCTCAGCTTTAAAGAAGGATTCCGTATCCAGTGAGCGATGTTGGCTACACGCTGCCAGTGCCCGATGACTCCCGTCGCCTGCTGGCGCTGGGTTGGTTGTTGCTCTGCGTACTGGCCCTGGCGGGTGCGGGACTATTTTCCTTGCTGCTGGTGCTATCGCGCACGCCGTTTTTGCAGGATGTCATCCCCTGGATAGACTTCTTCCACTCTGCGTTGGTGATACACGTGGATCTGTCCGTGTTGGTGTGGAGCCTGGCTTTCGGCGGGATTTTGTGGAGCCTCAACCAACGTCCGGGTAAGTCCTGGCTGGCCTGGTCGGCACTGCTGCTGTCCAGCCTGGGTGCGGCACTGCTCATCGTCTCACCCTTCGTGCGCGACGCCCAGCCGCTGATGAGTAATTACATCCCGGTCTTGCAGCACCCCTTGTTCTTTGCCGGGCTACTCACTTTTGCGCTCGGCTTCACCCTGTTGGTGCTCAACAGCATGGTGTTTATGGCGCCGGTTGGGCCGTGGATGTTGGGTGAGGCCGCGCTGCGCTTCGGCTTGAATACAGCGGCAGTCTCCGCGGCTGTGGCGCTGGTGTGTTTCGGCTGGTCTTACCTGCAGGTGCCGGACTACCTCGAGGGCCAGATCTTTTATGAGCTGGTGTTCTGGGGCGGCGGACACGTGTTGCAGTTCACCTATAGTTTGCTGATGCTGGTGGCCTGGCTGTGGCTGGCCAGCAGTGCCGGTTTGAGCCTGCCGGTAACGCCGCGGGTGGTGCTGGTCATATTGTTTGTCGGGCTTGCCTGCGTCTTCGTTTCTCCCCTGATTTACCTGTCTTACCCTATCACCGCGCTGGAGCATGTTGAGATGTTTACCTGGCTGATGCGCTGGGGAGGCAGCCTGGCGACCCTGCCACTGGGCCTGGCAATCATCGTGGGCTTGTTGCGCTACGGGGGCGAGGGCGATGAAGAACTGCTGGCGCGTTCCTGCCTGCAATGTTCCCTGTTCCTGTTCGCCATAGGCGGCTTTATCGGCTTCATGATCTCGGGCAGTGATGTGACTATCCCTGCCCATTACCACGGCTCCATCGTCGGGGTGACTCTCGCGCTGATGGGGGTGTGCTACCTGTTGTTGCCGCAGCTCGGGTTTCCACTGCGCAATATCAGGATGGCGATCTGGCAGCCGCTGGTTTACGGCGGTGGTCAACTGCTGCATGTGGCGGGCCTGGTCTGGTCAGGGGGTTACGGTGTGCAGCGCAAGGTGGCCGGGGCCGAACAAAATCTCGATTCCCTGGAGCGGGTGTTGGGTATGGGCTTAATGGGCCTGGGCGGGCTGGTCTCCGCCATCGGGGGCCTGTTGTTCCTGATAGTCGTGCTGCGGGCTCTCAGCGGTGTTAAGCAGCGTGCGAATCAAACTGAAGGATGACAGCGCCAGGGTCATGATTAATACAAAGAAAACGATATTGCGCTGTGGCAGCGGTTCTCCGTGAACTTTTTCCAGCATGTTAAGCGCCCAGTCGGAGAAAAAATAAAGCACAATTCCGACCAGGGTGAAGGCAATGATTTCCACTGTGTATGCTCCCCTTTTGAGGAGATAGTGCAGTAAACAAGGCGATGAAACAATGATCCCCGACAATTCCAGAGTCCATTCCAGGTTCCCAGCGAGGTGTTTGCTGCTGGCGCTATTGCTGTCACTGGTGGCATGCGGTGAACAGCACTCCCAGGCGAGGCCGGCACCGCCCTTTAAACTGCCGTTGCTAACTGGCAGCGGCGATGTGTCGCTGCAGGATTACCAGGGCCAGGTGGTTTACCTGACGTTCTGGGCCTCCTGGTGTATTCCCTGTCGTCAGGAGATGCCGTACCTGGCCCAGCTACGCGATCGGCATGGGGAAGAGGGTTTCGAGGTGCTCGCGATCAATGTGGAGGAGGATGCCGGCGCGGCGCGAAAATTCGCTGCGGACTACGGCATGGATTTCCCGGTGTTGCGCGATCCAAATCGGGTGGTGAGTTCAGTCTACCGGGTGCCGGGATTCCCAACCCACTACCTGGTCGACCGCTTTGGCAGGATTCGCTTTTCCGGCCTGGGATTTGATCTCAATGATGTGCGCGCGGTCAGCGAGGAGGTGGTTACGCTACTGGCGGAATCGACTATTGAGGAGCTTGAACTGGAGTAAGCCGGTGCAGGAGCTGGATACAGCCCAGTAGCAAACAGGCCGCCAGGGTGTTGTGCAGACTCAGCATCAGCAAGGGCATATCCAGCCAGATCATGCTGACCCCCACCACAATCAGGCCGATGGAAAACACCGACGTGGCGACGGCGCTGGCTCGCAATTCCTTTACCGGGCGTAATTTGCGTACCAACCAGGCCAGGTAGGCCGCGGTCAGCAGTGCAAAACCGCGATGTGTCATGGTGAGAGCGCCAAGCGCTGACTCTTGCACTACCTTACCCGAGGCGTCGAGTTCGATACTGCGCAAGGGGTCGTAGCCGTCCAGGTAATGACTGGCACTGAGCCAGGCCGACTCACAGCCCAGCACATCGGTGCAGGCGCTGGAGGCGTAGTTGGCACTACTCCAGCCGCCGAGGATCATTTGCAGGACCACCAGGCCCAGGGCGATCAAGACCAGCCGTTTCGCGCCGGGAAGAGGGTCGCTGACGATGATCTCGGCATTGCGCTGCATCATCCACCACAGCAGTCCCAGCATGCCCATGCCACCCAGTAGATTGCCCATGGTGATCAGGGGGGCATCCCGGGTGGGGGTGTAGTAACCGAGCAGGGACAGGAACAGGGTTATCAGCAATAGCGCGATGGGTACCGCCATGCCTGTGCGGCGCTGCCCCTTGTGGCGCAGGGACATGGCGAACAGGACCACGATGAACAGACCGAGAGCACTGGCAATATAGCGGTGGGCGAGTCGCGCGCCCCGGTGGGCCATGTCGCGGCCCTCCTCAGTGAGCACCGTGATGCCCTTCTTCTCACCGCCCGGGTCCAATACCGCGTAACACTCCGGCCATTCCGCACAGCCAATACCAACTTCAGCCAGGCGTATCCAGGCGCTGAGTATTACTGTCAGCAGGGTTAGCAGCAGTGAGAGAGAAATCAGCGACCGGTAAATTAGTTCCAGCCCTCCACGCCCGCCATATCGGGTAGTTTGTGGGCGATGCCCTTGTGGCAGTCAATGCAGGTCTTTTCTCCACCGGCCAGGGCCGTGGAGTGCTGAGTGACAGCTCGCTCACTCTGCCAGGTGAAGTCCATGTACTCGAACTCGTGGCAGTTGCGACACTCCAGAGAGTCATTGGCCTTAAGCCGTCGCCACTCGTTCTCAGCCAGGTGCCGGCGCCGTGCCAGGAACTTCTCCTCAGTATTGATGGTGCCGATGATGAAGGCCCAGACTTCCTTGGAGGCCTGCATTTTCCGTGCGATCTTGTCGGTCCATTCATGCGGCACATGACAGGATGAGCAGATTGCGCGGACACCGGAACGGTTGGTGAAGTGAATGGTTGACTGCAGTTCCTGGTAGATGTTTTCGTGGCAACTGGTGCAGAACATTTCGGAGTTGGTGAATTCCATGGTCGTGTTGAAGCCGCCCCAAAAGATAATGCCCATGACGAACCCACCTAGTGACAGGAAGCCCAGGCTATAGTGCACGCTGGGCCGTGAGATCGTTCTCCAGTAGCGCTTGATTACCTCAATCACAATTAGTGCCCCCTGGACTGACTGGCCTGCAGTATTTCATCGATGTCGACAAATTCATTGGCGAGCAGCGGCTCGGCGTCGGTCTGGATGACATGGCACTGCTCGCAGAAGTATCGCCGCGGTGAAACGTTTGCCAGGAAATTGCCCTCTCGATCCATATAGTGGGTGACACTGATCATTGTGGCCTGGCTCTCCGGGGTACGGCGGCGACTGTGGCAGGACATGCATTTGTTGACGTTGAGATCGACCTGGTAGCCGTCGATCTTGTGCGGGATCGTTGGCGGTTGCATGGGGTAGGCGCGCTTACGCTTGAGATCTCGGTTCTCCACCTGGCTCATGCGTGGGGGCCTGGGTTCGGTAACAAGGCTGCTTCCCCGCAAGGTGGCCTCAGTTTGGCTGCCCTCATCGAGGTAGTGGTGATCGGCTGCAACCAGTGGAGCCAGTATCAGCAGTGCTGCAAGCAGCGGAGTCAGGCTCTTCATTGTCATATCCTCCTAGGCTCGCTCGATTTTGACGGCGCATTTCTTGAAGTCGGTCTCTTTCGACATTGGATCCGTGGCGTCGAGCGTGACTTTGTTGATGAGCTGGCTGGCATCGAACCAGGGTACGAACACCAGTCCTACCGGGGGCTTGTTGCGGCCGCGAGTCTCAACCCGGGTGCGTATTTCCCCGCGCCTGGAGATGATCCGTACCTCGTCACCCCGTCGCAGTTTGCGCTTGCGGGCGTCCTCCGGGTGCATATAAACCAAAGCATTGGGCACCGCCTTGTGCAGTTCCGGTACGCGCCGCGTCATGGAGCCAGAGTGCCAGTGCTCCAGTACCCGACCGGTGGACAGCCACAGGTCATATTCCTCGTCTGGGCTTTCTGCAGCGGGCTCGTAAGGCAGGGCGAAAATAACCGCCTTGCCGTCGGGTTTACCATAGAACTCGAAGTCACTGCCCGCTTTCACGTAGGGATCAGAGCCCTCCTTGAAACGCCACTTGGTCTCCTTGCCATCCACAACCGGCCAGCGCAGGCCGCGTACCTCGTGGTAGGTATCGAAATCGGCCAGGTCGTGGGCCTTGCCGCGACCAAAACTGGCATATTCCTCGAACAGACCCTTCTGTAGATAGAAGCCCAACTCCTCAGACTCCTGATTACTGTAGCCGTCTTCAATATCCGACAGCGGATATTTGTCGACCTGGCCGTTTGCGAAAAGTACGTCGTATAAGGTCTTGCCCTTGTAGCCTGGATTGGCAGCCAGAATTTCCGCAGGCCAGACCTCGTCGGTAGTAAAGCGCTTGGAAAATTCCACCAGTTGCCACAGGTCTGACTTTGACTCGCCCGGGGCGTCCACCATCTGGTGCCAGAACTGGGTACGGCGCTCGGCATTGCCGTAGGCGCCTTCTTTCTCCACCCACATGGCAGTGGGCAGGATCAAATCGGCAGCCTGGGCGGTGACAGTGGGGTAGGCGTCGGACACGACAATAAAGTTATCGGGATTGCGGTAGCCGGGCAGGCCCTCCTCGTTCATGTTGGGGGCTGCCTGCATATTGTTATTGACCTGCACCCAGTAGGCGTTGATCTTGCCGTCCTTCAGGTCGCGGTTCTGCTGCACCGCGTGGGAACCATTCCAGTCTGGCAGTATGCCCTCCGGCAGCTTCCACTTTTTCTCCGAAAATTTGCGATGCTCCGGGTCGGTCACCACCATATCGGCCGGCAGGCGGTGTGAGAATGTGCCGACTTCCCGGGCCGTGCCACAGGCAGAGGGCTGGCCCGTGAGGGAGAAGGGGCTGTTACCCGGCTCGGAAATCTTGCCGGTCAGCAGGTGTATGTTGTAGACCATGTTGTTAGCCCAAACGCCACGGGTGTGCTGGTTGAAACCCATGGTCCACAGGGACATCACCTTGATATTCGGGTCGGCGTAGAGCTCCGCCAGTTCCTTCAATTTTTTCTCCGGTACGCCACTGAGCCTGGAGACGTACTTGGCATCGTAGTCACTGACGAACTTCGCAAACTCATCGAAATTCATGGGTTCGGAACCGCCCGCCTTGTCACTATTGGCGGCCGCCTTTTCAAGCGGGTGCTCTGGCCGCAGGCCGTAGCCAATATCGGTATTGCCGCGGCGGAAATTGACATGCTTTCCTATAAAGTTCTTATTCACCCGGTCAGTCTGGATGATGTAATTGGCAATGTAGTTGAGGATAGCCAGGTCGGTTTGAGGCGTGAAAATCACCGGTATATCGGCCAGTTCGAAGGAGCGGTGTTCAAAGGTCGACATCACGCAGACTTTGACATGCGGATTGCTGAGCCGGCGGTCGGTTATCCGCGTCCAGAGGATGGGGTGCATCTCCGCCATGTTTGAGCCCCACAGGACGAAGGCGTCGGCGTGCTCCATGTCGTCGTAACAGCCCATGGGTTCATCTATGCCGAAGGTGCGCATGAAGCCGGCCACGGCGGATGCCATACAGTGTCTGGCATTGGGGTCGATATTGTTGGACAGGAAGCCGGCCTTGTAGAGCTTGGCGGCGGCATAACCTTCCCATACAGTCCACTGGCCGGAGCCGAACATGCCCACACCACGGGGTCCCTTCTCCTTCAGGGCCGCCTTGAACTTCTCCTCCATGATATCAAAGGCCTGGTCCCAGCTGATCGGCGTAAACTCGCCGCTCTTGTCGTACTTGCCGTCGGTCATACGCAGCAGTGGTTGCTGCAGCCGGTCTTCGCCATACATGATCTTGGACAGGAAATAACCTTTCACACAGGCCAGGCCCTTGTTAACCGGGGAATTAATGTCGCCGTGGGTGGCGACTACCCGGTTGTCCCGGGTGGCGACGTTGACACTGCAGCCGGTGCCACAGAAGCGGCAGGCGGCCTTTGCCCACTTGAGCTTGTTATCGGTAGTAATAAGGTTACTGGCAGTGGCCGGAGCGGCAATGCCGGCGGCCGCAGCAGCAGTAGCGACGGCATTGGCCCTGATAAATTCGCGACGGGTTGACTTCATTCCTTGCTTCCTCGTTGCTTAGTCAAGCTGGTGATAGACCATATTGGCACTGATCACTCCAGCTGTGTTTTCGATTTGGGTAATACGTTGCATCAGCGTGGCTTCGCTGACCGCTTCGATCAAGACAACCAACTTGCCCCGCTCATCGCGTTCAGGCACTTCCAGGTCGTCGATCGCTTCCAGTGCAGCGGCGGTAGCCGCCAGCTTCTGTGGCAGGCACTGCACAACCATGCTGGCAATATGACAGGTCTCTTCTGCTGTACTGCCCTTCAGCAGTTCCCGGCGGCTCAGTGACATGTGGTTAACCTCCGGTGCCGGGTGGGCCCATGATTAACTGGCTCATCCAGACCAGGAAACCGTAACCGCCGACGATCATGACCGAGAGGACAGGTGCCAGGAATACCACCAATAGTGCAAAGGCGCGTCGCTCCTGGGTTTCTGTGGGAGGTTCCTGCATCTATCTCTCCTGGAATCTGGGTACGTCGATTGTGCGCGGTTTCCCAGAGGAAACCTTGACCTTTGCCAAGTTTATGTCATTTTACTGGATACGCCACATGAACACTGCAAAAAAGCAGTGCATATTCGGGGTTATGGAAAAAACCAGTGACATTATCTGGCAGGATGCCCAGCACCAGGTGTTGTTCGAGCTGCTCGACAGGATTGCTGAAGAGGGTTCGGCGACCATGGTTTTGCATCAGCTCGAGTTTTACGCGGAGAGCCACTTCGCGATTGAAGAGCAGTATATGGAAGAGCTGGCTTATCCGGGGCAAGAAGAGCACCGACAGGCGCACGACAAGTTTCGCCAGGAATTGGCGAGGATGTTGGAGGACTCCAGCGAACACGACCAGGTATCGCGGCAGGTGATTTCAACCTTCCTCAGGGAATGGCTGAAGCGCCACATTTTTGGTATCGACAAGAAGCTGGAGGATTTTATCCTCGCTTCCAAGGTCAAGTAGACAAGCTCCAGCAGGTCTATACTTCTCGCCTTACGAAACTGCCGTCACGCCCTGCACGTCCTTATCCAGCTTTCAGCCTCCCGCGGGCTGGGGAGAGACTGTCCCGGTAGGCGCTGCGCTGCTGCCGGTGTTGCCTTGCAATTCGTCATTGCCGATTTGGAAGAAGATCGCATACAGCGTCGGCACGATTATCAGGGTCAGCACGGTGGCAAAGCCCAGGCCTCCCATCATGGTCACCGCCATATTGACGAAGAACACGTCAGGCAGCAGCGGGATCAGGCCAAGAATCGTGGTGGCGGCGGCCAGCACGACCGGTCGCATGCGGCTGACAGAGGCGTCCAGCAGTGCATCGAAGCGCGCTTTACCCGATTCAATCTCCTGGTCGATTTCCTCGATCAGTACGATCGCGTTCTTGATCAGCAAGCCGACCAGCGATAATGCACCCAGCAACGACATGAAGTCGAAGGCACCGTCGACCAGCAGCAGGGCGGGGGTGATGCCAATTACCGCCAGCGGCACTGTTAACCAGATGATTGTCGGTTGTCGCAAGGTGCCAAACAGGAAGATGCTGGTGATGATCATCATTGTAAAGCCGCCAGGCAGGGAAGCGGCCAGGCCAGCCTGGGCCCTGGTGGCGTCTTCATATTCACCGCCCCACTCAAGCATATAGCCAGGTGGCAGCTCTATTGCTTCGATCTGTGGGCGCAGCCGCCCAAACAGTGGGTCGGCCAGTGCAACGTTCGGGTTACAGGAGGCAATGATGGTCAGCGCACGATCGCGGCTGCGCACCACCGCATTTTCCCAACGGGTGTCATGGCGGGAAACCAGCTGTCCGGCGGGCACCGCGCGTCCCAGTACCGGGCTCCACACCTGGATGTCGCGCATATTGTCGACGTCACCGCGCTCGTCCGCGGGTGCCCGGGTCATTATCGGCAGCAAATGAATGCCGTCCCGGTACGTGCCGACGGCGCTGCCCTCGAAGGCGTATTGCAAAGCGCTGCCCAGCTCTTCCCGGGTCACGCCGAGCTGACGCCCCACCTGCTCATTGAATACCGGGGTCACTACCTTGACCGGGTTACGCCAGTCATTGCGAATATCCTTGGCCTCCGCGTCGGCTCGCATCAGTGCCTGGGCTTGCTCCGAGAGTTCCCTCAGTACCTCGGGGTCTGGCCCGGAGAAGCGGGCTTCAATCTTGGCATCGCGGCCCGGCCCAATTCGCAGGGCTTTAATAATGGGGTCCAGCCAGGGCATCTCCGTACCCATGTACTCTTCTACTGCGGCCATAACAGCGGGAATCTGGGCGCGCTCCTCCGTGGACACAATGATCTGTGCGTAGGCTGATGACGGTTCCTTGGAGTCATAGACCAGGGTGAAACGCTGGTGCGGACCGCCAATGACCGTGGAGGTCTGTATCACGCCTGGCTGCTCGCGCAGAAATTCAGTCACCCGCAGGGTGTCATCCCGGGTACTGCGGATATCGGTGCCCTCCGGCGTATAGATGTCGACGAAGAACAGCGGCGTATTGGCATCCGGGAAAAAGCCGCTCTTGGTATAGCCGAAGCCGATAATTGCCAGAACCCACAGCCCGATCACGCCTGCCACGGTGACCCAACGCGCCTTGACTGCTGTTGACAGCAGGCTGCGGTAGATCTGGAAGGGCCTGGCGCTGTAGGCATCTTCGCTATCGCCACTATCGCCGGCTTCACTCTTCAGCAGTAGTTTGCACAGGGCTGGCGTGGTGCTTACCGCGGTAATCCAGCTCAGCGACAGGGAAATCAGGATCACCCAGAACAGGGAGCTGGCAAACTCACCGGTACTGTCATCCGACAGGCCGATCGCGGAAAAGGCCAGGATACCGATAACGGTGCCGCCCAGTAGGGCCCACATGGTTTTGCCAACGGCCTCACCGGCGGCCTGTGCGGCGCTCATGCCCTTGTTCATTCGCACCAGCATGCCCTCGGCGACCACAATGGCATTGTCCACCAGCATGCCAAGGGCAATGACCAGGGCGCCCAGGGAAATGCGCTGCAGTTCAATGGCGTATATGTCCATGATAAACAGGGTGCCGGCAACGGTGATAAGCAACACGGTGCCGATAATGATGCCGGTGCGCACACCCATAAACAGCAGTAGCACGGCGATCACGATGGCCACCGCCTGGGCCACGCTGATAATAAAGCCACCGACAGACTTTTCCACTTCCTGGGGCTGGTTGTAGGTCACGCTCATATCCATGCCGACCGGGATAACCGGCAACAAGTCATTGATGCGTTTGCCAACCTCCTTGCCGATGTTGACGACGTTCTGGCCACCCAGCATGGATATGCCCATGCTCAGTCCGGGTTTGCCGTTGACGTAATACAGCTTGGCGGGTACCTCGTTGTAGGCCCGGGTAATGGTGGCGATGTCCTTGAGTCGGATAAGAGTCCGCTCGTCGGAGGAAATCATCAGTTCACCCATTTCCTGCACCGACTGGAAGTCGCCGGTGGGGCTGATTCGCAGGTAGTCCTCGCCGACCTTCACCTTGCCCGCGTCGACCACCACGTTCTGGGAGCTCAATACGCGGGTAATGGAACTTATGTCGATACCAAGCTCGGCGATGCGCGACCGGGATATGTCCACGTACACCACTTCCTGCTGAATGCCGTCCAGCACAACCTTGCTGATCCCCGGGATCAATATCAGTTGTTTCTTCAAGGCATCAGCCGTGTCGAAGAGGTCGCGCCAACTATAGTCGGCTCCGGTCACGGTGACGTAAATGCCGTACACATCACCAAAATCATCGAGGATAATCGGGTCTGCGGCCCCGGGCGGCAGATTCGGTCTCACATCCTGGATCTTGCGCCGCAGCTCGTCGAAGATGTCGGGGAAGTCCTCGGCGCGGTATTCGTCTTTAAAGTCGATCCATATGTCTGAGAGTCCAGGTCGTGACACGGACATTTTGATCCATTTCACCTGCTCCAGTTTCTGAATTGCGTCCTCCAACTGGTAGGTGAGTTCGTCCTGAACCTCCTGCGCGGTGGCCCCGGGATAGGGGGTGAGAATTTTGGCTGACTTGATGGTAAATGGCGGATCTTCCAGCTTGCCCATCTCATCGAAGGCAAGCAGGCCGCCACCCACCATAATCACTACCAGTAACCAGGCGGTGACCGGGTTTTTGACAGAGTATTCGCCAATATTCATCAGGCTTCATCCTCGCGCGGTACCGCCTGCTCGGACTGTCGCATGCGTGTCACATGCATCCCCTCCGACAGGTAGGGGGCTCCAACACTGATAATCTCCTCGCCACCGGATAAGCCCTCGACTACTTCAATATTCCTGTCGCGCATGCGGCCAATTTTTACCGGATGGCTTTTGACCGTCATGGTCTCTTTATCCAGCAGCCAGACCCGGGCATCCAGCTTGCTGTCGGCCTGCACCGCACTCAGCGGTACCCACTTCGCCTCATCCACGGAGATTATCTTGGAGAAATCGACCTGCACATTGGCGGTCATGCCCGGCAATATTCGGAACTCGGCGGGTTGCGGCATGGTCAGGGTGACCCGAAAGGTCTGGGTTTGCTGGTCGGCCTTGGTGGCAATCTCCTTAATGGAAAGCGGAAAGCTCAGCCCGGGACGCCCCTCGAAGCTCGCGGTTGAGGCCACCAACTTGTCTGTTTCGGAGCCGGGTTGGCGGTCGGCCGTAGTCGGTGCAAAACTGCGCACCAGTGATTCTGGCAGGTCGACGCTAATATCCATTTGATCAATATTCTGGAAGCGGAAAATAGTTTGCTTGGCGATGACTTCCTCGAAGTTCTCCACCTCACGCCGGCCGATGGTGCCGGTGAAGGGTGCTTTCAGCTCGGTATACTCCAGATCCTGCTTGGCCTGGGTCAAAGCCGCCCGATTGGTGCGAAAGCTGGCCTCCATGCGGTCGTAGTCCAGCTTCGATATATTGCCGTCGACGATCAGCTCCTTGGCGCGATTGAAGTTGCTTTTGGCGTTATCAAAGGTGGCCTGGCGGTCTTCCAGGGTGATCTTGTAATCGGTGGGGTCCAGTTGCGCCAGCATCTGCCCCGCGATTACGTCCTCGCCCTCACGGACCAGCATCTGTTGCAGAACCCCGGGTACCCGGAAAGACAGGTCGGCTCGTTTTGAGGCGCGTACGCTGCCCGGGAAATTGCGCAGGGCCTGGCCACCTGGCCCCTCGACCACGAAAATTTTCACAGGCCGGCTGGCGGGCGGGGTGTCTTCCACCACATCGCTGCAGGCACTAATCAATAGTCCGAGGGCGGGCAAGAGGATGGCCAAAAGTCGGAATTGCATCGGAATTTCTCCAGGAATCTGAGTGACCCTAGATTAGCACTGCTTGTGGCAAGGCGCTAAGCACTGAAGCAAATTTAGCGTGGCTATTTAAGTTCGAAGGGCGAGTGCGAGGACTAGTGCCAGGACTAAAGCATAAACCAGAGCTTAAGCTGCTTTACCAGCGGGCCGACGCTGGTGCCCTGTACCGACAGCTCGATCGTCAGCATGTCAGTGGTCGACTGTCTCGTATTGTGGCAGGGGCTGCGGCTCAGGGTAGGCTTCACTCATGGCCTCGGGCAGTCCCTGCTCGTTGATGATCTGGGCGTGATTGCGATTGAGCAGGCGCGGTTCCTGCACGCCACAGGAGTGTGCGATGACCCCAACCTCGTAGGACAGGTTGCGGGCATAGTTGTAGACGCGCTCGGCCTTGTCGGTGGGGTCCAGGCCGCGCTGTAATTCCGGTTCATGGGTGGTAATGCCGGTGGGGCACGTGTTCTTGTTGCATTGCAGTGCCTGGATGCAACCGAGAGCAAACATGAAGCCGCGAGCAGACACCACGCAATCGGCACCCAAACAAAGCGCAGCTGCAACCCCCGAGGGATTGATCATTTTTCCGGAACAGATAACGCGTATCCGCTCGCGCAGGCCATAGGTGATGAGTTTGTCGACCACCAGTGGCAGGCTGCGCTTGAGTGGCAGGCCCATGAAGTCGATCAGGCTCTGGGGGGCAGCCCCGGTGCCACCGTCGGCGCTATCCACGGTAATGAAATCCGGCGCGTACTGCAGGCCACGTTCCTGGATGCGCTGGAAAATCTGGTCCAGCCAGCCCTGGGCGCCGATGACTGCCTTGAAGCCGGTGGGCTTACCGGTAATCGTGCGCACCCGCAGAATCATATCCAGCAGGTCATCAACACTGCGAATATCCCGGTGGCCGTTGGGGCTGATGGAATCTTTCCCGACCGGAATGTTGCGGGTGCTGGCAATAAGGTCAGTCACTTTTGCGCCTGGCAAAATTCCGCCCTTGCCCGGCTTGGCGCCCTGGGACATCTTGATCTCGAACATGCGTACCTGTTCATGATCGGCAACGGCGCGTAACTTCTCATCCGAAAGCAGGCCGTTCTCATCGCCGACACCATACTTGGCGGTGCCGATCTGGTAGACGATATCGCAGCCGCCTTCCAGGTGATACCGGGACAGGGCGCCTTCACCGGTATTCATCCAGATGCCAGCTTTTTTGGCGCCGTTGGACAGGGCTCGGATGGCGGGCACTGAGAGGGCACCGAAGCTCATGCCGGAAATATTGAACAGTGAGCTGGTGGTGAAGGGATTCGCGGCATAACCGGCGCCGAAAGTGACCTCGCTGGGCGGCACCGCATCCTCTGTGAGGGTGGGGAACAGGCAGTTGAGGAATATAAAATCCCCCGGCTTGTCCAGCGGGTGGGTAGAACCGAAGGCGACCGTGGAGTCAATATTCTTGGCGGCCCGGTAAACCCAGGAGCGTTGGGCGCGGTTAAAGGGCAGTTCTTCCCGGTCCTGGGCAAAGAAATACTGGCGGAAGAATTCGCCGAGGTGCTCGAACAGGTAGCGAAAGCGACCGATAACCGGATAGTTGCGACGGATGGCCTGCTGGGTCTGGGTGATGTCGACGACGTACATATAGGCGACCACGAGGATGCCTACACCTATCATGAAGGCCAGCAGCAGCGCGCTGATCTCAAGGAATACCAGGGCAAAGCTGTGTAAGGTGTCCATTATGTCATTCATTCACGGTTCCCTCTTGCGCGGTCTTTAGTGACCACTGCCCTAAGGCATGGTTCAAACAGGCTGGCGCAGAGGCAGCAGCCTGGGCGTGCCGGTCATGACTGACTAGGCCGTGGCGACTGCTTCTTCCGCTGAAAGGTACTGGTAACCGAGATCGTTGGCCACCGCCTCGTGGCAGACATGACCGGCGTGCACATTGAGACCGTTGGCCAGGTGCGGGTCGGCACGCAAGGCCTCGCGCCAACCCATGTTGGCCAATGCCTTGACGAAGGGCAGGGTGGCATTGGTCAGGGCCAGGGTGCTGGTACGTGGCACCGCGCCGGGCATGTTGGTGACACAATAGTGCACCACGTCGTCGACCACGTAGGTGGGGTCGGCGTGGGTAGTCGGCCTGCTTGTTTCAAAGCATCCACCCTGGTCAATCGAGATATCCACCATCACCGAACCGCGTTGCATGTCCTTGACGTTCTGGGCGGACACCAGCTTGGGTGCCGAGGCGCCGGGGATAAGTACCGCGCCTACCACCAGGTCTGCCTGGCTGACATATTTGTCGACCTCACTTTTGGTGGAGTAGATGGTGTGAACGCGGCCGCCGAAGATGTTGTCGATATAGTGCAGGCGCGGAATAGAGCGGTCGAGAATAGTTACATCCGCGGCCAGGCCCACCGCCATATCAGCGGCATTCAAGCCGGCCACACCGCCACCGATGATAACGACCTTGCCGGGTTCAACGCCGGGTACGCCGCCCAGCAACACGCCGCGACCGCCATTGGCTTTTTGCAGGGCGTAAGCGCCGGCCTGGATGGAAAGTCGTCCGGCCACCTCGGACATGGGGGTCAATAGTGGCAGGCCTTCCGTTGCGCCGGTAACCGTTTCATAGGCAATAGCTGTGGTACCCGACTCGACCAGGGCCCTGGCCTGCTCCGGGTCTGCTGCCAGGTGCAGGTAGGTGAAGAGTACCTGTCCCTCACGCAGCATGGCGCACTCTGCCAACTGCGGTTCCTTGACCTTGATAATCAGGTCCGCGCTGGCGAAGACTTCCGCCGCTGTGCCCAGCACCTCGGCGCCCGCTGCCTGGTAATCAGCGTCCTCCATGCCAATACCACTGCCAGCCATCGTCTCGACCACGACTTCATGACCGTCGTGGATCAATTCGCGAATCCCGGCGGGGGTCATGCCGACACGAAACTCGAGGGTCTTGATTTCCTTGGGTACGCCCACTTTCATAGCGTGTTCTCCAGATCTATTGCGGATTATTCGTCGGGGCTCGCAGACCAGGCTTTAACCTCGCTTGCGTGCGACCCAGCGATTTGTTTTTTCCTCCAGTATAGACAAAGGCACTGGTCCGTCCTTGAGAATTTCGTCGTGGAAGCCGCGAATATCAAACTGCTCGCCCAACTCGGCGCGCGCGTTTTCGCGCAGCTCCAGGATTCTCAGCTTGCCAATCATGTAGGCGGTGGCCTGGCCGGGCATCACGGCGTAACGTTCAATCGCTTTGCTGGCGTCGTATTCTGAATTCGGCGTGTTGGCGACCAGGTAGGCAATCGCCTCCTCCCGGGTCCAGCGTTTGTCGTGCAGGCCGGTATCCACCACCAGGCGGGCGGCGCGCCACAGTTCCATGGACAGGCGCCCAAAGTCGGAATAGGGGTCAGAGTAAAATCCCATCTCCTTGGGCAGCATTTCGGTGTAAAGACCCCAACCCTCGGTGTAGGCCGTGAACGTGGCGTATTTCTGGAATTCCGGCACGTCGTCCAACTCGATGGAGATGGCTCGCTGCATGTGATGTCCCGGGATGCCCTCATGATAGGCCAGCGCCTCCATCTGGTAGATTGGCATGGAGTTCATGTCATACAGGTTGGCATAGTAAATACCAGGCCGCGATCCGTCCGGCGGCGGCGCCTGGTAGAAGGCCTTGCCGGCGGCACGTTCGCGGAAGGGCTCTACCCGCTTCACGATTATCTCGGCCTCTGGCGTGAGGCCGAAAGCCTCTGGCAGGCGCGCGCGCATGGTGTCGATCAGCGCGGTTGCTTCCATTAAGTAGCGTTCCCGCCCGGCCTCATCATTCGCGTAATAAAACTGTGGATCCTCGCGCATAAACACCATGAATTCGCCGAGGCTGCCCTTGAAGCCCACTTCGGCCATGATGCCGCGCATTTCCTCGTGAATACGGGCTACCTCGCGAAGTCCAATTTCATGGATTTGTTCTGCGCTGAGATCGGTAGTGGTGAAGTACCTGAGTCGCTCGGCGTAAAACGCTTCCCCGTCGGGGTGCTTCCAGGCGCCGTCACCGGCGGTTGCCAGCGGTAACTGATGCTCAAACTCATTGATCAAGCGCTGGTAGGCCGGTGCCACATCGTCCAGCAGGGCGCTGCGTGCCTCTGCCAGCAGACGCTCATGCACGGGGCTGTCCAGTTCCAGGGCATCCAGTTTTTGCTGGAAATCCAGCCACAGCGCAGAGTCGGGTCCCTGCGCAAAGGGCGCCCCGGAAATGGTGTTGCGTGAAGTCTCGATCAGCCTGGGATAGGCCCAGTCGGGCAGGAAAATGCCTTCTTGCTCGCGGATACGCAGTTGCTCAATCACCTGGTCGAAGAGGGGACCGATCGCGCGCAGGCGGGCGATATAGTCCTCGGCATCCTGCACGGTGCCCACTTTGTGCATGTTAATCAGGAAGCTGGGTACTTGTGAGTGGGGACCGCGGTGAGGATGGATCACATATTTCTGGTGGCGGAACTGGTCGCTGGCGATATTGCGCTGCAATTCCAGTTGGTATAACTGCCAGGACAGGTCCTCGCTCTCGCTCAGTTGAGACCGGTCAAAGTCGTCCAGGGCAGCCAGCCGCTGCTCCCACAAGTCCCGGCGCTGCTGGCGAAAGGCCTCGGATTGCGGATTCCACTCTCTATTATTGCTGCGAATACCGCGGCGGGTCGCGGTTTGCGGAAACTGTTGCATATCCAGGGCATAGTTTGCCTCCAGGAAGCTGCGGAAGTCGGAGGTGGCCTGTGTCTCCGTCGCGGCGCCTGTTGACTCCTGCGGGTCTGATGAACAGGCCAGCAACAGGCAGCTCATCAGGGCAGTCATGGCCAGTGCTATCGGTTTAGCCAGGCGCGGCCGGGGTAATGTGCTCAAGGTTTTTCTCCGGGTAGTATTGTGATGAAGCGGCGCGCATTTTAATGCATGCGCCATTTTCTTGCAGCAGGGTTTACAAAATTGCCCAATGAGCGAAAAAAGCGACTGCTGGCGCGCAATCCCCATCAATCATGATCGAGGCCGCTGCTAGACTGGCGGTCCTATCTCAGGAGTGGCGAGTTTATGTCAGCAAACAGCACAAGCAGGGTGGCGATTATTGGCGCGGGTCCGGCGGGCATCGCAGCCGGTTACGAGTTGTTGCAGCAGGGTTTCACCGAATTCACCTTGTTTGAGGCACTGGATGCCCCCGGCGGTACCTGGCATCTGCATTCCTATCCAGGTTTGGCCTGTGATGTCTGGGCCCATTCCTATTCATTTTCCTACGCCCCTAACCCGGACTGGAGCGCCAGTTTTGTTGAGCAAGCGGAAATTCAGGCCTACCTGGCGGACTGTGCTACCCGCTTTGGTCTCGACCCGCATATCCGCCTGAATACGCGCATCAGCCGTGCGGAGTATCAGCCGCCCGGCCGCTGGTTGTTGCACAGCGATGCCGGTGAACAGTTTGAGTTCGATATTGTTATAAATGCCATGGGTAACCAGCACACCCCGCTGTACCCGGATGTGCCTGGGCAGGACAGCTTTACTGGTGACAGCTGGCATGCAACCCGCTGGAATCACGACGTCGACCTGCGCTACAAGCGGGTAGTCGTGGTCGGTTCGGCCGCAAGCGCCGTACAAATCGTGCCCGAGGTCGCCAAAGTGGCGGGTCGTCTCACGGTGCTGCAGCGTACGCCAAACTGGATTATGCGGCGCCGACGCAAGTTTTATTCTGAACGGCAGCGACGCCGGTTCAAGCGCTTCCCGGTGCTGATTCGCCTGACTCGCTGGCTGCAGCGCACGCTGATGGGCCAGGTGCATTATGCGGCTACCCTGGGTCACAAGCGGATGGACCAGTTTGAGACCATGGCAAAAAACTATATTGATGAAGCCATTGATGACCCGGCCCTGCGCGAGGTACTGACCCCGGACAGTCATTATGGTTGCAAGCGTGGCCTGGTCTCTGACGATTTCTACCCGGCGCTGATGCGGGAGAACGTGCGACTCGTCGCATCGGGCCTGAAAGAGGTGACGCCCACCGGCCTGCTTACCGAGGATGGCGAGGAGATTACGGCGGATGTGATCATTTACTGCACCGGCTATCGGATCATGGACTACGATCGCATTGCGGTGATCGGCGCCAGCGGCAAGTCGCTGGCTGATTCAATGGCTGACGAGCCGCGTGCTTTCAAGGGTATCGCGGTACCCGATTTCCCCAACTACTTCTTCGCGGTTGGCCCCAATGGGCTGGTACTCAATGTGTCTTATTTCATTACCGCGGAGCGCAACGTCAAGACCATCGTCGGCCTGCTCAGCGACATGCGTGCGGCCGGACTCAGCTCTATTGAGGTCAAGGACAGCGAGTTCCAGAGCTACAATACCTGGCTGTCGCCACGGTTCCCGGGCTTTTCCTGGGGTGCCGCCGATTGCAACAGTTACTACACCAATGCCTCAGGCCATGCGCCGTTTCTGTTTCCGGGTAGCTTCAAGGAGTACAAGCGCCTGCATGAGGCTTCCGGCTTGCACGAGTACTCCGTCGCCTGAACGCAGCTGAACTTACTCCGCCCGCGCCAGGGGCTCGATGAAAAGCTCAATGCGACGATTGCGGTCGCGGCCTTCCTCTGTGGCATTGGATGCAATTGGCTGGCTGGCGCCGTAACCAATAATCGCGATGCGCTCCCTGGCCACTCCGACTTTGGCCAGTTGACGGGCAATGCTACTGGCGCGACGTTCTGACAGCTGCTGGTTGTAATCTGCCTCGCCCTGGTCGTCGGTATGACCGTAAATGGAAATACGGGTATTGCTGTATTCTTCCAGCACCTCCGCCACGGGTTGCAGCATCTCGCGTGCGCCGGGTGTTAGTCGTGACTGGTTACTGGCAAACACGTTTCCACCACCAATCAGCAGGGTGATGTCATTGCCCTCGCGCTTAATCGTAATTTCACTGTTGCCCAGCAGCTGAATCAGTCGCGCTTCCTGGGTGTCCATGTAGTAACCGATTTCATCAGTATCCAACACGCCAGACTCTGTGCTTAGCAATGCCTGTTTGTGCTCGGCACTGGCGCTGTTGCCGGATTCCGGGTCCAGCCGGGTGAAGGCTGGTGTTTTGGCTTTTGCCTTTGTGGTCCTGGTCGCGGCTGGTGCCGGCGCCGGTGCCGGCTCGCCGCGGCTCCAGGTCGGGGTCGCTGACTCAACCCTGGCTGGTGTTGGGGCGTCTTCTTCGCTGATGTTGGAGCACGCTGCAAGCAGCAGGGCGCTGAGGGCAGCAATGCACAGGCCCGCAGCTCTGCTGCCGCACATTGTGGTCACGCGCTGTTTGCTCAAGCACCGTCTCCTCGGGGATCATGGCGGCGCGCCTGCTGATAGCTTTCAGCTCGCAGAACCCTTGTTGGAATTGAAGAAGGTCCTGAATGGGTGCGCCGGTATGGGCTTACTGTAAAGAAAACCCTGCCCATATTCCACGCCCTGTTCAATAAGCCAGTCGGCCTGGTGGGGAGACTCTATACCCTCCGCGACCGTATCAAGCCGCAGTGACTGCGCCATTTCGATGACATGACCGATAACATGGTTGGTCACCGCATCCGTGCCGATGGCGTCGACGAAACTCTTGTCGATCTTGAGCGTGTCCAGCTCAAAGCTTTCCAGGTAGGCGAGACTGGAGTAACCGGTACCAAAATCGTCAACAGCTATCTGGTGTCCCAGTTTGCGGAAATCGCTGATGATCTTCCTGGATTGATCGGTGTTTACCATGGCGCGCTCGGTGATCTCCAGCTTGATATTGCCCGGCGCCACCCGGGCCCCGCGTATCTGATCGGCCAGCTTGCGGCTGAAGCCATAATCGCTCAGGTCTTCCGGTGCCAGGTTGATATTGATGGCCAGATCGCTGTGGTCTCGCAGCAAGTCGCCGAGATCGCGCAGGGTTGCCTGCAGGACGGCCAGGGTGATATCGGGGACCAGGCCGGACTGCTCAGCTAGCGGAATGAAGATGTCTGGCCGAATCATGTCACCATCCTCGCGAACCCAGCGGGCCAGTGCTTCGGCGCCAACACAGCGGCCAGAGCTGAGCTCGATAACCGGCTGGTAGTGGGCCTGGATACGACCTGTGGCCAGCGCTTCACGCAACTCTGTTGACAGGCTGGCGCGATGACGTGAGTAGCGCAGTACCAGGTAAACCCAGATCGCGGCCAGCACCAGGCCAAGGCCGGCAGCTACCAGTAGTATCGGCGAATAGCGCTGCCAGAAATTATCGGTAGTTTCTACCGCGACAATGTCCATCGGGAAGATGGTGCCCAGGGAGAAACGCGAGACCACGCGGTTGTTCTGGCTATCCAGGGTCAGGCCTACCGGCACTGAATCCGGGCTGGGTATATTGGCCGTATTGTTGGTGCTGGCCATGGGCAGGCCCTCCACCCAGAGGCCCGCCTGGCGTTCTTCCTCCGGTACGGTGTCCAGCAACATGCGCGGGTCTATGGCGATATCGTGATCGCCATAGCGCATCAAGAATAATTGTACGCCGCCGATTTCTGTTTGTGTGCTGGGCCACCAGGCAATGACCCCGGAATCATAGATGCGATCGGCGCGAGAGGGTTTCAGGTTTACCGCCTGTATGAAGCCGACGCCACAAACGCGTTTCGCGGCCCGCCAGTAGCCGATAGCACGAATATAGGACTTGGCGATGGCTGCCTCGTGCATGGCAGTGACATGTTCTTCGCTGCAGCGCTGGTAGGGTGCCTGGTTAAAGTGATCGAGCATGTCGCGAGCGTCGACGATGATTTGCTCAGCGCGTTGGCCCAGCAGCTGGGCCAGTTCGGCGACCCTGGCCTCCTCGGTTTCGATAGACTCCCGCCACAGTAAAGAAGTGATTAAGCCGAACAGCAGCGCCGCCCCGGCAAAGGCTGCCACGGTGAAGCTGACAAAGAAGCGATCGCGCTTTCTTGTGCGGGTAGGTTTCATGGGGCCTTTTCTACCTCATGAGGGTGGTCCAGCGATAGACCAAATAGTCACAAAACCTGCGCCTGGCGGCGCACAAGTGGCTGCGAGCCTATATAATTGCCTGTTTTTGTGAGTACTGATGATGACTGAGCGCGATACAGGGCGGACCACAGATGACGTCCGCATTACCGGGACCAAGGAGTTGGTGGCGCCTGATGACCTCATTGCCAATATTCCGGTCAGTGAGGCCGCTGCAGCGACGGTCAACGCGGGTCGTCAGGCTATCCACCGGGTGCTGAGCGGGGAAGATGACAGGCTGGTAGCCGTGGTCGGCCCCTGTTCGATTCACGACCCGAAGGCGGCGCGGGAGTATGCCGGATTGCTCCGGCAGTTGGCGGATGAAATCAGTCAGCAGGTGCTGGTGGTCATGCGCGTCTACTTTGAGAAGCCCCGTACCACCGTCGGCTGGAAAGGCCTGATCAACGACCCGGACCTGAACAACACCTTCCAGATCAACAAGGGCCTGAATATGGCACGGCAGCTACTGCTGGACCTGGCCGATATGGGCCTGCCCGCCGGCACCGAGTACCTGGACCTGATAAGCCCTCAGTATTGTGCGGACCTCATTGCCTGGGGTGCCATTGGTGCGCGTACCACGGAGAGCCAGACTCACCGGGAGTTGGCCTCGGGCCTGTCTTGCCCGGTGGGCTTCAAGAATGCTACCGATGGCGATATCCAGGTGGCGATTGATGCAATCAAGTCAGCGGCGAACCCGCACCATTTTCTATCGGTGACCAAGCAGGGTCACTCGGCCATCTTCCAGACCTCGGGCAATGAGGATTGCCATATCATCCTGCGAGGCGGCAAACATCCCAACTACGATATGTTTTCTGTCGACGATGCCTCGGCTATGCTCGCCCATGCCGGTCTGCCGGCGCGGATTATGATCGACGCCAGTCATGCCAATAGTCGCAAGATTCCAGCTCGACAAGTGGATGTTGCCCACGATATTGCGACCCAGCTTGGCCGCGGCAGCCGCAGTATTTTCGGCATCATGCTGGAGAGCAACCTGGTGGAAGGGCGCCAGGATGTGGTTGATGGCCAGGCCTTGACCTACGGCCAGAGCATCACCGACCCCTGTATGAACTGGGACGACACCGTGGCCGTGATGCAGCAATTGGCCGAGGCGGTTGAGACCAGGCGTCGCGGGGCTGCCTAGTGCGGTCAGCCCCCTCGGTCGTCCCACCTGGGCGGCCCCAGCTCGGCGGCCCCAGCTAGTAGGTATAGCTGGACTGTAAACCCAACGGTATGCCGACACTCCAGTAAAGCAGCAGGAATATGGTCCACAGGATAATAAAGGTAACGGAATAGGGCAGCATCATGGCGGTGACTGTGCCGATGCCGGTGTTCTTGATATAGCGTTGGCAGTACACCACCACCAGGGGGAAGTACGGCATCAGTGGCGTAATGATATTGGTGGTGGAGTCGCCGATCCGATAGGCGGCCTGGGTCAAATCAGGCGAGATGCCGAGCTCCATCAGCATGGGTACAAAAATCGGTGCCAACAAGGCCCACTTGGCCGAAGCGGAACCCACAAACAGATTCAGCAGCCCGGTGATAAAGACGATACCGGCAATGGTCAGGGCCGATGGCAAGCCAAGGCTCTTGAGCAGGGCGGCTCCCTCCAGCGCCATCAGCACACCCAGGTTTGACTGGGCAAAGGCGTAAAGAAACTGCGCAATGAAAAACATGATGACCAGGTAATAGGCCATGCTGTGCATGGACTTGGTCATGCCTTCAATAATGTCTTTTGAGCTGTGCACGGTGCCGGCGGCAATACCGTAGACCACGCCCGGCACCAGGAACAAAACGAAAATCAGCGGCACGATGGAGGCCATCAGCGGCGCCCCCAGTTCGGTCAGTGAACCCCCGGCTCCACGCCAGGCGGAGCCCGCCGGCCAGGCCGTGGCCACTAATATGAGTACGGTCACGAGCATGGCCCACAGGGCTTTGTTCAGGCCGCGCCGCTCCCTGTCGGTCAGGGCCTCCATGCTGGGCAGGTCTTCCAGGTTCTCGTCGAGTGTGTGGTCCTGCAAGCGTGGTTCCACCACCCGGTCCGTGATCAGCCATCCCAGGCTGACAATCACCAGTGAAGAGGTTGCGGTGAAAAAGTAATTATTGAGCGGATTCAGGGTCAGTTCCGGGTCAATAAGCTGGGCACCGGACTGGGAGATGCCCTGCAGCATGGGATCGATCGCCGAAGGAATAAAGTTGGCCGAAAAACCGCCGGAGACTCCAGCGAATGCGGCGGCGATTCCGGCCAGCGGGTGGCGTCCGGCGGCGTAGAAAATGACGCCACCCAGGGGGATCACCAACACGTAGCCGGCATCGGCAGCAGTGTGACTGACAATGCCCACCAGGATAATCATCGGCGTCAGTAGCCAACGTGCGGTGACGCCCATCATGGCGCGCAGGGCGCTGTTGATGAAGCCGGTGTGTTCGGCGATTCCAATACCCAGCATCGCCACCAGCACCACACCGATGGGATGAAAGTGGGCGAAGTTTTTCACCATACTTGAGAAAAATGCCGTCATGGAGACGCCGGAAAGCTGGTTGACGATTTGCAGGCTGGCACCGCTGCGGGGGTCAGTCACGCCAAAGTCCACATAGGACAATAGCCAGGAAATCACCCAGACAATAAGCAGTAGCGCGATAAACAATACCGCCGGGTCGGGTAAGCGATTGCCTACCCGTTCTATGGAGGCCAGGGCGCGTTGGCTGAAACTATCAGTATTTGACGGGCTGTCACTCATGCTTGGTCCCTCTGGGCTGTAGAAGTGTGAACTGCTTCCCAACCTGCTTGTTTTTTGTTCAATTCTAACCGCTGAAGTGGTTTACAGGAACCAGCGAAACTAAATAGACTGGTATGTACATATAGGAGGGAGTGCCACTGGTGGTTTGCAGCGGACGCTCAAGTGAAGAGAGCTATGAGAGAACTGCGGTACGCAAGATCGCGTTCGCGCGCGTTTACTCTGATCGAACTGGTCATCATCATGACCATACTCGGGGTGATCATGTCAGTAGCGCTTCCCGCCTACGAGAACGCCAAGCACAAGGCACGTATGGCCCAGTGCAAGGCCGATATCGTTATGATCAGCCAGCGGCTGGAAAAGTATCGCGCCTTCAACTATGCCTACCCCGATGCCCTGTCCACGCTGGGCGCGGTGGACCCGGACCCCTGGGGTAATGACTACCAGTACCTGAACCTGGACAACTATACCGACAAGGGCAAGTTGGAAAAGGACAAGGGCAAGGGTGGTGGCGGCAAACCGCCCAAGGCGCCCAAGCCACGCAAGGATAAGAACCTCAAACCCCTGAACACTGACTTCGACTTGTTCAGCATGGGGCCCGATGGCGATTACAAGGAAAACCTCTCTGCCAAGGTGAGTCGGGATGATTGCATTCGCGCAAACGATGGTACTTTCATCGGTCTGGCCGACGACTACTAGGCGGACCTGGCGATGCCTGACAAGACCTGGTTTGGTAAGATCACCCGGCGCCTGTTCCTGGTGTTCCTTCTGTTCGCCCTGGTGCCGACGACGGTCCTGACCTTCCTCTCCTTTCGCTACATCAGCAACGAATCCACCCGGCAGGTTAACCGCCTGCAGGATGAGCAGGTCGGCGTCATGGTCGACAGTTTGCTGGGGCGGCTCACCGTGCTTAATGAGCGCCTGAGCTACCTGGCGGAGGATGAAGAGCTGCAGCTAGCAGTGGACGGAGATGCAGAAGCCGCATCGGGCAAGGAGCGCTACAGTGTGCTCTCTATTGCAGACCTGGAAGCTGCGCAGGGGTCGCGCGAGTCGGCCTTCCCGGCGGCGCGATTGCGCGATGGTGGAGTCCTGCTGGTTCACATTGGCGCAGCGCCAGCTGAAAAAAAGGTTTACCTGGTGCGAGCGATAGACCCCGGCGACTTCAGTGCCGGCCTGGCTGCCTTCCAGTTGGATGTTACTTCGGTGTTGGGGGAGCCCGATAGCTGGGACCTGCGCCTGGCAAGTTGCGTCTATGACGAGCAGTCGAAGGTACTGTTTGCCACCGAGGCGGGCGTGTGTAAAGCCTTTGCCGGGCTCGACGCTTATCGCGGGAATTACCGCGGCCTGGCCACAACCAACCATGAGGGGGTGGAATACTACGCCGGCTACAAAAGCATATACCTGGGCTCCGTTTATGGCGCCCACGACTGGCGAGCCCTTGTGGCGCGTCCCAGTATGGAAATATTCGCCGCATCGGAAGAGTTTAAGCGGGATTTCTTCTCGCTGGTGCTGTTGGTGGTTTTGTTGATATCACTGGTCAGTATTTTTCTGATACGGCGGCAGATGTCTCCGCTGGGGCAGATCATGGCTGGTATCGAGCGGGTCGCACGCAAGGACTACGGCAGGGCCGTGGAGGTGTCCAGCGGAGACGAGTTCGAGGAGCTTGCCGATGCCTTTAACGGCATGTCCGAGCGGGTGGCACATCAGCTGCTAACCCAGGCCTCGATGTCGGAAATCGATCAGCTGATTTTATCGAGGGTCAAGAAAGAGGACATCATCCAGATCGTGTTGGAACAGACCCGGGCGGTGTTGCCAGCAGACAATATCGCCATGGTCCTGGTGCAGCAGGACGCTGAACTGGCCGAGGTCTATCGCCTCAGTGGCGCCGACGAGCTGATTCATACCGGCGCGCAATTTGAGTCGTCCTTAAGGCAGCGATTTATGCAGGATGATTACCTGTTGCTGCAGGGTACGGACAGCGAGACTCCACACTACATCACGGCAACTGAAATCCCCAGTCGCTTCTACTTCCAGTCCATCCCGGTGCGACAGGAAGATGAACTGATCGCACTGATTGTACTGGCCTTCAAGCAGTGCCCAGAGTTCGGGGAAGACGACGTAACCCTGGCGCAAAACTATGCTGATCGCATTGCGGTGGCGCTGGCCAACGCGGAATGGGAACAACGCCTCTACCGGCAGGCGCATTACGATGGATTGACCGGCCTGCCCAACAGGATGTCCTTCCTGGATCGGCTCGGGCAGAATATTACCCGGGTGGAACGACAACAGGAGACCATGGGTATCCTGTTTATTGATCTCGACAACTTCAAGCTGGTGAACGATACCCTTGGCCATCCCGTGGGCGATGAGTTTATCAAGCTGGTTGCCGCTCGTTTCGAGGACTGTATGCGTGCTGAGGACTCGGTGTCGCGCCTCGGCGGCGATGAGTTTGTTATCACCGCCGCGGGTTCTGCCGACCATGAGTTGACGGTAGCCTCGGTAAGCCGGGTGGCGAATCGTATTCTGGAGGCGGCAGCCCGGCCACTGACCGTCGAAGGTCACGAGATTCGTGCCAGCGCCAGTATTGGTATCGCCATCTACCCCAAGGATGGCAGTGATCCTGAGACATTGCTGAAGAACGCGGATACTGCCATGTATCACGCCAAGTCTATGGGTCGTGGAAAATTCCAGTTTTACTCCAGCGAGCTCAATGCACAGTTGCTGGAATTGATGCGGCTGTCCACAGATATACGCAACGCGCTGGAGCAGCATGAATTTGAGCTGCACTACCAGCCCAAGGTTGATACTTACAGTGCCAGGATCGTGGGGGCAGAAGCCCTGGTGCGATGGAATCACCCCAGTCGCGGCCTGGTGCGACCGGATGAATTTATTAAAGCCGCTGAGGGCCTCGGCCTCATCAGTGCCATTGGTGACTGGACGCTGGAGGCCGCCTGCAGGCAACAACGCGACTGGCGCAACTCGGGTGTAGTGCCGGTGCGTGTCGCGGTCAATATATCCGCTGTTCAACTGCAGCAGGATGAAATGTTTGCCAAGATTGATAGCCTGCTCACAAAGTATAATCTGGAGGGTGCTGATCTCGAGTTGGAAATCACCGAGAACCTGCTGGTACAGGATATGGAATCAGCGGTGAAGGTGCTCTCACAGATCAGGTCACTAGGTGTAGCGGTTAGCATCGACGATTACGGTACCGGCTATTCCTCACTGTCTTATATGAAAGAGCTGCCGGTTGACACGCTCAAGCTTGATAGCTGCTTCATTATCGATTTGTGTGAGGATAGCGCCGACCAGGCTATTGTTAACTCCACCATCGTCCTGGCTCGAAATCTCAACATGAAGGTGCTGGCGGAAGGTGTAGAGACCGAGGGCCAGTTGCAGATACTGGCAAGCTACGGTTGCAATGAGATACAGGGACACTATTTCAGCCAGGCGCTTCCGGAACAGGAATTCACTGCGCTCCTGAAGATGGATCAACCATTTGCCGCGCCGGAAGGGAGCCAGGCGCTCGCGGATTCTTGAGCGCTCGCCGGCAGTTTATTAGTCGCTACCGGCAGTTTATAAGTCGCTACCGGCAGTTTATTAGTCGCTATCGGCAGTTTATAAGTCGCTACCGGCACTTTATAAGTCGCTATCGGCAGTTTATTAGTCGCTTACTGGCACTGCCAGGGTGTCGTGATGACTGCCGATCAATGAGCGCAGGAAAAATCCCAGGTCGGCGCGATTCTTGAAGCCAGTCTCCCGGGCCACTTGTTCCGCTGCAGCGGCGGTAACCGTCGGGCCCGCGTCCAGCGCCGCCATATCTTTATGAAAGCCGATGGTAAACACATCGACGTCGGAACCGAAACTGCTGACGAATATCGCGTTTGCTGTTTGACCGGTGCGTGCCAGGTACTGATTTTCCCGCTTGCGCTGATCGACAAGTGCTGCGTATTTACCCGCCAGGGCATGAAACATTTCAATATGAAACAGGCCTGCGGTGGCCGCCTCTCCTTGTAGCTGCTGGAAGCTGGTTTCACTCTCTGCCATGAAGCTCAGCTGAAAGTCGGCCGTGCTGTCGAAGCCGGTGACTGGCGCTGCCATGCCAGATGCCGGCTCCAACATCATCAAGTCCCAGTGATCGCCCTGGCTGTGGCGCATGAGCAGGACCTTGCCCTCCCGGTTTCGACGATGCCCCCGGGCATGATCCAGCAGTACCTCCAGCTGACCGGGTGCAGCGCGCAGTGTCGTCACCACATAGGATTCGCCATAGCCTGGTGCGCAGTACAGGCAGCTGGCAAGCAAGGCCGTGAGGATCAGGCGGGAAAATGGGGGCATGGGAGCTTCCTTATTCAGGGGCGGTAATAGCAGTAGTCACGCTGCTGGTGGTGGTCGCCGTCGCGCGCACAAAGATGCTTATGTCATTGAGTACCGGGTAACGGTCGCGCAGGGGGCTGGAGAGGGCAGCAACAATGGATGAATGATCCACGCCGGGATAGCGCCGGGTCTCTACCTGGCCCTTGAGGCTGTTAACCCGTGCGGCCAGGTTAACCAGGTTGTGAGCCTTGACCACGGTATCCTCATCGCCATAGAGCAACAATAGTGGCGGTTCAGTTCCATCGACAAACAAGATGGGTTGCGATGCCGGGTAGTTTGATTCGGGTCCGAATACGGTTTTCTGGTAGGGCTTGGTCAGGGGCAGGAAGTCGTAGGGGCCCGCAAGGCCAATAAAGCCTGCCAGCTGGCGGTAGACATCCTCGGCAAGATAGTCCGCGTTGAGGGTCAGCATGGCGGCCATTTGCGCGCCAGCTGAATGCCCCATCAGGTAGATGCGCTGCTCATCACCGCCGTAGTCGCCGATGTGCTGCGCTACCCAATTCACGGCCCCCGCCGCATCTTCCATAATCTCGGGAAATTTGACCTGGGGGTGCAAACGATAGTCCGCCAGTACGGCAACGAAGCCCGCCGAGGTGAGCGCCTCGGCGACAAAGCGATAATCTTCCTTGGGCCAGGTCTGGCATCCACCCCAGCAACCGCCGTAGAAAAATACAATAGTCGGTGCGATCTGCGCGCCCGCCTTGTCCGGCATATAGCCCGGCATATAGTCCGGTATATAGATGTCGAGGCGGTTCAGGGGGTCCGGACCATAACTGAGATCGCTGACCAGCTGGTAATCGCCGAGTCGGGCGAGGCTGTTGAGGGCCGTGAGGCTGACGTCGGTGCAGGCACCCAGTAGCAAGGCACATAGCAGTAGCGCCGCCCGCGGACCCACTGAGCGCTGCCCGGTCTTGCAAGTTCGATTTTGTTTGATGGACATAGGGCCCATAGCGGTGCAGGATTCAGGCAAAATATAGCATGCATCTACAGCGGGGCAGCATCCTTGGATTTACAACTCGACGCCAGGACCGCACTGGTCAGTGGAGCCGAACGGGGTACCGGCAAGGTAATCGCCCAAAACCTGGCGGCGGAGGGCGCGCAGGTATTCCTGCACGGGTTTTCTGAACAAGCCAGTTGTGAGGCGGCTGCGGATATCGCCGGGGCCAGCCCTGTGTGGGGCGATATTGCCAGTGCGTCCGGCACCGAGGCGCTGCTGGCGCAGCTGGCCGACCTTCCTGCGGTGGACATCCTGGTGAACAACTACGGCAGCGCCAGCCGTGGCAAGTGGTCGGGCAGTTCGGAGCAGGATTGGCTCGATATGTACCAGCGCAATGTGCTGTCTGCGGCACGCCTGGCCCAGGCCCTGACGCCAGCCATGGCAGCGCGGGGTTGGGGCAGGGTTATTCAACTGGGCACCATTGGCAGCCACCAGCCCAACGCCATCATGCCGCATTACTACAGTGCCAAGGGTGCCCTGGCGACCATGGCCGCGAGCCTGGCACTAGAGCTGAGCAACACTGGTATCACGGTTAATACCGTATCCCCGGGCTTGATCCATACTGAAGAAGTGGAAGCCGGCTACCGGGCCCGGGCCGCGAAGCGAGGCTGGGGCGAGGACTGGAACGACATTCTCGCGCATATCGTTGCCGAAGACTTCCCCAACCCGGTCGGTCGCATCGCGACGCGGCAAGAAGTCGCCGACCTGGTGCTGTTTTTGTGTAGCCCGCGCGCTGATTTCATTCACGGACAGAATATTCGGGTAGATGGTGGTGCGGTACGCTATGTTTAAGGCTTGTTAGAGAGCAGGGTTCACAGTAGCTGTTAGTTGCCTGTGGGGGGAACGGGATGGAAGAACGACTGGAATTGTTGGCGGCTATGCCGGTATTTGGTGGCCTGAATGCAGAGACCATCGCCTTGCTGACGGAGCTGGCAGAGCCGATTTCGGTGCCGGCGGGGGAGCATTTCTTCCGTGAGGGCGACAATACACAGGCCATGTATGTGCTGCAATCCGGCCGCGTAGAAATCTACAAGACCTGGCACTCCACTTCGAAGTTGCTGCGCTGGATGGAAGCCGGGGACTGTTTTGGCGAGATGGCGCTGATCGATTTGTTTCCACGCAGTGCCTCGGCCCTGGCCGTGGACCCCTGCGAGGCGCTGCAGATCACGCCCTCGATCCTGCAGGAAATTTACCGGCACGACCTTGAGCAGTTCACCATGTTACAGATGAACATGGGTCGGGAGGTCAGCCGCCGCTTGCGCCGGGTAGACGAACTCCTGTTTCGCGCCCTGATGGGCGATGCCCTGCCAGAAACCACCTTCCATGACCTGTCGTGATCACTCTTAAGCTGATTTCTGGGGCCAGTACACACGGCAGGACGCGTCACAGGCGGGCGACACACCACTTTAGTGGCGCAGCCACCGTTTTTTCGACGCATTGAGAAAAGTGGTGCCAAATATTAGCGCCTCGCGGGCGTTGACCAGGACCGCTGTGGAAAAATTAGCTGCTCTGTAACCCATTGTATTTATTCAAGTATTAATAGTTTTACCGAGAGCGACTGGGTGGCTCCTGGCGCTGTTGGCACAGCACTTGCTCCTACCCCTGTATATCAATGCAGATTGTCTTGTTTGACCGGGGAGTAATAGGTGAAAGTTAAGAAATGGCGAGTTACATGGATTGTTACTGCAGCCGTGGCCTACGGCCTGGTCGCAGCGGGGTCTTTCTTCCCGCAGTATGAGGCCGCCACTGAGGCCTATATTGTGCAGGGTGCCAGCGTCGAGCGGGTGCACGCCGCCGTGCAGGCTGTGGGTGGTGAGATCACCCGTGACTTGAGCATCATCAAGTCGACCGTGGTGCTGCTCACCCCAGAGCAGCGTGAGCAGTTACAAAGTACCCCCGGCATCACCGGAATTTATAAGGATGCGACTGTGCAGTCTACTGCAGTGGCCTCCTATTCCCTGGGCACCACAGATTCCCTGGGCACCACAGATTCTTTAAGCCATGACGCCGAGACCTATACCCTGAAAGCTTCCAGCGTGCCCTACCTGGACTTCCCCAAACTGGTCGACGCCCAGAGCTTGCACAGCCAGGGCATCAGCGGTAGCGGTGTCACCGTCGCCGTTCTCGACAGCGGCGTGTTAAAGGACAGCGTATTCACCAAGACAACGAGTGGCAGCGCTCGTGTTAAAGCCCTTTTCTCCTCAATCGCCGGGGACGACGGCAAGGGCGGTGACGAGGATGATTACGGTCACGGCAGCCATGTAGCCAGCATCATAATGAACAGCGATCTGAGCTCGAACCGGAAGTACAACAGCATTGCGCCCAACGTCAACCTGGTATCGGTCAAGGCCTTCGGCGCCGACGGTTCCGGTAGCTATTCCGACGTGATCTATGGACTGCAGTGGATCCTGGATAATCGTGAGCAGTTCGATATCCAGGTGCTGAACCTTTCTTTCAGTGCCAAGGTGCAATCCAACTACTGGGATGACCCACTCAACCAGGCCGTGATGCAGGTTTGGCAGGCGGGTATCGTGGTGGTGGCTTCGGCCGGTAACAAGGGACCGGACCCGATGAGTATCGGTGTGCCCGGCAACCTGCCCTATATTATTACCGTGGGTGCGATGACCGATAACTGGACCCCCGGTGATGCGTCTGACGATTACCTGGCCTCATTTTCAGCTGCTGGCCCTACCTATGAAGGTTTTGTAAAGCCGGAAATTGTCGCGCCGGGTGGACACCTGACCGGGCGCACCAATGAAAAAAGCACCCTGGCACTGGCCCATCCGGAGTTCTACAGTTTCGATAAGTACTTCACCATGTCTGGCACCTCCCAGGCCACCGCGGTAGTCAGTGGTATTGCTGCGCTGGTGCTGCAACAGAATCCGGGCATCAGCCCCGATGAGGTGAAGTGCAAGCTGATGGCGACCGCTCGCCCCGCAGCCTACCCTGATGGGGCCCTGGCCTACAGCATTTTCCAGCAGGGTGCCGGTCTGGTAAATGCACCCGGCGCGGTAGCCAGCGAGGCGACAGGCTGTGCCAACCGCGGACTCGATATTGCTGCTGATATAGCCGGCACCGCACACTTTGGCGGTATGGCGAACCAGGATGAACAGGGCAATTACTACATCACCGGTATGGACGGCCATGAGTGGAATTCAGGCGAGCTGGGTAACGACGGCTACTTCTGGAACGATGGCTACTTCTGGAACGACGGTTACTTCTGGAATGATGGCTACTTCTGGAGCGACGGTTACTTCTGGAATGACGGTTACTTCTGGAATGATGGTTACTTCTGGAACGACGGCTTCTTCTGGAACGACGGCTACTTCTGGAGCGATACGCTCAGCGAAGCGGCATCGGTTAACGTCTGGGTAGACCAGGAGTAAAGTGCTCCTGCTGTGGGCGTCAGCTCACAGTGCCACGCCGCTGTTCCAGTTCCAGTCGCACTTCATGCGCCTTCTGTTCAGTAATCGGGTAAGTCGCGATCATCCAGATCGCGATTGCTGAACCGATCAGCGGTATGCCCACATCAAACACCCGCATCATATAGATGGTACTGGCGGTTTGTTCGCCACCCAGGGCCACGTCAAAGCCTGTCACATTGAGCAGTACCCCACCGATGGCCAGGGCAGCGGCCATGCCGAGCTTCACCACCCACCAGTAAATGGAGCCAAACATACCCTCGCGGCGCTCGTGAGTTTCCAGCTCGTCGAGGTCACAGACGTCGGCGATCATGGAGCCCATCAAGGTGAACAGTCCGCCCAGGCCAAAGGCGACCAGGGGCGCCGGCACCAGCAACAGCAGCGGATACTGGGGTGAGTAGCAGAACCACTTCAGGGCGTAACCCAGCATGGACACACCGGTGGAAACAAAGAAGGCCCGGCGTTTGCCAATTTTGGTAGAGAGCCAGCTGATGAAAAAGATGATGCAAAAAGTGGCAATAGCAGAGACGGTGCCCGCCCAGCCTGCGTACTCGGCCCCCAGCGCCTGGTCACCGGCGAATACGTAGTAAATGATGACGTAAGACTGGAAGGACGCCACCATCATGAAGCCGTTGAAGACCATGAAGGTAGCGAGGCATAACTTGAGAAAGGGGGAGAACTTGAGGGTTGTAGCAAAGCCCTGAAAAAAGTTGACCGTATTGCGGCGCAACAGGGCGAAACCGCGTTCCTTTACTTCAGCCTTCTCCGCAATCTCTCTGGCCGCCACTTCCTGGTAGCGCTCTTTCAGGAAGATCGCCGGCAGTATTCCAATACCGATCGCGGCCACACCGATTACGATACCCAGCATTCTTGCACCGCTGACCAGGTCATCGAAAAACAGGTCGTATTGCATGATCCACAGGAACCAGGGCGAGATCAGGTAGGCCAACTGGCCCATGAAGCTGCCCACGGCCATCAGGCGCGTGCGCTCGTGGTAGTCCGGTGTCAGTTCGTAGCCCATGGCGACCCAGGGGGTGGCGAATACGGTATAGGCCAGGTAAAAAATCAGTGAGCCTATGAGGAAGTACCAGAAGTAGTAGCTCTCACTCTTGTCGTCGGGTAGTTGCCAGAGCAGGGCATAAATGATGCCGACTGCGATTGCGCCCCAGAAGATGTAGGGTCGACGGCGTCCCCAGCGGGAGCGGGTGTGGTCGGATATGTATCCCATCAGTGGGTCGGTGAAGGCGTCTATCAAGCGCGGTAGCGCGCCCAGCAATCCCACCAGTGCGGGATTCATGCCCAGCCCCAGGTTGAGGACAATGGACATACCGCCGATGGCGGCGGCGAGAAGATTGTTTACAAAGGCACCCAGCCCGTAAATGACCTTCTGTGGAATCGAAATTCTGTCCTGGGGCGGCGTTTCGTAGTGTGCGGCTTCAGCCATGATGATCCTTCCTGTCATGCCTGAGCGAGTCACTGCTGCGTCCGGCTGGCATGAGTTTATAATTATTCAGGGAATTGTCAGCAGCTCTGTGACTCCGCGCAATGCCAATGCGCTGAAGGGGACCGCGGCTGCGACCAGAGTGTTGCTGCACCCCGGTTGTCGATCAGGTCCATGGTCAGGCTCAGTAGCTCAAGCCATAACCGTAAGGGAACAGCTTCTTGTACTCGGGGTCGCCCACATCGAGGTCCTGGTTGGCGACTTCCGGCCAGGAGAAAGAGAGTTTGCCCTGGAAATTATGATCGCCAAACAACACGTCCGCCACGCCCTGGCCTTCCGAGCCGGGCAGCCAGGCCGCGACAAAGGCAGAAGAGGCGGCCAGTTCCTGGTTGGTGACCAGGGGGCGGCCTGAGACCATGACGGCGATCACCGGCACACCCCTGGAGGTGATATTGGTAATGGCCTGTAGGTCTTCCGGGTGCAAGTCGGCCAGCACCAGGCTGTCGCCATAAGGCTCCAGCACCTTGAGCAGGCCATTAATCTGCGAGCCGGCCTGCACGATAATATCGTCACCGCTGCGTATGTCACCCATGCCCTCGGCATAGGGTGTTTCTCCAATCACGACGATGGCCACATCGTGCAGTTTCGGATCTGCTTCAGCACCGCTGCCGTCCTGGCTCAGTACCGCGCCGGGAGCGGCTGCTTGTATCCCCTCCCAAATCGAGGTGCCGCCGATGACGAATTCATTGCCGGAGGTGCCCTGCCAGGCAACGGTGAAGCCTCCACATTGATGGCCGATATTGTCCGCGTTCTTGCCGGCGACCAGGATTTTCCTGTCCTTGGCCAGCGGCAGCAGTTGATCTTCATTCTTCAGCAATACCAGGGATTTGCGTGCGGCCTCGCGGGCCACCTCGCGATGCTCCCGGGAGCCATAGCTGGCGTGATTGGACCAGTAGCGCTCGGCGGGGCGCGGTTTTTCAAACAGGCCGTAGGCGAATTTTACGCCCAGTATGCGTCGCACAGCATCGTCAATTCTATCCATCGACACCGTGCCACTGGTCACGTGGCTGCTGAGATGGTTGATAAAGGGCTGCCAGTGCTCTGACACCATGAACATGTCAATGCCGGCATTCACGCCCATGGCGACGGCTTCAAAATACTGGTCCGACAGGTAGTCGATGCCATCCCAGTCAGAAATGATAAAGCCTTCAAACTGCATCTTCTGCTTTAGTTGATAGCTGAGCAGGTACTTGTGACCGTGGCACTTCTCGCCATTCCAGCTGTTGAAGGAAACCATTACCGTTAAGGAACCCGCGGCCAGGGCGGAGTAGTAGGGGGCCATGTGCAGTCGCTGCAATTCCGTTTCGCTGAGCGTGGTTTCGCCCTGGTCTATGCCGTGGGTAGTGCCACCGTCACCCACCCAGTGCTTGACGCAGGCGACGATGCTGTCGGTGCCCAGGTCACCCTGCAAGCCCTGCACAAACCTGCCGGCGTAGTCAGTAGCGATCTGCGGCTCTTCCGCATAACTCTCGTAGGTGCGCCCCCAGTGTGAATTGCGCGCCACGGCCAGGGTAGGAGCGAAAGTCCACTCGACGCCGGTGGCCAGGATTTCGCGCGCGGTAACCTGGGCAATCCGTTCCAGCAAATCCGGATCCCGGGCCGCACCGAGACCCATGTTGTGCGGAAATATGGTCGCGCCCAGCACGTTGTTATTGCCGTGTATGGCGTCAACACCATAGATGATCGGGATGGCGAGATGTTCCGCGTCCTCCTCCATGGAAGCAGCCCAATAGGCGTCATTCATACTGACCCAGTCCGCCACCTTGTTATCACCCGGGCAGGAGCCACCGCCACTGAGTACCGAGCCTATGTGCCAGTCTTTGACTTCTTCAGGGCTGATCGCCATCCGCTCAGTCTGCACCATCTGCCCGATTTTTTGCGCCAGGCTCATGCGGCTCATGAGGGCGTCCACCCGCTCACGGATTTCCTGGGTAATTATTGTGCTGTAGCCGTTGGCTGTTTCTGGATTGTTCATGATATTGGTTCCGTGGCAACCCCGTGCCGTGAGTACCTTCAATATAAAGTAGGAGAGCGAAGCACCAGATTTTCCTCTATCAGGCGCTTACGAGTTGTTTCTCCAGTTCTTCCAGGGACTTGCCCCTGGTTTCGGGTAGCAGTTTAAGAATCAGCACCAGGCCGATTACTGCAAACACCCCGTAAATTAAAAACGTTGTGGCGCTGCCCAGGTTGGCCAGTTGCCAGGGGAACAGCAGTTGCACGGTAAAACTAACCGCGGAATTGACCAGGCCGACAAAAGAGATCGCAATCGCGCGCACCCGGTTCGGGAACAGCTCGGAAAACAATACCCACATGACCGGGCCGATGGATATGGCAAAGCAGGCGACAAAGCCAAGAATGCCGAACAAGACCAGCATTGGGTTGATGTTTATCGCGGCGTTAACCAGTGATGATTCAAATTCCCGGAAACTGGCGCTGCCCAGTGACTCGCTGAGCGCCATCCCGAAACTGACGTCACTATTAAAGGTGATGTCCTGCAGTGCCTGCAATTGCACGCGGTCGATGGCGGCGGGCAGGGCGGCTATGCTGTCCTGGGTCAGGGTATAGGTCGCTGCGTTGAAGGACGCGGCCAGCAGTAACATACAGAGCGCGATTCCCGTCACCCCGAAGACCAGCAAGGGTTTTCTGCCGACGCGGTCAATCAGCGCCATGGCCAGTATGGTAAAGGCCAGGTTGGTCAGTCCCACCAGGATGGCTTGCATGAACGCGGCGTCAGTGCCGATCCCCGACTGCTCGAAAATCATCGGTGCATAGAAAAATACCGAGTTAATGCCGGTGATCTGCTGCAGCACTGCCACGGTTAAGCCGATCATTAGCACCAGTCGCAGGGGCTTGCTGAACAGGGCCGCCCAGCCATCTTTGCCAGCCTCGGCTGCCTGTTCATGAGCCAGGCTTGCCATTATCGAATCCATTTCAACGCGGGCCTGCTGCGGACCGCTAACCTGGCTCATAATCTCGACTGCCTCGGCTGAGCGATCGTGCATGATCAACCAGCGCGGGCTTTCGGGCACGAGGAACAGGCAGAAAAAATAGAGTACAGCCGGCAGCGTCTCCAGCCCCAACATCCAGCGCCAGTTCCAGTCTGCCAGGCGCAGCGCCAGGGCCCAGTCCGCCTCAGACTGGCCCAGCTTCAGGATCAGGTAGTTACTGAAGAAGGCGACCGAAATACCGATCACAATATTCAGCTGGTTGAAGGAGACCATGCGACCCCGCTCTGCGGCGGGTGATATTTCCGCGATATACATGGGCGCTATGATCAGCGCCATGCCAACGCCAAGCCCGCCGATGATGCGCGCTGTGACAAGCAGGGGAAAAGAGGTGGCCAGTGCGGAAGCGATGGCGGATATGGCGAACAGAATCGCCGCCGTGCTCAGCACCGGTTTGCGGCCGAAGCGGTCACTCAGCGGCCCCGCCGCCAGCATGGCGAGTGTGGCCGCCAGGGACAGTGAGGCCACCGACCAGCCCAGCTGTAGTTTTGTCAGCGCAAACTCTTGTTCGATAAAGCCTACGACACCGGAGATTACCGAGGCATCAAAACCCATCAGGAAGCCGCCCAGCGCCACGATGAGCGCGGTACGGGTGGTAAAGCCCTTATTCATGGGTGTTCACCTGGCAGTTGCCTGTGGGGTCATTTATCACTCCGCAACAAGCTCGAACTCGGCCCACAGTTCGGCACCTGAATGGCCGCCGATCCAGGCGTGGAACATGCCCGGTTCGGTGACCAGGGACATTTTCTGGTTGTAGAAGGCCAGCTCATCCGTATGCAGCTTGAAGGTCACTCGCTGACTCTCGCCTGGCTCGAGCCTGACGCGCTGGAATCCCTTCAGTTCCCTGACCGGGCGTGTGACATTGCCGACCAGGTCCCTGATGTAGAGCTGTGCCACTTCTTCCGCGACACAGTTGCCGGCATTGCGCAGCTCCGCGCTGATCTCAATGGTCTCACCCAGTGCGATGCGCTCCGCTGAGATAGCGATGTCGTAATAGTCGAACCAGCTGTAGGACAGGCCAAAGCCGAAGGGGTACAGGGGTGTAAATCCAGCGTCGAGATGAAAGGCCGACATGCCCAGCGAAGTCTGTGTCGCTTTGCCGTCAATCTCGTCGATATGCGTTACCGAGTGTTCGCACGGTGGCCTGCCCGTGTTCTTCTTGGCGTAGTAAATGGGCACCTGTCCCACCAACCGCGGGAAGGAGACGGGCAGTTTGCCCGAGGGCGCTTCAATACCAAACAGCAGATCTGCAATAGCGGGGCCGCCCATGGTGCCGGGATGCCAGGCGTATAAAATAGAATCCACCTTGTCCAGGAGCTTGTGCAGGGTCAGCGGTCGACCGGCCATGACAACCAGCACAATCGGCTTGCCTGTTGCCGAGATCGCCTCGATTAGCTGCTCCTGATTGCCGGGCAAATCGATCTCGGCGCGACAGTGGGCTTCACCGGAGAGGATTGATTCCTCGCCCATGAACATCAACACGACATCTGATTCCTCGGCAATCTGGATCGCCTCGTGGAAGCCGTCATGGTTTCTGCAGCGCGATGTTTGCATGCCGCGAGCCCAGCGCACCTCCAGCTCATCGCCTGCCATCGCATGAATCGCCTGCAGGCAGGTGTGGCTGTGATGTGATTCGCCGTCGAACACCCAGGTACCGAGCTGTTCATAGCCATCGTCGGCCAGTGGGCCAATGACTGCCACTGACCCCAGTCTTTCTTTTGACAGGGGCAGCGTTTCATTGTTGTTCTGCAACAGGACGCAGCTGCGCAGCGCCGCCTCCTTGGCAGCTTGCAGGTGCTGGGCGTTGGCCGCTCGCGGGAAGCTATGTGGATTGGTGTGCGCGTTTTCAAACAATCCCAGCTGCAACTTGATCATGAGGATGTTGCTGACCATCACATCGATGCGTTGCTCGTCGATGTGGCCGCCCTCGATCAGCCCCTCCAGGTTATCCCTGTAGAGGGTGCTGGCCATCTCCATGTCGACACCGGCGGTGGCGGCCTGTAGGGCAGCGTCCCGATCATTGGCGGTAAAGCCATGCACCGTGAGCTCCTTGATTGAATCCCAGTCGCTGACCACGAAGCCCTCGAAATTCCACTCCTCGCGCAGCACCTCTTTCAACAGGAATTCATTGCCACTGGCGGGCACGCCATTGAGATCGCTGAATGAGGCCATGAAGGTGCTGACTCCGGCATCCAGCGCTCTCTTGAAGGGCGGCAGGTAGACGTTGCGCAGCTCATTCTCCGGAATGTTGGCGGTGTTGTAGTCGAGACCGCCTTCAACCGCGCCGTAGCCGGCAAAGTGCTTGGCACAGGCCGCAATGGACTGGGGCTGGTGCAGCTCTTCCCCCTGGAAACCGCGCACCATTGCCGCACCCAGTTCACCGCAGAGGTAGGGGTCTTCGCCCAGGCTCTCAGCGATCCTGCCCCAGCGTGGGTCCCGGGTGATATCAATCATCGGCGCGAAGGTCCAGTTGACACCGGCCGCTGCCGCCTCGCTGGCGGCGATGGCGGCGCCACGCTCCACGATCGCCGGATCCCAGCTGGCGGCCTGGCCCAGCGGGATAGGAAATATTGTCTTGAAGCCGTGGATAACATCGCGGCCGATCATCAGGGGAATGCCGAGGCGTGATTCCTGCACGGCGATGCGCTGCAGTTCGTTCACCTCATCCACATTCACTTCGTTCAGGACCGACCCCACCAGGCCCTGGCGCACGGCCTCATGCAGGTCATGGCCGCCGCCATTTACCTGGCTCAACTGGCCTATTTTTTCTGCCAGTGTCATCTGTGCAAGCAACTGTTTCACGCGATCTTCGTCACTTTCCATAGTTTCCGGGCGCTGTGATAAGCAAGGGTTGAGAGACATTCCCAATCACTCCTCAGTTTACGTTGGTCTTTTAATCAAGCACGATGCCCCTTCCCCGTTCTAGGCGTGGATAGAGAGTACCGGCGTCAGTGACGCATTTTCGGCTAATTAATGCTCTGCGCTATCCAGATACGGCTAAGCGGACCCGGTTTGAGACAAGACGGACTATTGTCTTCTTTTTATTGATATGCCGAGGGCCAGCCAGTGCCGAAACTATGGGCTACACTGAAACACCCGGTCGCTGAAAAATGGTTGTGAATCAAAGTGTTAATACGGAAAGCCCAGCTCAAGGAACTCCTGCGCCTGGTCCTGCGGCAACGCCTGCAACAGGGTTGCGCTATAGATGAACCGGCATTTCTGGAGCGCATAGAGGCCACCGCAGATAGCTATGACGGCCTGTATGGCCTGGCCCTGGAGCTGCGGGAACCGCCACTGCGCCAGGACTGGCCCTATAGAGAGCCGGTGGCGTGGGATGAAATTGTCGCGGAATCAGCGCAGCTGAACCCCGCACAGCCCTGGCCAGAGCCAGACCTGGAGCAGGCGGCTGCAAACGTCCACGCCGCCTTCCTGGGCTCGGTTTGTGGCTGCATGCTGGGCAAACCCATAGAAGTAAACCCGTCCCTGGCCGAGCTTCAGCAGGCGGGGGAGCAGGTGGGTGAATGGCCGATTCGCGACTATATCTCGGGGGCTTTCAGCGCAGCGCTGGGTCGTCAGCACGAGTCTGTCGACGCAACCCTGCGCGAGAACATCCGTTTTGTCGCCGCCGATGATGATATTCACTACACAATCATCGGCATGCTGCTGTTGGAAAATGCCGGCCTGGCTTTCAGGCAGGAGGATATCTACCAGACCTGGTTGATGAACATCCCGCCGCTCTGGACCTGGGGTCCCGAGCGCAGCACCCTGCTGGCGACCGGTATCAATGGGCATCACCTGTGGCCGGAACAGTCGCTGGCCGAAAGTCATGATGTGCTAATGCTTAACCCCGGTGATGAATTGTGCGGTGCGTTGATCCGGGCGGATGCCTATGGCTATGCCTGCCCGGGTAACCCCGACCTGGCGAGCTGGCTGGCCTGGAAGGATGCGTCGTTCACGCATATCAAGACCGGGGCCTACGGTGCCATGTTCATCGCCGCCTTGATTGCCCTGTGTCACTCGGCTGACAGTGCCCTGCAAGGGAATGAGCGGCTGGCAATTGTGGAAGAGGCAATGAAGCGCATCCCCTCGAATACACGCTTCTCAGAAGTGCTGCGCGATGCTCTGGAGAAAGTCGCCGGAGCCGGGGACTGGTTGTCGGGCTATGCGGGGATTCACGGCAAGTACGCTGAATATTCCCACTGCGCGGTGTACCAGGAGATTGGCACACTCATCAATACCCTCAAGTTCGCCCAGGGCATCGATCACGGCTTTTGCCTGCAGGTCAGCCAGGGTAATGATACCGACAGCTTTGGTGCTACAGCCGGTTCCATGCTGGGTTGCCTGTATGGGCAGGACCACCTTGATGAGCGCTGGCTCAAGCCCTTCGACAACCAGATTCTGCATGCCCTGGCCGATTTTCATGAGCAAAAGCTGGACAGCGTGGCTGAACGCATGAGTCATTTGCCAGCCAGGGTTTATACTCAGTTCCAGCGCAAGGGTCTTGCTGCCGGGCAGGGCTTCTAGAGGCCTCTAGCAGTAGGCCTCTGGCAAACGCACCAGACCGGGGCTTGATCGGCGCACCAGCATGGTGCCGCTGCTTGCTTGTGGGGCGCTGCGGTCCGCTTTGCCTCGTTCTAAGTCCGCTTTATCGGATATGCGTGGCGGGTGCACCAGAATCTTGCGAAAGTTGCTAGTGATAACGTAGAAATGATTTGTACATGGCGCGGTTGGACCCGGTTCAGATCACACCCTATAAATATTATAAATATCAGTGAGTTAGCGGAGAGAATCTCAATGAGCAATATCCCTTTTAAGAAAAAACTGACCGCAAGTGCTATTGCGTCCTGTTCGTTGCTCGGCACCAGTGCCCTGGTATCGGCCCAGGAAGTTGGCTCAGAGCCGCGACTGATGGAAGAGGTAGTTGTTACCGGCATCAAAGGCAGTTTGACCCGCGCCATGGACGTCAAGCGCGATAGCCAGGGTGTTGTAGACGCCCTGTCTGCTGAGGATATCGGCAAGATGCCTGACACCAATTTGGCTGAATCACTGCAGCGTATCACCGGTGTCTCTATCGACCGGCAGAACGGCGAGGGTAGCCGGGTGACAGTACGCGGCTTCGGTCCGGACTTTAACGTTATCTCACTGAATGGCCGCCAGATGCCGGCGGCAAACATCGAATCCACCACGGCGTCGGCTGCCAGGTCTTATGATTTTGCCAACCTGGCTGCTGAGAGCGTCAGCGGCGTAGAAGTCTTTAAAACCGGCCGTGCTGATATCAACACCGGCGGTATTGGCTCGGTGATCAATATTCTTACCTATCGCCCGCTGGATACACCCGAGGGTACCTTTAGCCTGACAGCCAAGGGCAACCACGATACAACCAATGATGACGGCGGTGATGACTGGACGCCTGAAGTCTCTGGTATCTACAGCCAGACTTTCGCCGATGGCACCATCGGTGTGGCGGTCACCGGTAGTTACTCCGAGCGTGATAGTGGCTTCGCCCAGGGCAGCACCGGCAACGGCTGGTACACCATACCCGGCGACCAGGGCGACTGGGGTTCCATCCCCTCGGATTCGACTACCTTTGTAAACCCGCCCCAGGCAGGCGATGTCTACTCGGTGCCGCGTAACCTGAGCTACACCATTGGCCAGGTACAGCGTGAGCGCACCAATGCCCAGTTGACCTTGCAGTGGGCGCCTATCCCAACGGTCGTGGCGACCCTGGACTACACCTATTCCGAGCTGGATATCGAGCATCAGCAGAACGACATGGGTTCCTGGTTCAATGGCAACCCGACCTCCGGGGTGTTCACCCAGGGCGAGGATGGCGGTGATGTCGTCGCGCTGGAGCAGTATAACGACAGCACTGGCAGCGACTCGACTTTCGGTGTCGGCGACTGGGGCTCCAAGAACGAGAACAACTCGCTGGGCTTCAACGTCGAGTGGGATGTTACTGAAAACTTCACACTTGAATTCGATTACCATGACTCTGATGCGAAAAATGGCGGTAAGGATGGTCGCGGTACCAATAACATCATCTCCGGCGTGCAGTTTGACCGCATCGGTAACTCGGTCGACTACACCAAGGATTTGCCGGTAGCGAGCTACACCTACTCCAACCCGCTGGATCCATCGCGGATGTCGACCTCGGGTACCACCTTCCGTAACAGTTACATGAAGCACGAAATTGAACAGGCCCAGTTGCACGCTGAGTACCGGTTTGATGACTCCATGGTACGCAGCATTAATTTCGGTATCACCGCGACAAGCTCAAAGAACCGCTCTGCCTATTCTAACGCCCAGCGCGATACCTGGGGTGGTTACGGTACGGCCGATCAGTACGATGATAGCCTGTTCACCCGGGCCAGCCTGCGCAGCGAGTTTGGCAATCTGTCCGGGGGTAACAGCAACGCGCTTGAGCCCTATTATTACAAGACCAGCTTCAATGGTGCGCGGCAGGCCCTGTCTGACATTGCCGAGGCCAATGGCGATACCCTGGGCCCCTGTGGTACCTGGTTGTGTGTCGATCCGTTCTTCTCAACTGATCGTACTACCGAGGAAGACCAGTATGGCGCTTATGTTCAAGCGCACTTTGCCTGGGAAGACCGCGACATGCCGATGCACCTGACCCTGGGCCTGCGCTACGAGGATACTGACGTCGATTCCAAGGCGCTGGTGCCCTTCTACGATGAGCTGGTATGGGCGGCTGATAACGAGTTTTCAGCAATAGCCAGCACCCAGGGCTCTGATTTCACCAAGGATGATGGCTCCTACGACAACTGGTTGCCCAATATCGATTTCGATATTGAGGTCTACCAGGATGTGGTGCTGCGCACCTCCGGTAGCATGACCATCACCCGTCCCAGCTACAATGACCTGCAGGGCGGTAAAACCATCGCTAACCCGGTTCGCTTTAATGGCGGTACGGGCGCCCAGGGCAACCCTGATTTGAAGCCCTTCGAGTCTACCAACTTCGACTTCTCCGCTGAGTGGTACTACGCAGAAGGCAGTTATGTCTCGGTTGGCTACTACTGGAAGGATGTTGATAACTTTATCGGTAATACCACGGTTGATTCGACGGTGTTTGATCTGGCGCACCCCGCCCAGGGTCCTCGCTATGCCGATGCCGTCGCTACGCTGGGCACCAATGATGCCTCGGTGGTTCGTCCCTACATGGAAAGCCTGTATGGCGCCCCCGTGGTAGGTGATGCAGCCGCGGGAGACCCCTCTACCGTATTCAGCCTGGTGACGCCGGTCAATTCCGAGTCGGCGGAGATCGATGGTTATGAGATCGCCCTGCAGCATATGTTCGGTGAGACCGGCTTTGGTGTGATCCTCAACTACACCACGGTAGACGGCGATATCTCTTACGAAAATATGAACACCAACAAGGGCGAGAATGTTGACAACCAGTTCGCCTTGCTGGGCTTGAGCGACTCTGCCAACTTCATCGGCTTCTACGATAATTATGGCTTCCAGGCGCGTATTGCCTATAACTGGCGCGATGATTTCCTGACTGCCACGCTCGATGGTAATGGTGAGAGGAACCCGATCTACACCGAAGACTATGGCCAGTGGGACGTGAACCTCAGTTACGATATCAACGACAACCTGACCATCATCGCCGAGGGTATCAATATCACCGAGGAGAGTCGCAGGCAGTATGGTCGAGCTGACAATATGGTGATCCTGGCGGTGGAGCAGGGTGCCCGTTACGCGCTGGGTGTACGCTACCTATTCTAAGCGTTGACCACCTGTCCTGGGTGGGATGAAAAGGTGGGATTAAAGGTGGGATGAAAGTCCCGGAACAGCCGCTCTTGTAGCGGCTGTTTTATTTCTGCCGCAGGGGGGATAATTGCCCGGGTTCTCAGGTTTGTTTGGTGCATGGATAAAGCGGTAAAAAAAGTTCTTATTCTCGGCGGTGGCTCAGCCGGCTGGTTGACCGCCGGGGTGATTGCTGCCGAGCACGGTGCTGGCCTCGAACTATGCCTGGTTGAATCACCTGATGTGCCGACGATCGGCGTTGGCGAGGGGACCTGGCCCTCAATGCGTGACACGCTGCGCAAAATGGGGGTGGCGGAACAGGACTTTATTCGCGAGTGTGACGCATCCTTCAAGCAGGGGTCCAAATTTGTCGCCTGGAACACCGGTGACGCCAGCGATTTCTACTACCACCCATTCTCATTGCCCCAGGGCTTCTTCGAGGTCAACAGCGCGCCTTTCTGGCAGTCCCGGGCGTCCGCAATGCCGTTTGCCGATGCGGTCAGCCCCCAGGTCCAGGTGTGTGAGCGCGGCCTGGCTCCCAAGCAAGTAGCGACACCGGGTTATGCGGCGGTAGTGAACTATGCCTACCACCTGGATGCGGTCAAGTTCGGTCACTTCCTGCGCAAGCACTGCACGGAAAAGCTCGGCGTCACCCACGTGGTTGATCATGTACAGGCAGTGAATAGCTCGGCGGACGGTGACATCGAAAGCCTGGCGACTGCCGGGCACGGTTCACTGGCGGCAGATTTGTTCATTGATTGCTCCGGCGGTGCCTCGGTACTGCTGGGCAAGCATTTTGACGAGCCCTTCGTCAGCCGGCAATCGGTACTGTTTAATGATCGTGCCCTGGCTGTACAGGTGCCCTACGCAGACAAAAAACAGGCGATCGCATCGGCTACCTTGTCGACGGCGCAGCGGGCCGGCTGGGTTTGGGATATTGGTCTGCCGACGCGGCGCGGTGTGGGCTACGTCTATTCCAGCGCGCACAGCAGTGACAGCCAGGCGGAGCAGGATTTGCGCGCCTACCTGGAGCCCAGTGTGGGCAAGAAGAACGCTGGATCGGCCGAACTGCGGCAGCTGAAAATTAATCCCGGCCACCGGGCCGCATTCTGGCGCAAAAACTGTGTGGCGGTGGGCATGTCGGCCGGGTTTATCGAGCCCCTGGAAGCCTCAGCCCTGGCCCTGGTGGAGTTGTCGGCGGCGATGATTCGGGACAGTATGCCGGCCAATCGCGCCCTGATGGATATTGCCGCCAGGCGTTTTAATGAACGCTTCCTGTATCGCTGGGACCGGGTCATCGACTTTCTAAAGTTGCACTATGTGTTGTCGCAGCGGCGTGATTCCGATTACTGGCGGGACCATTGCGATCCTGCCAGCATCCCCGAGCGCTTGCAGGAGTTGCTGCAACTGTGGCGCTACCAGACGCCCTCGCGGCTGGATTTTGTCCAGACCGAGGAAATATTTCCCGCAGCCAGTTATCAGTACGTGCTGTATGGTATGGGCTTTAAATCGGAACCTGGTCCTGGCGCGCGGCGCAGCGAAGATGCCGCACTGGCACAGCAGCACTTCGATGAAAATGCAGCACAGACGCAGCGCTTGCTGCAGGGTTTGCCCCCTAATCGGGAGTTACTGGATGCATTGAGGCAAGGGGCCTGAGCTTCTGTTTTAGCAATCTGCGCCTGGCTCTATGAGTGCGAAAAGATAGCGGCGACAAGATAGGGGCGACAAGAATTTTGGAGAGTAGTAATGACTAATCATGCAATGTTGAACAATGTTGACCACAAGGATCTCAGGGTCGACACGCGGCATGGTGCGGAACTGGGTGACAACGTTATGTCTGCACTGGCACTGCCCTCGGAGTTCAGGAATATCGTGGCGGACTACCCGATCTTTTTCCAAAGGGATAATGAGACGGGCAAGTATTTACCACTGGCGATGTTTGGCTTCCAGCACGGTGAGAATCTCTACCTGGATGGGGATCAATGGAACGCGACGTATATTCCGCTGATGATGCAACGCGGCCCATTTATGATCGGCTTTCAAGAAGTGGGGGGCAACGGCTCCGCCAGCAAGAAAATGGTGATTTCCATTGATATGGATGATCCCCGGGTGGGCGCTGCCGACGGTGAGCCCCTGTTCCAGCCCTTTGGCGATAACTCTGAGTATACCGATGGTATTGTCGAGGTATTGCAGGAAATTGAGCACGGCCAGGCCGTCATAGAAGGGCTGATCGATGCCCTGGTTGAACAGGATCTGCTGGAACCCTTCAGCCTCGATGTCGAGCTCAATAACGGTGAAAAGCACCGCTTGCACGGCTTCCATACCATCCACGAGGAAAAGCTGGCGGCACTGGATCCGGCGCTGTTGGCTGATTTTAATCGACGCGGCATCTTGCAGGCCTGTTACATGGTGATTGCATCCATGGCAAACATTCCCAGGCTGATTGCACTGAAGAATAAACGCCTTTAGTCGACCATCATGACAGCCGAACACAGCAAGCTGGACATCGAAAACTCAGTAAGGGAGGTCGCTGGCTTACAGCCGGACAACATTCCAGCTGAGGTGCTGAATTCTGCTGAACCCCTGATATTGAAGGGTTTTGTCGACTGCTGGCCCATGGTACAGGCGGCGAAGTCAGGCAGGACTGAAGTTCTCAGCTATTTGCAGCGCTTCTGCAAGAACCAGGAAATCCTTGTATTCAAGGGCGAGCCGGAGATAAAGGGACGCTTTTTTTACAATGATGAAATGAGCGGATTTAATTTTGGGCGGGTCAATTCAAGCTTTGAATTTATGCTGAGCCTGTTTGAGTCGCTCACCGGGGCAGAGGACGAGCCCGCTTATTACATTGGGTCTACGGCAGTGGACCTGGCCTTGCCGGGTTTGCGCGCTGAAAATGATATCGGCCTGGCTGCACAGCAACCGCTGGTATCAATCTGGATGGGTAACAGGACGCGAATCGCCGCTCATTTCGACAATCCCCGCAATATCGCCTGTATCGGGGCGGGTCGACGGCGCTTTACGCTGTTCCCCCCGGAGCAGCTGGCCAATCTCTATGTCGGCCCACTGGACTTTACCCCGGCGGGACAGGCAATCAGCCTGGTGGACTTTGAGCAGCCGGACTTCGAGCGCTTCCCCTTATTCAAAGAGGCGCTGAAAAATGCGCAGGTGGCGGAACTGGACGCCGGCGATGCGCTGTATTTGCCTAGCCTCTGGTGGCATCACGTGGAGGCGCTGGAGACCTTCAATGTCCTGGTCAACTACTGGTGGCGTGATGATCCCGCAGCGGTGGGGACGCCCATGGATGTCCTGATTCACGCGCTGTTGAACATGCAGGGTCTGACGGCTGGGCAAAAACGCGCCTGGAAGAATCTGTTTGAGCACTATGTTTTTGATGATCAGCCTGAGGCCTTTGCTCATATTCCTGATGCGCGCCTGGGCATCCTGGGGGATATTGATGCGACGACTGCCAGGCAGTTACGAACGATGTTACGTAGTAAACTGGATAAGTGAGACGGGGCTGCGAACGCCCAGGGCATGAAAGAAAAAGGTGATAGCTTGGAAAACACAGCGATAAAGAAGATTGTCATTGCCGGTGGTGGTACCGCAGGCTGGATGGCTGCCGCAGCCATCTCCAAACTGATGGGAAAGAACCTGGATATTACCCTGGTGGAGTCGGAGATGATTGGCACCATCGGGGTCGGTGAAGCCACCATTCCCACCATGGTTTTTTTCAACCGCCTATTGGATATCCCCGAACCGGAATTTCTCAAGGCCGTGCAGGGCACCTATAAGCTGGGCATCAAGTTCGAGAACTGGGGCGACCTCAACGACGAGTACGTGCATGCCTTCGGTGTGACCGGCAAGGATTGCTGGGCCTGTGGTTTCCAGCATTTCTGGATGCGCGGTCGTGAACTTGGCATAAGCAGCGATTTTGGGGATTACTGCCTCGAGCGCCGCGCGGCCGAGGCCCACAAGTTTGCCCACCTTCCCAATAATGGCCTCAATTACGCCTTTCATATCGATGCCTCTCTCTATGCCAGGTATCTGCGCACCCTGAGTGAAGCCCATGGTATCAAGCGCGAAGAGGGGAAAATTGCCCGGGTCAATACCAACGCTGAGAATGGCTATATTGAGTCCCTTGAACTGGATAATGGCAAACAGATTGACGGTGATTTCTTCATCGATTGCACAGGTATGCGAGCCCTGCTGATTGAGCAGGCCCTGCACACCGGTTACGAATCCTGGTCGCAGTGGCTGCCCTGCGATTCGGCCGTGGCCATTCAAACCGAGGCGGTGGAGGAACCCATTCCCTATACCCGCTCCATAGCGCGTGAGTCGGGCTGGCAGTGGCGAATTCCACTGCAGCACAGGGTCGGCAACGGCATGGTCTATTGCAGCCGCTATCTCGATAAGGATGCCGCAGAGGAAACCCTGCTAAAGAATATAGAAGGGGAAACGCTGACCAAGCCGCTGCATATCCGCTTCAGCCCGGGCCGTCGCCTCAAGCAGTGGAACAAGAATTGCCTGGCGGTAGGTCTTTCCAGTGGTTTCCTGGAGCCCCTGGAGTCCACCAGTATTCACCTGATACAGCAGAATATTGTGCGTTTCCTGCGCATGTTCCCGACCACGGGTATCCGCCAGAGTGAGGTCGATGAGTTCAACAAGCAGGCCGACTTTGATGTTGAGCGAATCCGCGATTTCATCATTCTGCATTACAAGGCGACCAACCGAACCGACACTGAGTTCTGGCGCTATTGCCGTAACATGGAAGTGCCCGAGAGCCTGGCCCACAGGATAGAGATCTTCAGGGAGACTGGTCATGTTTTCCGGGAGGCGGCGGAATTGTTCGATGATTCCTGGCAGCAGGTAATGATAGGGCAGGGCATAATGCCGGAGCGCTACCACGCACTGGTCGATACCATGAGTACCCGCGAACTCACCGACTTCCTCAACCATATCAAGTCGAATGTGGACGGCCAGGTCGGCGCATTACCGGGTCATAACGAGTATCTGGCATCCTTCGTGGGCTCTGCCAAATAGTATTCAGCCCGCAGCGATTGGGGCGGCGACAAGAGGACGACAAGAGGACGGCAAGGGGGGCGACAAGGGGGGCGACAAGGGCCAGCCTCTAGTCGACCAGTTCCAGGGTCCCGAACAGGCCGGCGTCTATCCAGCCCCGGTCCTTACCATCACCGGCGGCATATTCGGAGCCCATGAAGTGCTCCCGGATATCGCTGCCATCATTGTCGCAATAGGCCACCATAAAACCCATCACCTTGCCCGCGCTCAGCACCACCGGCTGGTTGTCGGTGGCGCCGTCCCGGTAGGCATCGGTATAGATGTCGATGCTCACTTCCCAGACAACCTTGTTGCCGTGTTGCTGCCAGCGACTCTCGGTGTGATGTGAGTAGGAGTGCGGAAGTTTGTCGGTACCTATATCAATGGCCTGGTTGTCCAGGGAAAAATGATAGGCGAAAGCGTTGTGGTTGTACTGATGATTACCGCCGGAGTGATCCTCGTCTATGAATACCTCCAGGGTGTCATCGTCCCAGTAGCGCTGCAGGGGGTCGCGGTGTGTATCGATCAGCACATCGTCGACGAACTCAGTCAGCAGGTAGATTCTGTGCTCGGTCCAGACGACCTTGTAGCGCCCCTTGAAATCCTCATCTGATAATTCCGGTCCGAGCCAGCGATACTTGAGCTCGCGCCAGGGCGCCCTGCGCCAGGCAGTATCGTCGGCCACGCCGTCAACCTGTGGCGCTGGCGTGGCCCTGGGGGCATTGTAATGACTTCGGTTTGCGTCGTGCGAGTTCTCGGCAAGACCGGGCATTGGCGCGGTCAGCAAGAACAGGCCGAGGATCAGCCCGGGGCGGAGCTTATTGAGAATCATCGCCGATTTTACTCCCGCTATGGTCGTTTACTGTGCTCGCCAGTAGCAGCCTGATGCTGATGGCAACCCGGGAGCGTTCACCCTTGAGTATGGACCTCTCCAGCGCTCGACGCTTATCAATATGCGGCGAATGGGACCGGACTTGCGTCAACGCGGGTGCCAGCAGCGGAACTATTCCCGATTATCCTGGATTCCTGAATTAGGAGGCAGGCAGCTTGGAGCTTATACTCGCAATACACTGGCTGGAGCTATCATGATCCCGCGTCTTATACGGCCGCTCGCACAATTGCTGTACGACAATCGCAACTACCGCTTCTGGTCCTTCCAGGTCACGGGCTGGGCTGGCTACTCACTGGTGACATTTTTAAGTATTACCCTGGTAGAAGGCAATGTCAGCTGGCCGCATATCGGTCATATTGCCCTGTCGGCGGTGTTGGGAATGATTACCAGCTGGCCTTTGCGTGGTTTGTACCGTCAGACCTTCGACCTGGCGATCCCCCAGAGGGTGCTGATCGCCAGTGTGGCATTGGTCGCATTGAGCGGCGTCTGGACCGTCCTCAGAATACTGGTCTTTGCCTGGATAGTGGGCGAGGCCGCACTCTGGGGTGAATTCAATTATTGGTTTTTTGGTTCCCTGTTTGTCTTTTTGAGCTGGACTGTCCTCTACTACGGAATCAATTATTACGAACTGCTCGCGCTGGAACATCAGAAGCTGCTGGAAGAATCCGCACTTAAAGGCGAAGAGCAGATTAGACGCCTGCAGGCAGAGTCCCATGCGCGTAGAGCTGAATTACAGATGTTGCGCTACCAGCTGACCCCGCATTTTTTGTTCAACACACTCAATGCCATCAATGCCCTGGTTAACCTGAATGAAAACGACAAGGCGCAGGAAATGCTGAAATTACTCAGCGATTTTCTGCGCCACACCCTCGATCAGCACGGCGTGGAAGAGGTGAGCCTGGACCAGGAAATCGAATCCTTGATGTTGTATCTCACGATTGAGAAAGTTCGCTTCGAGGACATGCTCACACTGGAGTTTGACATCGAGCCCGAGGCGCGAGAAGCAATGGTACCCAGTCTTATATTGCAGCCCATTGTTGAAAATTCCATGAAGTATGCGATTGCCAAAAATGAAGAGGGTGGCTGCATTCGGGTTAAGGCGCACATCAGCGCTGACGATCTTTACCTGGAAGTTGCCGACACCGGGCCCGGCATGACAGGTACGCAACAGGAGGGCGGTCGTGGTGTGGGTTTGAGCAATACCATGCAGAGGCTGGAGGCCCTGTATCAGCGCGACTTTGACTTTAGGACGACAGAAGTGGAGCCATCGGGCCTGCGAGTGCAGATGCGCTTCCCGTTCCGGGCGGCATCGCCAGCTGCGACTGCAGAGCTGCAGTCGACATGAGTAAAACCATGCCCGCGCTGAGAACCGTAATCGTCGATGACGAGCCCCTGGCGCGCAGACTGATGCGTTCGCTGCTGGAAGCCATGCCTGACATTGACCTGGTTGGCGAATGCAAGAATGGGCGCGAAGCGATAGAGCTCACCCTGGATCTCGCACCGGATCTATTGATTCTGGATATCCAGATGCCGGGTATCAGTGGCTTTGATGTGGTTAAGGAACTGCAATCTGACCTGATGCCCATGGTGATATTTTGTACGGCTTTCCAGCGCTATGCCGTTGATGCCTTCGATCTGCACGCGGTTGACTACGTGCTCAAGCCTATTGACGGACGGCGCCTGGAGCGCGCCCTGGCCCGGGCACAGCAGCGTATGCGGGACCGCAATGAGAGCGAGGAGCGCAAGTCACCCCTGCTCGGCGCCATCGATGAAATTTCGAAAAAGGTTGCCGGCAAGCCAGCATCCAGGGCGACGGGTCAATCAAGCAGCGACGGCCTGGTTGCCGACCGGAAAATTGCTATCAAGGACAACGACAGCACGGTGCTGGTCGATATCGACGATATCGATTGGGTAGATGCCGCTGGTGACTATATGTGCATTCACGTTAAGGGCCAGACCCTCATTATGCGCAGCACCTTGAAGAACCTGATGTCCCGGCTGGACGAGGACAAGTTCAAGCGTATACATCGTTCTACCGTGGTCAATCTTGATCGCATTATCAAGGCGACGCCCTTGAACAAGGGCGAGTATCTTCTGGATCTTGATTGCGACGAGCAGCTTAAAGTCAGCCGTAATTACCGCCAGGCAATAAAAATATTCCTCAGCGAAAGATAGGCCCGCGTGAAGTATGGCTACTCTTCAAGTAGTAATTTGCTTGCCAGCCGCAGCTCGATTTTTTGAATACGGCCAGTGCGCTGGAACAGCTCAGTCGCTACTGCGGCGTTCAACTCCAGCTCCGGCAGTAGCTGCGTCTCACCCTCCTGCCAGTCAATGCTCAGGCCCGACTCGCCAGAGTCATTCAGCTGGTAGACGATAGGTAGCTGGCACCAGGTGAAAGCCAGGCCCTGGGCTGGTATCTCCAGCGTCTGCCATTGATCATCCACATCCAGGTAGCGGAAGGGCTGTGGTTCGCTGAGAAATTCGCAGGCGCGCAGCAATCCGGGGTCAAAACTAACGGAGCCTCCGCTGACGCGGATACCTAGCTCGCCGAAGCGACTCAATATCTCTTCCTTGACCTGGCCGGTCATGCCAGGTTGCTGGGCACCAGCGTGGAGGGGAGTGTGTGAATAGGGATCGGCTGGAAAGGCGCCGTATTCTAACGGACTCTTGTTGAAGGATAAGCCCCTGCGCACGCGGTAGTAATACTCCCCCAGCCGCTGGCAAGTGGCAGCGTCGGCGCCTTGCTCGCGGGCGCGGAAGAAGTTCTCCTGCACAGCCAACAGCAGCTTGGACACCATATGCCAGTAAATGCTGCCCAGCCCCTCGAATCCGAACATGCCGCCTGAGCGCCCGGTGAACGCGCGGTGTTGGAACACGTATTCGTACAGGGTTTGCAGCGGCTCACGAGCCGCTTGCAGCTCATCGCCGTAGACCGGGGCCAACTCATCAAGCCGTGCATTCAGGTCCGCAACATTGGTCAGCTCGGCATTGAAACGATGGGTTCCGCCAGCATCGCACTCAACAATGCGCCGGTCCGATCCTGCCAGCATGCGTTCAAGCAAGGGTATGGCTGCCACCTGTTCGGCAGCTACGCAATTTTTTTGCAGAAACCCCGGCAGCTGGCGGTCCGGGTAGAGCATGAAGGAGTCCTGGTCGGGACGATACAAGGCACTGTCGAACAGGGTGTCCAGCAAGCTGACGGCCTGCACCGGTTCAATAGCACCAGAACTGAGCACCGCTACCTGGCCTTCCAGCATCGGGTAGAGGCGCTCGACGCCCGCCGCCTGTGGCTGCAGGTCCAGTAAATTATAAGCGTGGTAAAGGCCGTCCTCGCGCAGGTTGCTGCGGATGCTGTGATCAATCACTGCGAGCGCATCGTCCAGCATCGTGCTCACCAGCGTGAGATCCTGGCTTACTAGCCCGCTGAAACACTCCTGCTCATAGACAGTCTGGCGATAGCGGCTGGCGGCTTCGCCAAGCTGCAGCAACAATTGATAGCGCGTGTCTGCGCTTACCGGCTTGTCATCCAGCTGGTTGTGCAGCTGGCCCAGCGACTCAGCTGTCTCCAGCAGCCACTGCTTGACCTCCTCGGAGAGGCTGGCCGCGGCGGGCTGATCCTGCAGTGCAAGCTGCAGGAAACTGATGTAGCGACGCATGTAGTACAGGGTTACCATCGACAGGCCATGGCCAACCAGGGCGTTATTGGCGTCATTCCATTCCGGTCGCTGGGTGTTGAGCCAGATGCCGCCGTCAATAACCAGGTTGCCCAGTTTGCCCAGCAGCGGGACCAGCAGCTTTTCCAGTAAGGTGACCTGGTATACCTGGCCGTTTGCGTCCAACAGTAACTTGCCGTCGGCGCCTAGCTCGGCCACACGCTGTTCGATGCGCTGTGCTTTGTCCTGGTCGTATTCCACCGTGCTCTTGGCATCCGCCAGCAGCGCCGCAAAGGATTTGATTCGGTAGGGCACATTGGCGTAGCTGTAGATCGGCTGGTGCAACAGCTCGCCGAGCCGTGCTGGATGAAAACTACGGGACAGCTCCAGCAATTTGAGCAGGTAGATGACTTGGTGGTCGCCCCAGTAGCCAATATTGCTCCAGGGGTCATCCGGCTCTTCGACCTCCCAGTCGATGCCTTCATCGCTTATCCGGTAGGGATTGTAGCCTTCGGCCGTGGATGCGTTGACGAACTTGGCTATCACGTTCTCAATAAATTCCGGAAAGCTGAATAACAGGGTTTCCCAGTTCTGAAAGATGTCGCGCCAGTTGCCCTGGTAGGACAGCAGGCGCTCTCCTTGCTCGTCGCTCAGCTTGATAGCGAAGTGATTCCAGGGACGGCTGGGATCGCCATGGCGACGACCGAAAGTGATGGGGAGGTACTCATAGCCAAGCCGCAGTAGTTGCGGGTCACCTTGCTGCTCGAGACTAGAGCGCAGCTCATTGCAGTCCAGCTGCTCCGGCAGGGCGTCGAGCAACTGCCGGTGGCGTTCAAATACCCCGCGGTTGAACAGGCGCAGGTGTTTGCCGAAATGACTTGAGGCAAGTGTGTATTGCCGGTCAAAAATACCGCCGCGCAGGATATTGAACAGCACATTGGCGTAATGGTGTACCGAGACGTTTTCCTCCGCGGTCAGCTGAAAGCCGTCGCCTGCGGCGAGGATACGCGCCAGCGCGTCGGAGCCTTGCGTAACCGACTGGCTGACACTCTCGGCGACCGCCGCGGGATCGCTCAAGGCCTGCAGCAATTGCACCGAATCGCTTTGGCTTTGTTCAACATCGGCCAGCAGTTGCCAGTGCTGGGTCGCCCCGGAGGCAAGATGCAGTGGGCTATTTACCAGGTAGGCGCCGCGGATGCCGCGCTTGTGGAGTTCCGGTGTCAGGGGTTCTCCCCGTCGGAAGCAGTCCAGTTGTTCGCTGGACAGCAATATCCGGGCTTGTTCGAGGCCGAGGCAAAATACCGTGGTGGCCTTCAGCGACTCAGAGGGTTCGGCGCGGTCGCTTATCCTGGAAAACAAGGTGAAGAACGCCAGCCCCGTCTGTTCGTCCAGCTCGTTCCACTTGTAGGCATCCACCAGGTAGCTGGAATTGGTCTGGCTCAGGCGCAGCGTGCCCGCCGGCAGTATATTTAGCAGACCGTCGAGTAATTCGAGCTGGCAGTCCGCTGGCCCCAGGTTTTCCAATTCACAGTGGCGGACAAACCCGTAAGCGTCACTGGTGGCCCAGCTGTAGCGAAATGCCAACTGCAAATCGTGGTTGATCTCTTCAAACAGTAGCTTGTTGCCGAGCACATTCTTGTAGAGCTTGCGACTTACCGAGTAGCGATCATCATGTTCCTGGTTGAAGGGTTCCCAGTGCAGTTGCTGGCCAGCAGACTCGACTCTGAGCAAGGTTTTTGAGCCAGTGTGGGCGGTGCTGTCGTAAATCTTGTCGACGGTGACATAGGGAAGCAGCGCGGTTTCCGGCGACACCCGGCCGGCGGTGAGTCCGCCATTGGAGGCCACAAACAACCAGTGATCACCGTCGGACACCACGCTGACGAAAAAAGGCGCCATCATGTCCACGTTGTCGATGGCGTAGTATCGCTCGCCCGCCAGGGTGACAAAACCGCCGCTTACAAGCTTGCTGTGGGAGCTGCTACTAGCCATAGTTTCCTTTGTTCTTGTCTTCCGGCAGATATGAAACCCGGGCTGCCAGTGATTGTAGGGAAATCGACGCTAAAGCCCAGAATACGCGGGCTCTGGCGAAGTACAACCGAAGTGCGGCGAAAGGGATTTCTGACACGATCAGAGGGCAAAAGCTCCTCTTAATGGGGTCAGAGTAACTTTTTATTAATGGGGTCAGAGTATTAATGGGGTCAGAGTAACTTTTTAGCCCCCGGCCAGGCGCCCAGAGTAAATGGGGTCAGAGTATTAATGGGGTCAGAGTAACTTTTTAGCCCCCGGCCAGGCGCCAGGTATCAGCGCTCGGTATCTGCCGCCGGTATCAGCTCCCGGATTGCCGCCATGTCTTCCTGCAGTGCGAGGCTGGTTGCCAGTGGTATTACCGGCGATTGCCTGCGCCCGGCCATGATATCGGCACTGACTTCCCCGATTTGGTAGTCGAAACCGATGCTGTCGCGGCCATCGTCGAAGTGGTCCACACAGTTGTCCAGTTCATACAAGGAACACTGGCGTGCGCACCAGAAGTCGGGGATGGCGATGTAGCCGCGGGTGCCGATCAGGTAGCTCCAGTTTTGAAACTTGCAGCGAAAACCGGTAGCCAGTGTGGCCATGCAGTCGCCGTAGTCGCCGATGGCAACCACGTCATCCTCGACACCGTTGGCAGCTCTGCGCCCGCTCACCTGCCAGCTGTCAGGCCCCCGGCCGATGAACAGGCGGGCAATGGCAAGCGGGTAGATACCCATCTCCAGCACTGCGCTGCCACCGACCCTGGCGTCATACTCGCGCAGGTCTTCGCTGTAAGTCATGGGGTAGCCAAAGTCCGCTTTGACGTGCAGCAGGTCGCCGATGCGTCCCTGTTCATACCAGGCCTGCGCCTGGCGTATCGCCGGTAAAAACCAGGTCCACATTCCCTCCATCAGGTAAGCGTCGCTGGTTGCGGCGACTTCAATGAGGTCTCGACATTCCCGGGGACTTGTCACCAGCGGCTTTTCACAGAGTACCGCTTTGCCGGCGCGCAGGGCGTCGCTGCTGTGTTGCAGGTGCAGGCTGTGGGGCGTGGCGACATAGACGGCGTCCACCTCCGGATTGGCATAGAGCTCACTGTAGGCTCCGTGGCTGCGGCGCGCCTGGTACTGCCCGGCAAAGTCACGGGCACGCGTTTCATCGCGGGCTGCTACCGCTACCAGTTCGGCGTTTTCGACGCGGGCAATATCCCTGGCAAAAGAGTGGGCAATCCTGCCTGCGCCGATTATTCCCCAACGTAGTTTGTGCATGTGCCGGCCGCCCTGCTCCCTGGTTTCCCAGTGCAGTATAGCCCCGGCTTGTGTTTAGGGAAGCTCCCTGGAAATACCTTTAGGCCTTGCCGGCAATGGCGTTATCGAGGAGCGTTACCTTGCTTGAATATTAGAAACCCATGTTTTATTTGTGGCCGTCTTGCCGCAGGGCCGGTCCATCTTGGCGCAAAAGGATTGTCCCCTTAACAGCGGCTGCTATACATACGAGACTGTGCTCCAGACCGTTAAACAATAATTTGTGCTTTGGTCACGAGAAGCTCTCGAAGATAGCTTGCGTTTTCCGACTGACACCCCCTGCAGTTGGTTGAAACGACAAGTCTTGAGCTACGTGGCATTGCGCTTAAGGGAAAGGTCCAATGAAAACGATCAAGCGTGTTTCCTTCCTTCGTGGTGTTTCCGTCATCAGCCTGCTGTTGGCAACTCTGGTTTCGTCTACTGCCATGGCAGTCACAACGCTACCTGCCACAGTTATCGATGACTTCAATGACGGCGATACCTCAGACTGGATTTTCTTTGGGGGTAATAACGCCGGTGGTGGCGGTGGCCCGGCGTCCGACAGACCGAAGGAAGGTAGCCACTACTTGAGTACCGGCTGGGGAGGAGCAGGAACTGACAGCGGTTTCTACGGTGGCGGTTTTAGAAATCTTGATAATGGGGCCCAGGTCGCTCCGCCGGCAGACCCCTGGTTCAATGTCTGGGTTTTCAACCAGAGCGATGCGAGCGCTGACCAGTACACACTGGAAATAACCTTGCGCGAAGACCTCGATGGCGATGGCTGGACCGATGGCAGTGAAGATTCCTTCAGGCTCGATACCACCTTTACCAGCGCGATGTTCAACGATCAGTGGGTGCTGGTCAGTGCACCGCTGAGCAGCTTTGCCGATCAGTTCACGGGTGGTGACGGCACTTTTAATGGCAATCTCGATGAAGTGGTTATTGTTGTGGCTGGCGTCGAGGGCGCTAACCCCTCGGTGGTTGAATTGGATTTTGACCAGTTCTCCTTCACCTCCGGTGGCCCGATTGAAAGTTCCTTCACCTTGTTTGACGACATGGAGCACGGTAATCCCCTGGGTAATGGCTGGTTTGCCTTCAATGGCAGCGTTGGCGGTGGCGGTCTTGGACCAAATTCAAGCGATCTTCCGCCCAGCAACGGCGGGGCTTTCTCACTTGAAACGGGCTGGGGCTCGGGCGGGGTAGCCGGGTTCTTCGGCGGCTTTGGCCGTACCAATCCAGTTGATTTGAGCGGAACCGATACCTTCAGCTTCTGGATCAATCCGGACGCTGGCCAGGAGTACACGCTGGAAATTAACCTGCAAGAAGACGATAACGGCGACGGTGCCATCGCTAACCCCGATGATGATGAATTCCAGTACAACTGCGAAATCTCCCTCACCGGGCCCTGTGCCATCAGCGGCGGCGGTTGGCAGCTGGTCACGATTCCCCTGGCCGATTTCTTTGACGATAACTCCTTTTTCACGGGCGGCAACGGTGTCCTGGATGCGGTCGCTGTAGCTAATGGCGGCAATGGAGAGCTCATCAATATCGTTGTAGCTGTTATTGGCAGTGGATCAGATGCCAGTTTTCGCACGGACTACTGGGCGTTCTCGGAGCTTCCGCCGGCCGGCGATACACAGATTGTCGATGACTTCGAAAATGGTTTGCCCAGCGGCACAGATGCCAACGGGGTGAATATCGGTTTCTACACCTTCAGCGATGGCAGCCCGATTGCAATTGCCACCACAAATACACCGCCGGCAGCGGTGCCCGGGTCAGGTGCTGGCAATAATGTCTTGGCCATGACCGGTGATGTGGCTGTATTCGCGGGCTTCATCCATGGTTTCGAAAACGCAGCAGTGGACACCTGGACGTCACAGGACTGGAGCGGCTTCCTGGGCCTGCAGTTCTGGATTTACGGGCAGAACACGGGTACCACGCTCTTTGTGGATGTACTCGACAACCGCAATCCCGGTTCAAGTTCGGATGATGCGGAGCGCTTTACGGTTAGCTTTATTGACGACTTTAGCGGCTGGCAATTGCTTGAATTCCCCTTTGCTGACTTTGTCCGCAAGGAGATTGGCAACGCTGCGCCCAATGATGGCTTCACCCTGACCGAGGTACACGGCTGGGCTGTGGGCACACTGAATACCCCGGGAGAAGTCACCTATTACATCGATGATGCGGCGCTCTATGGCGTTGCCGAGATTCCCGAACTGACCCTGAGCTTCTCCAGCAACGGCTTCGGCTTCGAGGAGGGCACGACCGGCGTTATCGGGGTCAAGCTGAACCGGCCCATGAATTCCGACGATCCCGCCCAGGTATCCGTCGACTATGCGACCAGTGACGGCACGGCACAGGAGGGTCGCGACTATATCGGGGCCTCCGGCACGCTGACCTTCGTCAATGGCGGAGCCAGCGAGCTCAGCTTTGACTTGCAGACCATCGATGACAACAAATGGCAAGGTGGTCGCAGCGTACTGGCCACGCTTTCGAATCCGGTGGACGTGGTGACCGTAGCCCAAACGGTTGTTTCAGCCTTTGTGGTTGACAACGATGAGTACGATCCCGGTTTGCTGGACGATTTCGAGCAGTTCCCCTACCTCTGGGATGCCAGTTCCAATGTCACCCTGCTGAACTGGGATCTGCTGGCTGGAGACCCGATGGCAGTCCCCGGACAGGGTGCCATCGAGGGTGTTCTGCTGGTTGAGGGCCCGTTGGCGGTAGAGGTGGTCGTCGGCGGCAAATCCTGCCAAAACAAGAAGAGCGGCAAGAGCGAGAAGAGCGGTAAAAGTGACAAGAGTGACAAGAGCGACAAGAGTGACAAGAGTGACAAGAGTAAAAAGAACAAGAAAAGCGACAAGAGTAAGAAGAGCGGCAAGAGTAAAAAGAGTAATAAGGGCGTAATTCCGATTAGCCTGCTTACCACGGATAGCTTCGATGCCCTCTCGGTAGATCACACCACGGTCACCTATGGCGATGCCAGCGAGACCCATATCGACAAGAAGACTGGCCTTGCCAAGCGCCACGAAAAAGATGTGGACAAAGATGGTGACCTGGACCTGGTCTTCCACTTCCGCGCATCGGAAACGGGCGTAGACTGCGATTCTGATGTGGTGCCATTCAATGGACTGACCTTCGGTGGGCAGTCCATTACCGCGGGTGGTTCAGATGCCAGCTTCGGTGTGGACTTCGCCGCCGGAACTGATTGGTCGCAGGGTGAAGCGCTCAGCTTCTGGTTCTATGGGGAAGGTAATGGTGCGCCGGTGACTGTCCAGATCAAGGACAACCGTGCTCCCGATCCCGGCCCCTCCGGTTGGTCGCTGGTCTGGGCCGAGGAGTTCAATGAGCCGGCGGGCACCCAGCCCAACCCGGAAAACTGGTCCTTCGAAATCGGTGACGGCACCATCAATGGTATCCCCGGCTGGGGCAATGAGGAGCTTCAGTACTACACCGATGATCCCGCCAATGCCGCTTCGGACGGCCAGGGTAACCTGTTACTGACGGTGCGGGAGTCCGATGGCTCAGTCGATTGTTACTACGGACCCTGTGACTACACCTCGGCTCGCCTGGTTTCCCAGCGCAAGGTCGAGTTTGCCTACGGCCGCATTGAATCGCGCATCCTGGTGCCCGATGGGGCAGACGGCCTGTGGCCCGCCTTCTGGAGCCTGGGTACCGATATCGGCCTGGTAGGCTGGCCCCAGACCGGTGAGATAGACTTCATGGAATACGTGTCACGCCTGTCCAACGAGATCTTTGGGACCATCCACGGTCCCGGCTACTCGGGCGGCAATAGCTACGGCAATGTCTATGACTTCGGTGAGCCTGTTTCCAACAACTACCACACCTTCACCGTGGAGTGGGAGCCGAACCTCATCACCTGGTACGTTGACGGTATTCTGTATCACACGGCCACGCCATCGGATGTGGCACCCAACCAGTGGGTGTTCAACGACCCCGTATTCCTGTTACTCAATATGGCGATCGGCGGCAACTTTGGCGGGCCTGTATCTGAAGACCTGACCTTCCCCCAATCTATGGCGGTTGACTATATTCGTGTCTACCAGGGCCCCGATTCGGCCGAGCGCTTCGAGACAAGCTTTGTCGATGATGTGCCGGGCTGGCGCCAGCTTGCGCTCCCCTTCGCCGACTTTGTCCGCAGCGAGGAGCAGCCCTCTGGTGCGCCGGATGACGGTTTGGGTCTGGACCAGGTCTGGGGCTACGAATTCGCCATACCGCAGGGCGGTACACTGCTGCTCGACCAGGTTCGCGTGGAATTGCCACCGCCGGTATTACTGACCACGGTCAGTAATCTCAATGACAGCGGCGATGGTTCATTGCGCCAGGCCTTGTCGAGTATTGGCAGCGGCGGGACCATCGAGTTTGATCGAGGCCTCGCCGGGGGTGTCATCACACTGACCTCCGGGGAGTTGCTGGTCGACCGGGACGTCATCATTGATGCCTCGGCCACGCCGGGACTGATCGTAAGTGGTGGTAGCAGCACGCGGGTGTTCAGTGTGGCTGCCGGTGTTGAAGCAAGCATGAACGACCTGGTGATTGCAGATGGCGTCGGTGCTCCCCGGGGCGGTGGCATTCTCAACTCCGGCACCTTGAACCTGGATAGGGTAGTGGTCAGGGATAATACCGAGACCAGTTTCGGTACCAGTTTCGACCTGGGCGGCGGTGGCATTTTTAATGGCGATGGCGCCACGCTTAACCTGACAGACAGCACCGTGGCGAACAACAGTACCCTCGTCCAGCCAGGTGGCGGTATCTATGGCTTCTTCAACAGCACCATCAACATTGAGCGCAGCACTATCAGTGGCAATGTCGGTGGCGACGTGGCAGGAGGATTGCGTACCCTGGGTACGCTCACGGTAAACAACAGCACCATCTCCGGTAATGTCTCTACTGCCTGGCATGGTGGGGCAGCCTTCATCACTGACGGTACTGCGGTAATTACCAACAGCACCATCACGGGTAATGTCGCACCCGGTGGAACGGCGGGCGGATTGATGGTTGCAAGCTTCGGGGCCCCGGTTTCTGTGACAGTGACCAACAGTGTGCTGACAAGCAATGGCAGCTATGGCTGTCAGGTCGAGGGCGGCGCGGCGGCTGTATTGACGTCGGGTGGCAACAATGTTTTCTCTGACACTTCATGTAGCCCGGTTGCATCAGACCTGGTCGGCGTTGATCCGCTACTGGGTCCCCTGGTAGACAACGGCGGTCCGACACTGACGCATGCCCTGCTACCGGGCAGCCCCGCGATCGATGCTGCCAATAATGCTGACTGCCCTGCAACTGACCAGCGCGGCGAGCCGCGACCGCAGGGTGCTGGCTGTGATGCGGGTGCCTTTGAGTACGAACCCTGAAATCTTACTCTGACCCCATTAAATAATGGGGTCAGAGTAACTTTTTCCCCAGCCGGCTACTACAAAACCGGCGCCAGCATTGCCAGGCTGTTGTTCAGCAAGCGGCTGCCCAGTGACCAGCTTTCCAGCTGTGCCAGTGTGACCTCCCTGGAAGCGGTAATGTACTCCTCCTGACGCTGCAGCACGGCCGCGGTGATAGCGCTGTCACGTAGCAGGATGTTGTTTTCGAAATTTATCTCAAAGCTGCGGCGGTCCAGGTTGGTCGAGCCAACCAGGGTAATCTGGCCGTCCATAGTCAGCGTTTTTGCATGCAGTAATCCACCCTCGAACTCCATGATTCGCACGCCTGCGGTCAGCAGGTCGGCGTAACAGCTCTTGCTGGCAGCCGCGACAAACCGGGAGTCGTTCCTGGCCGGCAGTATGAGTGTGGTGTTGACACCGCGATAGGCCGTTGCGCACAACGCATCCTGCATGGATTCGTTGGGCACATAGTAGGGTGTAGAAATCGTCAGCTGCTGGCGCGCGGTGGTGAGCAGGCCGACCAGCAGTTCTGGCATGGCCGAAAACCGGTAGTTGGGGCCGGTGCCCACAACCTGTGCAGTAAAGCCGGCCACCTTGTCGTTGGCGGGCAGCAGCATGTGGCTGAGATTCTCTTCTGTCGCCAGCATCCAGTCCGTCACAAACAGATACTGGTTTTGCGTAACCACCGGACCAGTAAAGCGCAGCAGGATATCCACCCAGGGCGCATACCGGGCCTTGGGCAGGAACTCGGGATCGGCACAGTTCTGGCTACCGCAGTAGCTAATAGCATTGTCGATGACCGCAATCTTGCGATGATTGCGCAGGTCGATGCGTCCCAGCAGGGGGCTGAGCAAGGGGTTGCTGACGGGCAGGGCGACCGCCACCTGAGCGCCGCTTTTCTGCATATCCTTCCAGTGCTTCGACTTGATCAGGCTGCGCGAACCTAGACCGTCGGCGAGAGCGCGGCAGCTGACGCCGCGGCTGGCAGCGCGCTTAACCGCGTCAATGACCTTGCTGCCGTTGCGGTCGGATAGCCAGATGTAGAATGACAGGTGTACGCTTTCCCTGGCCTTGTCGATATCCGCTACCATCGCATCAATGGCGCTATTTGAATCCGTCATCAGCTGTGCACGGTTGCCATCTTCAGCCTGGAAGCCGCTGATCGACTGCCCCAATTTGAACAGTTGTGCGAAGCGGTCCTGTTCTGCGGACGCGCTGGTCTCGCTATAAGGCGCGCTAACCGTAGAGGGTGGGGGCAAGATCTGCTTGTTCTTTTGCAATTGCTCAATGCGTCGGCGCCCCAGGTTGACTTCACCCAGCAACAGGTAGGCGGCAATTCCCAGCAGGGGCAGGGCGATAACAATAGTAATCCACGCGACACGGGAACTCGGTGTTCGGTGGCTGCGCAGCAATATACGCACGATTATCGCGATCACAGCCAATAGCAGGCTAATTCCTGCCAGTTCTGTAAGCATGAATCTCTCCCGTGGTTCCTCTGCTATTTTAAACACAATGCAGGTGCAGGTTGCTAATGGGAAAAATGTAGCCCCAACTGTAAGCTTCCGGACAGACTTTAGCCGCGAGTAGGTGTAGCTTGTATTCATCGTGTTGTGAACGTGGTTTAAGCGATTGATCGTCCCCGGCTGAAACAGGGAAAATACTGAGGGAAAAACTGATGAGAAAATTCAAGGCACTGGCTTTCGATGTAGGCGGCAGCGTATTCAACTGGAAGGCTGCGATTAAATCAGCACTGGATGAAGTCTGTGCGTCCCGCAACATCACCATCGACGCCGAGACCTTTGCCATGGCCTGGCGCCAGCAGTTGTTTCTGGTATTGATAGAAGTACGCAGTGGCAAGCTGCCGCACATGAATGTCGACGCGGTATTGCCTATCGCGCTGGAACGCATCATGCCGGATTTTCCGACCCTGGAGCTTGACCCGGTCGCGGAGCAGCGCTTGCTGCGAGCCTGGCACAGTATGCAGGCCTGGGAGGATTTTCCACCAGCCCTGGATAGACTGAAGCAAAAGTACTCGGTCATGATCCTGACTATCCTGAGTTTTGCCATTGTTACCGGCTCTTCCAAGGCCAGCGGCATTTGCTGGGATGGAATTATCTCCTGTGAATTTCTCAATCATTACAAGCCCGAGCCGGGTGCCTATCTGGAAGGCTGCGCAATGATGGGATTCAAGCCCGAAGAAGTCTGCCTGGTGGCGGTGCACCCAAGCGATCTCATGGCTGCCAAGGCGGTCGGCATGGGTACCGCGTATTCGGCGCCGCAGCTCAACGAACCGGATGTGCCGGGTCAATCCATGCCGGATTTACCGCCACCGGAGGCCTATGACTATTACGCTGACAGCTTTGAGCAACTGGCGGACATGATGTGCGAGGACCTGGAGGATTACAGGGATCTCGCGGTCTAGGTTTCACCGGTGGCAGTGAACGATGACGCTAAGCCGGCAGTGAGACGCTTTCGGTGGCAATACAGAGACTCTTCTCCAGGCTCGCCGTGCGCAGCTTTTCAGCAGTACGGTAATCCTCGCTTTGGTAGAAACTGAGCAGGGCGTCACGCGAGGGGTAATGGCGCAGCAGGCAGTGGTGCCAATACTCATCGCTGAGCACTGGAATTTCGGCGTCCACTGATAACAGCGTCTGCCCGCCCACACTTAGCAGCGCATCAGCGCAGGCCTTTAGGTGCTCGCCATATTGCTCTCGGCCGTCCGTAGTGAAACGCAGTAGTTCGACTGTCACCAGTCCCGTATCAGTTCCTGTCAGGCCCATATGGCTCGCGTCCAGGTCGGCGACAGTCTGCGCATCGGGTACCAGGGGCGAGCCGTCGCCCAGCACGTAGAGATTGCGTCGTTGAGTAGCAGCGACGCGGTAGGGTATGGCCAGTTGATAAGCGCCGCTTTCCTGCAGCTGCAGGTAGGAATCCCGTCGTGGATAGACAATCAATGCGACTGCGTCCCAGCTGTCGTCCAGGCCTGGCTCTGTTGCAATATCCGTAACCCTGCGACCGAAATAGCCGACGGAGCTCCCCAGCCTGGCAATCTCCGGCTTCGCCTCGCGCACATAAAGGCCGTAGAGGCTGGCATCGCCGCGGGGCCGAAACCGCAGGAGGTTGAGCATGATGACCGGGGTCTCATCGGGCTGCGATCGCAGTTGTTCCAGGGCGCCTGCGCTGGGATTAGTGCGGGCCAGGCAGCCGGCAAAATCACTGGCCTCACCGCCAGGGGCTATACCGGTGTTATCATTCGCCATAGTCAGTCTTCCTTTCGCTTTCTTCAGCCGCTCACCGCGACGATTGCCAGCAAGGCAAGCGAGGCGACTACCGGTATAAGCACGGTTACCGTGCCGACGACGCGGTAGGCCTGCTTATGGGTTTGCCCGGTGATTGTGAGCAAGGCGACGATAGCCCCGCAATGGGGCAGTGAATCAAAGCCGCCGCTGATAATTGCAGAGAGCCGATGCAGGGTGCCGGGTTCCATGCCCAGCGCCAGGTAAGATGGCGCCATGGTTTCCATAAATATTTGCAAGCCGCCGCTGGAGGAGCCGACCAGTGCTGATACTGCACTGGTGGAGATAAACAGCGACGCCAGCGGCGGCAGGCCACTGTCCAACATCAGGCCGGTGAACAATTGGAAGCCGCTGGTATGTACGACAACACCACCGAAGCCGATAACGGCCGCAGTATTCATGAGCGGCATGATGGCATCCTCGGCTCCGCGGCCCAGTGCTACCAGCGGTTCACTGCGCAGCCGCGCAAACATGAACACAGTGCTGACACTGCCGATAACCAGTGCGATTGACGGCCACAGGATGGGCTGTGAGTTAGCGAAGGCCATGAGTTGCTCAAGCACAGTCACCGGCACTTCCGGCGACGCTGCAAACTGCCCCTTGAGCAAGCGGGGTAACAGAATAGTCGAGAGCACCAGGACCATGGGTAACAGCGCCCAGCCCCAGGGCGGGTAGACATCATCGCCAGGATCGTGGTCTGGCATATTGTCCTTGGGTCCTGGCACAAAACCTTCGCCGGTTTGCTGTGCGCGCAGCCGCTCCCGTTCCAGGTACCAGATACCGATACCGAACATGATGAGAGAGGCGATGATGCCCAGCCATGCACCGGCGAACAGGTCAGTACCGAGCGCGGAGGCGGCAATGACATTTTGTACCGAGGGTGTGCCGGGCATTGCGGTCAGGGTAAAGGTGCCGCCGCCAAGGGCGAGGGCGCCACAGAACAGGCGTTTGGGAATGTTTGCGGTCTGCAGCAGTTGCAAACTCAGGGGGTAAAGCGTGAAAACCACGATGAATATGATCACGCCGCCATAGGTCAACACTGCACAGGCGAGGGTGATAATCCACAGCGCCCGGTGTGCCCCCAGCTTCAGCGACAGGGCGTTTGCCAGGCTGGCTGCGGCATAACTTTCACCCATGACCCTTCCGAATATGCTGCCGCAGACAAACAGAATGAAAAATTTTCCGGCGAAGGAAAACGCACCCAGCGGGCCAAAGGCGTAATAATCGGAGAAGCTGGCCGCCAATGGAAGTTGATTGGTGACCACGATCAGCAAGGCGCCCAGCAGCGAGGCAAAAATGATATTCACGCCGCGCAGCGCCAACACGATTAGCAGACCCAGTGCGGCCAATAAGCCGATATTAGCGATCATCTCAAATCTCCCTGAAGCCGCCGCGATCTGCGCTGGTCGCGAAGGCGGCGTAGGCTCTAAGGGCCCGGGTTATTACGCGTGTGCGCTCTCCCTGTGGCTGCCAGGCCTCGTCCTGCGGCAGTGCATCCATTGCTGCACGCCGCTCTGCAAGTTCCTCCGGACTGATGGCGACATTGATACTGCGGCCGGGGATGTCGATTTCTATCCGATCGCCATCCCGCACCAGCGCCAGTGCTCCCTGGTTGGCGGCTTCAGGTGAGACATGCCCGATTGAAAGCCCGGCCGAAGCGCCGGAGTAGCGCCCATCCGTGATCAGCGCGCAACTACCATCGACCTTTTGTGCTTTGAGACTCATGGAAGGCTTGAGCATTTCCTGCATGCCGGGACCGCCCTTGGGTCCCTCGTAGCGAATGATAATCGCTGTGTTTTCCTCGATCTCGCCATTATCGATCGCGTTAAGCGCGGTCTCCTGCTGATCAAAGACCCGGGCGCTGCCATTGAACTGGTACATGTGCTGCTGCACCGCGCCGGTCTTAACGATGCAGCCATTCTCGGATATGTTTCCAAACAGGACTGCCAGGCCGCCCTCCGAGCTATAGGGATGATCAATATCACGAATGCAGCCCTCGCTGCGATCCAGATCCATTTCCTCCCAACGCTCATTCTGGCCATAGGGCACGATGGTGCGCTTGCCGCCGGGAGCCGCGCGGTAGAAGTGATTCACTTCCGGGTCCTGGCTGCGAATATAGTCCCACTTGGCCAGTACTTCACCCAGGTCCTTGCCGGCGACTGAGTTGGTGCTGGTATCGATATGGCCGGCGCGCTCCAGTTCACCCAGGATCGCCATGATGCCGCCAGCCCGGTGCACGTCTTCCATGTAGTAATCCGGCGTTGCCGGAGACACTTTGCACAGGTGCGGAATCTGCCGTGACAGGCGATCGATATCGGCCATCGTAAAGTCCACCTCAGCCTCCTGCGCCATGGCCAACAGGTGCAGGATGGTATTGGTAGAGCCGCCCATGGCGATGTCCACTTTCATGGCATTTTCGAAGGCAGCAAAGGTAGCGATATTGCGCGGTAGAACGCTGTCATCCTCCTCCAGGTAGTAGCGCCGGGTGTTGTCGACGATTTTCCTGGCGGCATCGATGAACAACTGCTTGCGATCAGCATGGGTAGCCAGCAGCGAACCATTGCCGGGCAGGGCCAGGCCCAGGGCCTCGGCCAGGCAGTTCATGGAGTTGGCGGTGAACATTCCTGAGCATGAGCCACAGGTGGGGCAGGCGTTTTGCTCCAGTTCTTTCATGTCACTGGCGATGAGGGTGGGATCAAAAGCAGCCACATAGGTATCCACCGGGTCGAAACGCTTCAAGCCTTCAGGCTTATCCAGGCGTCCTGCCTCCATGGGGCCACCGGAAACATAGATCACCGGTATATTCAGGCGCAGCCCCGCCATCAGCATCCCGGGGGTGATCTTGTCGCAATTTGAAATGCAGATTATGGCGTCAACACAGTGGGCGTTGGCCATGTACTCAATGCTGTCGGCAATGATCTCGCGACTGGGCAAGCTATAGAGCATGCCATCGTGTCCCATGGCAATACCGTCATCAATAGCGATGGTATTGAACTCCCGTGGCACACCTCCCGCCTCCCAAATGGCGTCACATACCAGCCTGCCCACATCCTGCAAATGAACGTGGCCCGGCACAAACTCAGTGAAGGAGTTTGCCACCGCGATAATAGGTTTGCCGAAATCATCATCGCGCATGCCGCCGGCCATCCACAATGACCGGGCGGCTGCGGCGGATTTGCCGTGGGTTACCTTGTCGGAACGAAACTTGCGCATGACTTTACCTGCCAGTGTCCTGAGTGGATGCCAAGATTGCCCTGTTTGTAAATAAAATTCAGCAATGTAGGCGACAGTCCAGCGCTGCTGGTCTGCGCCTTATGCGTCGTCGTCACCGTCGCTATAACGCGCCGCAATCGGCTCAAAGTCGGTTAGGTCATCCGAGGTTTTGTTCAGTGCGTCCCGGTCGATCACATAGATCTTGCCGTAGGCACTGCGCACTATTCCCTGCTGTTCCAGCTTCTTGAGCTCAACGCTGGTGCTTTGGCGGGAGGCGGCCACAAAGCGCGCCAGCTCTTCGTGGGAACACTCGATATAGTACTCCCCTTTCTGGTCCTGCTTACCCGAGCTCACCAACAGGCGCTGAATGCTGCGCACAATGCGAGCGGGCAGTCGCAGCAGGCTGGCGTCAACCAGCAAGTTCAAAAGCATTCTTACATGATGGGACTGCATGATACTGAACTGCCGCAGGATCTCGGTATGCCGCTCGCATAAATCCAGGAAATCCGCCCGTGAAAGCGCTCGCAAGACCGTGTCACCTGCGGCAATAGCGGTGTTGATCCTCGGATTTCCATCCATAATTCCGGTGTCCCCGAACCAATCTCCGGCCAGGAACTTGGTGAGAATTATTTCCTGGCCGTCGGCCGAACTGTTACTTAATGCCACTTCACCCGAAACGATCTGGAAAAGGTAATCCGGCGAATCGCCGCCACAAAATATGATCTCACGATCGGAGTAAGTACGCGGCTGCGTGAGCCGGGACTCCAGCTCGGTGATCACTGCCTCGGGCAGTTCACCCAGGAAATTGTGCAGATTGGATATAGCCTTCAAACCGATCTCCAGTATTTATTGGGGTCAGATTAACTTTATTTATTGGGGTCAGAGTAACTTTACACAAAACGGCAGTCATCCCCACCGAGACGAGCAGGTCCTGTACGCGACTCAATCAGCAACAGCCGCCTCCAGCTCCTGCCGCGCCAGTTCCAGGCCGTCGGCAATCTTGTCCACATCCGGTAGCGCTTTCATACAGCCAACCAGTGTGAAGTTCATGTGCTCGGCGTAGCTCCACACCGTGATATTCAGGCCCATGCCCTCGACCAACGGTCCTGCCGAGTAGAGATCCTCCACGGTATTGCCCTGGGCTGAGAACTTCTTCCGCGGCCCTGGTACGTTGGAGACAGAAAGGTTGGCCGGCGGTGGCGTGCTCTCCGCATCGGCCGACTGCGAGCTATAAGCCACCCGCGCGGTTCGCTGTTGGATAGCGGGTGGCACATAGTGTGCCATCAAGCCAAAGGTGTCCCGGCCGATAATTTCCAGTTCGCGCTTACCCATGTCCGTGGCTTCACGAATCGCATTGTAGCGATCAATGGGATCGGCGATCTGGGTGTGCAGCAGCGATACGCTGACGGCGGTAGAATTGCCTGATTCCCTGCTGGTGTCAGTAACATCCCGTGATACAGGTACGGTGACTACAAGGGGCTCGTCGGGTAATTCGTCCAGCTCCAGCAAATAGCGGCGCACACTGCCGGCCACGATACCGAGCACCACATCATTTAGCGTGCCCCCCAACTTTTCCTTCAATTGTTTTAGCTCGGGTAGCTGCATCTGTGCAGTCGCAAAACTGCGCCGCGATGACAGCGCGTGATTCCAGCGCGTCTTGGGAAGATCCCCGTTGGCCGCTTTAAGCGCGGGCGAGGTTGCGGGGTCGACCTGGTGCTTAAGCACCCAGCCTGCGCGGTAGATTGCACGAATGAAAGAGGGCAGGTTGCCCAGGTCGTGGCGGACATGATCCTTAAGCGCATCCCACAACAGCCGGCCCTTGCCCGGTATTGGCTCAGGTTGCCAGACTGGCGGGACAGTGTCCGGCTCGTGATAGCCGCTCTGCCAGACGCGCATGATGAAATTGAGTGAGGCCATTCCATCGGCCAGGGTGTGGTGAATTTTCTGTACCAGGCAGATACGACCGTCCGCCAGCCCCTCGATTGCCCAGAACTGCCAGAGTGGGCGAGTCTGGTCCAGTGGGTGCTCGGCAATATGAGAAATTACTTCCTCCAGTTCATGTTGCCCCCCGGGTGCCGGCAAGGCTGCCCGATTGAGGTGGTAGCGCAGGTCGAATTCCGGGTCTTCGATCATCACCGGGTGGTGGATGCCGAAGGGGACAAACACCGGCCGTTGTCGCAACATCGGCACTTCGTGCAGCAAGCGTGCGGTGGATGCCATGACCGTCTCAAAATCAAGCTCCTGGTCGGGCGCCAGTCGCACCAGGAATATCTTGAGCGTATGCATGGGCGCGCTCAGTGATTCCCGGTATAACCAGGCCGCGTCCTGACCGTGCAATCTGTACATGACTGTCTAGCCTCTCATCTGTTGCGCCGGGGCGCTGTTAAGCCAGCGCCTGGGCCGCAGCTTCCTGCGCCCAGGGATAATCCGCCTTGCCGGCCGGGGAGCGCTTGATTAAATCGACACAAACCACTGAACGTGGCATTTTATAGCCCGCCAGCTTGCTTCTGCAGAAATCCCGCAGCTCTTCTACCTCCAGCCTGGAGCCGCTGCGGGTCTGGCATACGGCGACCACCTGCTGACCGAAGCGCTCGTCGGCCAGCCCAACGACCACGGTATCAAATACATCCGGGTGCTCCTTAATCGCAGACTCAACTTCTTCCGGGAATACTTTCTCGCCGCCGGTGTTGATACTGACCGAGCCGCGTCCCAGCAATAAAATGGTACCGTCAGCCTCGACTGTCGCCAGGTCGCCGGGTATGGCCCAGCGCTCGCCATCAACAGTCACGAAGGTCTTGGCGGATTTCTCGGGCGCCTTGTAATAGCCAAGTGGGATGTGCCCTTTGCGAGCCAACATGCCCATCGCGCCGGAACCGGCCACCACTGGCTGATTGTCATCATCCAGCACGGTCATGTGTTCATTAACCATGAAGCGCGGCTCTGTATCATCGGCTCCCGCATCGACGCTGACCTTATTGCCCATCAGGCCGGTTTCTGAAGAGCCGAGGCCGTCGAATATCATGGTGCCGGGGGAGAGCGCCAGCAGGCGCTTCTTGGTGGCCGGGGAAAACAATGCGCCACCGGAGGCGACCACCAGTAAGCTACTGGTATTCCAGCGCCCGGGGTTGGCCTCAAGCGTGTCTGCCAGTGGCGTTGCCATCGCATCTCCGACCACCACCAGCATGACGACCTGTTCATCGTGGATGCTCTGCCAAATAGCCTCTGGTTGAAACGCGCCGTGGGCCGGGAGCACGATCTTGCCGCCGCCAAATAACGCATTGAATGCCGACCACTGGGCAGCTGCATGCATAAAGGGCGGCGTTGGCAGCAGCACCAGCGGCGCGTCCAGAATTCTCCCCACCAGTTGCTCCGCTGCGCTGATCGGGCCCTGGGTCTGGTCATTGTCACCCCCGCCCATGGCGGCAAAGAAGATGTCCTGGTGATTCCACATGACCCCCTTGGGCATGCCGGTAGTACCACCGGTGTAGACGATGTAGAGATCATCGGAATCCCGGGCCGGAAAATCACGCGTCTCGCTGCTGTCTTGCAGTGCGGTCTCATAGTCTATAAATGTAGCCGGAATCGCGATGCCTGATGCGTCCGCCACGCAATATACCTGGCGCAATTCCGCGACAGCCTCTGCTACCGGTGCCGCCTTTTCTGCAAACGCCTGGTGCACCACCAGGGCGACCATGTCCGCGTCGCGGTACAGGTATTCCAGTTCGCCAGCGACATAGTGATAGTTGACGTTAATCGGAACCGCCCGCAGCTTGTAGGCCGCCAGCATGGCTTCCAGGTATTCACTGCCATTGCGCAGTTGCAGGCCAATATGATCGCCGTGACCTATGCCGTGCTCGCCCCAGCAATTAGCCAGTCGTGTGGCGCGCAGGTCCAGCTCGGCGTAGCTGAGGCGCCGCTCATCACTGACGATTGCTGTGCGTTCTGGCACGGCATCGGCGACAGATTCAAACAGGTCGGCCAGGTTATAAGTCATAGTACTCTCCAGGTTTTTCCATGGCGGCGGTGAGTGCAGCCATGCCGGCGTCTATCCCCTCCAGGAACAAGCCCGGATTTTCGACGACGCCACCATCGCAGTGAAAACCAATCGTAATTGCCTGATCGACAGAGGTGATGCCGCCGCTCACGGCGAGCACGTCTACTGCGGGAATCATGGGTATGCTTTCAACCATTACCGCGTTTGCCACGCATACCTGACTAGGCGGTCCGGGCACATTACTGAAAAGTGCATTGGCGACGGCGAAACGCCCACCCAGGCGTCCCAGCAAATTGAATTTACCCGACAGGTAGAGCAAGCCGTCCAGGACGGTTGGAAAGACCAGGTCGGCCAACTCCTCCATGTCGATCACCGGCTGCTCCGGGCGCATGGTTTGCTTCAGCTTCAGCGCGTCCTGGTTAATGGCCTTGAGGCGTTCGAGGGGATCGGTCAGGGTGTTATGCAAACTGAGACGGGCGACTGTGACCTGGTTGCCGCCTTCACCTGAGCTACTTGTGCGGGTGCTCATCGGCATGGCGCACCAGAGGTCGAAATCAATGTCTTCACCGGTGCCGGCGAAATAGTGCTGCATGGCCCAGGAATACAATAGCAGGCCAATATCGTTGACCTTGCAGTCAAAGTGGCGGGCCAGTGTCTTTATTTCTGGCAGGGAGAGCGTCTTCCAGGCAACGGCACGTCGTCCCGAGTACTCACTGGTATTGAGTGAGGTCGGCGAGACCTCCGGCATGGCAAAGCTGCTGTCCGGATCATTGCGCGCTTCCCACAGTTCCCTGACGCCACTGCCCACAGATGACAATATCGGCCCCGCGTTCTTCGCAATAAATCGCGGTGTCTTAACCACCAGGCGGCTTGCCGATTCCGCCACCGCGGCTCGCAACAACTGGTAGTTACTGGGTTCCTCCTCGGCCTCGAAGGAGGCAGTGGCGAGCTTTTCAGGCCGCACTGGCTCGGGGTCATAAATTGAGCTCAGTGCTTCCATCAGGCCGACGCCGTCGGCCAGTGCGTGGTGTACCTTGCAGAAGATTGCCAGCTTGCCGCCCTTGAGACCCTCGATCACTGTCCAGCGCCAGAGGTTTGGTAAGTCCAGTGGTATCGCCGACTGCTCAGCCAGGCATTCACTGAGCTCAGCGTAGCCAGCGCCCTTTGGCAGGGAAATCACATTGATATGGTCGTCGATATCGAAGTTGGTGTCCTGGATCTTGTGCATACTGCCCAGACGCAGTTGATCCTGTACCAGCTTGACTCGCATTAGCGGTATCTTACCCAGGCGTGCGCCGAGGTGACCGGCAATGGCTCGCGCGTTCAGGCGCCCCCCCTTCCTGGCCGGGGCGAGAATTGACGCCCCTCCCATGATCATGGTGGCCACCTGGTACTGGTCTGCCTTGTAAAACAGCTGGTCAAATGCGCCGAGCTTTTCCACCCCGTTTTCCTCCGACAATCGCGATCGACCAACCAAGTATAGACGTCCCTGTTGCAGGGCTGGCTTGCCTATAATTGCACTACTACCCGGTGCTTTAGTTGATGTAAGTCATTAACACCAGCACCGCCTTCGCGCACACTGGAGCATATGCTCTAAACGAGGGAGGTTAGTCATGGCAAACCCTGCCAAGGCCACTGATTCCGTGGCCCAGGTCCTAAGCTTCGAAGACAGGAATTTCTCCTTTTCTGGAAGTGGTATACGGCGTAAGGCGGCCGATAACGATGCTCCTTTAGTGGGTATCATCGAAACCCTGAACAGTGAGCATGGCTATATCGCCTCACTGCTGGACAAGCTGGAGGCGGAAGCCGCCAAACTCAAACCTGGCAAGGTCCCTGACTATCCCTTGCTGCTGGATATTATCGACTACCTGACTCACTACCCGGGGCAGTACCATCACCCGCGGGAAGATCTGCTATTCAAAACCCTGTTAAAGCGTGACAAAAACTTCCAGTCGACCCTGGACCGCTTGCAGCGGGAACACGAGACCCTGCATAGCTATAACGACAAGCTGTTCAAGCAGGTCCGCGCCATTGTTGCAGGCGAGCCAGCTGACCGTCCGGAGCTACTGAGCACTCTCAACAGCTATGTGCGCGGCTACCGCAATCATATTGGCTATGAGTCGAGCAAAATATTCCCCAGTGCCAAGGGCAAGTTGAGCAAGGCCGAGCTGGGCAAGCTGGATGCCAGGACCCGTTACCTGGACGACCCGCTATTTGGTGGCCAGGTACAACAGCAATATCGACGGCTGGGCCGTAGCCTGCGAGCAACCCTGGAAGACGTCAGCTTCGACCTGGTCAGCCGCCAGTACACGGCACTCGAGTATTTCATTATGCGACTGTCTGAGGCGCTGACAGAAGCCAGCGAGCGGCGTCGGGCACTCAGCCTGTGGCCGACCCGGCGCAAACGCGGGGGCAGCCCCAGTTGGCAGGCAAGAGTCTTGAATGCGTTCACCCGCCGTACCATGAAGCCCTTGATGCGCTTTGGCAGTATCGAGTCCATGCGTTCCATGACCGAGCGCCTGGATGCCCAGCAGGATGCACGCACGCCGCCCGACGTAAAGGTACGTGCTGTCAGCGGCAAAAGTTACCAGGGCGAATGGATAAATATCGCCCGCAAGAGGCCCAGGAAGGTTTTGCTGTATTTCCCCGGTGGTGGATTTATCATTCGCACCGCCACCCAGCACAGGCTCTTTGTCGCCAAAATCTGTAAGGCGGCCAACACCAGGGCATTGCTGGTGCACTACAGCCTGGCACCCGAGATCCCATTCCCCGGCGGACTGGAAGACTGCCTGGCGGCCTACCATGACTTGTTGGAACAGGGCATAAAGCCGGCTGACATTACCGTGGCAGGGGATTCTGCCGGCGGCGGACTGGTTATGAGCACCTTGCTGGCACTGAGGGATGAGGGTACGCCACTACCTGCCAATGCCATTGTCTTATCGCCACTGGGCGACCTCACGTATAGCGGTGAGTCACGCAAGCTCAACAAGCATAAGGATCCAATTCTACCCACCCATCGCAGCTCCGAGATGCATCAGCTCTATATTGGCGAAGCGCTGCCCGAGGACCGGTTTATATCCCCCGTGTTTGCTGACTTCGATGGTCTGCCGCCGATGCTGGGGCAGGTCGGCAGCACCGAAATCCTGCTCGATGACACGGTGCGTGCCGCGCGCCAGGCGGAAGATGCTAACGTGCCATTCTTCCTGGAAGTCTGGAACGAGATGCCACATGTGTTTCCCATATTCGGCCTGCTGCCGGAGGCGCAGGTAGCGATAGATCGGATGGCGGAATTCATCAACAGCAGTTCGCTGGAGCCGCTGCCGGAGCGCTACGCGGTCGCCTGATTCAGTAGCTGCATTGCCTGCTTCAGTTCCGCCAGCAAAGAGGGATTGGTCATGTGCCCGGCCTGGCTATCAAAATTGTTCTGAAAGCGCGGTACCGACAGGCTGGCGATAAGCCTGGCGCCGAAGTGGGCGGCAGACCCTACCGCCGCAGCCAGCACGCCGGCGGCACCACCAGGCCCGGGGGAGGTCGCCAGGTAGACGACGGGCTTATCCTGGAATACGGCTCTGTCGATACGAGATACCCAGTCGAACAGGTTCTTGTAGGCAGCGGTATAGCTGCCATTGTGCTCAGCGAAAGACACCACCAGGGCGTCCGCCTCCGCAATCTTCTGTGAGAAGGCCAGGGCCTGTGGCGGCTGGCCCAGTTCCTGCTCGCGTTCATCACTGAATATGGGCATTTCGTAATCGTTAATATCCAGGATCTCGACACTCGCACCTTCCACAAGACCCGCGGCGTAGCCGGCCAGGCTGCGATTGATTGACTGTCGGTTATTGCTGGTTCCAAAGGCTAGAACTTTCATCTTTCTTCCTCCTCCTGAAGGCTCAGCTGGACAGGTTGCGTTGCTCGGGGATATCGCTGAGATATTGGACAAATTCCACTTCGAAACCATTCGGGTCCATAAAGTAGACATTTCTACGGTGCGGCTCATCGGCGCCGTCCTTGGACGCGGCAAAGCCGGCTGCGCCCAGTCGCGCAATGACCGCGTCGATATTGCCGGTCACAAAAGCGAAATGGGCCAGGCCGGGCTGGTGGCCGCCTAGATCCCTGTTGTCGCCAGTGCCATTGTCGTTGAAGGTGAGATACTGGTAGTCATCACCGAAGTGCAGCCACTTCCTGGCCTTGCCGGCCCACTCGCTGGCCCCTTCGTCGCGCACACGCCAGTGCGGAAAGGCCGCCTGGTAGAAGCTGAGAGCCGCGGGGATGTCACTGACTACCAAATTCAGATGTTCCAGATGCAACATGATGTTCTCCTGTTTGTGGATTTCCCGGGCATCTTAATACCTCAAGTTAGGTTGAGGTAAAGCACTTTTTTCACTATTCTGGAAACTGGCTTGCGAGACAGAAAGTGCGGGAGAGGGTGCATGGAAGGGGCGAACTGGACGGTGGGGAAGGTGGCGCAACGCTGTGGCGTCAATGTCAGTACCCTGCATTTCTATGAGCAGAAAGGTCTCATACACAGCTCACGCAACGCCGGCAACCAGCGACGTTACAAGGCGGAGGTGTTGCGCCGGGTGTCGGTCATCAAGGCGGCCCAAAAAATGGGTATCAGTCTGGAGGAAATCAGGCAGGCCTTTGCCAGCCTGCCAGACCAGCGCACGCCGACCATGAAAGACTGGCAGAAACTGTCTTCCGGCTGGCAGGCTGCACTCTCTGCACGGATTGCTTACCTGGAGCGGCTGCGCGATTCCCTCACCGGCTGCATTGGCTGTGGCTGCCTGTCGATGAAAAACTGCCCGATTTACAACGAAGACGACAAGCTGGCTGCTGAAGGCAGTGGCCCGGTGATCCTGGAACGCGCGGGCAAGTAGCTATTGGGGTGCTGTGCCCGTCAGGGTTGCGGTGAATATCTCAAAGGCCCTGCTCGCATCCGTTGCCTGGCAGACCATGACGCTGCTGGCACCCTCTACCCTGTGCACCTCGCCCGCGGTGGCGGCATCAAGATGACAGCGGGGATTCCCCTCGGGCGTTAGCGGAGGCATGGACAGGTCGGAACTGGCTGCCCAGATGTCATCGGAACACTGGTGTTTCACGCCCAGGGAAAACCGCTTTCCCCGGCACAGGGTTTGCGGCTCCACCACGACCAGCGCCGCCAGCACATCCCAGAAATAGTATTCATTCGAGGCGATGAACCAGTCGTTCTTGTCGAGTATCTGGTCCCAGAACTTCGCTGCCGGGTCCGTTGCCCTGGCTTTAAAGTCGCTGGCGAATTCCGCTGTCACCCGCACCTTGTTCGTCACATCCAGCCCCACCATTTCCAGGTTTATGCCAGAACGGAACACCCGGTCGGCGGCGACAGGATCAACATACAGGTTCCACTCCGCCTCGGTGTTGGGATTGCCGTCGGAGAATCCGGGCACGATGATATTGCCCGGCGCATCAAGGCTGCCTCCCATGATGACCAGCCGACTCACGCCAGCCACGTCGTCGGGATAGCGGGCCAGCCACTGTGCAATATTGGTGAGTGGTCCGGTCGCGAGGATTACCACCGGCTCAGTACTCGAGGCGATCGCTGTGTGGATGACTTCGACCGCGTGCTGCTCACTGCCCGCCTGGCTGGACGCGGGAATAGCCACGCCCGATAGCGTGTCAGAGTCCACCTGCCAGGCTTCGGGGAAAACAAAGTAGCCGTCCAGGGGTGTCGCATCGCCACAGGCCACCGGAACCGGGTCGCGACGACCGGCCAGTTGCAAAAGCGCCAGCGCATTGCGCACACCCGGCTCACAGTGTGATTCGCCGCTGCCGGCGATGGTGATGGCGATGGTCTCAACCGCTGGATGCTTCTCCAGGAACAGCAGGGTGGCCCAGTCATCGATTGCCATGTCATTGTCAAAGATCACCGGCTGGGCGGCTTGCGCGGACCCCGGTAGCAACAAGGAGAGCAGCAGTGCACCCAGGAGTTGGCCGAACCCGGGTCCAGCTGTGTTTTTTACATCCATGCGCGCTATCTCCCTGGCGGCGCGTTAATTGACGATGATGTAGGTAATCTCGGTACCGCGATAGACGCGCTCGTAGCGAACACCGTAACAGTCGTAGTAGGTAATATTGTCAACGATTGTGGTGGTATAGGGGCAGGACATCCTGTTCCAGGCAGCGATAGACAAGTAGGCGCCTGTGCGCCAGCGGTCCTCGTACCAGTCCCTGCGGTCGTCATAGTAATCGTCAACCCGGTCGCGGCGCTGTTCGCGATAATCCTGGCGATTGTCCACTCGCTCGTTAACGCGATCACGGTCGATGGTGGTGGATGACAGGTCCCTGGTGGGTCTGGAGTAGCCGGGTTGACGCGCGGGCCTGTCGAAGCCAGGGCTTCGAGACGGCCTGGCAATGGAGCGGTTGAAGGAGCCGCTGGCTGCAGGGCCGCCACGCATGGCGCGCATGCCGCCACCACGCATTCCACCGCCACGGCGGGCCTCGGCGAATTCCACGACCAGCAGGGAGCCCAGGCTTAGTGCCAGCAGTGCCATCGCCAATTTGCTGCTTTTGCCAATCATGATTCGTCCTCCTGGTGGAGACCCTGGTCCGCATCCTGGACGTAAAAGCGGATGCGCTCAGCGCCCTCAGGCGGCTCAAACCTGATCGAGTCCTTTTTGTATTCAGGAGAGAGATCCCACTCCAGCAGCCGTGCCCGGTACTGCGGCTGACCCTCTTCTTCCCGGTAGGTGATCACGACACGCTGCAGAAGTGGTTCGTCGCCACTGCTGATCCACAACTGGATATCCGCGTAGTCGTTGCGCATCAGCAGGTGATCGCAGACAACCCCCTCTACCACCTTCTCACCCAGGTCGTGAGCGCCGATCAGCTTGTCGGTAAGCCTGGAATAGAATTCCGCTGACAACATGTCTATCAGTGGGGTCTTGATATGCAACTCAGTCACCGCGAAGAGAAGGGACTCGTCCAGGCCGCCTGGCTGGCTTGCTTGCGCGAAGACATTCTCATCGGGCTCGTAGGCCCATATAGTGCTGCCATCAAACACAATTTGCCCACGCAAGCCGTCCCGGCGCTGAATGTCAGATCGTAAATGCCTGGGCCGCGCCACCAGGGTGCGGCGGGATGCGCCGAATTCGATCTTGCTGCCGGATGGCTGCACCACGTCGTAGTTCGACTCGCTCCGATAGGAAAAGACAGGGGCCGCTGCCAGGTAATCGGCCATGCGCTTGAGAATATCGAGTGCTTTGGGGTCCAGCTTGCTTGCAGTAGAGCCTGCGCTGCTGGATTCACTGGCCCCTGGCTTGGTATCGCTTTGCGCCGGCATAGAGTGCGCCAGTTGCAGTGACAACAGAACTAACAGTACTTGGCTGAATTGCTTCATGGATATCCCCTGGAAGCGCCTCTTTGCGAGCGCCCGGTTTACAGTATAGCTGCAAGCGTCAGCAGTGGACGCGGCGGCTGCTAGCCCAGGGTTGCGCCACCATCGGCGGCCAGGGAATGACCGGTCACGAATGAAGATTTTTCACAGGACAACCACAACACCGCTTCAGCAATTTCCTCGGGTGTACCCAGCCTGCCGATGGGGTGCAGCGCGAGGAGCTTTGCACCGAATGCAGAGCTGTGATCCATGGGGGCATCCACCATCGGTGTATGAATAAAGGCGGGGCAAATCGCGTTAACGCGGATATTGTCCTTGGCATAGTCGCGGGCGGCAGACCGGGTTAGCCCGATGACGCCGTGCTTGCTGGCGGTATAGGCAGGCATTTGCAGGTGCGAGCCGACCAGGCCGTAAATGGAGGACATATTAACGATGCTGCCGCCGCCGTTTTTGAGCATGACCGGTATGACGTATTTCATTCCCAGCCAGACGCCCTTTAAATTGATGTCGATAACCTGGTCCCATTCCTCTTCTTCCAGGTCAGCGACAGGTCGGCCCGCGTTGCCGGATATACCTGCATTATTAAACAGGCAGTCTACCGTGCCGTACAGGCTGACGGTGTTTTCCACCATGGCCTTCACGTCGGCAGCGATTGATACATCTGCCTGAATAAAAGCGGCAGTTCCACCGCCGTCGAGAATTTCGGAGACGGCTTGTTCGCCTTCTTCCCGTCGCCGTGCAGTGACAATAGTTTTGGCTCCCTCGGCCGCGTAAAGCAAAGCCGTTGCTTTACCAATGCCCGAGTTGCCGCCGGTAACGATGACAACTTTTCCATCCATGCAGTTGCTCAAATGCCTTCTCCTGTTGGCGAAATGCCTTAGCATAGACGGGATTAGCCGGGCTGGCGGTAAATATTTTCACTAACGCCAGTCGAGCTACCCACCGCGGCTTGAAATCGGTGGCTGCCAGTGCCGCGCATTTCAATCTATACTCCATCGATAACTTTGTGCCCACCGTCGCAGACGGCATTCCCCGGATTGGCAGCCATGAGCGAAACCAGCGACTTACAAATAACGGCCAGCAAGACCGGTTTTTTCCTGCTGTGGGTTGCCTTGTGCCTGACCGCGGCCCACGTGCTTGCCGTTGTGATCTGGTATGAAGACCTGCTGCCAATCGACGACTGGCTGTATATTTCCTTTTTCGACCTCGACGAAGAGGAGAGTCTTGGCACCTGGTTTAGCGCCCTGATACTTCTTTTTGCCGGCCAACTGTCGCTGCTGCAGGCGCGCTATGTGCGGACTGAAGCACAGGGCAAGTACCTATGGTGGTTGCTATTGGCCATCGGCTTTCACCTGCTGTCACTCGATGAGGTGGCGGGCTTCCATGAGTTTGTGAATACGGTCGTGGACGGCACGCACTGGACAACTTTCGGTGCGGTCATTGTGCTGGTGGTAGGGGTGAGCTATCTGCCGTTTCTCTGGGCACTGCCCACCCGCACGCGCTGCTTGTTCCTGCTGTCCGGCCTTATCTATGTCGGCGGTGCTGTAGGCGTTGAGTGGGGGACGATCTGGCACGAAGAAAATGACCTGCTTGATACGCTGGAATACAATCTGTGGAATGCGGTGGAAGAATTCCTGGAAATGGCGGGCGTGATTCTGTTCATCTATACGCTGCTGGATCATATTGCCGCGCATGGCAGGACAGCTGGCCTGAAGATCAGCTTTGCTCGCTAAGCTTTTCGATTATTGATCCGTGTCGCCGAAGCCCGCGCTGGCTGTCATGATCAATGCGCCCTCATGATTCCTGATCTCAAGAGATTCGCCAGCTGCATCGTTTACCAGCAGTTGCAGGGCCTGATCCACAAACGCCGGCGCCATGCCCCGAAATTCAAACTCCCGCAATGGCGTGAGCGGCTGGCTGGATTGCGCCAGGTTCATTAGCAGGGTCGCCATCAGCGGGCCGTGTACCACAAGTCCGGGATAGCCCTCCTCGCTGGTCGTGTAGGGCTGATCATAATGAATTCGATGACCGTTGAAGGTGATGGCGGAGTAGCGGAACAGCAGCGTGCTGTCAGGCAGGACAGTGATTGCGTTGGCTGGCTCCTGGGCTTTCTCCTGGACTACAGCCTGCTTGAACGCCGCGGGCTGTCGATAAACAATCGTCTGCCGGTCTTCTATCAGTGATTCACCGTCTTGCACATACTCGTGATCAACCTGCACGAATACCAGCGGGCCGGAGTTGGCGCTTTGCTTCAGCACAACATCGGCGATTGTCGATGTTCTCTCGATGGGTTCAGCAAGGCCCGGTTGCCGATGAATCCGAAGTCGACTGGACGCCCACATGCGACGGGGTAGGGGTACCGGAGGCAAAAATCCGCCCTTGGCAGGGTGGCCATCTACACCCAGTTCATCACTGTTTACCGCTGCTTGTGCCAGGCACCAGTGAATCCCGAGGGGCAGTTCAGTTACAACTTCCGTGATACCGCTGAGCGTCGCCCGGAACCGTTTCAGGAGCTCGGGCGTGATGCTGTCGCTCTCGCGGTCTTGCTTGCCAATCCAGCTGCGCAGGTGATCAATATCTACTTCTTCTGACATCGATATTCTCCGAAAGAGTTGGCCGACAGGTGAAAGCCTTGCATCATCAGTCGCCGCTAGCCCCTGCGACAATACCTGCATCGTGGTAGCGGCCGATCTCGCCGCTACCCAGCCCCAGAATATCCGCCAGGATTTCATCGCTGTGTTGCCCCAGTCGGGGCGCGGGACGCACAGGGTGTCGATCGGCGGCGTTAAAATCCAGTGGGTTTTGCGGCATCAGGTACTCGCCGATCCCAGGTTGTTCACGTTGCTCGAACAGGGGGTTGTCTGTAGTGCAATCAATGTCACTGTGCACCAGCTCTGCTACGGTCTGATACTTGCCCCAGCAAACTCCCGCAGCCTCCAGTTGCTCAGTAAGTGGACCAAAATCGCTCTCGGCGAACCAGGGCTCCAGCAACTCGCAGATCGCCTCGCGGCCTTTGTAGCGATCACCCTCCCGATTGAAATCCAGTCCCATGGACTCGCCCAGGCTGGTAACGGCCTGCTCCTGGCCAGTGGCCTTGAGGATGGCCTGCCACTGGTTGGGGCTGACACCAACAATCATTACCCGGCCACCATCTCGACATTCAAAATCGCGGCCAAAGCTGCCATAGATATGATTGCCGATGGGTTCTCGCTCGGTGCCATTTACCATGACCTCGCCGATATAGCCGAGATGGCCCACGGTAGCCAGTGCCACATCGGCCAGGGCTAGCTTAACGAACTGGCCTTTGCCAGTGCGCAGGCGCTGACGTTCGGCGGCCAGCAATCCCAGGGCGATATGTTGCCCGGCGATCACATCCCAGGCGGGTAGCGGGGCGTTAATTGCCTCGCCGTCATTCGCTGTGCCCGTTAGATAGGGAAAGCCCACCTTGCTGTTAACGGTATAGTCCAGGGCACTGCCGCCATGCCTGTCTCCGGTGAGATTCAGGTAGATCAGATCCTCGCGTTGCGCACGCAGTTTGTCGTCTGCCAACCAGCCACGGGCGGGGAAATTGGTCAGGAACAAGCCGCAATCCTCACCGGGAGCGGTGATCAGCTGGGTTAGCAGTTCGCGGCCCTCGGGTTTTTTGAAGTCTACTGCGATGGATCGCTTGCCCTTGTTAAGGCTGTGCCAGTAAATACTTTCATTGTTCTCTGTCACCGGCCAGCGGCGGTAGTCGATGCCGCCGCCGATGGGGTCAAAGCGGATCACGTCTGCGCCCAACTGAGCCAATGTCATGCCGCCGGAGGGTGCGGCAACGAACGCACTTCCCTCAACTACCCGCAGTCCAGACAAGACGTCCTGCATTAGTTTGTCTCTCCGCTATTGTCTCCGGCATTAGAGATTAGCTCGCGGGAGATGACCTTCAGTGCCAGGGTTTCCTCGGCACCCTCAAAAATGGACAGCACCCGCGCATCCACGAAATAGCGGCTCACGTCGCTTTCCTCGGCATAACCCATGCCACCGTGAATTTGCAGCGCCTCGCGGGTTACCCACTCCGCTGCGCGGCAGCTGAACAATTTGACCAGGCTCGCATCCATCTTGCCGGCGCCGTCATCGAGCATGCGCGCCACGGCATAGCTGAACTGCCGCGAGGCCGTGAGTGCCGCCCACATGCGCGCCAGTTTGACCTGGGTAAGCTGGTAGTCACCAATGGGGGCGTCGAATACTTTCCGGTCACGCGCGTAGCTAACAGCCCGTTCAAGCGCCGCCTTCATGACGCCGCAGGCGCGGGCGGATGTCTGTATGCGCCCACCAGACAAGCCCGCCATGGAGAGATAGAAACCCTGCCCCAGGCCGGCCTCGCCGCCAACCAGGCCGGCGTCGGCTACAAAATAGTCCTCAAAGGACAGGTCAAAGGAATGCATGCCCCTATAACCGATAGTCGGAATAGCCTTTCCGCTCAGGCGACCACCGGCAGGGCTGTCATAGCTGAATTCGTGACCGCTGAAGCGCGGCTTTTCTGCCAGGAACATGCTCAGTCCGCGATGATCTTTCTTCTGCCTGGCGTCGCGATCAGAATCAGTGCGGGCTATCACGACCAGGACATCGGCCTTACCGGCAAAGGTACACCAGGTCTTGGCACCATTGAGAAGCCAGCCGCCGTCTACCCGACTGGCCTTGAGCGAAAGCGCAGCTACATTCGATCCATAATCAGGCTCGGTTATGGCAATTGCGGCCAGGGCCTCACCCGCAGCCAGGCGGGGCAGCCAGGCTGCTTTTTGTTCCTCGGTGCCACCAGCCAGCAGTGCACGCGCAGCAATTTCCGGGCGGGTGATCAGGCTGCCCGCCGCGCCCAGCGAGCCGCGAGAAAGCTCTTCGGTCACTACCAGCATGCCAATGCTATCGTGGCGCTCATCGGGCATCAGGCCGCCAAAACGCTCCGGAATACAGCTGCCAAAGCAGCCCATTTCCGCAGCACCGGTGATGATTTCATCCGGGATATCTGTGTCGAAGCGATGAATATGCTCGGCCTGTGGCATGACGACTTGCTCGGCGAAACGCGCGAAGCTGTCACGAATCATGTCTTTTTCTTCGCCCAGTCCGCTGGGCAGATGTGCGCTGGAGCGCTCCAGGAGCTTCGCCCCTATCGCTGCGAACTGCGCCACATCACCGTGCTTCGCCAGAAAGCTGGCCAGCGGTTCGCAGCCCATCAGCTCCAACAGTCGAGGGCTGGAGAGCCCGGTCCCGGGTGCATGGGCTAATAGCCGTTGCCATATCGTGCGCAAATTCTCAGCACAGAAGGCGAGTGCCAGTGGCTCGCACAAGGCGTCCTCAGCGGAAACCCGTTCCGCGTAGTGCAGCATCACTTCTGAGGCTTCAAGCTCAGCCACGCAAAATGCCAGCTCATAGCTGACCTGCTGGTGAGCATCCAGTTGGGCGGCTGCAAAGTGGCCATTGATCGTGCAGAGACGATTGAGATGCAGCAGCGCCGCATCAACTTCGGTGCGCAGGGCGTCAACACAGGCGGCGGCCTGTGCAGCCTGGTCGGATTCAAGATGTTCGTTTAGTGCTTCTGACATAAGAGCCAGGCCCTAGGAATCGCTACCACAGCTCTGTGCTACAGGAACCAAGAGCCGCCATCCACCATATGGGTCTGGCCGGTGACAAAGCTACTCGCATCCGAGGCGAGATAGACCAGCGTTCCGGTCAGATCAGCGGTTTCCAGGTTACGCGGGATGACCTGCCCCGAGGCGATAACCGATTTGGCTTTCTCGAATTTGTCGCCAAAAAACTCCTCGGTGCCCTCGGTCATTACCGCCGAGGGGGCCACCGCATTGACCCTGATACTGTCTTTGCCCAGTTCGCGGGCCATGGTCCGGGTCATGCCAATTACTGCAGCCTTGGAGGCAACGTAGTCACAACCGTAGGGGAGTCCGTAGACGGCGGCCAGTGATGCGATATTGATGATGGAGCCGCCGCCCGCGGCTCGCATCGGATTCACTACCGCCTTGCAAGACTGCCACACGCCTTTGATATTGACGTTCATTACCGCGTCCCACTGGGCTTCATCCAGGTCCTCGAAGCGAGCCCCTTTCAGGCTTGCGTACAAGGCGGCATTATTGACAAGCACATCGATTTTTCCGAATGCGGAGACTGCGGCATCCGCCATCGCCAGGCAACTTTCCATATTGGAGATGTCGGTGGTCACAGATTCTATGCGGCCGCCCGCCGCCTCGACCTCGGCCACCGTTGCACTACAGTCATTGACATCGCAGGCCAGAATTGAAGCACCTTCGGCCGCCATTGCGACCGCGTAGGCGCGCCCCAGCCCACGCGCTGCACCGCTTATTACCACTACTTTTGAATCCAGTTGCATCGCAACCCTCGCAGAAACTATGTTTTAGCAGACTAGTGTCATAATACCGATTTACTTCCGCTGCTGTCGCGGTAAATACAGGGGGCACAGGCATGTCTGGCAACGCGAACCTCTACGCGCATTTTCAGGATCACTTCCCTGCGGACCGTGAGTCACAGCTGCTGGTCACCGCGCAGGGGCGCAGCGTGAGTTATGCAGAAGCCGACCAGTTTTCCGCGCGGATCGCCAACAGCCTGTTGCAGCACGGGGCTGCACCCGGCGACCGGGTTACCGTGCAGGTGCATAAATCGGTGGAGAACCTGTTTCTCTACCTGGCCTGCCTGCGCGCGGGCCTGGTATACCACCCGCTAAACACGGCCTACAAGGCATCGGAACTCGCATTCTTCCTGGGCAATGCCCAGCCCACCCTGGTGATCTGCGATAGTGATGCGCTCGCCTTGATCGAGTCTGTGCTTCCAGAAACCGGCGTTAAGGCTGTGTTGACACTCAATGCTGATGGAAGCGGTAGTCTGATGGAGCAGGCTGCAGATGCAGCTGCGGAGGCTGAGGTGGCCCGATGCGAGGGTGCGGATATGGCGGCCCTGCTGTATTCGTCGGGCACCACGGGCCAGCCCAAGGGCATCATGCTAAGCCATGACAACCTGCGCAAGAATGCTGAAACCCTGGTTGAGGCCTGGGGCTTCTCAGCGTCTGACCGCCTCCTGCATATGTTGCCGATCTACCACGTACATGGCTTGTTTGTCGGCATAAGCTGCGTGCTGATGAGTGGCGCGAGCATGGTATGGCACAGTGGCTTCTCCGACCAGGCCGCGGTTGCTGCATTACCTGATTGCACGGTGATGATGGGTGTTCCAACGTTCTACACCCGGCTGCTGGCAAACCCCGATTTCGGGTCAGGCTGTTGTGCGAATATGCGCTTGTTTGTTTCGGGCTCCGCGCCACTGCTGGCGGAAACCTTTGTTGAGTTCAAGGCGCGTACCGGGCACAGCATCCTCGAACGCTACGGCATGACCGAGACCGGCATGAACACCTCCAATCCACTGCGGGGTGAGCGCCGTGCCGGGACCGTCGGGCCCGCACTGCCCGGCATAAGCCTGCGCGTTGTCGATGAGGCGGGAGGGCGCCTGGCCCATGGCGAGACGGGTAACCTGCAAGTACAGGGCCCTAATGTGTTCCCTGGCTACTGGCAGATGCCGGACAAGACCGCCGAGGATTTTACCAGTGACGGTTTTTTCAATACCGGTGACAAGGCCACCATCGACAGTGATGGCTATGTGACTATCGTCGGTCGCGCCAAGGACATGATCATCACCGGCGGACTCAACGTTTACCCAAAGGAAATTGAACTGGTGATAGATGAACTGGCCGGCGTGGAAGAGTCGGCGGTCATTGGTGTTGCCGATGCGGACTTTGGCGAGGCGGTGGTGGCGGTGATTGTTGCCGGGGGCGCCGCAGCAACTGCTGATGAGGTAATCGCTCACTGTAAGGCACAGCTGGCCAACTTCAAGGTACCGAAGCGGGTTGAAGTGATCGATGCCTTGCCACGCAATGCCATGGGCAAGGTGCAGAAGAAGCTGCTGCGTGATCGATTCGCCTCGTGAAACAGCGCTGTTCCTCATTTCGCCTGGCATGCGTACACTTGCCCCATAGCGATACAAGCAGCGGAGTGCACTATGTCTGGATTTGACAAGGTGGTTGGCAGTTACGAGGAGGCCCTGGCTGGCCTCGAAGATAATATGACCATCATCGCCGGGGGCTTCGGTCTCTGCGGTATACCGGAGAACCTGATTAAGGAAATAAAGCGCAAGGGCACAAAAGGCCTGACTGTTGCGTCCAACAATGCCGGCGTCGATGGCGCGGGCCTGGGCATACTGCTGGAAGACAAGCAGATCAAGAAGATGATCGCATCCTATGTCGGAGAAAATGCCTTGTTCGAGGCGCAGATGATGAGTGGTGAACTGGAAGTCGAGCTCACACCACAGGGTACTCTGGCAGAGAAAATGCGCGCCGGCGGCGCCGGTATCCCCGCCTTCTTTACGGCCACGGGCTACGGCACGCCGGTGGGCGAGGGCAAGGAGGTGCGCGAATTCAATGGCAAGCACTACATTCTCGAAGAGGCGCTGCATGGAGACTTTTCCATAGCCAAGGCCTGGAAGGCCGATCGCTATGGCAATTTGCTATTCCGCAAGACGGCGCGCAACTTCAACCCCATGGCGATTACCGCGGGCAAGATTGCCGTCGTTGAGGTGGAGGAAATTGTCGAGGTTGGCGAACTGGATCCGGATGAAATTCACCTGCCCGGTATCTATGTAAACCGTCTGATCAAGGGCAGTTTTGAAAAAACAATCGAGCAGCGCACCGTGCGCAGTGCTTAGGGAGGAATTGACATGGCTTTGACCCGCGAACAACTGGCTCAACGCGTCGCCCAGGAATTTCACGACGGCTACTACGTCAACCTTGGCATAGGTATCCCCACCCTGGCGGCTAACTACATATCCGACGATATGCAGGTGATGCTGCAGTCGGAAAATGGCCTGCTGGGCATGGGTCAATTTCCGCTGGATGAAGAGGTGGATGCGGACCTGATCAATGCCGGCAAGCAGACCGTTACCATGATTACCGGCGCATCACTGTTCTCCTCGGCGGAATCCTTCGCGATGATCCGCGGTGGTCATGTCGATCTCACCGTGCTGGGCGCCTTTGAGGTGGACTGTCACGGCAATATCGCGTCCTACATGATCCCGGGAAAACTGATCAAGGGCATGGGAGGGGCAATGGACCTGGTTGCCGGCGCCGACAATATTATTGTGACCATGACCCACGCTTCGAAGTCCGGGCAATCCAAGTTGCTGTCTGAGTGCACCTTGCCGCTCACCGGCAAAGGCTGCATCAGGCGCGTACTGACTGACCTGGCACTGCTGGATATCGAAGATGGCAAGTTTGTTTTGCGGGAGCGGGCGCCGGGGGTGAGTGTTGAGGAGATTGTCAATCTCACCGCCGGGGAGCTGCTTGTCCCCGACGATGTTCCGGAAATGGTTTTTTAGCGCGGCGGCAGTCCGTGCACCATGGTAAGAGACACCAGGTCTGTTCCGGCCCGGCGGTATTCTGACAGGGCCTGGTATTCCGGATCCTTGTACCAGGCTTCGGCAGCAGCTTCCGAGGGGAATTGAAATATCACCATGCGACCGGACCTGGGGTCTGAGCCTTCCAGGTGGGTGGTATTGTCGTCATAGGTGAAAAATGACCCGCCATGTTTTTTCAATATGGGGAAGAATCCCTTCTCATACTTCCTGTATTCATCCTTGTCGTTAATGGTGAAATTGGCCACAACGTAAGCGGGTGCATCTGACATGGTTTGAGTCCTCTGTTTTTTTGGAGTGGGTTAGATTGATTGCAACCAGTTAGCCACGGCCTGGCCGATCTCAACTGGAGAGTCTTCCTGGATAAAGTGCAGGCCTTTCACGGTGACTTCCTGTTGCCTGGGCCAGCTGCGGCAAAATTCTCGCTGTGGCCCGACCAGGATGGAGCCTGGGTCTGCATTGATGAACAGCTTGGGAATATCACTGCCGGCCATGAAGGCGCCGTACTCGTTCACCAGGGCGACAACGTCTTCGGGTTCGCCCTCGATGGGTATCTGGCGCGGCCAGTTCAGCAAGGGCTGGCGATCGTCGGCGTTGAGATGCGGTGCGCGGTAGGCGTCCATCTCCGTCTCACTGAGCTCGCGCATGACAGATGTGGGCAGTACCGCCTCGATAAACATATTGCGGTTGAGGATCAGGTCTTCTCCCTTGTCTGAGCGAAAGCCCTTAAAGATCCCCACGGCGCCCTCAGGCCAGTCTGACCAGCTAACCGGCTTAACAATACCCTCCATGTAGGCCACACCCTTGACGGCTGCGGCGTGGCGCATGGCCCACATAAAACCGAGTGCGCTGCCCCAGTCATGTATGACCAGGGTGACATTCTCCTTGGCGCCGAGAGTCTCCAGCAGGCCATCCAGATAGCTGTAGACCACTTCCAGGGTGTAGCGTCCGGGTCCCTCACTGGCGGGAAGTTTTTCGGAATCGCCCTGGCCGATGAGGTCCGGGACGATGACCCGGCCCGATGCCACAAGCTCGGGTACGACGTTCCGCCAAAGGAAGGAGGAGGTGGGGTTGCCATGTAGCAACACAATGGGATCGCCGCTGCCTTCCTCGAGATAGGCGATTTGCTTGCCGCTTACACTGGCGAATTTTTTCTCATAGGGCATGGTTTCAGACAACATGGTGGCTCCTTGATTCAGGCGGCCAGTCCGAGCAGGGACAGGCTATTTTCGATGAGGGGCTTGAGTGACTGGCGGGACGGGTTCTGCCGGCACTGGACGCGCAGGCCAAAGTTGATAGTCATCACCAGGCTGGCGAGTTCTTTCGGGTCCTGTGTGCCGTCCAGTTCGCCCCGGCGTTGCGCGTTCTCGAAGGCCAGCGCAAAGAGGTTTTCAATGGCGCTGAGCCTTTGTGCCGCCAGCTGATTGAGTTCGGGGTCCACATCGGCGAGTTCCAACACGGTATTAACCATCATGCAGCCCTGGCTGGCCCGACGCGGTGACACATCCAGCAGGGTGGCTTCATAAAAGGCGCGGGGCAGGGCGGCGGCAGGCAGCTTGCCGGCATCTTCTTCGAGCATAGCGAGAGTGCGCTCACCGAATAGCTCAAGACACTCCATGAACAGCTCTCGCTTGGTGGAGAAGCTGGCGTAAAAACTGGAGCGGGCTATGCCCATTGCCTGCAGCAGATCGGGTAGCGAGGTCGCCGTATAGCCGCGGGCCCAGAACAGCTTCATGGCGGCTTCCAGGGCTTTGCCGCGATCGAACTCGGGGGATCTGGCCATCTATGCTCGCAACCTGTCTCGATCTGGTAAGAGGTGAAATACTGAACCAATTGGTACAGAATGGCAAGTGAACGGGAGAAGATGCGCGACCCACCAAGCGCAGCTCAGCAATCCTTCCAGCATCCGGTGAATTGGTGTTGATGAGGTTTTCGCTGTACACGCCATTCCTGTTGACCCAGCCCAGGCAGCCCGGAATTCCAGGGCGATTAATCCAACCCGATAAATCCGCCAGACTGGTGCTCCCACAGGCGTGCATAAATGCCACCCTCGGCGAGCAATTCCGCGTGGGTACCGGATTCCACCACGCGCCCCTGGTCCAGCACCAGCAGGCGATCCATGGCGGCGATTGTCGACAGGCGGTGGGCAATGGCGATGCGTTGGCGCTGCCCACCACTCAGCTTGACACCGCGCTCACCAACCTGGGCGTCGAAACCGCTGCGCCCGCCCTGGTCTTCAAGGGCTTGGATGAACTCCAGCGCCTCGGCCTTGCGCACCGCTTCCAGCAGCTCTTCCTCGCTGGCGTCTTCGCGGCTCTGATGCTGATCAACCCCGCGGATGCCTACCGACTTCTTAACTTTACCGGTTTTGAAGAAGTAGGGCGTTTTGTCGGCGTCATCGACCCCGCCAGTGAACACCGCGTCACGCCCGCAGTCCCACTGCTGATGATGTTCCTGTGGGTTGTCATTCCGTTCCTGCTGACAACATACCGCTTTCATAAGCGGGAACTGTAAGCGTCGACTCAGCTAAACTGCCTCTCTATCAACGACACAGGCACATGTGCTGCCTCACTCCTCCCGGATATCAGAGGGCTGGATGTGACCTCCCTCGAGCAGCAGCTCGCGAAGATGGCTGCTTTCATCAAAAGCCCGACGACCCTGTTTGTTTTCGGCCAGCGGGTCGGCGCCAAGTTCCAGGCAAACACCGACAAAGTCCATCTGGTGGCTCCAGCAGCACCTGAAAAGCGGAGTGTTACCCTCATTGTCGCGGGCGTTAATATCAAGACCGAGTTCGACCAGTCGGCGCACGCCGCCCTCCCGACTCTGGGCGACCATATCAAACAGGGCGGTTTCACCAGCCACGTCCCTGTGTTGCAAATCTGCACCTGATGCAGCGAGTGTGTCGATGCACTCGACCAGTTCCGGGATGTCCCGCGAGCGTGAAAGTTCGAACAGCGGTGTCCGCCCCTCGCGGTCGGTGAGGTTGACCTCCGCGCCCGCCTCGCATAGCGCTTTGACTGGCAGTGCCATAGCGTTGCCACAGGCGAACATGAGCGGGGTATGACCCTGGAAGTCACTGACCTTGGTAGCATCGGCACCGCGCTCAATCAGCAATGGCAGCTGTGACTCCGCGCTGTTTGCGCCGCTGCGGCGCCGCTTGCAGAGCCAGTGCAGTATGTTCCAGCCCTTGCCGCCGATGTCGGAATGACTCAGGTCGAAACCCGCATCGAGCACGATCCCGATGATCCGTTCATCGAGTTTGCGCAGGCCGAACTGGAGCAACATTTCCGGGTTGCTGTCATAGTTCTGTTTCGAATAGAGATTGCGCTTGGTAACTTTCTGCGCGATGTAGTCGTAGTCCTGCGCCTCCCACGCTTCGTAGAAGCCCTTATAGGTTTTGTCCGACTTTTTCGCGGCGGGTTTTTTTCTCGCTGCTGGCTTGCGGCCGGGGCGTTTGAATTTCTTCGCCAGCAAGCCGGTCTTTACACCGGCAGGCAGACCCTTGTGCCACCAGCGGTAAATGTCATCGATGATGGCCTCGTCGTTGCCATCGGGCTCATCCTGCCTGCCCTCTACCTTGCCTTGTTCTCCGCGCCGCCAGAATTCCCACATACCATCCTGGTGACCCCAGGCGTGGACAGTGGCTGTGGGGAGTATGCGGCTGAGATAAGCGGTCCAGGCCTGTGCAATCTCCTCGCCGTCGCTACCAGCGGTGAAGTCGGCGCGCAAATAGCCTTTGAAGAGTTTGATTTCATCGGGGGTGAATTCCGGGTCCAGGGATAGTTCTTCATCCGCTGTCGTACCCAGGCTTGCGACGATTTCCCGAAAGTCGGGTTCGTTGTCGCAGAGGAGTAGGGCCTCGACCTTGTCGATAAGGTCGTCGGCGGGATTCACAACGTAGATTTCAACTTCAGTTTCAGCCATGTCTGCCCTGCCAGAATGTTTAAACTAAAAGTCTAAGCCAATAATCGTGGTCTGTCCCCGACTCCTCCCGACTCCTTTCGATGGTGCCGAGCAGCAGGGCGATCAATTGAAGCGCTCACTTTCGCGGTTTTTTTTTGCTCTTGGCTTTGGGGGCGGTCTTCTTTGCAGCTGTCACAGTGGTTTTGCTACCGCCCCTTGTTTTGCTAGCCGCTTTTTTCCTGGCTGCCTTTTTTGGCACGGCCTTTTTCTTCGCTTTGGCGGCTGGCTTGCGCTTCTTGCGCGCAGGTTTGATCAGTGCGAGGTACTCACCCAGGGCATCTTGCAGGCTATCCGCAATGGCATGGTGCTTGGGTACCTGGTCCGGATCAACGATGATGCCAAAATCCATACCATCGGCGTAGCTGATACAGGTGACGTTAATCCCCAGCCCTGCTGTCAGGATCGACATGGGATACATGGTCTCCATGCGAGCGCCGGCGATATACATGGGTAATGGGCTTCCGCGAACGTTGGAGACAATCAGGTTTGCCCCCAGGATTTGTGGTGCCTGGTCAGCGGGCAGCGACTCCATCAGTGAGCTTATCAAGATTGGCGGCATCATCTGGAAAACTTCAATAAGCCCCAGGGCTCCGCTGTGAGCTTTCTCCTTCGCCTGTTCGGATTCCTCGTGAATGGCTTGCAATCGCTCCAGTGGGTCGGCATGGTCTGTGGCCAGGGTGACAGTCGTATTGGTCACCTTGTTGCTCAATTGGTCGTCGCCCTGTGATCGCAGCGAGACCGGAATATTGGTGCGCAGAGGCTCGTCTGGAAGCTTATCCAGGCCCAGCAGGTAGCTTCTGATCGCGCCACTCACCACGGCCAGCACCACATCATTCAAGGTCACTCCAAAGTGGTTCTTAACCCCTTTCAACTCGGCGATCGGCAAGGTGGCGAACGCCATGGCCCGGTCACTACCGATGACCTGGTTGAAACAGGTGGAGGGCACCACAGGCTGCTCTTCTTTCGGCCGTCGCGGCCAGACAAATTGCTCCAGAATCCGGGGGCGCAGAATATCGTACATGCCTCGCGCCGCCTCACCCGGCAGCCTGGCCAGGTGAGCCCAGGCCTTGGATGACTGATCGGCCACTGTCGGAACCTTGCCAGGCCTGGCCTCACTGATGGATTTGTCGATCTCTTTGCCGGTCGAGGGGTCGGCTTCATAATCGCCGATTATCTCAAGCATTTTGAACGCGCCCTCGCCATCCATCATGCAGTGATGGAACTTCTGCAGGTAGGCGTATTTGCCACCCTCGAGGCCCTCAATCAGCCAGATTTCCCACAGGGGCTTGCTCCGATCAAGGTGCTTGCTATAGAGATGTGCAGCGATCTCACACAGGGTATTGTGGTCGCCGGGTGCGGGCAGTGCGATGTGCTTGATGTGATGGTCGAAGCTGAAATTGTCATCCTCTACCCAGTAGGGCCGATCCAGCCCCATTGGAATCGTGTGCAGCTTCCATCGAAAGTGCGGAATGAGGGACGCTCGCTCAATACAGTGCTGGCGAAAATGCTCATAGTTGAAGTCAGGCCGGCCTTTGCAATCAAGAATGTTCAGGGCGCCCACGTGCTGGTAGATCGTGTCTGTCTCACCTGCGACAAACATGACATCTTCCCGGCTGAGTTGTTTGACTAGGGACATCTGTGCAATTCCTTTCCCGCCGAACCCACTGTGCTGCTGTCGAGTTCCGCTAGTTGTTTCTGTAGAAGTATAGAAACATTCAGGCTGTCACTTATTGATCTCAATCACTATCGATTGAGTACTGGAAGGGCGAATCAGGAGGGAATCGGGGTACAGTTTACTTGTCCTGCGACCGCTTCTCCGGTCGTAAAGTCTTGATTTAGGTAAACTGAAGATCCCCCGATTCGCTATATGGCATTCCGGTGGACGTTTCGCCCGCCGGGCACTTGGCAGGATAATCTTAGCGGTATAATTCAACCGGCTAAGCGCGTTGCAGTGTTTCCGAGGGCAGCTCACTGAACAGGTGTTTGTAGTCCTGGCTGAATTGCCCGATATGCCTAAACCCGTTTTCATGGGCGATCTGCTTGATCAGTGTTTCGGCCGGGTCAGCGTGGCGCAGCGTGCGGTACACTCGATTGAGTTGCTCGGTCTTCAGATACGCGAGGGGGCTCATGCCGACCGTGTTATAGAACGTGTCACGCATGCTACGTTCGCTGACGTCTAAATCACTGCATAACTGGCCAATCCGCAGCGGTTGACCCTTGTTAGATGCACAGTAATCCTCTGCATTGCGGATCAACTGACGCTGTCGCTTCAGATTTCGTTTTTGGGGGCGCGGCGGCTGAGCGGAAACCAATGCGTGGGCAATCAACTCAACCATGTGTGGCGCAAGTTCCGTAAGCAGTGATTTTGCATCCGGCCTGACCAGGGCCCGCACCGAAGCGTCTAGATAGGTCCGGGCGGCCTGACGGACCTGGGCGGCCGCCTGTGGCGTGAAGCGGGCGATGCCCTGGGCGATGAAGCCCCGGGGGTCATCTTGGGTAAGGTCGGCGATCTGCTGCGCCAGCTCGGTCTCTGGGATCGCCATTACCACGCTGTCCCAGAGCGCCGCCGAGAGATAGTCTCCCTCCGTGCCGCAACCTGTCACGAGCACGTCATCATGGCCCATGCGCTGCCCATTCCATCGTCCTTCCCCACTTTGAGCCAGTGTGAGGGCTATAGCAACAGTGCCCTTCGGTGCGACGCCACGGTAGTGAACAGCGCGCTCCCAGCGGTTGCGGAAGATACCCAGTGAGCCGATCTGGGTGTGTAGAAGGCCGCCGTGAAATGCCCCCGGACTGAGTTGTCGGTAGCGGTGATCCCAGGCACTGAGGGCGTGCTGCATCTCCTTGAAGTCCCGGGTGTCCAGCTTGTATACGATGGGGTCCACTGGTCTCACTTTCAGCTATGCAGGAAGTTTGGCTGAGTACTTTTCTTGCCGAATTTAGATACTCGGAATGTTAGACCAATCCTTTATTATTTCCAATACTACATCTAGTACAGGGCCCTGCAAAAAACCCTCAGAAGGGCACGGCGGATAGAGTAAATCGAACACCGGCGAGCACCCCGAAAGGGGCGCCCGCTACAACTATGTCATAAACCAGGAGAACTACGATGGGACGACAATTACTAAGGACGCTGATTCTAGGATTAACCACCTGCCTGGCCACCGTGGCGCAGGCAGCAGAAAAGCCTGTATTTGAGGGAGTAATAAAGACAGACATCCGGGATTCTAAACCAGATTGGGCGCCGTTTACGCCGACCAAAGCGCCAGATGGGGCTCCAAACATCCTGTTCATTTTATATGACGATACCGGCCTGGCAGCATGGTCGCCCTATGGGGGCGGCGTCGAAATGCCCGTCCTCGACAAAATTGCTGACAACGGCTTGATCTACACCAACTGGCACACCACAGCCTTGTGCTCACCCACCCGGTCCACGCTGCTGACCGGGCGTAACCATCACCTGAACGGTATGGCGGGTATTACCGAGGTTGCCACGGGCTTCCCAGGGTCGAACGGCCATATCCCGAAAGAAACGGCCACAATTGGGCAGTTACTGCAGGATGCGGGCTACAGCACCTTCTGGTTAGGCAAGAATCACAACGTGCCCGAGCAGGACGTCGCTTCCGGCGCCAGCAGGGATCGTTGGCCACTCAACATGGGGTTCGACCGGTTCTATGGTTTTCTCGGCGGTGAAACCAACCAATGGTATCCAGATCTCACCGAGGACAATAGATTCATTGAGCCGCCTTACACCCCAGAAGAAGGTTACCACCTGGCCAAAGACCTGGCAGATCAAGGCATCAAGATTCTTAAAGACCACCGCTCTGCAAACCCCTCTCGGCCCTGGTATATGTGGTTTAACCCGGGTGCAAACCATGCACCTCATCATGCGCCGAAGGATGCCATTGCCGCCTACAAGGGAAAATTTGACGATGGCTATGAAGCTTACCGGGAATGGGTGCTGCCGCGCATGATCGAGCGAGGCATTTTGCCCAAAGGTACGAAACTCACGCCAATGAATCCCTTGTCGAAAGATGTTGCCTCTTCCCTGGATGCAGTCCGGCCATGGGACTCGCTAAGTGCTGATGAAAAACACCTGTTTTCAAGAATGATGGAGGTTTGGGCGGCTCATTCTACCTACACTGACGCGCAGATCGGCCGGATGGTTGCTTACCTCGAGGAAACGGGCCAGCTTGAAAACACCATCATCATCTACGCCGCTGATAACGGCACATCCGGTGAAGGCAGCCCCAATGGTTCTGTCAACGAAAACAAGTTCTTCAACGGCTATCCGGATACGATCGAAGAGAATATGAAATTGATCGATGTATTGGGAAGCCCCGATACCTATGAACACTTCCCTACCGGCTGGGCGATGGCCACTTCGGCGCCATTCCGGATGTTCAAACGCTATTCGCAGTTTGCCGGTGGCACCGTTGACCCACTGATTATTTCCTGGCCCAAGGGCATCAAGGCGCGCGGGGAGATCAGGCACCAATACCACCACTCCGTCGATATCGTACCGACCCTGCTTGAGATCACCGGACTGGAAATGCCCGAGGTCTATGAAGGTGTGAAGCAATATCCATTATCCGGAAAGTCCATGAAGTACACGTTCGATGCCAAGCCGGATGGCCCTACCAACAGGCATACGCAGTACTACACCATGTTTGGCACCCGTGGGCTGTGGCAGGACGGCTGGATGATTTCATCGCTGCACAATCCCTTCGCCAACAAAGGCAATTACGACAAGGACGAGTGGCAACTCTTTCACGTGGCGGAAGACCGCGCCCAGTCCTATGACCTTGCCGCCAAATACCCGGAGAAGGTGAAAAAACTGGAAGCTGTGTATTTTGAAGAGGCGAAGAAGAATTTCGTGCTGCCGATAGATGATCGGCTTCCTGCGGCGTTGCTTACCACGCCCCGTCCAACCAATGAGCCACCCACCAACAGGCATGTCTACTACCCGGGAACATCTGCTATTCCGGAAGGTGTGGCTGCCAATATCCGTGGACGTTCGTACAAGATCATGGCGAATGTGGAAATCACGGATGCAAATGCCTCCGGCGTCCTGTTCGCCCATGGTTCCAGGTTTGGCGGCCACTCTCTTTTCATCAAGGATAAGAAGCTCCACTACGTCTACAACTTCCTGGGTATCAAGCCCGAGCAAATTTTCGTCTCAAAACGCCTCAAACCTGGGAAATACACCCTCGGGATGGAATTTACACGGGAGAGCGAGGGCAAGTACGGAGAACACCTTGGTACAACCAAGCTCTATGTCAACGACAAGGTAGTCGCCAGCGGCAAGATGAGAACGCAAGCGGCCAAATTCACCCTGTCAGGAGATGGCATGTGCATCGGCTGGGATAGCGGTGACGCCGTTACCAGCATGTACAAAACGCCCGGCACGTTCACTGGTGGAGCCATCCAGGCTGTTGCTGTCGATACGAGCAAAGAAAGTTACGAAGATATGGAATTGGAAGCAAAACATATGCTGTTGAGCCACTGAGTTGCTGGCAGGCAGCAACTTTTTGGTGAGTGGTTGCGCTTCGGCGCGCCTTCTCCGCCCATGCAGCCAGGTGCCAGTTTCAAGCTTGCAGCGGTGAAAAAACGCCTTGCCGAGCAACGTGACGCTCACGCCAAGTGAGACAGCGAACGGCGAACGCATTTAGCAAGTGATCAAAAGGGGTGACGCTTTGTCGCCCCTGCCTTTTCTGGTGACTTCATGTCGTAATTTTTAATAGGTTTGTAGAATGAATAAACTGCATGATCGACGCCGATTAAGATTGGTTAAGCCGGTGGGTATCTATGAACATATCGGTCGTCGGCCGATCCTGGCATTCGGCAATTCCGATTCGCACATGCAGATGATCGAATACACGATGACCGGGGAAGGTCGACGGCTGGGTTTGTTCGTCCATCATACCGATGCGGGTCGCGAGTATGCTTACGATCGTAAGAGTCACGTCGGTACCCTCAACAAGGCCCTCGACCAGGCAGCCTCGAATGACTGGATCATCGTAGACATGAAGCGCGACTGGAAGCAGGTGTTCCCATCTCAGTAGGTGAAACTGCAGAAGCAATGGACGCAGTACCGCTGATGACTAGCATTACAGGCCGAAACTCCGGGGAATTTCGGAGACAGGTTATTAATGTTTTCCAGACTTAATATTGGCTCCAAAACAGCCCTCGGGTTTCTATGGGCATGATCTCAGCTATCGCCTTGCGAGCTGATTAACTGCTCCAGTTCAGCCAGGTGCTCCAGCCCCTGGTCAAAATCATAGTCGCTGAATGCGCGCCCTATCGCCCCGAGCGTTGAAGCAAACGCTTCGTCAGGCAGCACTTTAGTCAACACCTCGAGTTTTTTGCCCGCTCCTGTATCGGAGTTTTCCAGAAGGTTTCTTAACTGAGACAGGTTCGCTTGCACCAGTTCCCAATCGACAGGGCCCGCCGTGGTCTGGGAGCGCTTCTCCACCTCAAGTACTGACAAGGCTGAAACCACTTGGTCCAAATGCGCCTGGGTGGATTCAAGTAACACCACGGCAACATCAGCACCACTCTTGGCAATTCCGGCTTCCAGGTCCTTGGCCGCCGATGCCACTTCAGAAGCTCCTATACTGGCGGCAACTCCCTTGAGGGTATGGGCCAATCTGGCGGCCAACTCCAGATTGCCTTCGCTCAGAGCAACGCGAGTTTCTTCGACCACGTTGACCTGGCCATCGCGAAATCTGAGCAAGATATCTCTGAATAGCCCCGGGTTTCCGCCCACCCTGGAAAGTCCCAGCTTGATGTTGATTCCGGCGAGCTCTCGCGGCAAGTTCACCTCGGGTTTGTCCTGCTCCAATTGGCTTTCATGGACGGGCACGTCACGCTCGCCGGGCTGGATCCATCTCACCAGCGCCTCAAAAAACCGATTGAGCTCGATGGGCTTGGAAACGTGATCGTTCATTCCAACTTCCTTCGCCTTTGCCTTGTCCTCGGCCATTACACCGGCGGTCATGGCGACAATGGGCAAATCCTTGAACTTCGGTATCTCACGTATTCGCCGAGTGGCTTCATGGCCATCCATTTCCGGCATCTGTATATCCATTAACACCAGGTCGTACTCAGCGGCGTGCACCATTTTTACGGCCTCCACCCCATTGTTAGCCAGGTCAACATAGAAGCCGGCTTCTTCCAAAAGCTCCCGGGCGATCTGCTGATTGATTTCATTGTCTTCGGCCAGCAAAATTTTGGCACCCAATATGGGCCGCAGGGATTCTACGTCATAGTCGATGGATGTTTTTCTCCTGCCTGAGCTGTTACTGGTCTGCCCAAAGGCCGACATCACTGCGTCAAAGAGCATTGACGGGTCGACAGGCTTAATGAGAAATCCGTCAAGGTCTACCCGCTCCGCCTCGGTAATAACCTCCTCCCGGGCAAAAGCAGTCGCCAGTATAATCCTGGGCTGGTGGGAGAGATGACTCAAGCTACGGATCTCTTCAATGGCCTTGATGCCATTCATCCCGGGCATCTGCCAGTCCATCAACACCAGTTCAAATGCGGGGGTCTCCCGGGCGACGGCTTCAATACCTTCAACTCCGGAGTTGGCCAGCGACACTTCAAATGAGAACGACTCCAGGATCTGCTTGAAAATGAACCTGGAGGTTTCATTGTCGTCAACAACCAGTACCGGCTTACCCCTTACTTCTTCCGCTATTTGCCAACCTCTTAGCTCGGGAGTTGTTGTTTTGGCAAATTTTGCCGTGAATATAAAGTGACTCCCCTGGCCTGAAACGCTCTCAACCCAGATCTCACCCCCCATCATTTCAGTCAGTTTTTTGCTGATAGTTAACCCCAGCCCGGTTCCGCCATATTTTCGCGTGGTGGAGGTATCTGCCTGGGAAAAAGATTCGAATAATTTATCAATCTGCTGCTCGGTCAAGCCAATGCCTGTATCACGAACTGTGAACTTGAGAGCAATTCCGGTCTCAGACTCCTCTATTCGCTCTACCGAAATGACAACTTCGCCGGATTCTGTAAACTTGACCGCATTGTTTGCCAGGTTGATCAAGACCTGGCCCAGTCGCAGAGGGTCGCCAACCAGAATTCTGGGCAAGTCTGTGGGCACCTGGAAAAGAAATTCGAGCCCTTTTTCCTGCGCTTTGTTACCAATCAAGGCCGCGACATTAGCCAGGGCATCGTCAAGATTAAAATCGACAGCTTCCATATCGAGCTTGCCGGCCTCGATTTTGGAAAAATCCAGGATGTCATTAATAATTCCCAACAGCGTGCCGGCCGAGCCGTGAATTTTGGAAAGGTAGTCTTCCTGTTTCGTCGACAATTCGGTGCGCAGGCATAAATCACTCAGCCCCAGAATGGCGTTCATGGGTGTGCGAATTTCGTGGCTCATATTGGCCAGGAAATCGCTCTTGGCCTGGTTGGCGTCATCGGCGGCCTGCTTCGCCTGCAGGGTTTCAGCTTCCGCAAGACGACGTTCTGTGATGTCGACAACAAATGCGGAATAAAACATTTCACCGTCGACCTCACTTTTCGAGATGCCCACTTCCGCCGGGAAATTTCTACCGTCTTTGCATAGACCAGCCAGCATCGTACTTCGCTGATTCAGGTCGATGGAGATATCATCGGAGTCCCGAAACTGGTGAACATTGCCAAGGTGATTCTTATGTGCATGCTCTGGCAGTAACATCGTTATCGGATTACCCAGAACTTCACTGGCTTTATAGCCCCACATTGCCTCCGCCGCAGGATTGAAGCCCACTACGATCTGCTGATCATCGATCGTCAAAATTCCATTGATAGAATTCTCCAAAATCAACGAGGTCTGCCTGATTGCTTTCTGTAAATCCTTTGTTCGTTCTTCTACCCGATCCTCGAGTTCATTCCTGGCACGCAACAACGCCTTGTTGGTCCTCTCGCCGGTCGCAAGGACAAAAACAATTCCACCCAGGGCGAGAATAAGAGTCACACCAAATACACCCACCGCTGTCGCTCGAACAATTGTAAATGTAGACATTGCCTCTGCAGCATCGATTTCGCTCGCCAGCCCCAGACCCAGCTGACCATCCCACAGCCATGCACCAAATACCTCGGCGCCAAAATAGTCCCGATAGCCATCCAGATTCAGTTCTGTGGCAGATCGTCTATCGCCGGCTCCGACTCGGGCGCTAACGGCACTCTCTGCCATTAATGTCAGCGGCTGATCGGCCCGGGGGAGTTCCGGGCGAAAACCCTCCGTCATATCATCACCCGGGTCGCGAATTTGAATATTGAGAATACTTGACTCCCCTTCCTCGAGCAGCCCAACCGCTCTTAACTGGCTTTCGAATCGGCTGGAAGACATTAGCAGGCCTTTTTGGTCGAAGGCGTAGCTTTCTCCAGTCTCACCAAGACCCGAGAGCTGCAGGACCCGGGAAAAGCCCTGGGCGGGATCAAGCCTCATCGTGAGAGCGGCAATCACATCACCACTGTCGCCTCGAACAGGCACAGCGATAAAAAGGCTGGTAGTACTTTTTATATCCCTGCCACCTATAGTTACGTCGGAATAGATGGGTGGAATAAAAACCGAATTCCCTGAAAACACTTTTTCCATCAATTTCGGTCGCTGGATAGAAATCAGGTTACGGGTGCCAATATTAGAATTTCTGGCCGAGGCGATGCTGATTCCATTGCGGTCGATAATGAAGAATCCGAGGCCCATGTCATTTTTGCTTTTAGACAGGGTGTGGCGAATATCCTCTAACTCCCGTGATCCCAATAGCGAGTCACTCGTTGCCGTGATGCCGAGCAGCAGCTCTACCTGCTCGATTAAAACCGGGTTGGTTGCGATCTGGTTAAGAACAACTGTTCTCAGCTGCACCCAGATATTGAGCCGGTCGGCGGCCGTTAGAAGCGTATTCTCAAGATCCTTGCTTACATCCCGGACAATCTTGTTATGGATGCTTCCCAGGGCGAGCCAACCAGCGGTGGAAACCAGCACCACGAAAACACTTAGAAAACCGTACACGATTATGCGAAAGCGAAGCGTGCCCGTTGCCAGTGCGGCCCCGTTGCCCACGGAGAATCGATGACTAATAAAGTTCAAGAACATGAGTAACAGGAAAAGAAACAGCACGGCGACAAATATCCACCACACGCTATCCAGCTGCACAGGGGTGGTCTGCTTGCTACGTAACCACTTATCGCGCAGCGGCGTCAGCTGCTCATCATCGAGAGTATCCATCGCTTTTTGCAATATATCCCTGAGTAAGGGTGCACTTTTGCGAACGCCAAAGGCGGAGGTCATCGTCAATTCCGGAATGTTGCTCAGGAAGGAGACCCTCAATCCGGTCAAGCTAAGCTCTTCAATCTGGAAGTTAAGGGAACTGAAAGACCCCAGCGTCGCATCGGCGCGGCCATCCAATACCGCAAAAAGTGCTTCCAGATTTCCATTCGTAAGAACCAGTTCTGATTCGGGAAATTCACGTTCCATGTAAGCCTGCTGTGCGTAGCCGGCCGTTACCGCAACTCGTTTACCGCGAAGATCAGGCAAGGAATTAATCTCAGGCCCCGGATCCCTGACAATGACGGCAGCAGGCGGCTTTACGTAGCCGTCAGTAAAATGCATATACTCCTTGCGCTCTGGCAAGGGGGTAACGTTTATGATTACGTCAAGCTCATCAACCCGAATCAAATCCAGGAACTGCTGCCAGTTGTAGCCGCTGACGTACTCGAGCTCAAGCCCTACGCTTGCAGCAAGCAGCTGTATGTACTCTATTGAGTATCCGCGGGGTTCGCCATTGACATTGAAGTTGAACGGGCCATAGTCCGCTTCGTTATGTACCCGGATGACGGGATTTTCAATAATCCAGGCCCGTTCTTCGGCTGTTAAAGGAACATCATCAGACTGGGAATAGCATGGCGACACAAGTAGCTGCAATATCGCTATCAGCAGTACAGCCATCGCCCGTGAAGGGATTATATTCATTCAGCTCAGCTCAGCTCTGCTCTGCTCGAAATAAATGGAGAATGGTGGGATTCCAGAAGATTATTGTTCAATAGGCAGTTCAATTCAATACACAATTCGCTAAGCAACCCGGCTCTTCAGCGCCATTTCGATACCCTCCAAGGCAGGCACCTCAATGACGTCTATAGACCGTGCGCCCACCGATCACCGTACGCTGCACCCGGGCATCGCGAAGCTGACCTGCCGCGATACGGGTAATGTCACGGTCAACAATCACCAGGTCGGCCAGTTTGCCCAGCGCCCATTCCTGCATCTGCTCAGGCAGGGTTATGAAAAAGCCGCGATCATCCGGGGTATCTTCAAAAGGCACGAAAAATGCAGCGGTATGCGAGCCCAGTGAGGCATCCATAAATCCTGATTCAGGTAAGCTGCCCCCGGAATCCACCGACTAATGCTGTACTCAACGTGGCTTGAAGTCGCGCAAACGGCAGTGTCTGAAACCACTGAATCATCGTACAATACCGGGTCTAATTCATAGTGCTCAGTGCTTGCCAAGCGCTAATACGCGGCAAATACGCGGCAAATAGCCGTGTACCACAAGACAGGTTATTAATGTTTTCCAGACTCAATATTGGCTCCAAAATAGCCCTCGGATTTACCGCGGTATTGTCACTGATGCTGCTGATTGTTGGTTTTGCCATCGTCAATCTCCAGTCCGGCAGTACTGACTTCAAATCCTATCGGGAATATGCGCGTGAGAGTGTTCTGTCTGGTCGGGTGCAAGCCAATATGCTTATGGCCACCCGGGCTGCGGTCAGTTTTCTCAAGACCCGCAGCGACACCGACTACGGGATATACCAGAGCCGTTTATCCCAGGCCAAACGCTTTGCCGTGGAGCAGCAGGAGGCGATGGATAACCCGGCACGCAAGGCGCTTAGTATCGAGTTGGTGAGCGAGCTTGATCAATACCGCAGCGTGTCAGAGCAGGTCTTCAAGCTGATGCGTGAGCGCGACCTCATCCTCAACGAGCGCCTTGACCCTCAGGGCATCAAGATGCGGCAAAATCTCGAGGCCATCATGCTTTCCGCTTTCGAGGACCAGGATGCTACAGCGTCCTTCCACGCCGGCCGCGCGCTGCAGGCAGTTCTGCTAGGCCGCCTCCACGTACTCAAGTTCCTGGACAAGAACAAGTCGGAAAATGTCGATCGAGTGCGCACGGAACTGGGCTTTGGCTTTGAAGAAAAGTACCAGGAAATGGTGAAGAGCCTGCAAAACCCGCGGCGCAAGGAACTCCTGCAGGAGTTCTCCATCGCCAGGACGATTTACCTTGATGCGTTTGAGGAGATGGTTGAAACCATCACCGCGCGTAATGAGTTGATAAATCGTGAAATGGATCCGCTGAGCCTGAGCGTTGCCGATATCTCTGAGAAGATTAAACTCTCGATCAAGGAAGACCAGGATACGCTCGGTCCCCTGGTTCAGGCTCGCAACGATTACAGTGTGACCTCGGCAATGGCGGCGTCTGCGCTGGCATTGCTGCTAACAGTGATTATCGCCTGGCTGATTGTTCGCATGATCACGCGGCCGGTAGCCAGGCTGGTGCAAGTTGTAGAGAACGTGCAACGCAGCGGTGACCTGGCCTTGCGCAACCATAATGACTCAGAGGATGAAATCGGAGCTATTTCCGATGCATTCAACCGCTTCCTGGACAGCTTGCAGCTGAAGTCGGATGTGGCTGGCAATGTTGCGCGGGGAATCCTGTCTACAGAGGTAGAGCTGTTGTCAGAGCGGGACGCGCTCGGAAAATCGTTTCAACTGATGTTGCAAAGCCTGCTGGCCAAGCAGGAGGCGCTGAAGAATCTTGCTCTGGGCGACGTCGATGTGCAGCTGGCTGCGCAGTCAGATGAAGACGAGCTGGCCGCTACCATCAACCGAATGATCCGCGACATGAATGATATCGCCCATACGGCGGAGATTATTTCCAGCGGTGACTATGCGGTAGAAATAACGCCACGCTCGGATAAGGATATCCTGATGCTTTCCCTGGCGGGAATGACTCAAACGCTGCAAGCCAACCTCGAAAAATCCGAGGCGATAAGTTGGCAACGCAACGGCCAGAATCTGCTCAATGATGAGTCCAGAGGCAGCTTGAGCGAGCAGCAACTGGTGAGTCGTGTGCTGGGGGCCCTATGCCAGCACATGGGCTTGCAGGCGGGCTTGTACTACCAGTACGAAGAGAGCGAAGAAATCCTGCGCTTCTCGGCGGGATACGCCACGGACAGGGATGAATCCGAATATCAGCCATTGCGTAAGGGCGAGGGCATGGCAGGGCAGGCGGTGGCGGAGGGCAAGCCACTGGTGCTTGATCAGCTACCCGAGAACTACTTCGATATTCAGTCTCTTACCGGAAGTACCCCGGCGCGAGCTGTCATCATTTACCCGCTGGTGTACGAGAACGAGACTCTCGGCGTGCTGGAGTTGGCGTCCCTGGACCCGATCCGACCGGCCCAGTCCGAGTTTCTATCGCTGGTGGCGGAAAATATCTGCATTGCCATTCAGACCGCACGGCAGCGGGGCAAGACCGACAGCCTGCTGGTCCAGACCCAAGCGCAAGCCGGTGCCTTGCTGGAGCGTGAGAAGGAACTGACTGAATCGAATACCCAGTTGGCGGAGCAAACCCGGGACCTGGAGCGGCAGAAAAGCATTATTGAGTCCACCCGGGACGAGCTTGAAGAAGCCAAGCTGCTGGCCGAGCAGGCCAATGAGTCCAAGGGGGCGTTCCTCGCCAATATGTCTCATGAAATCCGTACACCGATGAATGCAGTCATCGGCATGGCGGACCTGGCCTTGCGGACCAATCTTGACGACCAGCAGAGGAATTACATCGAGAAGGTGCACCTCTCGGCCAATTCACTGCTGGGCATCATTAACGACATTCTCGACTTTTCCAAGATTGAAGCGGGCAAGCTGGAAATAGAAAAAATTGATTTCCGGCTCGATGATGTGCTGGAAAACCTCTCCAACCTGGTGGGCTTGAACGCCGAAGACAAGGGGCTGGAACTGATTTTCGACATTCCACCCGAGCTGCCCATGGCGCTGGTCGGCGACCCTCTACGCCTCGGCCAGGTACTCATCAATATCGGCAACAACGCGGTCAAGTTTACCGAGACCGGTGAGGTAGTTATCAGCACTGAGTTGCTTGAAGAAACTGAAGACGAGGCAGTCCTGCTGTTCAAGGTAAGAGACACCGGTATAGGCATGACCCCGGAGCAACAAGACAAGTTGTTCCAGTCCTTCTCCCAGGCAGATACATCAACCACACGCAAGTTTGGCGGCACCGGCCTCGGCCTGGCGATCTGCAAGCGCCTGACCGAGCTGATGAACGGCAAAATAGGCGTCGAATCTGAAGCCGGCAAGGGCAGCAGTTTTTATTTTACCGTTCGCCTGGAGAAGCAGCACGCCGATGCGCAGGAAGTCTTTCACACAGCCGCTGAACTCGATGACCTGCGCATGCTGGTGGTGGATGACAATAAAACCGCCAGGGATATCATCTCCGCCACGCTGGTTTCTCTCGGGTTCCGGGTGGACCTGGCCCATGATGGCGAGGAGTCGCTGACTATGATTGCGGAGGCAGATGCCGACGATCCCTATGGCGTGGTGATCATGGACTGGAAGATGCCAGTAATGGACGGCGTGGAGGCCATTACCAGGATACAGGCCAGCACGACGCTTGCGCATCCGCCGCAGGTGATCATGGCGACAGCCTATGGGCGTGAAGAAGTGGTGAAAGCTGCCGCTAACATCTCGGTAGGCACCATACTGGTTAAGCCGATTACACTGCCACGCCTCTACGATGCGGTGATGATGGTACTGGGGCACAGCGATGGGTCACCTCGACGCTCAACTGTACTGCGGGAAGTGCCGGACGAAGTAGTGGCGCAGTTGCGGGGCGCTCATTTGCTCCTGGTCGAAGACAACACGATCAACCAGGAACTGGCCTGCGAGCTGCTGAATACCCGCGGGATACAGACGACGGTAGCAGGCAATGGCCAGGAAGCGCTGGATATCCTGGAGCAGGAAACCTTTGATGGTGTGCTCATGGACTGCCAGATGCCGGTAATGGACGGCTATACGGCCACCAGGAAGATTCGTGAGCAGGAGCGTTTTGAGCACTTGCCGGTTATTGCCATGACCGCGAATGTCATGAGTGGCGATCGCGAAGAAGTGCTGGCTGCAGGCATGAACGACCACATTGCCAAACCCGTCGATGTGGTGAGAATGTTTGCGACTTTAGCCAACTGGATTACGCCCGGTGAATCTGTGAAAAGCGCGCAGGAAGGTGCGACTGAAAATAGCAGCCATGCGAAGGACACCAAAGACGTATTGCCAACGCTACCTTCCCTGGACACACGAGCGGGACTTGCGCGAACCGGTGGCAATTTCGAGCTATACCTCAAACTATTGAGGATGTTTGTTGACGATTTTCGAGACTTCAACGCCGGTTTTGAGCGCGCCCTTGAGAACAGCGAGGACCCGAGTGAAGCCACCCGGCTTGCCCACAACCTGAAGGGTGTGGCCGGCAGCCTGGGCGCTACGAAGGTCCAGGACGCCGCCAGCGTGCTGGAAGCCAAGAGTCGGGCAGGTGATGATACGCAAGAGGCACTGGGCCAGCTCACAAGCGCACTGGGGCCAGCGCTAGCGGATATTCAGACCCTGCCCAAAGCCGGGGAAAACGCAGGCGGAGACAAGGCGTTCACGCCGGAGCAGGCAGCAACAGTGCTGCAACGTATCAGTGCAGCGGTCAGCGAGCACGACCCGGTTGCTACCCGCCTGGTGGATGAGCTTGTGATCGTCGATGCGCCGGGGGATTTCGCGAACAAGTGCGGCGAGCTGCGCGCCGCGATAGACAGGTACGACTTTGATGCAGCGTCAGAGCTGGCAGCGACAATGACCAGGATACTCGATAGCGAAGTATCGGAAGGGTAAAGGGAGCACCTGAAGAAGGGCGACGGTTGAGTTGAATAATCCCCCGCTAGTCCTTCTGCTGCAGGATCAGCGGTTCGAGGATATCGAGCAGGTGCAGGTATCCGCGCTCGACGTGATCCCCGGTTGTTGACGCCCGTGCTGATAATAACTCCAGCGTTAGTGCATCGCCGGGCGCCACAGCTACTCGTCAGCGTAATCCTCGACCAGCCGACACAGGGAGGCTTGTGCCGGGTCCCTGGGTAGGATTGGGTTGTCAGTGTACTGTTGTTCAAACCAGTCGATCATGGGCGTCGTGTCGGTCATCCGGCGCCCATCGGGTAGTTCTACTGCGGGTATTTGCTGGGCGCCTGTTTTCTCGGGGATGATGCGATTGAAGGACTCATAGGTGCTCGGCAGCAGTTGGTGGGGGATACCCTTGTAACGCAGGTAGCCCTCGTGTTTACCAGTGAAATATGACCTTTCCGATCCGTAGACTTTTAGCAGTGCAGTATCATTTATTCGTCTGGATCCTCAAGAAAATGGCCATGGCTCAAACCTACCAGCGAATAAGCCGCCACAACGCCTATCAGCAGGCCGAGCCAGGGTTCCATTAGCGCCAGACAAACCCCGGTCAATACAGCGACGCCTCGCTCTTCAGGAGTCTGCGGCATGGATAGCGCAACAAAAGCACAGGCGAAGCCAGTCATTACCAGGGTTACCGAAAGCGCAATACTCATCAGGGGTGTCAACAAAGTAACGATGGGTAGCAGGAAGAACATGAATGGCAATCCCAGCAGATAGAAAGAACTGATACCGCTGAACAATGAGTCCATATACTCACGTCCATGTCGCCAGCGCTGTACCAGGACCACATGCATTCCGGTCAACAGAACTCCTTGAGTTGGGAAAATCGGCGCCATGACGCCCATGAGCAAATTACGGATACCGATTGCAAAATGCGCGCGGGAGACATTGAAATCTATTTTTTCATCTGGGCGATCATGCTCAGCCTCTTTGATGATTTCCTCGCCGGTAATAAAGTCGCCAAATGCAATGGTGTACACAATCAACGCCAATGGTAAACAGGACAGAAACATGTCCAGACTCGGCCAGCCAATCTGGAACGGGGATGCCTTTTGCCAGAGGTCACCAACTGGCGGAATCAAGAATCCCCATTCCAGTTTAAAGGTCATCTCTCCCACAATAGCGCCGACTACTCCGGCTACGACAAAGCCGGGCAGCAACCCCATATTGGATATTTTCTTCAATAGACTATGGCGACTTGCATACACGGCGAGAGGCTTTGAAAAGGCGAAGAGCAGGCATATTGCTAACGCGATAGTCGTGGAAATGGGCTGCTGCAGAAACGTATCGACATCGTCATGAAAAACGCGTTTGAAGGAGGCTATACTTGCTCCCAGAATAATCCCGCCCTTCAGCGCTATGGGCAGGCCTCTGACAAATTTTTGTCCCAGGCCCGTCGCTCCAAAGAACAGCATGATCAGAGCAAACTCTAACGACAGCGCGGTCATCATCTGGAAACGCTGGGTCGGGTCATCATAACTGCCCATGACAAAAGCCAGCGTAATAGGCAGGGCGGGTGTCACCCAGCCAGGGGCATATGGATCGCCGAATAGAATTGGGCCCGCGGCGATCAACATAAGCTGAATCATGGAGCAGGCCAGAGCCTCTTCTAACGTCAGACCGAAGGCACTCTGCATTAAAGGCACAAGGGCTACGGCGCTGGCTGCTAGTACAACCAGACCCTGAAGGAAATCAGGCCATTCGAAACGGGTGTGATACAAAGGCACACGGAGTGTAAAAATGCCCCATCTAAAGCCGGGCTGAATGGCCCCATCTATACGTTTTCTCAATGTGATATCTCTGTTTTTAAACCCTATATTTCCCTAAAAGCACCGCGATCCGCGCTGGTAGCGAAGGCCGCATACAATTTCAGGGCGCGCGTGATGACACGGTCCCGCTTTCCCTCGGGTTGCCAGGTACGCTCTGCGGGCAGAGCTTCCATCTCCACCCTTCGTCTCGACAATTCTTCTCCACTTATAGCAACGTTGATGCTGCGCGCAGGAATATCAATATCAATACGATCACCATCGCGCACCAGTGCCAGTGCGCCCTTGCTGGCTGCCTCGGGAGAGACATGACCGATAGACAAACCGGAGGTGGCACCGGAGTATCGACCGTCAGTGATCAGAGCGCAGCTACCGTCGATACCCTGTGCCTTGAGGCTCATGGTGGGCTTCAGCATTTCCTGCATGCCCGGCCCACCCCTGGGGCCTTCGTAGCGGATGATGACAGCCGTACCTTCCTCAATCTCACCATTATCGATTGCCTGCAGGGCGGTCTCCTGCTGGTCGAACACCCGCGCCGAGCCGCTGTAGACCAGCATGTGCTCCTTTACGGCACCGGTTTTAACAATACAGCCATCTTCTGAGATGTTGCCATACAGAACCGCAAGCCCACCCTCCAGGCTGTAGGGATGATCGATGTCGCGGATGCAACCGTTGCTGCGATCCAGGTCCATCTCATCCCAGCGCTCATCCTGACTGTAGGCCTTGATCGTACGGCGACCACAGGGTGCGGCGCGATAGAAGTGGTTGACCTGCGGATCCTGGCTGCGCCGGTAGTCCCACTTGTCCAGCACTGTTCCCAGGTCCTGGCCACTGACAGTATGGGTTGAGGTGTCGATCAAACCACCGCGCTCGAGTTCGCCGAGGATCCCCACGATCCCCCCGGCCCGGTGCACGTCTTCCATGTAGTAATCGGGCGTGGCTGGAGCGACCTTGCACAGGTGTGGAATCTGCCGCGACAGTCGATCCATATCTTTCATCGTGAAATCAACTTCGCCCTCCTGGGCCAGCGCGAGCAGGTGCAGGATGGTATTCGTGGATCCACCCATGGCGATATCCACTTTCATCGCGTTCTCGAAGGAGGCGAATGTGGCGATATTGCGTGGTAGCACACTCTCGTCATCCTCAAGGTAGAAACGCCGGGTATTGGCCACGATCTGTCGTGCGGCATCGATAAACAGCTGCTTGCGATCGGCGTGTGTGGCCAGTAGTGAGCCATTGCCCGGCAGGGCCAGCCCCAGCGCTTCAGCCAGGCAATTCATGGAGTTGGCGGTGAACATGCCCGAGCAGGAACCGCAGGTGGGGCACGCATTGCTCTCAAGCTCTGTGAGGTCGCTGGCAACAATATTGGGGTCGAAAGCGGCGACATAGGTATCTACCGGGTCCAGCCGCTTGAGTTGGCCATCCTGCTGTATGCGGCCGGCTTCCATTGGCCCGCCGGATACAAAGATAACCGGAATATTCAATCGCAGCCCTGCCATCAGCATTCCCGGCGTAATCTTGTCGCAGTTAGAAATGCAGATCATGGCATCGACGCAATGCGCATTGATCATGTACTCAATGCTGTCGGCGATGATTTCGCGGCTGGGAAGGCTGTAGAGCATGCCGTCATGGCCCATGGCAATACCATCATCAATGGCGATGGTATTGAATTCGCGCGGTACCCCGCCAGCCTCCCAGATGGAATCACATACCAGTCTGCCAACTTCTTGCAGATGTACGTGCCCCGGTACGAATTCAGTAAAAGAGTTGGCGACAGCGATAATCGGCTTGCCGAAATCGTCTGAGCTCATGCCTCCCGCCTGCCACAGCGCACGGGCGGCAGCAGCAGTTTTCCCTTGGGTCACTTTGTCAGAGCGAAATGTGCCCATTTCCAGCGGCCTCCATCATCTATGAAATCAGGCCGTAAAGGCCGCCAGCAACTCGGACTTTCGCGCAGAATAAAGTGCGACTGACCCGTCTTTCACGTGCCCGAAGCCACGGATACTATCGGGCAGAGTTGCGAGCACTATAGCAGTACTCTTGTTATCGGCGCTCAGGCCTTCGATGAGAGTATTCAGCATGGATTCATATTCGCTAATTAAGCCGCGCTCCATCCGGCGTTCGGCGGTGTATCCGAAGATGTCCAGCGCCGTCCCGCGCAGACCTTTCAACCGCGCAAGAACCTTGAACCCCGCCATCATCCAGCCGCCGAACTCGCGTTTCATGAGCAGGCCGCTGGACGGGTTTCTGCGACTGATCAGCGGCGGTGCCAGGTTAAACTTGAGCGTGTATCCCGGCTCGAATTGCTGGTCCAGTGCTTTGCGGAATGCTGGATCAGAATACAGGCGCGCCACTTCATATTCATCCTTGTAGCTCATCAACTTGGCCAGGTTGATTGCCACAGCGGTAGTCAACTCGGCAGCTTCGGAATCAAGCGCAACCTCGGCTCGCTTTATCCTTGCAACCCATTCAAGGTAGCGGTCGGCCCAGGCCTCATTCTGGTAGTCTCGTAGCTGCGCAGCGCGTATTTCAATTTGCTCCTCCAGGGTGCTCGCGGAGGCCTCTGCTTGCTCTTCCGGCAGCAAGGACATTACGACATCAGGGCTGTGTGCATACAACCGACCCAGGCGGAACGCCGTCAGGTTGAATTGCACCGCCGTGCCATTGAGTTCGATGGCTCTTTCCAGCGCAGTCACAGTGACGGGAACAAGACCCTGCTGTGCCGCGTAACCCACCAGGTACATATTCGCTGCGATACTATCGCCGCAGAGCCTGCTAGCCATTTGTGTTGCATTGATAAAGTAAGCACTGCCATGGTCGGTGCGCGCAACTACGCTGGCTTCCAGTTCTCCGACGGCTATGCGGGCATCCCGGTCAAACTGAAAATCTACGGTCGGAACGACATCTGAATTTCCTACAAAACGGGTTCGTCCGCTCGCGTAGGTAGGATCCGCGTCGCCGGAAAGCGCTGCGACCATATCGAAACCCAACACCAGGTCCGCTTCACCGACACCGATACGCTGGGCAGCCAGGTTCTCGGCCTTGTTCGCGATTCGCAGGTGGGAGTAGACAGCACCATTTTTTTGGCTGAGCCCGGTCATGTCGTAGATAGAACAGGCCTTATTCTCGAGGTGCGCTGCCATACCCAGCACCGCCCCCACTGTAATTACTCCTGTCCCGCCAATGCCGGCGATCATCACGCCCATGTTGCCCTGGTCTATTGATGCTGTAGAGGGTACAGGTAAATCATCAAACAGGCCCGAATCGAGTGCGACGCCGCTCGGTTTTTTGGGTTCGGCATTGAGCACCGTCACAAAGGACGGGCAGAAACCCTGGACACAACTGTAGTCCTTGTTGCAGCTGGACTGGTCGATCTGCCGTTTAGCCCCAAACTCGGTCTTATTGGGTTGAATCGAAACACAGGTCGACTGCTCAGAGCAGTCTCCACAGCCTTCACACACGGCGCTGTTGATAAAGAGTCGCTTTTGCGGATCTGGGTAGGTCCCGCGCTTTCGACGGCGGCGTTTTTCCGCCGCGCAGGTCTGTTCGTAGATGAGCACCGTGGTACCCGAGACTTCCCGCAATTGCCGCTGAACCCTGTGCAGCTCTTCACGGGGATGCCTTAATACGTCTGTTGGCAAATCACCCCTGAACCTATCGGGGTCATCAGATACTAGCCGGATTTCCACCACACCTTCAGCGGCGAGCTGGCGCGCCATTTCGGGTACAGAAATGGGGCCATCGACAGGTTGGCCGCCGGTCATCGCCACGGCGTCGTTATAGAGAATCTTGTAGGTAATATTAACGCCAGATGCTACCGCAGCGCGTATTGCCATCAATCCCGAGTGAAAATAGGTGCCATCACCGAGGTTTTGAAACATGTGCTGAGTGCCGCTAAAGGCTGAGGCCCCCACCCAGTTCATGCCCTCTCCGCCCATGTGCACTGGCAGTAGCGTATCGCTGCGCGTGAACATGGCCATGCTATGACAACCAATGCCGGCCATGGCCAGGCTGCCCTCGGGTACGCGGGTAGACGTGTTATGCGGACAGCCAGAGCAGAAATAGGGTGTGCGCTTAACGCTAGCTGCACTGGTGGCAGCGCAACTTTGTACTGGACTCTGGCTCACTGCATTATAGATGGCATTGATTTTCGCTTGCTCCACGCCCTGTGCCTGCAGCCGCGCCACAATGACATCAGCAATCAATGCTGGCTCAAGCTGGACATCACTGGGTAGCAATGTAATGCCTTTAGCGTCTGTTTTTCCGACCAACCTCGGGCTGCGCTCCGCATTGATCAGCACCTGGGCGGCCTGCGGTTCGAGCATGGCGGATTTCTCCTCCACGAACAGCAGCTCTTCCCGGCCCTCAGCAAAGTCACACAGGCCTTGTGGCTCCAGTGGCCAGACACAACCCACTTTGTAGATGGAGAGGCCCAGCTCTTTCGCGGCGGCTTCATCCAGGCCCAGTATGCCCAGGGCCTGGATGACGTCGGAGTAGCTCTTGCCCGAGGTGACAATACCGAGGCCACCGCGCCCACCTATTTGCTCCTGGTCAATCCTATTGGCACGCACAAACTTGTGCACCAGCGGCAGGCGCACCCGCTCTACTGTAACGTCCATAGCCTGCGGATTAAAAGCAGACTGCCTGATGTTGACGTTGTGCGCATCCAGTCCACGATCTGGCAGCTCAACAGAAAAAGCGTCCGTATCAACACTCACGGTCTGGGTTTGCTCTACGGTTTCGTTGACGGTTTTCAGTCCCACCCACAGCCCGCAATAGCGTGACAATTGCCATCCCAGCAAACCAAAATCCATGATTTCCTGGACATTCGAAGGATAGAGAACCGGGATTTTCAAGGCTGCGAGCAGCGGCTCGCTCTGGTTGACGATGCTGGAGGATTTGCCTGGGTGGTCGTCACCCACAGCAAGGAGAACCCCGCCGTGTTTGTGCGTACCAAAACTGTTGCCGTGACGCATCGCATCCGCTGAGCGGTCGACGCCGGGCGCCTTGCCGTACCACATGGCATAGACACCGTCGACCAGCGGTTCGGGAAAGAAGTCCAGCTGCTGGCTACCCCAGACTGCGGTAGCCGCCAGGTCTTCGTTGACGCCGGGCTGGAACACCACCCCGGCCTCGTCCATACGCTTCTTTTCACGCCAGAGCGTGTTGTCGAGCATGCCCAGGGGAGAACCGCGGTAGCCACTGATGAAGCCGCGAGTGTTCAGCCCCATGTTCTGGTCAAGTTGCCGCTGCACCAGTGGCAGGCGCGCCAGCGCCTGGGTGCCACTGATGAGTATGCGTCCTTCGTCTATCTCAAACTTGTCTGATAGATCAACATCCAGGAGTTGCGGATTCCCTGTCATGCCGCTTGCTTCCAAAACGGGTAGCGTGCACGGGCGGCTAAGCTGCGGGGTGCACCGGCCCCTGCTGCCAGCAGGGGCGAGCTGCCAACGATAACAGTACGCATCGGGCCTTTCCTGAATAGATCAGTCTTCATGCGGATATCCTCTTGATGCGAAGAAGCAGTTCCCTGATTGGTATTTATATGAGTTTGATGAAAATATCAGTATCCAGGCCATGTAAATGTACGATTTGTATCAATGTGCGTTATTTTTTTCAGCGGCCCACTGCGCCAGGATGCCACTGCCGCCCCGTGTCTCCAACTGGAAACTTCCGGGTGTGAATTCGCAGTAAATTGGATTCATGGGCGTAAATGTAATATTTGTTGCAGTTCAAGCACGTCGCAGTGGTTAGTATGCCCGGGAGTCTGCAGTGGTAATCGTTGCTATTGCTTCCCACTCAAATCAATTATCAAACGGAGTACCAAAATGGTGACTGCTAACAAATATAAATTGGCTGCTTTATCTGCTGCTATAAGTGGCGTTTTGAGTGCGGGCGCCCTTGCTCAAGGTACACAGCTGGAGGAAATAGTCGTTACCGCTCAAAAACGCGCGCAGTCCATCAATGATATTCCCATGTCAATTTCGGCTATAAGCGGCGATCAAATGGATGAGATGGGCATCCTGGATACCACTGATTTGGCCGCAAATATTCCAGGGCTTACCTACAGTCCCACCGCTTTTGGCCCCCCAGTGTATACATTGCGTGGTGTTGGTTTTAACGAGTCCAGCCCGCAAGCCACATCGACCGTAGGTGTGTACGTCGATCAGATTGCCATTCCTTTCCCTATTATGACGACAGGCGCGATGATTGATGTCGATCGCGTCGAGGTTTTGAAAGGGCCCCAAGGCACTCTATATGGGCGCAACTCTACAGGTGGCGCCATCAACTATATCGCCGCGAAACCGACCGAAGAGTTTGAGGCAGGCATTAACGCGTCTTACGGTCGTTATCAAACGTTTTCAGTTGACGGCTATTTAAGTGGCGCCCTTACTGACTCGATCCGCAGTCGTCTCGCTGTGCGTTCTGTGCAATCCAACGAAGGCTGGCAGGAAAGTATAACTCGTGGTGATGAGCTGGGTGAGCAGGATAAACTCGCGTTGCGTTTTACTACCGATTTTGACTTCAACGACAAATTCTCCGGGTCGTTCTCGTTCTCGCATGCAACGGATAAGTCGGATTCATTAGCGCCGCAGTTAGTGCAGTTGACGGGTGGGTATTCTCCCCTGTTGGGATTGGCGGGATTTGAAGATGACGGCTCCGGCGCGGTGGTAACGCCAGACGAGCTGGTTCCAGGCAGCGATCCGACAGAAGCAGATTGGACCAATGGGCGAACACCGTCACTGGACCATGAAACCAATAGTTACAGGCTACACCTGCAGTATGACCTGACAGATAGGCTTACGCTGACTTCCCTGTCTGGCTATTCTTCATTTGATGACAACGGTTCTGAATATGAGCGCGGCAGCATTGCGGGTGCAAACATTGGTGAGTCTGCGGCGATTGACCCGGGCTGGCTGAAAGGAAAATACCGAACACTACCTGATAGTGATTACATGACCACGGACTATGTCTACCAGGATGGGGACATTGATTCTTTCTCGCAAGAACTCCGCGTGACTGGCACCTATGATAGTGTGATCTGGATGGCTGGACTTTACTACAGCGACAGTGACGTCAGCTATCTAACGCAGCAGGATTTTGGTGCATCAAGCAACACCAACTTTTCTACAGGGCTGGGATTTTCGGGGCTGGATAATGATGTAGACCAGGACACCACAACAAAAGCTGCCTACCTCAATGCGGATTGGTTTATAAATGAGAAACTGACGCTTACCACAGGAATTCGTTACTCTGAAGATGAGGCCAATTATAAAGGTTGCACCCGCGCCCCCTCAGACAACGCCAGCAATACCTGGGATGCACTCTTTCAAACATCGACAGAGTCGGGCGATTGTTTAACCATCGTGTCTCCTGTTCCACCGAGCGGCAATCCTCGTGAAGCTGCCTTGGCCAAGAAAAACCTGGACGAAGACTCTACATCCTGGCGATTAGCAGCAAATTATGACTTAACTGACGATACATCAATCTATGCTTCGTACAGCCGCGGCTATAAAGCAGGTAGTTTCCCGTCGCTGGCCGCCGTTGCTGATGAACAGTTGGATCCTGTAGTTAAAGAACAACTCGATGCCTATGAGATTGGCTTCAAAATGTCATTCGCTGATGGTTCAGCGCAGCTTAATGGTGCGGCCTTCTATTATGACTACCAAGACAAACAATTGCTCACCAAGGTGTTGGTGCCAGTGTTTAGGCAGGCGTTCGCCCTGGGTAATGTCGATGAGTCCGAAGTTTATGGAGTTGAGCTTGACCTGCAGTGGGTGCCCGTTGATGGTCTAACCCTGGCTGCGGCTGCGAGCTGGCTCGATACAGAAATTACAGACGGCGTTGGATTTAACCAAAAGAGTCAAAAGCTGGATCTTGACGGCAGTGATTTACCATTTACGCCTGAGTTGGAAGCCTTTGTCTCAGCGCAGTATGAGTGGGCAGTCGGCTCTGGCATGAGCGCCTGGGTCGCTGTAGATGCGTCTTATACCGATGATTCTAACACTGATGTCGAAGGCAAGGGCGGCACCACGCTTCCCGCAGAACTTCCGGCTTTTGGTATTGAGTTTCCTGCGGGGCCATACGAGTATGATGACAGGTACGTGATTGATTCCTATACCCTGGTCAACGCACGACTTGGGCTGGAAGCTGGCGATGGTCAGTGGAGAGGATATCTCTGGGGAAGAAACTTGACCGATGAGTTCTACACGTCTACTACCTTGCAAAACAACCGTTCAGTTGCTCGCTACCCCTCTATCGGTCGTACCTATGGCGTTACTTTAGAGTACTACTGGAAGTAAGCTCTTTGGGCACAATTTCTGCCTGGTGAGCGTGCTGAGGCTAAGCACTGGGTCATTCCCGCTGATGCGGGAATGACCCACTCGTCCCGGGGCAGTATGCTTCTCTGAGTCGTCTTGAGTACGGCGTCATGCAGTTTCAAACGTTTGTAGTTGCCTAATGAGTGTTTTTCTCCAGCCCGACCTCTGGCCGTTCGTGGTTCTTCTTTCAAGTGTCGCTTTAGTGGTGGGCTTGATCACCCGGTTCAGCTTTCATCCTTTTGTGGCGCTTACTTTTTCAGCGGTATTTGTCGGCCTGATATCTCCTGAACTACCCCAGCTGCCGGGGCAACACCCACTTGTTACTGCCATCGAGTTACCCATGGCTGAGTTCGGCCTTGTGGCCGGAAAAATCGCCTGGGTTATTGCATTGGCTGCGGTAACTGGTTTTGCCATGATGGAAAGCGGGGCTGCGGAGACAATAGTAAATACCTTGCTCAAGGTCTTCGGCGAAAAGCTTGCCGCTCTGGCATTCCTGGTCAGTGGCTTTGTGCTTTCGATACCGGTTTTTTTTGACACCGTATTCTTTTTATTGATTCCCCTGGCTGTCACGCTGGCGCTCAAAACGGGGAAAAACTACGTGCTGTATGTGATGGCTATCGGCGGAGGCGCGGGGATTACCCATAGCTTGATACCACCCACGCCGGGGCCGATGATTATGGCGCAGAGTCTAAATCTTGAGATGGGTATAACTATCCTGGCAGGACTAGCTGTAGCTATTTTGCCGGCCATGTCGGCATTGGTTATCGGTGGGTATTTGAATAGGAAGATGCCAATTGCGGTTCGGGTTGCCGACAAACATGTCATCGCAATAGCCAACAAGCCTCATTTTCTCTCGGCCATTTTGCCGGTGGCGCTCCCACTTATTTTGATCGCCACTGATGCAATCCTCAAAACCGGAAGTGGCGGCTCTCCCGGCTGGGTTGCCTTTCTTGGTAATAAGAATGTGGCCATGCTCACGGGTGCTGTCATTGCACTCTGGCTATGGGCCGGCAGCCAAAAGCTGGCTAAAAGAGAGTTGTGGCAGGAGGTGGCAAAACCATTGGAGATCGCTGGCGTTATTATACTGATTACGAGTGCCGGCGGAGCCTATGGCGCGATGATAAGGCACAGCGGTATCGGCGATGCTATTGGTTCTGCAACCACAGGACTTGATGTTAACTACATTTTACTGGCCTGGATGACGGCGGCAGTAATAAAAACCGCCCAGGGTTCCGGTACCGTCGCCATGATAACCAGCGCAGCGATCCTTGCGTCTATTATTGCGCCTGAAGCGCTTGTGTCGGAGCCAGTGCTTGATTATCACCCTGTGTATATTTTGCTCGCCATCGGTTTTGGGTCCCTGGTCATTTCATGGATGAACGACAGTGGATTCTGGATCGTTTCGCGAATGAGTGGTTTCACGACAAGAGAAGCCCTACAGACCTGGAGCTTGCTGCTCGCCGGTGTTGGCCTGGTGGGCTTGGTTCAGCTGCTGATATTGTCGCGGCTTTTCCCGCTGATCTAGCGCCCTGGGAAGGCGTATCACTAAAGACAGGGTTGCCTTTCGCGTACTTGGACTTATAGTTTACCGTTCAGCGGTCCGCTGCTTCAACCCTTACTGTGCCGTCCTCAGTAATCTCGATACGGTCACCGTTATGCACCGCAGCAAGGAAATCGTCCCCCAACTGGTCGATACATGTTATCGGGTCGCCTTTCGCCCAGTTGTTCGCCAGCACCAACCCGCAGGCGGCGACCGAATCAATGGGACCGGAGAACAGTACTGCCTGGGGGGCAATCCCCCGCTCGACTATGACCGTCCAGATGGTTGCGGCAGCGCTTGAGCCGATGGTTTGTGGGATGCACAGAATTTTGTTCTCCAGATCAACTCCGAAAAGATCCTTGTTATCGTGATCCTGGCAGACAGCCGAATGGGACCCTGAAAACAGGACATCCATGAAAGAAGCTGTTGCATTGAAACCGCTGTGACTGACGGCGGCCTCACCGGCGCCCGGCTGCGCCAGGATGACCCTGCCGCTGTATTGAGTTGGACTCGGCATAATGTTCTCTCCTTGTTCCTTGTTACTGGCGCGCTCAGGACTGCTGCGCGGGAGCTTTGTCAGGCAGATCCCCGGTCAGGATAATCTGCACCAGGTCGTCATCCATGTAGAAGCGCGATTTACTGTAAACGCGGGTCTTGTTTGAATTGGTAACGATCAGCTCGTCGTCGTAACCCGGGGTCGACATATAGACCACTGGACAGTTGCGGGCAATGTGGATGCCCGCCTGTTCCACTTTCGAAAAGAGCTCCGGGTTTTCCATGGAGAACTGGTTTTTCACTGCATCAGATACAAAAATGTAGGGGGGGCAATTGACCGTGTCCTGCCCCGCGGCATCCAGCCCCTGCAGAATTCGCTGACTCCACCACTTCAATTGTGGCAGCGTATTATGGGGACAACCGATGAATACCCTTTTGGGCCTGGCATCCGGGTCCGGCCACATTACAGGGTAGCTGTTGTACAGTTTTTCGAGTACCTCATCGTCTATCACATAGGTCTCGAAGCCTTCCGCCAGCAGTTCGCGACCATACTCCCTGGCTTCAGGTGTTGTATTCTCAACATGAAACAGGCCTACAGCACCGTTGCTGGCGGTGGCGGTACCCAGGTCTTTCAGGTATCCGATGGGATCATCCAGCCCACTGATCATCTCATCCAGGCCGATGATGTAGGGCACATCCTCCACAGCCTTGAGCCCAATCGCGGCACCCAATAGCTGCGGGTGGGGCAGCTTCGACAGGCGGCAATCCATCAGCCAGGTCGCCTTGCGCCCCTCGTCGGTCATCAAGCCGAAGTAAGGTGCCTTACCGAGAACGGCGGTCATCATGTCGATGCCCATGGAGTTACGATTTGTGCGAGCACCGAGAACGGAATTGGCGAATACGATTGCTGAAGACTCTGTCCAGGAAATGTTGTCGCCATATTCGGGGGTATTTCCGACCTCTGGTAAAAAGGATGCACAGGACCAGGCGTTCTTTACCATACCCAGTTTCTCGTAGATTTCCGTCAGGAGTTCATCGTGTGAGTGAGCCAGGTTCATCAGGGTAATCTTTTCTTCGCCCGGGTTCAGGTTTTCGTGATCCATCGCCTTTGGGTTTGAAGTAAACGGTGCGTAGGTCTTGAGGCCAGCATCGGCCAGCTCCTTGAATATCTTGATGAAAGGGTAGAAGCCGTCCGTACTCCAGCTCAACGCCAGGTGGGGCGCCGCCTGCAGGTCGACAAGCCTGGTGGCTCCCATCAATTTCCCATACATGACTACAGTGTTCATGACTTTGCGCATGGCTTCGCCCTGGCCGCCATCGAGGATGTCCTGTTCCTCTTGTGTCAGTTTGAGTGCTGTCTCTTTCATTGACCCTTCCCTCACATTACCAGACGTGACTTTAAATTGACTCTGGCGGGTGAACTGCCACATATGTGACAAACGCATACAGTTTTGTGTGATTAACTAAGCCCGTTGAGTCAACAATCCCATAGCTATTGGCAGCTGCAACCCAGAAGGTTCCGTCGGTATGAACAACTCAGTGGCAGGCATTCCGCTAATCATCGAAGCGTCGCTAAATGGCCAGACACCGAAGTCGAAAAACCCCAACACGCCCTATGGCGATGATGAGATCGTCGAGCAAGCGCTGGCTTGTATGGACGCGGGCGCCGCTATGATCCACAACCACACGGAGGAGCCTGTGATTGGTGGCTCGGGCAGGCTTGACACAGAAAACTACGCCAGTGCATGGCGCAAGCTGATGAGCATCCGTCCCGATGCGATACTGACCGCAACCATGCCTGTAGGCCAGGAGAGCGTGCCAGTCGAAACACGCTACGCCCACATTGAGGCGATGGCCCAGGAGGGCTTACTAACGCAGGGCCTGTGCGATCCCGGCAGTTTTAACTATGCGGGCATGGACGAGGATGGACTGTTTGCCGATTCCACCTACGTTTACAGGAATGACCTACACGATTCCCGCTACTACGTGGAAACCTGCCGCCGGCTGAATATTGGCCTGAGCATTTCAATCTTCGAGCCGGGGTTTCTCAAATTCGTCATGGCCTATCAGCGCGCCGGTAGGCTCCCGCGTGGCGCCATGCTCAAATTTTATTTCGGCTCCAACAGCATGCCCTTTGGATTACCGCCCACTGAGAAAGCGCTGGAGGCCTACCTCGAGATGCTTGAGGGCTGTCAGTTGCCCTGGCTCGTTTCCTCATTCGGTGACGATTGCGTGGGCAGCGGAATTGCGGAAGAGGCCATAAAGCGCGGTGGGCATGTACAAGTTGGCCTCGAACCCTACGACGGACCGCGCACGCCAACTAATCTTGAGCTGGTTGAGGAAGTGGCGGCCCTGGCTGAACAGTATGACCGGCCGCTGGCGACGCCCACGGTAGCAGCGGCGATGCTGGATTTCCCGACCTATCCTGCAGGATATGGAAGCCCAGCCTGAGTCGGCTGTCGGTTATCTCGCACAGAACCTTTGATCAAATACAGAAATCGGAAACAGGAGACAAACATGTCAAAACGCGTAGCCATCATTACTGATGCCGTAGAGCATCTGGGGCCGGATCTGGCCAGGAAGCTGGCGCTGCGAAATCACGACATGGTGCTCGGCGGCGCCACAGATGAACTGGCCGAAGAGCTGCGCGAGCTCGGCGCAGGGGTTGAGGTTGTCCCTGAAGTCAAGGACGGCGATGATCTGATCAGCGGTGAGGCTGTGCCCCGCTTGATCTCCCGCGCCAATCAGGCATTCGGCGGCTTCAATTCGGCCTTTATTCGGCCCGGGGCCCATATCATGGGCGATATGTTCACGGCCACTGCGGATGATCTTCAGGCGGCATTTGAAGGCAATATGCTCTCTACCTTCAACGCCCTGAATGCACTGGTTCCAGCATTGATAGAGCAGGGCGAGGGCGGCCAGATACTGGTCTGCAGCAGCGCTACGGCGATCAAGCCCTATACTGGCGCCTATGCGTACACGGCTACCCGCGCCGGAGCGATCATGTTGGTACGAACCGCCGCGCAAAGTGCCGCACCACACGGCATCAGCATTAACGGTATTGGCACCATGTTTCTGAATTACCCCGGGTTCCTGGATAATACCGGTTGCCGCGACCCCGAGGTGCTGGAACGCACACTCGGCAATATTCCCATGGGGCGACTGGGAGAGCCTGCGGAGCCGGCTCACATTGCTGCTTCGTTGCTGGACGGCGAGTCCAACTACATTACAGGAGAATTTATTTCCGTGAGCGGCGGTTGGACCAGCGCCTGAGGTAATGGCGTATCGCTGCAGGGTTCAGTCGTAATCGGGAGTCACAGGTTCCACTGATAGCAGGTGGTCGTACTGGGCTCCGAAGGCAGCGAAATTGCTGATAATCAGCTTGCCATACTGAATCCTGATAGCACCTTCGCGCTCCAGTTTCTTTAACTCCCTACCGACACTGGGTCGGGTCGCACCTACCATTTTTGCGAGTTCATCGTGAGAAATATTTTCTATGGTGACTGAACCGTCCTCACCCTTCTCTCCAAGCGCATGTGCGGTGCGAATCACCGCACGAGCCAGGCGCTCTCGCAACGGAAGCAAGGACGCATCCTCAGTCAGCATAAAGATGAGCCGAAGCCGTCGAGCCATGACCCTGCTTATAGCCCTGGGTATCTCTGCATGTTTCATATACAAATGCATGAAGTCCGACTTTCTCAAGACAGACACTGCACTGACTCCACACGCGACTGCGTAGTTCATGCGCGGTTCATCGATGAGCAGGCTCCAATCGCCGACACAATCGCCCTTGAGCAGGTAGGTATGAACGAGCTCCTGGCCTGCAAAGTTGGTATTGCAGACCTTGATCCGCCCTTCTGTCACCTGAAAGCAGGATTCCGCCGGATCACCCTGCCGGTACAGGAATTCTCCGGCGATCAGGTTTCTGTCGACAAATGAGGAAATGACTTCATCTCGCACCGCATCTGACAATTCCGAGACCCAGTCATGTAAATTCTGAACCTTCTGCAAGTGGCGCCCCACATGTTTAATGCTGTGTCAGGAAATGCTTGGCTCCCGACGGATAGACATACATTACGCCATGTAGCGGCGACAGGGAACAGGGGAAAATGTTCCGGGAGAAATCCTTCACTGAGGTATAGACGTTCCAGGTGCCCGAGCCCCGCCTGCTTTGCTGCGGAATTAAGGCAGCGGGTTAGCGACCATGGTGCTGGGCGATCTCTTCGTCTGTCAGCCTGAGGAATCGCGCAGCATTATTGTAGAAGATGTCGCGCTTCTGTTCGTCGGTGAGGAAGGGGGCCTCTTCGATCACGGCAATAGTGCGTTCAATCAGCCCCGGCCACACCATCTGGTCCGAGCCGAACATCACGCGATTCCCGAAACCACCCTCGACGATCCCTTGCAGGAATCGGTAGAAAGCCGGCCGCGATTGCGTGACGGAGATTACGGCTATATCAACGTAGACCTGCGGGTGAACGTAAAGAAGAGAGAGTAGATCTTCAAGATGGGGAAAGCCTGCATGCATAAGGTAGATGCGCAAACCAGGATGACGAAGGAGTAGCGGCTCGATTGTGAGAGGGCTATTCAGCTTGGCCAGCATATTGCCACTAATGTAGCGAAAGCCTGGTGGTCCGGTGCCTACATGTATGCCGACAGGAAGATCCAGTTCTTCGGCAAGAGCCCAGTAAGGCTCCATTCGATCATCATTGGGAGCGATTCCGGAATATTGATTTGTCACTTCTGCGAGCACGTCAAGACTGCCAGCCGCGACCAGTGCTCTCATTACATCCGGGGTCATCGAGGGATCCCGTTCGAGGTTGAAACCGAGGCCTGGAATGAAACGACCCGGTGCCGCCTCGCGCCACCTGGCTACGAGTTCCGGTGGTCCGCTCAAGACACCGCTGACGATGGTAAATCGCTCCATCATCTCAATTGACTGTTGTAGCAGGGCCTCATCAGATTTGGATGACCAGAGAGGGTCGTCGCAGGGTGGTGCAAACTTCATCGTCTCCATAAAAACCGGGCCATAGGGTGTTCCTGGGTCCCATGCCGGCATAGGAGAAAAAGGAGTACACATAGCCATCGGTGGTGGGCCCTGGGCATCTGCCGTGTAGGCATGCATGTGCATGTCGAGTATGGGAAGACGATTCTCTCCCAAGGAGGGGGCGGCAATAGAGACGAGAAGAACAAACAAGATTGCGGTGCGCATAAGCTACTCGCGTTTATTTATTATCTGTAACTGGAAACCGTTGTTTAAGATAGAGGAAAAACCTGGGGGAAGTAAATAGTCCCTTGGCTAATGGTGGTACGTCGCCTATATCTTCAGCAAGTTTATTCTTGCCTAAGCGAATGATTATACAGGGAAAATTAGTAGGGGAAGTGGTGGCTACGGGTGGACTGACCGGGCTGGCTATTTATCTCTGCTCGCGAGCGGGAGCCTACGTGGTGGGGGAAACCATTTGTTGTGATGGTGGTTCAGTAAATACCGCTTGAGGAGAGAGGAATGAAGTTTGGACTTTGCCAGTAGCGCGGCAATCGACTCGGCAGCGGCACTGGAAATGTGCCAACTCGCAGAGAAAATCTGCTTCGAATCGGTCTGGGGTGGCCTTTTTCGTTTGCGGGGTTTGCCTGGCCGAAAGAAAAGTTGTCGCGGTGGCGATCAGGCTTGATACGGTTTGATTTCCTCCCGAATTTCGGCGGCACGCTGGATTTCGGCGTTGCGCAGATCATAACTGGATTGTAGATTCAACCAGGATTGAGCATCGCCCCCGAAGTAACGCGCCAGCCTCATGGCGGTATCTGCAGTGACGCCGCGCCGCTCCTTGGTGATTTCGTGGAGGCGTGTTGCGGGTATGCGCAACTGTATCGCCAGTGCGTTGACGCTCATCCCGAGCGGAAGCAGGTATTCCTCTCGCAGGATTTCTCCAGGATGAACCGGGCGCATGCCGTTGTAAGTCATACTATCCTCACTTAATGGTAATCGACGATCTCAACTTCGTACGCGTTACCTTCTTCAAATTTAAAACAAAGCCGCCATTGGTCGTTGATCCTGATGCTCCAGCAGCCTTTGCGGTTACCAGCCAATTTTTCCAATTGGTTCCCCGGTGGCGCCTTTAGAAAGTTCAGCGTGACAGCGCTGTGCAGAAGCATTAATTTTCTTTCAGCCTGAAACCTGAAAGCCCTGAACTGCCTGGGGCATCTCCCCGCAAACAGGTCTTCAGTATCCTTTGAGCGGAAAGATTTTATCATACGCGAAAGGTATTACGTTAAGCGTAATATGTCAAGCGCGGCGTGGCAGAGAAAGTATTGAGCAGAGGTGGTAGCTACGGGTGGGCTTTGTCGGGGCGGCCAGCTGCCACCGATCCCAGTATTATGATTGCTCAACTCGCCGCAGCAACAAACACTCCTCATGCGGTCCGCAATTGTCTCAACGGGAAAATCGAGTTTATATTGACACAATAAGTGCCAATAAGATATGTTGCGGCTCAGTGCTATTTACGGAGAAAAGCTGAATGAAAACACGGCTAACAGAATTGCTGGGCATCGATACCCCCATCGTCTGCGGCGGCATGATGCGGGTGGGCACTGCCGACCTTGCGGCGGCAGCTTCCAACGCCGGCGCCCTTGGCGTGATGACCGCGCTCACCCAGCCTACGCCTGAACGTCTGGAGGCGGAGATCGCTCGCTGCCGTTCCCTGACTGACAAGCCATTCGGCGTCAATCTGACTGTGGGCGTTGTCGCCAGTGAGATCAACTATGACGACTACGTGGACGTGATCATCAAAAGCGGCGTAAAGATTGTTGAGACGGCCGGCCGCAGCCCGGAACCTTTTATGGAGCGCTTCAAGCAGGCGGGCATCAAGGTAATTCACAAATGCGTGGCGGTACGCCATGCCCTGAAGGCTGAGCGCATCGGCGTCGACGTGGTCAGCATCGACGGCTTTGAATGCGCGGGGCACCCCGGTGAGCAGGACGTGGGTGGCCTGGTATTGTTCCCGGCTGCCACACAAGCGTTGAAGATTCCTGTGCTGGCATCCGGTGGAATCGCAGACGGCCGCGGCCTGGCTGCGGCGTTGGCACTGGGCTGCGAGGGTATCAACATGGGTACCCGTTTCCTGGTGACCCAGGAGGCGCCCATTCACGAGGGTATCAAGCAGAAAGTGGTCGAGATGGATGAGAACCAGACCCGTCTCATCTTCCGAACCTACAAGAACACCGCGCGGGTGTATCGCAATGGCATAGCCGATGAAGTGGCCGCGATTGAAGCCAGTGGTGGAGAGTTCGGCCAGGTGCATCACCTGGTGTCCGGCGCCAACCAGGAGAAGGCCTGGAGCACCGGTGATATCGAGGCGGGGATGGTCACCGTGGGTATGTGCGGGGGGCTTATCAACGATATTCCCAGTTGCGAGGAGCTGGTACGCAATATTGTCAGCGACGCCGATCAGATCATCAGCGAGCGCCTGGCATCTATCGCGGCTGCCTGATGCCCTGGCGGGCCGGATCTATAAAGGATAGTTTGAGCTGGAAAAATTCGGAAGATTGTTGCAACCTTTATGTCATTAAATCAGCGTTACCAGAGGATAATTCGAGACCATTATGTCCAAGATTCAAGGTGCCGAAGCTGTAGACGGACGCCGCCTTCGCAGCGAACGTAGTCGACTCGCCATCATCGAAGCTGCATTGGCTTTGCAGGAGGAGGGTGTACTGGTACCCACAGCCCAGCAGATATCCGATCGTGCGGGTGTCGGCATTCGCTCCTTCTTTCGACATTTCGAGGGTATGGAGACCCTTTTTGAAGCAGCCGACGATCACATTCGCGACTCTTACGAAGCGCTATTTTTCGGCGGGGATCGGGACGGAACACTGGAGGAACGGATTGATCACGCGGTGGAACGTCACGCCGATGCCTATGAAAGCGTGAGTAATATTGTCCAGGGTACTAGCGCCCAGCTCTGGCGTTATAAGATATTGCGCAAGAATTACGCCCGCAACCAACGCGCCTTGCGCAGGGATCTGGATGACTGGCTGCCGGAACTGAAATCTGTGCCCCGCGATACGCGTGAAGCCATCGATGCTATAGCCTCCCATGAAATGTGGCACAGGCTGCGCTACCACCAGGGTATGAGCAAGAAGGTCAGCACCAGTATTATCAAGTGCTTGCTGAAGAATCTGATTGCCGACAACTAAGCGGGCAACTGACATGGCAGAACAGTTTCGCGATCAGGGCGGCGCCGCAAGCATGGACCCGAGGGCGAGAATGTTGCCTGCGCCGCTGAGCTAGGTGTAAATCGGGGACAAACCACGATTAATTAACCTGAACTGGATAACAGCATGGATTTTTCTTCTTCCAACCTGACCCTCGAGGTCAATAACCACGTAGCGACCCTGTGGCTGGATCGTCCCGACAAGCTCAACGCCATTTCATTCGAGATGTGGGGCGATTTCATCCGCGCCATGGAAGCGGTGGCCGCCAATGACGAGATTCGCGCGGTGGTCATCGCCGGCCGCGGCAAGAGTTTCTGTGTCGGCATAGACCTGGCCAGCCTGGGTGGCGCGCCGGACCTGTCCACCGCCAGTGGCTGTCTGCAGCAATTGGGCCATACCCAACAGTGCCAGGATGGCATCAGTGCTATCGCCAACTGCCCCGTTCCGGTAATCGCCGCCATCCACTCCCATTGCCTTGGGGCCGGTGTCGACCTGGCCACCGCCTGTGACATCCGCCTGGCATCCGAGGATGCCCTGTTTGGCGTGCGCGAAACAAAGATCGGTATCGTTGCCGATGTGGGTACGCTGCAGCGTCTGCCGGGGGTGGTGAGTGCCGGGCAGGTGGCGGAGCTGGCTTATACCGGCAAGGATATTTCCGCTGCCCGGGCGGAGAAGATCGGCCTGGTCAATGACGTCTACACAGACGCCGATGCAGTGTATTCAGCGGCGCTGGAAATGGCCGAAGAGATTGCCGCCAATGCACCGTTGGCGGTGCGTGGCACCAAGTTCGTGTTGCAGCAGGGCGAGAACATGACCACCGAGCAAAGCCTGTTGCTCAACGGATTGTGGACCATGATGACCTCGCTGAATTCGAATGATCTCAAGGAGGCCATGCAGGCCTTCATGGAGAAGCGTCCCGCCAGTTTCACGGGCACCTAGAATATAAAACATAGGACAGACCGCAATGGCGTTTACTTAAGCGCGGAGACCGGCGCCAGACCAAGTGAGCCTAACCGGGACACGCCGTAAATACGTCCATTTAGGCTCGCTTCGGCCATCCATGGCCTCAGACGGTCCCGGTTAGGCTCACTTGGTCTGACGCCTACGTGTTCATATTTAGCTTAAGTAAGTGCCATTCGGGACAGCCCCCCAATCTTTTACACCTTTGTTTTCGACTTTGTCTTCGGTTTCGTCCTGGCCCGCGTGGCTTTACGCTTTGAGGCCTTCAGTTTAGCCACCGGCTTTGCCTTGATGCCGGCTGCGTCCTCCAGCTCTTGCAGCGCCACCTCCATGTAGTCAATCAGCCGCTGCACCTGGGGCACGGAACGCCGACAGGCGATGATGCCGAAGTCCACATTCTGGTCGTAAGTGACCAGGGTGATGTTCATTGCCATGCCGTCCATGACGATTGACAGCGGGTAGGAGCCGTCCAAGCGCGCCCCGTTCCAGTACATGGTGTCCCGGATGCCCGGCACGTTGGAAATGGCGATATTGTAAGCGGGCAGGCGCGAAATCAGCCCCAGTGGTAACAGTGCGAGGGAAGGTGTCTGCATGATCATGCTGACCAGCTCGATTTCCTTGGGCGACATGTCGTCGTAGAAAGCCTTGCCGGCCTTTACCGAGGCCATGATGGCCTGGATACGCTCGGCGGGGTCCGCGATGTTGGTGGCGAGGTCGGCGCTGATACTTGCCACTGCGTTGCCCGAGTCCACGTCCCCAGCCTGGCGCAGGGAAACCGGTACCATGGATTTGAGGGATTGCTCGGGTAACTCCGCATGGTTCTGCAGATACTGACGCAGGGCGCCGGCGCACATCGCCAGCACCGCATCGTTGAAGGTGCCGCCAAAGGCTTTGCCCACCGCGTAAATACGGGCAAACGGCCAGGACTGGGCCACGAATCGTCGGGCGCCGTCTATTGGGGTATTCAGCGAACTGGTGGGCACTTGCAGGTGGGGCAGGGAGAGTTCGCCGCCGCGTCCACTCCAGGCCCCGGTGAACCCCTTCAGGGCGCGGAACAGGTTGGTGCTGGAGTCGAAGGTGGACTTGAGCATGTCGGCGACGTTACGTAACTCCTCATCACTGTGCTCTGCGCGCTTGCCCATGCGCAGGGCGTCCTTGTAACGTTGCCAGGACTTTAGGGACAGGGGCGATTCGTCCAGTACACGATTTGGGTCTGCAGAGAGCATACTGCGTGAGATGTGCATGGAACGGGCACCGTCCACCGCCGCGTGATGGGTCTTGGTATAGACTGCGAACTGACGGTTCTGCAGGCCTTCGATAAGGTGCATCTCCCACAGGGGGCGACTGCGTTCCAGCAGGGTGCCGTGCAGGCGCGATACCAGGTTGAACAGCTCGCGGTAGCGGCCCGGTTTGGGCAGGGCTGAATGGCGTACATGGTAGTCCATGTCCATGGCGGGGTCGGGTTCCCAGAAGGCGTTGCCCGCCAGTCCCATGCGCCCCAGTTTCAGGCGATCGCCATAGGGGGGCAGCAGGACGTCGGCGTCGCGCAGGTTGCGGGCCAGGCTGTGCAGGAATTCCTGCTCATCGGCACCCTCGGGCAGGGTATACAGACTGACGCCGGCCACGTGCATTGGCATTTCACGGGTTTCCGAGATCAGGAATCCCTTGTCTACCATACTGAGCTTTTTCATAGCTGCCTCTGTTGTCCCCGGTTTCTTTTATAAACCGTCGCTGGTTTTGATAATTTCCTTCGAGTTTGCCGGCAGCGTGAACGCCACGCCGTCCTCCCCGATGGTGTAGTCCGGGAAGATATCTTCAGCCCCGTTCAGGTACAACATGTCCTGGCCTGGAATAACCAGCGGCGGGACGATGTGGTAGTACAGCAGGTGGCCGACACCGGCGTCGCGTGCAGTTTCCGCTGCTTCCACCGGGCTGGCGTGGTAGTCCAGAATGTCATAGGTGATTTTTGCCATGATCTCATTGCCCAGCTTTTTGGCGGTTGCGTTCATCATGTTGACCAGGTTTGGGGCCAGGGCCTCGTGTACCAACAAGTCGATACCCTCGGAGAACTTCTGGATGTTGGCCTGCTTGGTTGTATCACCGGTAATCAGTAGTGAGCGTCCCTTGTAGCTGAAACGGTATCCCACCGCCGGTTCCACCGGCGAGTGGTCCACCGCCAGCATTTCTACCTTGAGACCTTCACCCTCGTAGACCAGGGTCAGTTCACCCATGGGCGGCTTGTCAAACGGCACGGCCTGCATGCCAGCGGCGCTCATGGGGGCCACCAGGTCGCCGTGGTGCTCATGACGATAGCTGAAATCCTGGGCGTAGGCGGCGTTGAATCCGTCCACGACCCGCTCCACCCCCCTGGGGCCATAGACGGGCAGGGGGGTGGCGTTGTCGCCCCCGGCCCAGCGCAGGGTGCTGATCTCGCCCAGGCCGTCGATGTGATCAGAGTGAAAGTGGGTAAGAAATACGCCCTGTACGGTGCCAGGCTGGTAGCCCATGCGGGCCAGGTTGCGCGGGCCGTCAGTGCCAGCGTCCACGATGAACAGCTGTTTGCCGGCAACCACCGCCACGCAGGGGCCGGAGGCGTTGGGGGCTGGCAACGGACCACCGGCACCGCACAACGCCAGGTGCAGGCCGTCTTCCAGTTCCGCGACAATGTCTGCTCCCATTCGGGATTCCAGGCCTTTTTCCATCAACCGGGCGGCGATGGTCGCCCGCTGGCTGTAGGCGATTACAAACACCGCGGCGAGGATTGCCAGCACTGTGAACGTCTTTTTCATGGTCGTGTTCTCAATGAGGGTGGAGTGATTGATGGTTAAGCGTATAATATGGCATAATACATGTCAATTTAGTGCGAGACCCTCTTGGGTGAATAGGGTACAGGTGAATAGGAGACAGACCACGTTTAAACGTGGTCTGTCTCATGAATGAAGAGGAAAGAAGATGAATAAAGTCCTGAGAGTTCTGGTGCTCCTGCCTGCAATCCTGTTCCTGGTGACAGGATTGCGCTGGCTGGTAGCCCCTGCCGGTGTGGCTCCCACGCTTGGCCTGACCCTTGATCAGGGTGTGGGCTTGAGTTCCCAGGTGGGTGACATGTCTGCTTTCTTCCTGACCCTGGCCAGTTGCATGTTGATTGCGCTGATCAGTGGGCGTCGCAGTTGGTATTACCCGGCGATCATGTTGCTATCCATCACGGCCGTTGGCCGTGTCCTGGCGTGGTTGGTGCACGATGCCACCTTTGCTTTGGACCTGATTGCCCCCGAGGTGATCGTGTCGATCATTTTGCTGGTGGCATCGCGCCGTTTACCCGAAGAGGCCTGAGTTGGTGAAAGTTTCTGGCATCCGGCAGTGGGGCCTGGCCGCCTCGCTTTCATTGAACTTTTCAATTGCCGGGGTACAGGCAAGTGAGGAGATTGAGGCGCTCAGCAAAGCGCCACCCGCTGCTGCTCCACGCCCGAATATCGTGTTTATCCTGGCAGACGACCTGGGTTACACCGACATTGCCCCCTATGGCAGCGAGGTGAATACGCCCACCCTGTCGGCCCTGGCAGAGCAGGGGGTGCGATTCACCAACTACCACACCGCCGCCAACTGCGCCCCGGCCCGGGCCATGCTGCTCACTGGCGTGGATAACCACCTGGCCGGTGTGCCGAATATTCCTGAAATGCTGGCGCCCGAGCAGCGCACTCACGCCCACTACCAGGGCGTGCTGGGTGACAACGTGGTGACCGTGGCCACCCTGTTGGAAGACGCCGGCTATCACACCTATATGGCGGGCAAGTGGCACCTGGGGGCCACCCCGGATAAACGTCCCAGCCGGCGCGGGTTCGAGCGCACGGTGGCGTTGATGGATTCCGGCGCCGACAACTGGGAGCAGCGTCCTTACATACCCCTGTACGACCAGGCCAACTGGTTTGCCGATGGTGAGCGCATCACCTTGCCAGATGACTTCTATTCTTCACGTTTCCTGATCGACAAGACCATTGAGTTCATCGATAGCAACCTGGAAGACGGACAACCCTTTTTTGCCTATGTGCCTTTCCAGGCTGTGCACATACCCGTGCAGGCGCCACAGGAGTACATCGACAAATATATGGGGGTGTACGACGCGGGCTGGGAATCACTGCGCAATCAGCGCCTGGAGCGGGCGGTGGAACTGGGCATAGTGCCACCGGATACGGCTATGGTGGATATGGCGACCACAGACGATTGGGATTCGCTGGATGCACAGCGCAAGCGTTACGAGGCCAAGCGTATGGCGGTTTACGCGGGCATGATCGAAGCCATGGACTTTCATTTCGGTCGCCTGGTGGGGTATCTCAAGTCACAGGGGCAGTACGAAAATACCATTTTCATTTTTACCTCGGATAACGGCAGCGAAGGCAGCGGTCCCGCCGATCCGATGGCTTTTCCCGTCAACCTTGGCCCCGGAAGGCTTGGTTACCACCTGGATTACGATCGCCTGGGCCTCAAGGGCAGCTACAGTACGATCAGTCCCAGTTTTGCCAGCGCTTCCGCGAGCCCGCTTTCGTTCTACAAGTTTTATACAGGGGAGGGGGGTATGCGTGTGCCCTTGATCATTGCCGGTGAGCCTTTGCCGCAGGCCAGTGAGCTGAGCCCCGCGTTTACCTGGGCCACTGACATCACCCCCACCATCTTGTCCATGGCCGGTGTCGCGCAGCCAGGCGAGCGCTATGCGGGCAGGCCGGTGTTGCCTATGATCGGTCGTGACCTGACGCCGCTGCTAACAGGGGAGGCTGAGCGGGTTTATAGCGAGGATGATGCGGTGGGCTACGAACTGACCGGCCATGCGGCCCTGTTCCAGGGCGATTACAAATTGGTGGTCAACCAGCCGCCCCTGGGCGATGGCCAGTGGCGACTGTTCAATATTGTCGAGGACCCCGGAGAGACAGTCGATCTTGCCAGTACCCACTCCGTCACCTTTCAGCGCATGTTGTCCCGCTACCAACTTTACCAGCGCGAGAATGGCGTACTGCCCCTGCCTGCTGGCTATACACAGATGAAGCAGCTGGTGTCCAATATGCTACAGAAACAGTATCGCGAGGGAATACTGCTGTTCCTGCTGGCCCTGCTGGTGTTGCTGCCGTTCTATGTTGCCTATCGAATGAAAAAGGAATCGCACTGATGACAGATGTGCACCGCCTGTACGCCATCACTCATTCACTTTACTCCGGCCGGGCTCGCGCCTACCTGATCAAGCAGGGTATCCCGTTTCAGGAACTGTCCACCGGCCACGAAAGCTTCAAGGCAGAGGTATTACCCAAGGGTAAACTCCCTACTATTCCCACCCTGGTGACGCCGAAGGGCGACGTTATTCGCGATGGCGCCGCCATCATCGAACATTTCGAGGCCGCCAATGACAGGCCCTGCCGGCCGACGGGGCCGCGCCAGCAGATTATCAGTGCGCTGTTTGATGTGATTGGCACCGACGGGTTGTTGCGCCCAGCGATGCACTATCGCTGGAATTACCCGGAGGAGAACCTGGACTTTATTCGATACCACTTCCTGTACTCCCAGCGCGACACGCCGCAGCGGCAGGATAAAACCGACTACATGATGGATCGAATGCGCTACGCGGCGCAGATTTTTGGCGTTACCGAACAGTCGCAGGGACTGGTGGAAGAACTCTACCTGGAGTATCTGGATGCGCTTAATGCCCACTTTGAGCAGTACCCCTACCTGCTGGGCTGGAAGCCCTGTGTAGGCGATTTCGGCCTGCTAGCGCCCATGTATGCCCACCTGGGAAGAGATCCCCACCCGGCGCGCTTGATGCAGCAGCGCGCAACGCGGGTCTATCGCTGGGTTGAGCGAATGAACCGGGTAGACCAGGATGTGCCGGAGTATTTCACGCCGGGAACGGGATTCCTGGCGGACGACGAGGTACCGGAAACCCTGCTGGCGGTAATGCGCGTGCTGGCTGAAGATTTTGTCCCCGAGACCCGCGCCGCCGCCGAATGCATCAATGACTGGTTGGCCCAGCACAAGCCCGAGGCCGGAACCGCCGCCGTAGGCCGGCTGGCCAATCCCCTGGGGAATGGCGAGTTTACCCTGCGCGGGCAAACCATCAGCGCCCTGGCGCAACCTTACCGCTTTCACCTGCTGGCGCGTGTGCAGGCAATTCACGGGGGCCTTGCTGCCAGCGAGCAGGCATCGGTGGAACAAATGCTCCAGGCCTGCGGTATGTCCGACATCCTCTCCATCAAACTGAACAGACAGCTGGAACGATCCGACAACCTGGAGGTTTGGAAATAGGGGACAGTCCAATGTGCCCCCCGAGTACCCATAAAAAAAGGCATAGCCCAGAAGAGCTATGCCTCAAAAGGTGAGAACGCTCGTGTCAGTGCAGCGCCCCGTCCCTGGATGTACTAAAAGTCATAGCGCAGAGTAGCGCCGTAGGTCCGCGGCGGCGCCAGGAAGTAGGCGTCCATGCCTGTTATCAGAAACGGTGAGGCTGTCTGGGTAGCATACTCGTCGTCGGTCAGGTTCTTGCCCCAGATCGAGACGTTCCAGTTATCATTGCGCCAGCCGAGCTTGCTGTTCACCAGGTTCCTGTCGTCGAAGTCCGAATCCCTCAGGTCCGCGGCCTTTGCCACATTGGTACTGTGGTCGTCCATGTAGCTGTAGTCAGTGCGCCAGTAGATCGCGCCGTCACCCAGCGGAAACACCAGGGTGGCCGCGAGATTGCCGCTGTAATCGGCGGTAAATGGTAATTCGGCGCCATCCTCTGGCCCGTCGGTGATCTCGTACTTGTGCATGTAGAGCAGGCCGGCGCTCAGCGTCAGGTTGGGCAGTGGCATGGCTTCCAGTTGAAAGTCCACACCGGAGACTTCGACTTCCGCCTCGTTGGATACAAACGTGCCGAGACCTGTTTCCAACTGCCGTTGCGACTGGAAGTCGTCGATCTCGGTGTAGAATGCGGCGGCGTTGATGCGCAGCCTGGCGTCCAGCAGTGTGGACTTAACGCCCAGTTCATAGGTGGTGGTGTCCTCGTCGTCGAATTCCCGGTCATCCGGCGTACCGAAGACTGTTTGGAAGCCGCCCGACTTTGTCCCGGTCGCTGCACTGGCGTAGACCATGCTGTCATCACCGATATCCATGGCGGCGCGGACCATCCAGTCCACGTTGTCCGAGCTGCGATCCAGGTTGGCGTCGATGGGAGTGGAGACGGAATCAAGGAACGAGCGGCCCAATAGAGTTACGGATAATGCGGTGGAGTTGGTCTGGCTGAACAGGTCCGACTTCTTTTCCTCGTCGCTCCAGCGCAGGCCGCCGGTGAGGTGCCAGATATCACCGATGTGCCAGGTCGCCTGGCTGAAGATTGCAATGGTGTCGGTGTCCTGCTTGTAGTCCACAACCAGGTTGTCACCGGGCTGGGCGAAGAAGCCGGCACCCGGGGGGTTCGGCGGAAAAGGCGGTGGCAGGTTCTGTTGATTGGCTATATTGATGAAATCATCACCGATGAAGACAAAGGGATTACTGCCACCGCGCTTGGTGGTCTGCTCGTAGTAGAACAAACCCACCATGTAGTCGATGTATTCGCCAGCCTCTGAGGTGAAACGTAATTCCTGGGAAAAGCTGTCGCCGGAAAAATCATCGTTGCGCACGGCGAGTACATCCAACTGCGAGCGGTCAGGATCCTGGCTCACGCTGTAGTCGTAGTCGTTCCAGGCGGTGATCGATGTGATCTCGCCCCAGCCGATGTCGTAGTCGATGGTCATCGACAGCAGGTCTGAATCCATGTCAAAGCTGTTTTTGACGCCCGGTTGTACGTCGTAGTCGTAGGGGTCGTTCTTGTCAGGGCGAAAGCCCTGGTTGGCGAGTTCATTGTTGACTGATTCGCTTTGCACCGCGTCCGCAGCGCAGCAGGCGATGTCCCGGTCGATATGACTGCCGCTGAGCAGGATGCTCAATGAATCCGTCGGCTCCCACTGCAGCTTGCCCTGTATATTCCAGTCATCGGCATCGTTGAGGTCATCCCCCGCGCTGTTGTCGTAATAGCCATCGCGTTGGTGCACATTGCCGGACAGGCGGAAGGCCAGGTTGTCCGAGATCGGGCCGGAGGCGGAAGCGGTAAGCCGATACATGCTGTAATCTCCGGCGGTGCCTTCCACGTAGCCTTCGAACTGGTCAAAGTTGGGTTTTTTGGTGATCACACTGATGGCGCCGGCGTTGGTGTTTTTGCCGTACAGGGTACCCTGTGGGCCCTGCAACACCTCGATACGCTCGATGTCAGTGAGGTCGGACATACCAAGGCCAGTGCGTCCCAGGAACACACCATCGACAAACAGGCCCACGGAAGGCTCCAGCGCCGGGTCGGTCTGTGCGGTGCCAATGCCGCGGATGGTCATGCGAGCATTGAACGGGCTTTGGTTGACGTTGATATTCAGGGCCGGGGTCATGATCGCCAGGTCGCCCGCATTGTTGATACCGGCTTCCTGGATGGTGTCTGCGCTGAAGGCGTTCACGGCCACCGGCACGTCCTGCAGGCTCTCGGCGCGCTTGGTAGCGGTAACGATCACCTCTTCCAGAGTGCGGGCTTGGGCGAGAGCTCCCGAACCATAGATTGCAAGGACGAGGGCAGCAGCAAGGGGTTTCATTTTCTTCATTGCGATACTCCTTTTAAAATTATATTGAAATGACATATCACATGACATAATCTACTGGCACAAGATATGTTAATATCTATAGAAACGCAAGCCCTATCACGAAGTAGCGCGGCAGGAATGCACAGCGGCGCGATTAGACCCCTGGGAGAATATTCAGAATATGGAATGCAAACGTACACCCGATGAGCGCTTCGACGACCTGGTCGATTACCCCTTCCAGCCTCACTACCTGCAGGTAGACGACACCGAGGGGGGAGCGTTGCGCATCCACTACCTGGACGAGGGGCCAGCCGACGGCGATGTAGTGCTGTTACTGCACGGCCAGCCCGTCTGGAGTTACCTTTATCGTCATATGATCCCGCCTCTGGTGGCGGCTGGCTTCAGGGTGATCGCTCCCGACCTGGTGGGTTTTGGGCGCTCCGACAAGCCGACAAAAACCGAGGATTACACCTACGCCCGCCATGTCGCCTGGATGAGCGATTGGTTAACCCAGGTGGATCTGAAGGGCATTACCGTGTTCCTGCAGGACTGGGGCAGCCTCATCGGTCTGCGCCTGGTGGCGGCATATCCCGAACGTTTTGCGGGGGTAGTATTGTCAAACGGGGGCTTGCCAACCGGAATGATTCCCGAGGCGCTTACCGAGCCCTTGAAAGAGGCCTATAAAACGCTGCCGGTGGTTAAGGCGGAGGAGCTGGGCGAGCGATTTCAGGATACTTCGGGCATACCCGGCTTCCTGTACTGGCGCAAATTTTGCGCCGAGAGTCCGGATCTGGAAATAGGCCACTTGATGAGCGCGGTAGCAGGGTCGTCGATGCCAGTAGATGTCGCTGCGGCTTATTCCGCGCCGTTTCCCGATCAGAGCTACATGTCCGGAGCCCGGCGCTTTCCCAGCCTGGTCCCCGTGTTTGTCGATGAATCTGAAGTAGAAGAGAACAAGGCGGCGTGGGAAGTGCTCAAGCAGTTCGATAAACCCTTTATGTGTGCTTTTTCAGACAACGACCCGGTGACGGCAGGAGGTGATAAGGCGTTTCTTGAAAAGGTTCCCGGTTGTAATGGCGTGGAACATCGAACTATTAGTCCCGCCGGCCACTTCCTGCAACAGGATCAGCCACAGCAGTGTGTGCAGGCAATATTGGATATCAAAAAGGGGTAATTCATGGATATTCGTTTCACCGATGAGGAACTCGCCTTCCAGGCTGAAGTTCAACAGTTTTTTGCCAGCGTGATGGATGATGGCCTGAAGGCAAAGTTGCACGGCGCCGAAGCCTCGCTCGACCTCAAGGAGGGCATGATTGAATATCAGCGCCGCCTCAACGCAAAGGGCTGGATGGCCCCCGGCTGGCCAGTTGAGTACGGTGGCCAGGACTGGAGTGTCACCCAACACTTTATCTTCAACGCCGAGCGCGGCAAGACGGGTGCCCCCGCGCCGATTCCCTTCGGCGTGACCATGGTGGCGCCGGTTATCTACACCTATGGCACCGATGAGCAGAAAGCCCGCTTTCTGCCGCGCATTCTCAACAGCGATGACTGGTGGTGCCAGGGCTATTCCGAGCCCGGCGCGGGTTCCGACCTGGCTTCACTGCAGTGCAAGGCCGAGCGCGATGGCGATGGTGAAAACTACGTGGTCAACGGCAGCAAGATCTGGACCTCCTTCGCCCAGGCCGCCGACTGGATATTCTGCCTGGTGCGCACCGACAACAGTGGCCGCAAACAGGACGGCATCAGTTTTCTGCTGATCGACATGACGACCCCCGGCGTGACCGTAAGCCCCATTGAGACGATTGACGGTATTTATCACCTGAATGAGGTTCACTTCGACAATGCCCGTGTGCCGGTGGAAAACCGTATTGGCGAGGAGGGCAAGGGTTGGACCTATGCCAAGTCCCTGTTGGTGCACGAGCGCCTGTCCATTGCCGAAGTCGCCGATTCGAAACGCAACCTTGAGCAGTTGCGTGAGTTGGCCCGTGCGGAAGTAAATGGCGGCCAGCCCCTGTTGCAGGACCCGGTATTCGCCAAGCGCCTGGCCGATGTTGAGATCGACCTGATGGCCCTGGAGTTCACTGAACTGCGTGTGCTGGCTTCCGCCGCAGAGGGCGGCATGCCCGGGCCTGAGTCCTCCCTGCTGAAACTACAGGGGACGACTATCCAGCAGTCGATACAGGAACTTCGCATGGACGTGGCGGGCTACTACAGCCAGACCCTGCAGGGTGATTTGAGTCCGGCACAACTGGGCAATGACTTTGCCGATTTTGCACAGAAGCAGTATTTCCGCGGACGCGCCTCATCGATTTACGGTGGTTCCGATGAAGTACAAAAGAATGTTACCGCCAAGCATGTGCTGGGCCTGTAGGTAGAACGCAAGGAGAAATGCGATGAATTTTAATCTTTCCGAAGAACAGACCATGATCCAGGACAGCGTTGCGCGCTTCGTCCATGACACCTACGCCTTCGACAAGCGCAATGAAACGGTAGCGCTAGAGCACGGTTTCAGTGCGGACAACTGGCAGCAATTTGCGGAACTGGGCTGGCTGTCCATCCCCTTTGCCGAGGAGTACGGCGGTTTCGGCGGCGGCCCGGTGGATACCATGGTCATCATGCAGGAGTTTGGCCGCGGCCTGGTGGCGGAGCCTTTCCTGCCGACAGTATTGCTGTTTGGTGGTTTGCTGCAGGCCGGTGCCAGCGAGGAGCTGAAGAACAAACTGATCCCGCAGGTAGTCGCCGGTGAACTGCAGGGTACTTTTGCCTTCGCCGAGCGACAAAGCCGCTATGCCATCACCGATGTTAAAACCCGCGCGCGGCAGGATGGAGTGAACTGGGTACTCAACGGTGAGAAAACGGTGGTACTCAACGGCGGCGCCGCGCAGAAGCTGATTGTGCTGGCGCGTAGCTCCGGTGAGCAGTCAGGCGAGAGCGGCCTGAGCCTGTTCCTGGTCGACCCCTCGGCTGAAGGAGTAACCACCACCACCTATCGTATGACCGATGGGCGTGAAGCGGCCAATATTACGCTGGGAAACGTCACCGCAGAAGCCGTTATTGGCGGGATCGGTGAGGGCTATGGACTGATGAGCCCCGTGGTAGACCAGGCGGTGCTCGCCGTTGCTGCAGATGCCCTGGGTGCCATGGAGTCCCTTAATGCCCAGACCCTGGAATACCTGAAAACCCGCAAGCAATTCGGCACCCATATCGGTTCCTTCCAGGCCCTGCAGCACCGCATGGTGGATATGTTCGCCGCCTGTGAGAACACCAGGTCTCTGCTCTACCGCGCGGTATGCGCACTGGATGCCGGCGATGAGGACGCCCAGCGCAGCCTGCTGGCGCTGAAAGTCATGGTGGGTCGCGCCGGTCGCAAGATCGGCGGTGAGGGCATCCAGATGCACGGCGGCATGGGTATGACCGAGGAGCTCTCGGTGGGCTCCTACGTCAAGCGCCTGATGATCGCCAACACCCTGTTCGGTGATGCCGACTATCAACAGCAGCGCTTCTCCACCCTGGTGAACGCCGGGGAGAAACAGTCAGTGGCTGCGGCTGCCGCCTGATAATAGGGACTAAGAATGATTGATTACGCCAAAGACGGTGACCTTCACCTGGTCACCATGAACGACGGCCCCAATACCATCTGCCCGGACTGGCAGCAGCGTATGCTGGAAATACTGGATACAGTGGAAGCCGATTGTGGCCAGGGTGCGGCACTGGTGCTCAGTGGTGTCGACAAGTTTTTCTGTAATGGCCTCAACCTGGAAAAACTGATGACGTTGACTCCCGATGAAATGCAGCAGTTTGGCAAGCGGATGGCCGAGATTCATAAGCGTTTCCTGGTGCTGCCCTGCCCAACCGTTGCCGCGATGAATGGCCACGCCTTTGCCGGAGGGGCATTCATGGCGCTTTCCTGTGATTACCGCATCATGCGCGAGGACAGGGGTTGGTTTTCCGTGTCCGAGGTGGACGTGGGCGTGCCCATTCCACCAGCCATGATGGGTATTCTGCAGGGCAAGTTGCCCGCCAATACCGCCCGGGATGCACTGCTGACCGGCAAGCGTTACACGGCGGATGAGGCGATTGCAGCGGGCATAGCTGACGGCAAGGCGCCCATGGATGAACTGCTGGAACAGGCCAAGGTCCTGGCCAGTCAACTGGGCACCAAGGAGCCGGGTATATTCCAAACGCTCAAGCAAACCTGGTTTGGGCCTATGGCCGACGCCCTGGTGACCGGTTAAAGGGGGACAGACCACGTTTACTTAAACGTGGTCTGTCCCCAATAAAATAGGAATCACAGCTCCATGATCAAAAAGATATTCGCCGCCCTTATTGTGGTGCCGCTCTGCCTGTTTTTGTTTCTGTTCTGGCTGGGATACTTTTCTTCACGACCACCACTGACCACGGACCCCGCCACCCTGGCGGGTGACGGCAGTACCCTGGATTACTGTGATCTGCCGGAACTGGACGGTAGCGGCAAAATGGCCGCGGAAATCCCCAAGGGTAATACCCCCGGCTGCGGCTACTCACATTTCCCCCTGCCGATTCTGGCCCAGTGTACCGAACCATTGCCAAAGGGCGCGGACGATATCCGTGGCCTGTGGTTAGGAGTAAAGGGTGGACATGTGGGACACGTGGAGCGGGTGGAGCAGTGTGGCAGCCGTGTCGTGGTGACTACAAGCGGGGTTATTCACGACTATGGCCCCAACAGCACGGCGGGCTTTAATACTGACGATACCGATGGTTCTGTGCCGTTCACTATCGGCAACAACGAGCACTGCATGCGCACCTCAGCCAGCATGATCTGGAATAACGGGGTACTGGATTTTCATGCCTTTGGTTGGGGGCCGGTAGTGGTCAAGCGCTACCTTCATCAAGGGCCGGAGGGCGACCAACTGGTGTGGGAGTATGCGGATGGCAGCACCACTCATATGGACAGGATCTGCACCCTGCCCAAGGAGCACAAGGCACCCCAACCCAGGGGCAAGCGTATCGAATTTTTTAGTAGCGAAGGGTAGTTAATGGGACGCATGGGTATAGCGGCGCAATTACGGGCCAAACGGGCACTCAAAGGTGCAAAGAACTACCAGGAGTGGCGCGAGGCAGCCGAGGCGTATGACAAGCGTAAAGGCCTGGACCGCTGGCGGCAGCGAGACCATAGCCAACAATACGATTACGTTTCCATACGAACACGCCTCGATCGCCTGCGCAGCCTGAAGGCCAGGCACGACCACCGCGGACTGTTGTATACCCTGAACGAGGGCATACACGGCAATATGGGGGGTATGGGACGGGCGGGGCTCTATGGCCACGCGCTTTCCGGTACCAAGCTTGTTATAGAGGACTACATCGAGGAAATCGTCCATACCCTGGAGCACCTGGCCGGAGAGGACACGGGCGATATCAGCCCTGAAGAAAAACTCGATTTCTTCCGCCGGGCCAGCCATTGCTTCGGTCATTCTGCATTTATGATGAGTGGTTCCGGTTCGCTGCTGTACTTTCACATGGGAGTTGCGCGAGCGCTGCATGAGGCGGACCTGCTTCCCACTGTCATGTCGGGCTCCAGTGGTGGTTCTATCGTCGGGAGTATTGTTTGCAGCCACACGGACGAGGAGTTGCGCGAAATAATGGAGCCCGAGGTGTTTCTCGAAAGAATGCCTGAGGCTTCCAAGCGTTCGGGAACTGCCGACCAGGCCGATATAGAGGAGAGCCTGAAGCAGTATCTACCCGATGACATGACTTTCCATAAAGCCTTTGAAAAAACCGGCAGGGCGATGAACGTCTCTATCGCCCCCGCGGAAACGCACCAGACATCTCGCCTTCTCAATGCCACGACCTCGCCCACCGTTCTGATGCGCAGTGCAGTGATAGCCTCTGCCGCCGTACCGGGTATATTCCCACCAGTGACCCTGCAGGCCTTGGCCGATGATGGGCAGATCAAGAGCTACCTGCCGTCGCGCCGCTGGGTAGATGGTTCGGTCAGTGACGACATGCCCGCCAAACGGTTGGCGCGGCTGTATGGTGTTAATCACTATATCGTCAGCCAGACCAATCCTCATGTTCTGCCCTTCGTGACTGACGGGCACCGCAAGCAAACCTCGCTTGGACTGCTGCAGAACGCGAGTCGACGTGCCACCCGCGAATGGTTCAATGCAGTCACCATGATTATTGACCGGGCAGACAAGAAAAATGGTGCGGTCACCCAGGTCACCAGCCTGATGCGCTCGATCATCAACCAGGACTACGTGGGCGATATCAATATCCTGCCGGACTATCGCCTGATCAATCCCAAAAATTTGCTCGGCTTCCCCGGGGAGAAGCAGGTACTCAAGTTGATCGCCTCGGGCGAGCGCTGTACCTGGCCAAAGCTGGAGATGATACGCCTGCAGACCAGGATCAGCCGCACGCTGCGCGAGATATTACAGCGCTATGAAAAGAACACTGTTATTTAGATAAGGGGAATAAACATCATGACAATGACCGAAATTTTATCAGCGCGCCTTGGTCGCTGCCTGCTTTAGGGAAAAATACAGATGAACGTAACCGGGAAAAATATCGTTGTTACAGGTGCCGGTAGTGGCATAGGCCGGGCGCTGGTGGAAAAGTTTGTCGCCGAGGGCGCCGGGCAGGTGGTTGCCGTGGATATCAACTCAGGCAATGCACAGCAAACAGCCAACGATAATGGCTGTGTGGCCATGACCGCCGATGTCTCCAGCGACGAGGATATCAAGCGGGTTATCGAAGAAACAGAAAGCGCTACTGGCCCCATTGACCTGTTCTGCAGTAATGCCGGGGTAGGCATGGGATTAAGTGAGCAATCGCCGGACGAGGAGTGGCAGATGAGTTGGAACATCAATGTAATGTCCCATGTCTACGCTGCCCGTCACCTGGTGCCACAAATGATTGAGCGTGGCGGCGGCTATTTTCTCAACACCGCCTCCGCCGCCGGCCTGCTCAATCAGGTGGGCGCAGCTGCTTATGGAGTGAGCAAACACGCCGCTGTTGGTTTCGGGGAATGGCTGGCTCTCACCTATGCGCACCAGGGAATCAAGGTATCCATGCTCTGTCCGCAGGCAGTGCGTACCGGCATGACCGCGTCAGACGATAGCGCCGGTGCTGGCCAGGCTGCGACCAGGGCTGCATCCGGGGACGGCATGATGGAGCCAGAACAGCTTACCGATATCGTTATTGAGGGCTTGGAAAGAGAATCCTTTCTTATCCTGCCGCACCCTGAAGTGGAAACCTATATGCAGCGTAAAACCGGCGACTACGATCGCTGGATCAAGGGTATGAACCGCCTGCATCTTGCCATGTCAGGTGAGCAGGACGGGGGGGCAAGGCAATGACTATTACAATCTGGGTAGGGTTGCTGGCGTTTGGCGCCGCATTGTTGTAGCTGGCTTTGAATTAGCGCACACGATTTTGAGAAGAGGAAATACCGATGGAAGTCGTCAACAAAGTGTACCCCAATGAAGAGCAGATACAGGGTTTTCTGGCGCCCGGCGCCGAGGGCCCGATCTGCATGGTCAATCTAATCAAGTTCAAGGAAAAAGCTGAGTATGAGGATGGCCGTGAAACTGATCTTAGCGGGCGCGAGGCTTACGAGCTATATGAACACGGCGTAAAGAAATTGCTGCAAGGCATTGGCGGTGGCATTGGTTTCGAGGGCGACGTGGAGCGCCTGATGCTTGGTGAGGTAGAGGAACTGTGGGACGTGGTCGCGCTGGCAGTGTGGCCCTCGCGCCAGGTCATGCTCGAGGTGATGCAGTCAGAGGGTATGCAGGAAATCGGGGTGCACCGTACCGCCGGATTGGCAGGCCAACTCAATATCGAAACTACTGGCTTTAAGGGCCAGTGGTTGGAGGGTGATTTCCAATGAAAAAGTTCCTTGTCTCATTTCTGCTTGTCGCAGTAATTGTGGGTGGCATCGGCTGGTCCAAGCGCGCAGACCTTCTGCTCGCACTGGTAAAGTACAAGACCAGCGAGAGATATGCCGATGTCGCCCCCAACAGGGAAATTCCCTGGCAGCAGGGGCCCGCAGCGCCGGTGGCAGTGGTGGGTGAACAGCCTCCTAATATTATCCTTATCGTGGCGGATGACCTGGGCTATAACGATATCTCCACCTTCGGTGGTGGCGTGGGCGGCATGCAAACTCCCGGCATTGATCGCCTGGCTGCGGAAGGGGCGGTTTTTACCCAGTCTTATTCCGGCGCCAGTACCTGTGCGCCATCGCGAGCGATGATGATGACCGGTCGCTACCCCACCCGCACCGGCTTCGAGTTCACCCCCACACCTGGCGGTATGATCAAGATGGTCTCTGCAGTTAGCAAAAGCATGGATAGTGGTTTGCCCCCCTCTTTTTATGATGAGGCCCTGGAGGAAAGCCAGCCGCCCTATGAGCGCAAGGGCTTACCGGCTTCCGAGGTGACCATCGCAGAAACACTGAAAGCGCAGGGGTATTACACCGCTCATATCGGCAAATGGCACCTGGGCCGCGAAAACGGCATGGCGCCCCACGAACAGGGTTTTGATGACAGCCTGCTGATGCAAAGCGGTTTGTACTTGCCGGAGGACGATCCCAATGTGGTTAACGCCAAACTCTCTTTTGACCCGATAGACAAATTTCTCTGGGCGGGCATGGGTTTTTCAGCCTCTTATAACTCCGGCGATGCGGACAAATTCAAACCCGGTGGCTATCTCACGGACTACTGGACCGACGAATCCATCAAGGTGATCAAGGCCAACAAGAACCGGCCCTTCTTTCTCTATCTGGCGCACTGGGGGCCACATACCCCGTTGCAGGCCACGCGTGAAGACTACGAGGCGCTGGGCGAAATAAAACCCCACCGTAAGAGGGTTTACGCGGGTATGATTCGCGCAGTTGATCGCAGCGTCAGCCGCATCCTCGATACCCTGGAAGAAGAGGGCATCGCCGACAATACGGTGGTGGTATTCACCAGCGACAATGGTGGTGCTGGATATATTGGCATCCCGGATGTGAACAGCCCGTTCCGCGGCTGGAAAATCACCATGTTTGAAGGCGGCCTGCGAGTACCGATGTTTGTGAAGTGGCCGGCCAAAATCACCGCAGGTACCTCTGTGGATACCCCCGTTGCTCATATCGATATGATGCCCACCCTGGCCGCCGCTGCCGGTGCGCCTCAACCTGAAGGTGTTGCCATTGACGGCGTGAATCTGGTGCCGCTTGCGACAGGGGAGGGGGCCGACAACTGGAACCGCAAAACCCTGTTTTGGCAGAACGGCCACTACCAGGTGGTGCGCCATGGCGACTGGAAATTACAGGTCAATGATCGCCCCACCGACGGCATGCAAAAATGGTTGTATAAGCTCGCGGACGACCCTACTGAGAAAAACAACCTTGCCGCCAGTCGCCCCGACAAACTTGAGGAGCTGAGTGCACTGCTGGCGGCCCATCAGGCTGGCTCCCGCGGCCCGCTGTATGAGTCCACTGTGCAAATGCCGGTGATGGTCGACAAGACTCTGGCCGAGAAGTTCGTTGAGGGCGACGAGTACGTCTACACCCCCAATTAAAATTGGGGACAGACCACGATTTATGAGTCAACAAATCGTGGTCTGTCCCCTCAGTCAGCTGGACTGCCAGCTGGAAATGCAAGTTTAGGAGTTAGTGCATATGTTTAAGAAGATACTGATCGGCGCCGGTGCGATTCTGTCCCTGGTGGTGCTGTTGGTTCTGGCCCTGCCCACCATCGTCCACAGCCTGGGCATACACCCCGTTTACGAAAATGCCCGGGACTACAGCTTGCCTGGCAAGCGGGCCCTGTTAATCACTACCAGTCACGGTGTGTTGAATGCGCCGGGGGAAACCGGCGGCGATCCCACCGGTGTCATGGCCTCGGAATTCACCATCGCCTACTACCAGTTCCAGGACGCGGGAATGGAAGTGGAGATCGCCAGTATCAAGGGCGGTGAGATACCCATAGACCCCCAGACCTTGGGCCGGGTTATCAGGTCGCCCGAAGATGAGCGCTTCCTGCAGGATTCCGTGGCTCAGGCCAAGGCGAAAAATTCCCTGAAAATCGATGACCTGGACTTTACCCGCTACGACGTGGTGTGGATTGCCGGCGGCTGGGGTGCCGCCTACGATCTCGGTTATTCCGATGTATTGGGGCAGAAGGTCAGCGAGGCCTATTACGGAGAGAAAGAAACCGTGTTCGGCTCTGTCTGCCACGGTGCCCTGGGCTTTATTCGGGCGCGGGATCGCGATGGCAAGCTGCTGATCGCCGGGCGCAAGATTACCGGTGTCAGCGACAAGCAGGTGAAGGAACTGGGCATAGAGGTAACCCCCTTGCACCCGGAAACGGAGTTACGCAAGGCCGGCGGCATCTATTCCAGCCAGGAGAGATTCATGGATTTCTTCGCTACCAGCACGGTGGTAGACGACGAGAAGCGTTTTGTCACCGGACAGAACCAGAACTCCAGCTTTGAGACCGCCCAGAACATCATGGCCATTCTGGACCAGCGAGTTAAATAAACTTGCGAGGAATAGCGATGAAGTCATTGAAAGCCCTCATGCAGGAACAGTTACCAGAAGGTGGCATCGCCGTCCCTTACGGTCGTAATTCGCATATGGAAGTTGTCGAGGTCGCCACCGGTCGTGTGTGGATGAGTCTCGACCCCGCTACCCAGCATGATTACGAGCTACTACTGGAAGGGCTGGACGATTCCTTCCGCGGTATGGGGGTGGGCGACGCTTCCATGGACGCTGCGTTGTTCCGGTATTCACCCGATGGCGAAGGTTATCCGGTGCGCGAACGTGAAATCGGCGGGAGGCAGTTTATCAATGTGGCCATACCCGGAAAACCCACGGTTCATCCTGGTGGCATGATGCAGATAAACGTTAACAAGTCCCATGTGGTGGGCTATGAGGCGGGCCGCACCTTGACCATCATGAGCTTGCCCAAAGGCGACTTTGTCGAAGTTGTCGGGGTTGCGGACCATGACGTAGAGCTGCCATTGCCCGAGGGCGCCTGTCTTAGAACGATTGAGTTACAGTCACCCTGGGTCGTCCCGCTGCCCACGCCAACCGTTGCCTTCTTCCACTTCGGCACAGGCATGCGCAGCTTCCAGGGGCCGGTAACGCTATCCTGAAACCGGCAAAGACTTCTGGGTAAATCGTGGCCTGTCGGCAGTACCCCTGTTTTCACTTTTGCAATTACAGCGCATGGCTGCGGTCAAAGCTGCGGGCATGCACTGGCACCGTGCAGATGCGCTTCATTTTGATGAGGCCAAAGCGCGGATGTGTCCACTGGTACGTGCCATCGTCGATATATCGCTCTACGACAGTACGCTTAGCAAAGAGCTTGAAGTGCAGTCTGTTGTTCTCCCAGGCCGTTGTAGCATGTGAGGTGCGCATGCAAAAGGTCAATGGACCGATCTCCATAGGGCCCACATCGTTAGATGCATTCGTGGAAGTGTGGTCGTGTATGACCCCAAGCGTGGTTACTACCACGCGATCACCACATTGTTCGATACGCTCTACATGGTCTGGAAATTTGCTGCCAACGCTTTGCCATAGGCCGCGAATATCTTGCGCGCCTTCGGGTAAGGGTTCGGTACAGCCGCGCAAAACAGGTTGAGGGTACTGTGTATAGCCGCAACCTGGCGTGTAGGCCCGGGGGATATCATTGGCCATGAGTCCTGATCCGTCGAGCTCAGGCAGGTCACAATAGTTCAGTTCACTGCCGTCGCTCGCAAAGACCCAGGGCGGTGTGGTGTCCACGGGGCGCGGATAAAGCCATGCGGTGAGAAACAACATCACCGGTATTGAGATCAAAACACTTATCGCAATGAGTATTTTTCGTAGCATAGTGTCGGGTCTCAGCAATCAAGTGAGTTGTTTGTATCTGCGGAAAAGGGTCCGCAGAGATTATTCCTTGACCAATCGCCGCGGTCATTTAGCTGTGATCTGTTCCCGGTGTCTGGATATCCTGAGGTTGTCGATCAGTGCGGTTACTGCCAGTAGAATAAGTCCCAGCAATAGCCTGGGATCACCGAGATAGAGGTCGGTTTCAATCGGATAGGCAATAGTTTTATCCAGTGCAGCGGTCTTGAAATGATGTTTCCCACTGAACGCGGGATTGGTGACGATTTCAAGGAAGGCGCGGCGACTGCGATAGCGAAACAGTGCGGCCTGATCCCAGTTCTCAGCCCCCTCGATACCGACCAGGTCCATGCTGGGATAGACAGCAGGGCCCATGAGTATCGGGTGGCTGGCGCGGGCCAGTAGCGCGGGGAACATGTGTTCCATGTAGCGCCCCATGAGGTCAGAGGCGCTTTCGCCGGGCTCGGCGCCCTCTACATCCGGTGGATTCTCGTTCATGTCGATGTTGTTCACCATCAGGAACTGGCGTCCACTGTCTTGCCGGGCAAACTCTTCAATAAAGGCGATCACCGCGGTGTCACTGCCGTTGGTTTTCATGGTGGCCACGAATTGATCGACTTCAGTGTCGTTCAAGGGACCGCCGAAGTCGGTATACCAGTAGAAAAAGACAGCGTAAAGCAAGGCCGGCACAAGCCAGAGTTTGGTACGTGTGGACATGGGTAGTTCCCCTGTATCGATCGGGTGACCGCCGTCGCGGTCAGTTCAGATAGTGTTCCAGTATGCCGCGCCCGGCAAGCAATCCCTGGATTTCGGCATTTTCGCCTGCCCCCAGTCGCTGCAGTTCGTCCTGTACATGAAGTCGCGCCTGGTTCAGGCGTTTCTGGGTGCGCGCCCGGGTGGTACCGAAGCCGTAGTCGAACTCGTAGTATTTCTCTCCGGCAAGGCCGGCGGCAATATTGGCTGGCGCCGACTGGTAGTAGCTGCCTTGCAGGTAGTCCAGCACGGTCTGCAGAGTATCCGGTACCCGGTCGTCCGCGGACCAGGGGGTGAGTTCACCCTGCCAGTCATTGAAAAAGCGTCCGGTATATTCATGCAGCATGTCACTGTGTTCCCCCAGCCAGCTTTTCGGCTCCGGGTCGCTTATAAAGTGGGCCTTGCTGGCACCGGCCAGGGCGAAATCCGCCAGGCAGGGCCGCTCACCCAGCAGGAAATCGTTGTCGGCAAAGTGTACTGCCAGGGCGTCCAGCATGTTCCTGAAGTCTCCCTGGACGGCGGTGGCCCGGTCTGGTCCTGCGCCATTAACCTCGCACACGCCTTTACCGAATCCCTCGTACATCATCGGTCCAATAGGGGCCAACTGCTCCAGTTCCGCCTCTGAAAAAGGCTCATCAATAGAGCGGTCCAGCATCATATTGGCGCCGAACCGGGGGCCGACCCAGGCAACGTTGTCCGGGTAGCACCAGCGGGAATGCACGCAGACGCGGCCCAGCCAGTGGTTGAAGGCGTCCTCCAAAATATAGCAGCAGGCGCGTTGTAGCGGCGTTTCAGGTACGACCGCGCGCTCCCTGAAGCGCTCGCCAAGCATCGGGCCGATGGCGATAGTGTCCTGTATCAGCCACTTGTCGGGGGTCATCAGCAGGGGGATAAAGTGGGTGCCGGCCTTTGCTTCCAGCTCTGCCTTGCGTTCTTCTGTCTTGAACAGGTAGCGCCACGGTATCTGCTGGCACCGCAGCTGGGCTTCCAGTTTGCGGGTAAAGAAGCTCATCTCGCTGCCAATGAGTTGGTAGTCGCCTCTGTACATGGTGTATCCCCGTGAACGGTGGTCGATCGACTTATTACAGTGGCAGGTTTACATAATGACAGTAAGTGTGTCAATATGTTTAGGGTGGCGTGAGCCGGTTTTGGCCCGCATGTTTTAACGGAAAGAAAGAGGAAGTGCATATGACGGCACAGCAACCAATTCGCTTAGTGGGAGGTACCGCCTCGCCCTATACCCAGAAGATGGTGGGGCTGCTGCGATACCGGCGCGTGCCTTACACGATTACCTGGGGCCAGCCAGACCAGGCATGTGATGCGCTGGGAGTGGAGAAGCCGAAGCCCATTTTCCACCCCACATTCTTTTTTGACGGGGAAGAGGGACTCAAGGCGGAATGCGATTCCACGCCGATTATCCGCCGCCTGGAGGCGATGTTTCCCGGCCGCTCGGTACTGCCCGAAGACCCGGCGCTGGCGTTTATCGATTACCTGATCGAAGACTTTGGCGACGAGTGGTGTACCAAGTATATGTTCCACTACCGCTGGTACCCGGAAGCGGACGCGGATAATGCAGGCACCCTATTGCCGCTGGGTATGGATGTGAGCCTGCCGCAGGAAGCGCACCAGCAGTTCAAGCAGTTTTTCACCGATCGCCAGGTCGGCCGTTTGTATGTGGTGGGGTCCAATGACACCACTGCACCCGTGATCGATGCCAGCTACCGGCGCTTTCTGGCCGCTATGGAAGATCACCTGGCCAATCAGAAATTCATGTTAGGCAATCGCCCGGCGGCAGGTGACTTCGGTCTCTATGGCCAGCTGACGCAGCTGGTGGGCTTTGACCCCACATCGCGGGCGATTGCACACGAGGTTTCCCCGCGCACGGTGGCCTGGGTCGACCAAATGCACGACCAGAGCGGACTTGAACCTACTGAGCAGGACTGGGTCGGGCTGGACGATCAACCCGAGAGCCTGCGTGGTTTGATGGAAGAGATAGGCCGGGTCTACGCCCCGGCCCAGCTGGCCAACGCCCGCGCCGTGCAGGCGGGTGAAAAAACCTGGGAGTCCGAGATCGATGGCGCACGCTGGACCCAGCAGACCTTTCCCTACCAGGCCAAGTGCCTTATGTGGACCAACGAACGTTACAGGGCTTTGAGTGACGCAGATCGCGCAAGTGTCGACTCCCTGCTACAGGGCACTGGCGTGGAGACGATGCTTTCCCTCGCATAATCAGACACAGGTATTAGAGGAACAATATGACCACAGCACGCCCCATCAAAAACCGCGTCACCGAAATGACCGGTACCGACTACCCCATCATCCAGGCGCCTATGGGCTGGATTGCCCGCGCCCAGCTGGCCTCCGCGGTCAGCAATGCCGGTGGCATGGGGGTCATCGAAACCGCCTCCGGTGAGTTCGACAATATCCGCAATGAGGTGGCTAAAATGCGCGACCTCACAGACAAGCCTTTCGGCATGAACGTGGCCCTGTCCTACGTCAAGGGCACCAATGTCGTCGATTTCGTGATCGAACAAGGAATTAAGTTCGTGACCACCTCTTCGGGTAGTCCCAATGTATGCACCGAGGCTTTCCAGGCGGCCGGCATCAAGGTATTTCACGTTGTGCCAACCCTGGATATGGCACTGAAAGCCATCGACTGTGGCGTGGACGGCCTTGTAGTGGAAGGCGGGGAGGGCGGCGGTTTTAAGAACCCGAGCCCGGTATCAACCATGGTGCTATTGCCTCTGATCCGCTCACGTACAGATCTTCCCATCATCGCTGCCGGCGGCATCTGCGACGGACTCTCCATGGCCGGCGCCTTCGCCATGGGCGCGGAAGGTGTGCAGATGGGTACCCGTATGCTCAGTAGTTCGGACTCGCCAGTGCACAACAACTGGAAGCAGGCGGTGGTTACGGCGAAGGAAACGGATACGGTGTTTCTCAACCAACAATCGCGTCCCGCACTGCGTGCACTGCGCACCCAGCGTACTGAAATGCTGGAGCCACTGGGTGCGTTCAACGCCATGGAGCATCTGGCGGGGATACCCGAGCTCTACTTCGGCGGTGAAATGGAAGCGGCGATACCGCTGTCCGGGCAGGTGGTCGGACGTATCGATGAAGTAAAGAGCGCAGCCGATATCGTGCAGGATACCGTTAACGGATTTCACGAAGCGGTGAATGGATTGACCTTCCGCTATACAGACTGAGGAAAGCGAACATGGGATTTGAAATCAGCGAAAAAGTGATGGCGCTCAACGCCAAACTGGAAGTATTCATGGAGAAGCATATTTATCCCCGTGAACACGACTGGAACGAATGGACCCTCAACCAGGACAAGCTCTGGGAGACGCCGCCCTGGTTTGATGAACTCCGCGAGTTGGCCAAGGCGGAGGGCTTGTGGAATCTGTTTCTTCCCCACGAGTATGAGCCCTGGAGTCCCGGCCTCACCAATGTGGAAATTGCGCCGCTGTTCGAGACTATGAGCAAGGTGCTCTGGGCCCAGGCTGTCTTCAATTGCAACGCGCCAGACCGTGGCAATATGGAAGTGCTGGCGAAGTACGGCACGCAGGAGCAACAGGAGCAGTGGTTGAAGCCCCTGCTGGCGGGTGAGATCCGCAGCGCCTACGCCATGACCGAACCCCAGGTCGCGTCTTCTGATGCCACCAATATGGAGCTGGAGATTGTACGCGACGGCGACGAATACGTGCTCAACGGTCGCAAGTGGTGGACTACCAATGCGGTTAATCCGCGCTGCAAAATCATGCTGGTGATGGGTAAATCAAACCCGGAAAACGACCGTCACCGCCAGCACTCCACTATTCTTGTACCCCGCGACACCCCCGGGGTGAAGCTGGTGCGAGAGCTTCGCGTATTCGACAACCTCCACTCCCCCGGCGGTGAAGCGGAATTCCTGTTCGACAATGTGCGTGTGCCGGTGAGCAATATGATCAAGGGTGAGGGCTGCGGCTTCGAAATTGCCCAGGGCCGCCTCGGACCGGGCCGCTTCCAGTACGCCATGGGTCTGGTAGGCATGGCGCAGCGTTGCCTGGAGTTGATGTGCGCGCGTGCCCAGGAGCGCGTGGCATTTGGCGAACCGCTGATCAAGAAGACCAGCGTACAACACGAGATCGCCCGCTGTCGCTGTGATATCGAGCAGGCCCGCTTGTTGACCCAGCAGGCCGCTCACGTGATGGACACCCAGGGTATGAAAGCGGCGATACCCTATATCTCCATGGTCAAGATCGTCGCACCCAACATGGCACAGCAGGTGGCGGATCGCGCCATGCAGGTGTTCGGAGGTATGGGTGTGTGCCAGGACACTTTGATTCCGGAGGTATTTACCCTGGCGCGGTTCTCGCGTATTGCCGATGGCCCCGATGAGGTGCACATGTCCCAGCTGGGCAAACTGACCGCGCGCGAACTTAACGGCTAGTCAATAGAGGAACAAAGATGAATCGTATCGCATTTTTTTTGTGTGCCATGCTCACCGCACCCCTGCTATTAGCGGGTGATATCTCAGGTTTTTGGAAACATGCTGACGAACCGGGCTGGATCGAGATCAGCCTGGATGAGGGTAAAGGTACCGTTGTACGCAATGACAAGTTTCCCGAACGTGTCGGTCGCGAGATCGTCAAGGAGCTGCAGGCCGATGGCTCGAAGGACGATCTGTGGCGGGGCCAGGTCTATGCCGAGAAATTGGGCGAGTACAAGGATGCTGAGATATCCCTGAAGAAGCCTGGCCTCATGCAGTTCAAGGTCAAGGTAGGCTTCATGAGCCGCACCATTGAGTGGGTGCGGGTCGATGCGGTGCCTGTAGCGGCTTCCAACTAAACACCACAAACTATGTAACTGATTGGGCGGGCCTCTATCGTGAAGTGCCCCTGACCCTGGCGATGTATTGTGATGGCGTTTCCCCAAACCAGCGCTTAAAACTGCGCCTGAAACTGGATACATCACTAAAGCCCATCAGGTGTCCGATGCTTTCGACAGATAAACTTTCGTCGGTTAAGTAGTTGGTGGCTTGCTTTTTTGCCAGCTCGTCTCGAACTACCTGGAATTTCGTTCCTTCCGAATCCAGCTTTCGAATGAGCGTGCGCGGGCTTATATGGAGCTTTGTTGCTACCTCCTTTAAGGTCCATATCCTGCCCGGGTTTTCGAGCATCAGTATTGATACCACCTCTTCAGCTGATAAAACAGATTTTCCTACATCTCCGTCTTCTATTTCTTTTAGTTGCCGTTCACAGATTGCTACCGACTCTTGATGCAAGGCCGGATCGGCAACAGGGGAGGGCGCCGACAGCATGGACTCTGGTACGACAATTTCTGTCTCTGAATGATTGAATGTTAGTTTTCCACCAAAGAGATCGAAATACTTCTGCCAATAGACTGGTTTTGGATAGGCAAAATAGACATGCCCCTTGAATTGACCCACACCGACAAAAAGGGTGATAGCGGAAAAGAGGCCGCTTAATACGCTCTCCGTAACAAATACTCGCAAGTCATCCAGGTCGAAGGCCTCAGCAAAACCAATTTTCAAACCCTCTGAATGCTCACTCAGTGTAATGTTAAAAAAATCTGTCCTGGTCTGGCCGTATTTTGCCAGCAGACTCAATCCGGTTCGAAGATCCGGGCTACTAAATGTTGCCACACCCAGGGGGCCATGGGTTGACATGTGTAACTGGGTGCCGACCGACAGCCCGAGATCGTCAAGGTCGGAGATAGCCAGCGCATTTCGATAGATCCTGGTCAAATCATCGCGGGGAATTGTTCCGTCCAGGGTCATTAACTCTACATAGTCGACATTCGTACCTTCAAAAAACGCCTGACTGTTTTCTTCGCTCAGCCGTAAATGCCGAAACAGGATGCGCGCATAGCTGGAGGAAGGATGTTTGTGATTGTGCATGCGTACTTAACCCGGAATATGCGCTCCAACTATGGTGGTGTCCGACCGAAACTGTCGACCCAGGTGCAAACCTACCCAGGGTATATTGTCACTATTTGTCCCCCTGTTGTCACTCTCTGTTCTGTTGGAGTACAGCGATTTTTCGAATAATGGGAGCACCTGATGATTCACACGTAGTTAATAGGCCCAAATATGACCGCGGAAAGTCTCCACCTGGATCAAACCGATGATCCAATACTTTTTGAAGCGCTTAACCAGCGCCCAGAAATTGCCTGGCCAACGATCATGCTTCTTGTTGTCGCCTTTGCCATCTTTGGCTTATCAACATTCGCCTATGTGGAAGGTGCCTTGCCGTTGTTTTGGGCCATCCTGATTAATGCCACTGCAGCTTATATGTCCTTCACGCCCGCCCACGATGCCTCTCACAATGCAGTGAGCACCAATCGTCAGCTGAACGAGTGGGTCGGTCGAATTGCCACCGTTCTACTGTCGCCCGTGCCATTTTTCCGCACCTTTCGTTACGTACATATGCAGCATCACCGGTTCACCAACGACGAAAGCAAAGATCCTGACGTGTACGTGGGTACCGGACCAGCTTGGCTTCTGCCGTTTAAATGGGCGACATTAGACCTGAACTATTTCTATTACTATTTTAAGCGCTCGGAGTTTATGAAAAGGCCTGAAAGCGAGCGCAGAGAACTGTATTTGGCGTTGCTTTTTGGAGTGCTTGTATTTGCAGCGATTGCTCTTGCGGGTTGGTTGAATTATTACCTATTGCTATTCCTTATTCCGACCCGTCTCACAGCGATTTTCCTGGCACTCTCGTTTGATTTTTTACCCCATTACCCGCACCAGGCACACGCAAAAGGCGAGCCCTTTCGATGCACATCTAATCGCGTTGGTATGGAATGGTTGCTGACCCCGGTATTGCTCTATCAGAATTATCACCTGGTGCATCATCTCTATCCCACCGTTCCGTTCTATCGCTACCTCAAAGTCTGGAATGCGAAGAAGCGTTATCACGAATCGCAAAATCCCGCTATTGTTGATGCCTTTTCACTAGGTCCACGATAAAAGCGTACTCGCGGCAGCGTACTCCTTGATACCGAAAATCAATGAGGAGGCCTTGAGGTATCGACCAATTAACTTTTTGAGACTGCCCTAATCCCACCCTGATTCTCAGGCCACCGTCCTGCTCCACTAAAACGGGGCAGGCCCTGGGCCGATTATATCAGTACAAACACTTAACCTGGCCGAATCACGCAATGGGCACACTTTGGGCACAAAATGAAAAATTCTATTTGTAGTAGCTAACAAGTGCCTCTACATAATGTGGCGGGATTTTAAATGGCCTGGGATTCTTCCGAAATGATATCGCCACGCACAGGCAGCATGGTTGCAAGGTGTGTATATGATGGTAATATACATGAATGATTGATGTGGGCAAGATTGCGGGCTTTGACTGGGATTCGGGTAATTCCCGTAAAAGTGCTGATAAGCATGATGTCAGTCAGTCTGAGGCTGAGCAACTGTTCTTTAATGCGCCGCTACTATTGCTGCCAGATAATAGACACAGCCAAAAAGAAGCCAGATACCATGCCCTGGGGCAAACGGATACTGCCAGACAGTTACACGTTACGTTTACCTTGAGGAAAGGCGGGACACTAATCCGGGTAATCTCGGCGCGAGATATGCACCGGAAGGAGAGAGCGGTTTATGAGCAAAGTTAAGAAAGCGCCAAAATTCGAATCAGAGCAGGAAGAACGAGAGTTTTGGGAAGCACACGATTCGAGCGACTATGTTGATTGGGCAAATGCCGAATCTGTGTCGCTGCCAAACCTGAAGCCGTCAACGAAGACGATCTCGCTGAGGTTACCGGAAGGCTTGCTGGATAGTATTAAAATCGAAGCTAACAAGCGGGATATGCCGTATCAGTCCTTGATAAAAGTTTGGCTTGCAGATGATGTTAAGGAAAGTCGGCAGCGCTAGGGTGGAGTGTCCGGGGTCAGGTCTATGATTTTTGATTCTGGTCGAGAAGCAGAGTTACCTGTTGGAGGTCGCGAGATACATTGTGCTCAATCCCGTGAGGGCGGCCATGGTTCGATCGGCGGGTGAGTGGCCCTGGAGTAGCTATCGC